>DATLFD010000049.1:0-46713 GCA_035524935.1 Gammaproteobacteria bacterium | reverse complement strand
CGCGCCACGCTGCGCCGCGTGATAACCGGCAGAATGGCGTCGACGCCGAGCTCGGTCGCTTTCTGCACCGTGAAGTCCATGCGGTCGCCTCTGGCGACGCCCTGCCAGAGGGCGATCGCGAGCGGCGGCGCAGGGCCTTCGGCGATGAACTCGCCGAGCGTGACACAGACCGCCGCCCGGGCGACGTCGCGCACGGTGGCCGCATATTCGCCCCCCCTTCCGTCGAAGACGCGGAGCGCGTCACCGGCCTTGAGCCGGAGCACGACGCCGGCGTGACGCGCGGCCGCGCCACGCAGCGTGACCGTGGAACGGCCCGCGAGCGGCTCGTCCACCCAGATGCGCGTCAAGCGCATGTCGCGAGATCGATGCCCTCGGCAGCGACACGCGCCATGAGCTCGATCTCCGGCGGCTCGATGACATAGGGCGGCATGAAGTAAACGACGTTGTCCAGCGGACGGAGCAGCACTCCGCGCTCGAGCGCGTGCCGGTAGACGGCCAGTCCCCGGCGCTCCTGCCACGGAAATGGTATGCGCGCGGTCCTGTCCTGCACCATTTCGACGGCGACGATCATGCCCTGCTGGCGGACCTCGCCGACATGCGGATGATCCGCAAGCGGCGCCGCCGCCGCGCCCAGCAGTCGCGCGAGCTCGCGATTGCGGGCAATGACGTCGCCCGCGGCAAACAGGTCCAAGGTCGCCAGCGCGGCGGTGCAGCCGAGCGGGTTTCCCGTGTAGCTGTGCGAATGCAGAAAGGCATTGAGCGACGAATAATCGTCGTAGAACGCCGCAAACACGTTCTCACGCGTCAAGACGACGCTGAGCGGCAGATAACCGCCGGTGAGACCCTTCGACAGGCACAGGAAATCGGGACTGATTCCCGCCTGCTCGCAGGCGAACAGGCTGCCCGTGCGGCCGAAGCCGACGGCGATCTCGTCGGCAATCAGGTGCACCTCATGGCGGTCGCAGGCGGCGCGGAGCAGCTCGAGGTATACGGGGTGATACATGCGCATGCGGCCGGCGCACTGCACGAGCGGCTCGACGATCACGGCACAGGTCTCGGCGGCGTGCCGCTCGAGTTCGCGCTCCATGAGCGCGAACTTGCGCCGCGAATGCGCCTCCCAGCTCTCGCCGGCCTCGCGCTCGTAACAATCGGGGGACGGCACCGTGAAGGTCGGCATGAGCAGAGGCGCGTATGTTTTCCGGTAGAGCTCGACGTTGCCCACGGCGAGTGCGCCCAGCGTCTCCCCGTGATAGCTGTTGCTCAGGGTGACGAATCGTCGCTTGCCCGGCCGGCCGCGGTTCAGCCAGTAATGGAAGCTCATCTTGAGCGCGACCTCGATCGCAGACGAACCGTTGTCGGCATAGAAGCAGCGTGTGAGCCCCGGCGGAGCCAGCGCGCAGAGGCGCTCGGACAGGCGCACGACGGGCTCATGGGTGAAGCCCGCAAGCAGCACGTGCTCGAGTTGCTCGAGCTGCGCGGCGAGGGCGGCATTGATGCGCGGGTGCGCGTGGCCGAAGAGATTCACCCACCACGAGCTGATCGCATCGAGATAGCGCTTGCCTGTGAAGTCTTCGAGCCAGACGCCCTGTCCGCGTCGTATCGGCAACGGCGGCATCCGCTCGTGATCCTTCATTTGCGTGCAGGGATGCCACACCACAGCGAGGTCGCGTGCTACGATCGCGGCGTTTTCGGATTTCAGCGCACCGGCCGCCATATGGCATTCTATCCGCTTCCTGCGACGTGCCGACAAGCTGCCCGCTGTCCGTGAATCGACCGGTCGTGGACGTGGCGAGCGGCTGGCTCGGGGGCGTCAGGCGCGTCTGCTCGCCGAATGCGGACGATCGTCCCTGCTTGCCCGAGCTGATCGTGCTGCATAACATCAGCCTGCCGCCGGGCGAATTCGGCGGCCCCTGGATCGACAGCTTGTTTCTCAACCGGCTCGACCCTGCGGCGCACCCCTACTTTCGCGAAATCGCCGATCGCGAGGTATCGAGCCACCTGCTCATCCGGCGCGACGGCGAGATCGTCCAGTACGTGCCGTTTCACCGCCGCGCCTGGCATGCCGGTGCGTCGAGCTACGGCGGCCGCGAGCGCTGCAACGATTTCGCTGTCGGCATCGAGCTCGAAGGCGCCGACGATGTGCCGTACACGGATGCACAGTACGCGGCCTTGCGCGAAGTTGTCGGTGCCCTGTTGAGCGCCTATCCTTCGCTGTCGAGGCAGCGCATAGCCGGGCACAGCGACATTTCGCCCGGGCGCAAGACAGACCCGGGGCCTGCCTTCGACTGGGCCAGGCTGCACCGACTGCTGGGGGACGCATGAAGCTGATCGCCCTCGCGCTGGCATTGCTGCTCGAGCGGGCGGTGACGAACCTGCTGCATCTGCGCGAGCCGCACTGGTTCGATGCCTGGTTCGAATCCGGGCTGCGCAAGATCGGCGGCGCGATGCCGGCGATCCTCGTCGTGCTGCTGTTGATCGCGCTGCCGGTATTGCCGGTGCTGATCGTCGTGCTGGCCTTCGACGACGTTTTGCTCGGCCTGCCGTATCTTGCCTTCGCGGTCATCGTGCTTTTCTTCTCGCTCGGGCCGCGCGATCTCGAGGACGAAGTCGACGAGTACTGCCTGATGCTGGAGCGCGGCGAGCTGGACAAGGCCGAACGCGTGCTCGGCGAGCTGCTGGAAGGGCCGCCACCGTCAGGCCGCATCGAGCGCATGCGTGCGGTCGAGGACGCCATCTTCGTGCAGGCCAACAATCGGCTGTTCGGCGTCATCCTGTGGTTCATGCTGCTGGGGCCGGCGGGTGCGTGGGCGTTTCGGATCACCGACCTGCTCCGGCGGCGCATGCTGCGCGAGACAAACGCGCACGGCCCGCTCGCCCCCGAGGCGGCCCGGCTCGTGCACGCCGTGCAGAGTGTGCACGGCGCTGTTGCCTGGCTGCCGGCCCGCCTGCTCGCCGCAGGCTACGCGCTGTCCGGCAGCTTCGAGGAAGCGGTTGCCGACTGGCGCGGTTACTACGAGGACTGTGCCGACCGTCTTTTCGAAGTCAACAACGAGATGCTGGCCTGCGTCGGCCGCGGCGCGCTGGGCCGCGCCGGCACGACGGTCGCCACCGAAGCCGGGCTCGAGATTGACAGCGCCCGCGCCGCCCTGGCGCTCGTGCTTCGCACCCTGTGGATCTGGCTCACCGCCATTGCCGCGCTGACGCTGGTGGGGTGGGTGGTCTGAAGGTCCCTGCCGGGCTCCGCCTGTCGCGCTGCCTGCCTGCCTGGTTCGTGATCCTCTGCGCCTGCGGCGGCACGGGCGATCCGGACACGGCCGGGCAGCCACCCGCGCAGCGCATCGTCAGCCTCGCGCCCAACCTGACCGAGCTCGCTTACAGCGCCGGCGCGGGCGCGAAACTGGTCGGGGCAGTCGAGCACAGCAACTATCCCGCGGCGGCGCGTGCGCTGCCGCGTGTCGGGGACGCGTTCCGCTTCGACTTCGAGCGCATCGCCGCGCTGGAGCCCGATCTCGTGCTCGCGTGGCGCACCGGCACACCCGTGCAGGCGATCGAGCGGCTCCATGCGCTCGGGTTTCGCACCGTGGTCATCGGCACTTCGCGGCTCGAGGACATTGCCGCGGCGCTGCGACAGATCGGCGCGCTCGCCGGCACGGAAGCGGCAGCGGAACCTGCGGCGGCGGATTTCGAGCGCGCGCTCGCGGCGCTCGTCGAGCGGAATGCGAATGCGCGCGAGGTGACCGTTTTCTATCAGATATCCCTCGAGCCGCTGTTTACGGTCAACGATCAGCACCTCATCAGCGAGCTGCTGCGCGCCTGCGGTGGACGCAACGTGTTCGGCGCCGTCAGCGAGCTGGCGCCCGTCGTGGGCATCGAGGCGGTGCTCGCGCGCGACCCGGAGGTGATCATCGCGCCGCGGGAAGGCGGGGCGGAAGAACTTGCGTTCTGGCGCCGCTGGCCGGACCTCGCAGCCGTGCGGCGGGGCAACCTGTTCGCGGTCGATGCAGACCTCGTGGCACGCGCCACGGCGCGCAGCCTCGAGGGCGCCGAGGAGATCTGCCGCGCGCTCGACGAGGCAAGGCGCCGCAAGCCCGCGCATGGCTCGCCGCCGATCGGCCTGTCGACCGCGGCGCGCCTGCTCACTGACGGCCGCGTTTCCAGAGCACTTCCCGGCCCCGCTCGTGGCGCGCGAGCACGCGGGCGATGACGAACAGCAGGTCGGACAACCGGTTCAGATAGCGGGCTGCCGCGGGATTGAAGTCGGTGCCGCGGCCGAGGGTGCACAGCCGGCGCTCCGCGCGCCGGCAGATCGTGCGGGCCAGATGACAGGCGGACGCGGCCGGCCCGCCGCCGGGCAGGATGAATTCCTTGAGCGGCGGCAGGTCGGCATTGAAAGTGTCGAGCGCGCTCTCGAGACGGGTCACGAAGCCGTCGTCGATCGCGCGCCATCCGGGCAGGCACAGCTCCCCGCCGAGATCGAACAGATCGTGCTGCACTTCGGTCAGGCAGTCGGCGATCGCTGCGGGCAGGTCGGGCGCGGCCAGCACCATGCCGAGCGCGCTGTTGGTCTCGTCGACGCTGCCGAAGGCTTCGACCCGGACGTCGTCCTTCGCCACGCGGGCGCCGTTGCCGAGTCCGGTGGTGCCGTCGTCGCCGGTTCGCGTGTAGATCTTGCTGAGTCGATGTCCCATGGGTCACGCGCCCGGTGCGCCGGGCTCGAGATCGATGAAGCAGAACCCGCCCGACGATACGCTGTCGCCCGCATGCACTTCAACGGCACCGGCGAACATCGGGCCTTCGAAGCAGAAGGTATGGAACTCGCCGCGCTCGCCGCAGGGATCCACACCGGCCGGCAGATCGTCGAGGAAAGCCGCATCGTAGCGGCGCCCTAAAAACGACGCCGGAAGCTGCCCGGGATCGACGCACGTCACGATCGCGCCCAGCCCGCTCGCCTGCATACGCCGCGCGACCCGCGGGGTTTCGGCCGGCGATGCCCAGATCGGAAACAGAGGATCGACGCCCGTGCCGGCGAGCTGGCGCACGCGGTACGAACGGATGTCCTCGAGAAACAGATCGCCGAAGGCGACGTGCGTGACGCCGTCCGCCCGCGCGCGGCCGAGGACGGCGGACAGGCGCTCCTCGTAGACGTCGTTGGGACACGGCCAGGGCAGGGCGACAGGCCAGAGCGGCAGACCCGCAGCCGCGGCCTGCGCCTCGACCAGCACGCGCCGCACGGCGTGCATGGCGACCCGGTCCGTAGTCTCGTCGAACGTGGTCAGAAGACCGGCCACCTGCACATCCGCCTGGCCGCGCAGGACCGCCAGCGTCCAGGCGCTGTCCTTGCCCGAGCTCCAGGACAGCAGTACGCGACGCGACGTCATGTGAAAACCGTCGGACCGTGGCTGCGGCTGACGTCCACGCACAGCGGCGGCGGTATCCCGTCCGGCAGCGACTGAACGCCGGGATTGAGCGCGTGCGCCAGGATCTCGAGGCTGTCGACGAGGCGCGGGCCGGGACGGCTGAAATACTGGGACCCGTCGGTGACGAAAACCCGGCCGGCACGCACCGCTGGCAGATCGGCCCAGCCCGGCACGGCCGGCAACGGCGCCAGGTCGCGCAGCGTGCGTTGCACGTCGAAGCCGCAGCAGGCGATGAGCATGACCTCCGGCTGCCAGGCGATGACCTCGTCCCAACGCAGCCGGCGCGATGGCTGCCGCTCGCCGCCGAGACCTTCAACGCCGCCCGCGATGCGCACCAGGCCGGGGCTCCAGTGGCCGCAGGAGAACGGCGGATCGAGCCATTCGAGCAGGGCCACGCGCGGCTTGTGCCGGAGCGCCGCCGCGCGGCGATCGACCACGTCCACGCGGGCCGCGAGCGAATCGATGACGCGCGCGGCCTGCCGGCCCGCGCCGGCCGCCTCGGCGACCTCGCGCAGGCAGCCGTACACGTCTTCGAGCACGCGCGGCTCCAGGTTGATCACCCGCGGGTTGCCGGGCAGGCTGCAGGCCGCCGCACGCACCTCGTCCTCGGCCACGGCGCAGACGCCGCACAGCGCCTGGGTGACGATCAGGTCGGGGCGCAGCCTCCGCAGTACCGGCAGGTCGAGCGTGTACAGGGCTCGTCGAGTGTCGAGGCGCTTGCGCACGAGAGCGTCGATCTCGAGGCTCGGCGCGGAGATCGGGATCAGGCTGCGGGTGACCTTCGGCAGCCGCCGCACCCGTGCGGGATAATCGCACTCGTGGGTCACGCCCGCGAGCCTGGTCTCCAGCCCCAGCGCACAGATGATCTCCGTGGCGCTCGGCAGCAGCGAGACGATCTTCATCCGTTACAGTCGCAACTCGACGAGCAGGTAGAGACCGCGGCCCGCGCTCCTGAAGCCGCTGGCGGTTGCGTAGTCCGCATCGAGCGCATTCTCGAGCCGGCCGCGCAGGCGCCACCGTTCGCCGAGCACGATTCCGGCGGTCAGGTTCGCGAGCACGTAGCCGCCGAGATCCACGGGCATCGGAAAGGCAACGTCCTGGCGCGCGCCGGTGGCCAGCAGGTCCAGGCCGATGTCGTGTGCGCCAATGCGACGCACGAGATTGACCGTCAGGCTCCGTGCCGCGCGCCGGGGCAGCCGCCTGCCCTGGGTCAGGTTGTCCGGATCCTGCACCACCGCCGCCGCGCGCAGCCGCCAGAGGTCGCCGCGCAGCTCGTAGCTGCCCTCGATGCCCCGGATGCGCGCCTGCTCGATGTTCTGGGTCTCGCCGCTGAACGGATCCGTGCTCAAGGTGACGAACTCGATCAGGTCATCGATCTCGTTGTGGAACAGGCTCAATGACAGGCGCTGGCGGGGGTCGAGGTCATGCCGGAGGCCGATCTCGAAATTCCGCGATCGCTCAGGATCGAGGTCCGGATTGCCGCCGAAGCCGAACCGATCAATGCTGTCCGGCGCACGAAATGCCGTGCCGGCGCCCAGCGTGAGCCGCATCGCAGGGCCGAGTCCGAGGCCATACTCGAGATTCCAGGTGGTTTCGTCGCCGAACGTCTCGTGATCGGTATAGCGAGCCGCCGCCAGCAGGCTGTGCCGGCCCACTTCGATGCTGTCCTCGATGAAGACGGCTTCGACCCCCGTGTCGACCCCGCCCTGGCCCGCCGATTCCTCGAGCGGGGCGCCGAAGGACAACCCGACGGTGTCCTCGTCCGACAGATACACGCCGGCGACCACGAGCTGGCCGCCGGCGAGCGTGAAATCGTTCTGCCACTCGAGGACGTCGCGGCGAGTCGTGACGAAGTCCATGCTCTGGTTCTGCTCGATGTCGTCGACGACGCGGCTCAGGTTCAGCCGCGAGATCCACGTGGACCCGGGTCGGCCGGCGAGTTCGAGCGCCGTTGCGCGGTTGACGAAATCCTGATCGACGGGCGCGCCGAAGAAATCGGCATACTCGCTGTTGCCTTCGGCCTGCCAGTGGCGCAGCCGTGCCGTTGCGGCGCCGAGCTCGGCGCTCGCGTCCAGATCGAAGGACAGATTGTCGTAACCGCGGTCGATACCGGACGTGCGCAATGTCGGAAAACCGTCGGTGTCGAGCCACGCGGCGGTGACACCGAACGCCGCTGTCTCGCCCGCGCGGCTCGCCGAGAAAGCGGCTTCTCGGGTGCCGTAGCGCCCGCCGCCGGCGCTGCCGGTCAGCCGCCGGCCGGCCTCGCGCGTGATGATGTTGACCACCCCGCCGATCGCCTCTGAGCCGTACAGTGACGACCGCGGTCCCTTGACGATCTCGATGCGCTCGACGACATCGACCGAGATGTTCTGCAGCGCCGCTCCGCCGAGGGTGCCCGGATTGATTTTCACCCCGTCGACGAGCACCAGGGTGTGATTGCTCTCCGCGCCCCGGATGAAGACCGAGGTGACCTGCCCGGGGCCGCCGTTGCGCGCGACGTCGAGGCCAGCATGGAAGCGGAGCAGCTCCGCGACGTCGAGCGCGAGGCTGCGCTCGATCTCGTCGCGCCCGATGACGGTGACCGGTGCGAGCACCCGATCGCGCGCAATCGGTGTGCGGGTCGCAGTGACCACGATCTCATCGAAATGCGCGATCGACTCCTGCGCTTGCGGTGACTCGCCGAGAATGCTGCCCAGAATCAGAACGGCCGGTAACTTGTGCATGATTGTTCTCCCGCCGCATGCACGCCCGCACGCGGCTCGGTTGCGCCGACCGGCCGACAGCGGATCCACGCGCCGGGAGCGCGCGGGTCCGCGATGCCGCAGGGTGGAGGGAACGGGCGAGGGGTCTCGTCGGTCCTGGCGGGAGCCTTTGAATCGGAGGCTCGCACCACCCACCGTGATGCCGGTACCACGACCCCAGGCCGGTCTCCGGGCTGACGAGCGGGGAAAAGTCCCCGACCGCATCGCCTTCCCGCCGTCCTCGAGGTCGGCAGTGGCTTCGCGTCCGGGCGGACGCGATGAGGCGGTCTGAAGCTCGATCACCGTTGCGGGGGCAGCGCCGGATTCGATTCGTCGCGGAATCATCACCGGCTTCCCGTTTCACCCGGGACGAAGCCCCGGGCGCACCTGGTGTCGGAATCGACTGTAGGCAGCCGTCCCGGCGCTGTCAAGCGAACGGCAGGCTTCGTGCTAACGTGCGCGCATGCGCGATGCCCGCTTTCTTGAAACGGCGCTCGAGGCGGCGCGTGCGGCCGGCGAGGTGATCCGTTACTACTACGGCCGCGATCCGCTCATGCGCCGCAAGTCGGATGACACGCCGGTCACCGAGGCCGATCTCGCTGCCGAGAAACTGATACGCGAAATCCTGCTCGGCGCATGGCCCGATCATGGCTTCCGGGGCGAGGAGGGCGGAGAACTGCGGGCCGACGCCGAATGGCTATGGCTCGTCGATCCTCTCGACGGCACCAAGGGATTCGTGCGCGGATATCCATTCGTCTCGACGCAGATCGCCCTCATGCGGGCCGGCCGCATCGAGCTCGGCGTATCGAGCGCGCCGCTGTTCGGCGAAGTGGCCTGGGCCGAACGCGGCAGGGGGTCGTGGCTGAACGGCGTGCCGTGTGCCGTGAGCGAGATCGAGACGCTCGCAGCCAGCACCCTGTCGTCGGGCAATCTGCGCTCGCTTGCCGGCAGTCGTGGCTGGGCGGGCTACGGGCGCCTGGTCGCGGCCGTCGACCGCGTTCGCGGATACGGAGATTTCTACCATTACCACCTGCTCGCTAGCGGACGTATCGACGTGGTCGTGGAATCCGATGTCGACGTGCTCGACATCGCCGCGCTGAGTCTCATCGTCGAGGAAGCAGGCGGCCGGTTCTCCGACCTGGCGGGCCGGCCGCTCGACATGCGCACGCGCAGCGTGCTGGCGTCCAACCGGAGACTTCACGGCCAGGTATTGGACATGCTGCGTTGCCCGGCCGATTGAAATCGGCCCTACGCGGAAGCGGCCAGAAAAATCCGCCGCCCGCCGGCCTCGATCTGCTCGACCGGCATGCGGTACAGGCGTGACACGTTCCCCTGCGAGAGCACTGCTGCGGACGCGCCGAATCGCCATTCGCCGTTGCCGAACAGCAGCAGCACGTCGTCGGTGAACTGCGCCGCCAGGTTCACGTCATGCAAACTGGCGAATACGAGCTTGCCATTCCGCGTCTCGGCTCTGAACAAGCGCAAGACATCGAGTTGATGGTGGGGATCCAGATGATTCAGGGGCTCGTCGAGCAGGTATATGTCAGGGTCCTGCGTCAGCACCGTGGCCAGCGCGAGCCGCCGGCGCTCACCGCCCGAGAGCGTCGCCACGGCACGTTGCTCGAGACCCGCGAGATCGACCCGCTCCAGGGCAGCACGGGCCAGGCGTACATCCTCCGCCGACTCCCAGCGCCAGAAATCGACGTGCGGATGCCGTCCGATCAGCGCGGATTCGAGCACTGTCGAGGGAAACGGATCGGCATCGTGCTGAGCGAGCAATCCCAGCCGGCGGGCCCGGTGCCGCCGGGGCGCGGCATCGAGCAAGCCGCCGAACAAACGCACGCGGCCGCTCGACGGGGCGCGCAGTCCGGCGAGGGTATGCAAGGTCAGGGTCTTGCCGGAGCCATTTTCGCCGAGGACGCCGACCAGCCGGCCCTGCCCCACGGCAAGCTCGAGACCGGCGACCAGCACGCGGCCGGGGACGGCAACCGTCAGTCCGCGGCAGGCGAGGGCGGCGACGGAGGCGGCCGGAACGGCGTCCGCGATCAAATTCCCCTCCGGAGTGTCATGCACGGCTGGCGCTCCGGGCGAGTATAGCTGCCGCGCCGCGCAGCCCCTGTTCCACGGGCGAGGCCCTGTCCGGCGATCGCGCCCGGATGCCGGCGGAGATTGATCACCGGGTCGAAGCTTGCGACCATTGATGCCGAGCACAGCCAGCGGGGCCGGGCAGTCCACCGATCAGCGCGGCCCCGCCAGAACCATAACAAGGCATTGCCAGTGCCGACCGCGCTATTGCACGACATCGAAGCCTATTACGAGATCCACGGCCATGGCGAGCCGCTCGTCCTGCTGCACGGCCTCGGTTCCAGCGGTCGCGACTGGGCACGCCAGATGCGCGTGTTCGGCGACCGGTATCGCCTCATCACACCCGATCTGCGCGGTTGCGGGCGCACAGCGAAGCCGCCCGGCCCGTACACGATCCAGCGCTATGCCGACGATCTCGATACGCTGCTCGATCGGCTCGATGTCCCCTCTGCGCATCTGCTCGGTTATTCGCTGGGCGGGGCAGTCGCGCTGCAGTTCGCCAACGACTACTCTGCGCGAGTCAGAAGCCTCATCGTGTTGAATTGCCAGCCGTGCTGCGTGCCGAATGACTGGCGGGTCGTTCTGGATCTGTATCTACGCCTGGGGGCGACGCGCTGCCTCGGCGTGCGGGCCGCCGGCAGGCTGATTGCGCGCCGGCTGCTGCCTCGCGCCGACCAGGCCGAGCTGCGCGCAACGCTTGCCGAGCAATATGCGGCCAACGACAAACGCGCTTACCTCGCCGCGCTCGATGCATTGGTCGACTGGTCGATGGACCGATGGGCGCACGCGATTGCCGCGCCGACGCTCATTATTGCGCCCGAACGACCGGCGCCGCCCGGAGCCGAGCACGCCGCCGTGCCGCGCGGCATGTCGAACGCAAGTCTCCGGCTGGTGGCGGACCCCTGGCAATGCACGCCCTTCGATCAGAGCGGCACGTTCAACCGGCTGGTACTCGAATTCCTCGACAGCATGCGCCGGCCGCGCAAACCCGGTGCGCAGAAAAAAGAAAGCCCCGCCGGTTAGGGCGGGGCATCTTGTTTTTGTTGTTGTCGAGTTGGCTACTGACCTGGACTTTAAGCGACGAGGTTATCCAACTTTACTTGGCGTCTGACCAGGCTCCATTGTTGTTGTTTGCCCCGGGAGTGAGCAATCTCTGTGCCATGAGGGAGAAAAATCTGCGTGATCAATCACTTAAGGGTCATAACAGCGGATGTGCCGCGGCGTAGCAGGCTTGATCTGTAAAGTTTCCCGACACCGGGTCCCCCCGCATCCGTCCGGTGCCGACAGAGGGGTTCAAGTCACTGATCCGGTTATTGTTTCACCGATCTCGCGGAGGCACCGCAGCGGCTCGCCGGAGCCCGCCAGCCGTCGCAAATCGGCGACAGGGCCGGGAAAGGTGTAAAGGAATCCGACCCGCCTCGAGGATCAATCCTCGCGGCGCGCTTCGATGCCGAGGACTTCACCGCGCGGGCCGACCCGCAGGCTGATCGTCAGCGGACGGCAGCAGACCTCGCAGTCCTCGACGTAGACCTGGTCGCCGCCGCTCGAGTCGGCAAGGATCGTGATCGGAGCGAAACACCAGGGGCAGATCAGCGGCTCGGTGCTCAGCATGGCAGCGATCCGGGCGCGGTCATGTGGGCTCAGGGCTGAAGCCGCGTGGCTGACCAGGGTCCCGGCGCGAATTCATCGCCTGCCGGTGCAAGCCGGCGATTCCACACGGCCCGGTCGTGCAGCCTCGACGGTCCCGCCACCCAGAGCTCGACCTGCTCGGCCCACAGCCGATATCCGCCCCAGTATGCGGGACGCGCCAGTGCCCGCGGATGGCCGCTGCTGTCCCCACGGCCGAGCTCGAGATCTGTGAGGCGCGCGCGCTCGAGCAGGCTCGCGCGGGAATCGATGGGTTCGCTCTGCGCGCTGGCCGTCGCGCTGAGCTGGCTGTCCCGCGACCGCGTGGCGAAATAGGCGTCGCTCTCGGCGGCCGGCGAACGCAGGACCGGCCCTTCGACGCGCACCTGGCGGCCGAGCGAATCCCAATGCAGCACAGCGCAGGCGCGCGGATTGACGTCGAGCTCGCGCCCCTTGCGCGAACCGTAACCGGAGTAGAACACCAGATAACCGGGCGGGGCGACGAGCGCCTTGCAGAGCACGATGCGCGCCGAGGGGCGACCACACGCATCGGCCGTCGCCAGGGTCATGGCATTCGGGTTCGGCTGCATGGCCCGATCGGCGGCCTCGCCGAGCCAGGCCTGGACAAAGGGCAACGGATCGTGCGGCAGGTCGTCCGGCAGCAGCTCGCCGCTCTTCGGCGCGGCGCAGGGATCAGTGCGCATGGGGGGCGGCAGCGGGCTCGCCGTCGGGTCGGGCGCTGAAAATACCCGAGCCGCCGCTGCGGCGTGGATCGGCGCCGATGACGAAGCCGTCGCGCGGATGCCGGAGGGCCGCACCCACGCCACCGAAAAACATCGACAGGCTGTCGAAATGGCGCGTCGGCAGATGCAGCGCCTCGAGCGGCAGGCCCGG
This sequence comes from Gammaproteobacteria bacterium, assembly GCA_035524935.1. Classification (GTDB taxonomy): domain Bacteria; phylum Pseudomonadota; class Gammaproteobacteria; order Steroidobacterales; family JACDCP01; genus JACDCP01. The sequence goes on along the minus strand of DATLFD010000049.1, from coordinate 33,950 downwards.
CTCACAGGCGACCCGCGCACCATCGTCGAGCACCTCCACGTGCAGCCGTGGATGCCGGATGGCCTCGTCGAGGGCCATGCCGAGATGCACGAAATTGATCAAAGCCTGAAAGATGGCCGTCGTGATGCGGTCCGCGCCCGGGGAGCCGATTGCCAGCACGGCGCCGTCCGTGCGCCGTGCCACGGTGGGCGCCATATTCGAGGGCAGTCGCCAGCCCGGCGGGCCGCCGCCGAGCCCGCGGCGATTGAGCTCGATTTCGCCGAGGCAGTTGTTCAGCCAGATGCCGGTGCCCGGCGGCATGACGCCGGAACCGTAGCCGGAAGACAGCGTGACCGCACAGGCCAGACTGTCGTCGTCGACCGCGGAGGTGTGGACCGTGGAGGGTGCCGACAGCCACGCGGGGTCGCTGCGGCAGCCTTCAAGCAGCCGGCGCGCATCCAGCTCCAGGTCGTCGCTCAAGTCCAGATGCTCGCGTCGGTAGGCGAGCACGCGGTGCTGTACGGCGGCGACTTGCGCCACGCCGCGCGCATCCCAGCTCGCAATCGGGTCGCGCCGCATGAGCAGCAGCATGGCACCGAGCGTGGTACCGCCGATCGCCGGGGGAGGATTGGTGGCAATGCGCCAATCGTCCAGCTCTAGGACCAGTGAGGGTCTCGGCAACGCACGATACAGCGCCAAATCCTCGCGCGTCAGGACGCCGCCGTGTTCGGTGACGTGATCCGCGATGCGCCGGGCGAGCGCGCCTCGATAGAACTCCGCAGCGCCGCCCTCCGCGATGGCCTCGAGACTGCCGGACAGCCCGGCGATGCGCACCGTGTCACCCGGCTCGAGCAGGCGGCCGCCCGGTCCATGCAGCGCGGCACGGCTGCGCGGGTCCCATCCGTAAACGCTCGTGCCCGAATGCACGAGGTAATCGTGCGATGGCCTGGACAGCGGGAAGCCGTCGCGCGTCCAGCGGATTGCCGGCGCGAAAAGACTTCGCCACGCGAGCCGGCCGAAAGTCTGCGCGGCCAGCTCGCAGGCGGCCAGCGCACCCGGAGTCGCCACAGAGCCGTGTCCGACCACGGTGTTCAGGCCGCCGCCGTATGCGAGCTCGACCGGCCAGCCGCCCTGTCCGAGACGCTCCTGCGGGAGTCCGCGGCCCGGCATCTCCACGTTGCCGTCGATGGTGACGGGCTCGCCGTCTGCGGCCCAGACGGTGACGTAACCGCCCGCGGCCGGCGAGCACACGCCCGGCTCGGTGACCATGGACACCAGGGCAGCACCGAGCGCCGCATCCACGGCGTTGCCGCCGGCAGCCGCGAGCTCGAGCCCTGCCTCCGCCGCGAGCCGCGAGCTCGAAGCCAGCGCTACGCCGCGCATGAGCCGCCAGCGGCGGCACATCCGGCAGCGCGTTCAGCCCTGCAGCGCATCGGCATGGTAGCGCAGATGCTCGCCAATGAAGCTCGCGACAAAATAATAGCTGTGGTCGTAACCCGACCGCATGCGCAGCTCGAGCGGATAATCGTGGGCCGCGCAGGCCTCGATGAGCTTCTGCGGCTTGAGCTGGGTCTCCAGGAACTCGTCCTGCTCGCCCTGGTCGACGAGCAGCGGCAGGCGCACTGCGGCCTTCTCCACCAGCCGGCTGGTATCCCACTGCTGCCACTGCGAGCGGTCGCCGCCCAAGTAATAGCTGAACGCCTTTTCGCCCCACGGGCACTGGCTGGGAGCCGCGATGGGTGAGAAGGCCGACACCGAGCGATAGTCTTCGGGGTTGCGCAGGGCAATGACGAGCGCGCCGTGCCCGCCCATGGAGTGCCCGCTGATCGATTTGCGCGCCGGGTCGATCGGCAGATCCCGGTTCACGAGCGAGGGCAGCTCGCGCGTCACGTAGGTGTACATGCGATAGTGCGCCGACCACGGCGCTTCCGTGGCATCGACATAAAAGCCTGCGCCGCTGCCGAAATCCCAGTCGTCGTTCTCACCCTCGATACCTGTGTTGCGCGGGCTGGTGTCGGGCACGATGAGCGCTACCCCCCATTGCGCCGCGTAGCGCTGCGCGCCCGCCTTGGCCATGAAATTCTCTTCCGTGCAGGTGAGGCCGGACAGCCAGTAGAGTGCGGGGACCTTCTCGCTTTCCGCCTGCGGAGGCAGGTAGACGGCGAACCGCATGTCGGAGGCGCAGGCGTCCGACGCGTGCTCATAGGTCACGTTCCAGCCGCCGAAGCAGCGGTGCCGTGCCAGTTCCCTGAGCTCGTGCACCGGACGGCCTTCAGCTCACGGCCACGGAACGACGGATGTGCTTGCGCTCGTGCATGCTCTCCCGGCCTGCGGCGGCCTCGCCGATGATGAATCTGCCCTCGGCGTAGTTTAGCAAAGGACCCTCGCCGGAACAGCCAGGTTCAGCGGCGGTTCAGCGACGGCGCGTTAGAGTGCAGACGCCACTGCGAGGAGGGACTCGACATGGCGCGTGCTGCCTGCATCGGTTCATTATTCGTCATGGCGCTCGCCGCAGCCCCCGGCGCAGCGTTCGCGGACGGCCGCGTCCGGCTCGGGAGCGTGTTCGTCTCCTCGGGCTACGACCATCACGGCTACAGCAATTACGGTTACAGCCGCCACGGATATGGCCGCTACGTCCGTCCGTATACGCATTGGCACGCTGGGCGTCATGTGTTCCGCCACCGTGTGCATCATGCACCGCGTTACGCATATCGCACCTGGCCGCGTTATTACGTTTTTTACTCATCGCCACGCTATTACGGGCATTACGGGCATCAACGCGGATTCCCGCATCGCCACGGCCGCTTCTGCGGCCATTGACCGCCCTGCCGAGGCTTCGCACCCGAACCGCGCGCGCCGGCGCGCAGCCCCGCGGCTTGCAGTTGCCGGGCCAAGCGCGTAAAAAGTGGCGCGGTCGGGAACGCGGCTTGCCCCGCACCCGCTAGAATCGTCCCAGCTCGACCGTGCCGCAGCCGATCCGGCCGTCGGCGAACACTGCTTACGAACGACGTGGACCCCGAACTCCGCAGACTCCAGGAACGACTGGCGGTCCTCACCGAGGAAGCTGCCAAGAACGAGATCATCCTGCGCCGATCGCAAGCGCGCGAGCTGGAGTTGCTCAACGCAGAGGATCTCCCGGTCCTGCTGCGCCTGCTCACTCGAGGACTGGCTGACGCTTACGGCCTCGACGCGGTCACGCTGCTGGTCGCGGATCCGAACCACAGCATCCGTCACCTGTTGCTGGGCAGTGGCCACGCGCCCGAAGCGTTCGAGGGCGTTCTGTTCATCGATTCGCTCGTCGGAGTCGCGCCACAGTTCGGTTCCTTCCACAAGCCCTGGCTCGGCCCCTATATCGGCTCCGATCACCAGCTCGTGTTTCCGTTCTCACAGAACCTGAAAAGCGTGGCGCTGATGCCGCTGCGCCGCGCCGAGCGTCTCGTAGGCAGCCTTAACTTCGCCAGCTCCGACGCGACACGATTCACGCGTCACCATGCCACCGACTTCCTGAATCACCTGGCGACGATCGCGTCCTTCTGCCTGGAGAATGGAGTCAATCGTGCACTGCTCGTGCGCAGCGGTGATACGGACGTACTGACCGGCTGGCACAACCGGCGTTATCTGCAGTCACGCCTTCACGAAGAGCTGGCCCGCGCCCGCCGCGACGGCAGCACGCTCGTCTGCCTGCTGCTCGATGTCGATAATTTCAAGAAGGTGAACGATACGCACGGACATCTGGCCGGCGACAACGTGCTCAAGGAGATTGCGGCCCGCGTTCATGACGAAGTGCGCGAGAGCGACGTGGCAGCCCGCTTCGGCGGCGAGGAGTTCGCAATTCTGTTGCCGGACGCCACGCCCGAGAACGCGCAGCGCTTCGCCGAACGGGTGCGCGCCGCGGTATCCGCAACGCCGATCGAAACGGGCTCCGGCAGCACGGTTTCCGTGACGGTGTCGATCGGGATTTCCGCGACCCGGCCCCCGGGGGACACCGAGGATCTCAAGTCGCTCGGCGAGCAGCTCCTGGCGGAGGCGGACGTTGCGCTGTACCGCGCCAAGGCCGAGGGCCGCGATCGTGTGCGCACCGGCTGAAACGCCGCGCCTCTGGCCCGCTAGACCGTTTCGCGCTGCCGGGACATGAGGGCGAGGAACAGGGGCACGCCGATGAGGGCGGTCAGCGCCCCGACCGGGAGCTGACGCGGAGCGAGCACGACACGCGCGAGCGTGTCGGCGAGCACGAGCAGCGCCCCGCCGAGCAGCACCGCTCCCGGCAACACGATGCGGTGATCGGCACCGGCCGCGAGCCTGAGCAGGTGGGGTACGACGAGGCCGACGAATCCGATCGATCCGGCCGTCGTCACCGCGAGGGCGGTGAGCAACGAGGCGGCCACGTAAATGCCGATGCGCAGCCCGCGCACCGGCACGCCGAGCAGGTGCGCCTGAAGCTCGCCGCGGGCGAGCACGTTCAGGGGCCGGGCGAACACGAAGCTCGCCACGATTGCCGCGGCAAGCACGACCAGCAGCCGGGCCGGGCGGTCCGCGAACGCGAAATCCCCCATCAGCCAGAACAGCATGCCACGCAGGCTGGAATCCGAGCCTAGCGCCAGCAGGAGGCTGATGACCGCGCTGAAACCCGCGGCCATGACGATTCCGGTCAGGAGCAAACGCGCCGGGGTCCAGCCGCCGGGTCCGCGCGCGATCGCAAATACGATGAGCGTGGCCGCCAGGGCGCCGCCGAATGCGCCGGCGTCGATCCAGACGCCGCTCAAGCCCGCCGTGATGGCGATCAGCGCGGCGACCGCGGCGCCGCCCGACACGCCGAGCACGTACGGGTCGGCCAGCGGGTTGCGCAGCAGGACCTGCATCAATACCCCGGCCAGGGCGAGCAGCCCGCCGGTGCCGAACGCGGCCAGCGCGCGCGGCAGACGCAGCTCGAAGATCACGGTGCGCGCCACTTCGTCGCCGCCGCCGGACAGCACGCGCCACAGCTCCTGCGGCGGAATCTGCACGCTGCCGAGCGCAATCGCCGCGCCCAGCGACGCGGCGCCGAGCGCGAGCAGGCTCGCGAACAGCGGCAGCGGAGTGACCTGCTTCATGGGCCGCAGCGTACCCGATCCGTACCCGGCCGGCGGAGCCGGCCGAAGAGTCCGCGGCCGGACTCTGGATGCCTCCCGGCCTTTATGAAAAAATCGGCGGGCGGGATCGGCGGGTTTTCGACCATGGACAGAATCGACGCCAACGGCTTCCGGGCCAACGTGGGGATCATCCTGACCCGTTCCGGCGGCTCCGTGTTTCTCGCCGGTCGCGCCGGCCGCAGCGGCTGGCAGCTTCCGCAGGGCGGTATCCGGCCCGAGGAGACCGCGCGCCAGGCGATGTTCCGCGAGCTCGAGGAGGAGATCGGGCTGCAGGCCGGCGACGTGGAGCTGCTCGGACGGACGCGCGGCTGGCTCAGGTACCGTCTGCCGCGCCGCTACATGCGCCGTCATTCGACGCCGCTGTGCATCGGCCAGAAACAGCGCTGGTACCTGTTGCGGCTGATCGGCGACGAAACGCGGGTGCGCTTCGATTCGACCGATGCGCCGGAGTTCGACCGCTGGCGCTGGGTGGATTACTGGCGGCCGGTCAAGGAAGTCATCTACTTCAAGCGCGACGTATATGCGAGCGCGTTGCAGGAGCTCGGGCCGCTGGCGTTTCCGCAGGGCGTTCCGCCGCAGCCGGAATGGTGGTCGCGCGCGCGGCTAGAAAGGCTTGACCACTGCCAGGATGACGATCGCAATCAGGAGCAGTGACGGCACCTCGTTGAACCAGCGGAACCAGCGCGTGCTGTGCCGGTCGCGTTCGTTGCGAAAGTCCCTCACGATCTTCCAGCACCACAGATGATAAGCGACGAGCAAGGCCACGAGGATCAGCTTGGCGTGCAGCCAGCCGGCGCCGGCCAGCGCGGGCAGCCGGTAGAGCAGCAGCAACGACAAGCCCGTAAGCACGGTCATCACGCCGCCGATCGTCATGAGCGCGAACAGCTTGCGCTCCATGGTCTGAAACCGGACGCGCCCCAGCGCATCGTCGGCCGCCGCATGGTAGACGAACAAGCGCGGCAGATAGAACAGGCCGGCGAACCAGGTCACCATGAAGATGATGTGCAGTGCTTCGAGCCAGAGCATGGCGCTCGATTTCGATTTGCTCCGCGCAACTGTTCTTGCGCCTGCGACGTTTCCCGCTGCTTCTGTTTTCCGCTTCCGGCGCGTACCATGGCCGGGCAGGCGCAGGCGCGTCGCGGATCAGAATACAAGCAAGTTGCGGGCGATGTCACCGATATTTTTCGGCGCTATGGCGATCGCAATGGCGAATGGCGCGGAGGCGCCCTGACATGCGTTCCCGCCTCGTCGTCAAGCCGCACCGACCGTATCGGGCGCTGATATTTCGCGGCTTGCTGCTGCTCGCGTTTTCAGTAGCGGCCTGGCTGATATTCGAATACGGGCGTTTCCGGGGTGGTTTTGATCGCCTGGACGCCGCCCATCAGCAGCGCGAGCTGAGTGAGCGTATCGACGCGCTGGAAAAGCAGAACACGGCCCTGCGCGGCGAGCTCGCCCTGATTGAAACGTCCCGCGACGTCGATCGTGAAGCCTACGCCCAGGTCGAGAAGAATCTCGGCGTGCTCCAGGCGCAGATTCTCGAACAGCGAAAGGAGCTTCGACTCTATCGCGGCATCGTGTCACCGGCCGACGGCGCTGCCGGCCTGCGCGTGCAGGAAATCGGCGTCACGCCACGCTCGGGCAACGCTCACTTCACCTTGCGGCTCGTGCTGGTGCAGCAGCTCAAGCACGATCGGCGCGTATCCGGCGTCGTCGATCTGTCGCTGGACGGCGCGCAACGGGGCCGCACGGTCACTTACGCGATGACCGACATCACGCCGGATAAAACCCGCGACATCCGCTTTTCTTTCAAGTATTTTCAGGATTTCGAAGAGGACCTGGTGCTGCCGGACGACTTCCTTCCCGAGCGCATTCACGTGGAGATCCGGCCCGACGGCCGGTCGGCAGAGAGCATCAGGCAGTCGTTCGACTGGGGCGCGATAGCGGGCTGACGAAAGGGGAGATGCCAGAATGCGGAGGGGGAAACGACCGCCGCCCGCGGTGGACACGCTCATCGGCAAGGGCGCCACGATCCGCGGCGACGTCGAGTTCGAAGGAGGCCTGCACGTGGACGGCCTCATCAAGGGCAATATCAGCGCCCGGGACGCCGCCGCGACGCTTCTGAGCGTGAGCGACAAGGGCTGCGTCGAAGGCACCGTTACCGTCGCCCATGTGATTCTCAATGGCACCGTGCGCGGTGACGTACGGGCGAGCGAGCGAATCGAGCTCGGCGAAAACGCGCGCGTGACCGGCAACGTCTATTACAATTTGATCCAGATGGCGATCGGCGCCGAGATCAACGGCAAGCTCATTCACGCCCCGGCAGGGGGCCCCGCGCTGCTGGAAAAGCCACCCGCCGAGCGAGTCATCGAGGGCAAGGTCGAAAAGCTGAGCTTCGGCCGCGAAACCTGACCCGCCATGTCATCAGAGACCGATATGCCGTAAAATCGGCGCGATGAACGTCGAACCGTCAGATAACCCCCGCTTCATGCCGGCGCCGCTCGTTTTCACCGATGCGGCCGCGCAAAAGGTCGGCGAGCTGATCCGCGAGGAGAAGAACCCGAACCTCAAGCTGCGGGTGTTCGTCTCCGGCGGCGGCTGCTCCGGCTTCCAGTACGGCTTCACCTTCGACGAGAATACCGACGACGGTGATACGCATATCGAGAACAGCGGAGTCACGCTGCTCGTCGATCCGATGAGCGTCCAGTACCTGATGGGCGCCGAGATCGACTACCGCGAGGATCTCGAGGGCGCCCAGTTCGTGATCCGCAACCCGAATGCGGCGACGACCTGCGGTTGCGGGTCCTCGTTTTCCGTCTGAGCTCCGGCCGGCGTTACCCGCGGCCCGGCATCATCCCTGGGTCAGTGTTCGCGAGCGATGCCGGAAACGGCCTCCTCTGAGCGCGGCGATCAGGCGCAGTCGGCGGCCTCGGCCGCACGCGCGCCCCAGATCATCGCCGCCGTAGACCTGGGCTCGAACAGCTTTCACATGGTCGTGGCCCGATTTGAGGACGGCCGGATCACGATCATCGACCGGTTGCGCGAGATGGTCCGTCTCGGCGGCGGAGTGAATTCCGGCCTGCGCATCGAGGCGAGCGCGGCTGAACGCGCCATTGCCTGCCTCGGGCGCTTCGGCGAGCGTCTGCGCGTCATGCGCGCCGAAAGCGTTCGTGCCGTCGGAACGAACACACTGCGCCGGGTGCGCGATGACGAAGCATTTCTGGGGCAGGCCGAGCGGGCGCTCGGACATCCGATCGAAATAATCTCGGGCATCGAGGAAGCGCGTCTCGTGTACCTCGGAGCCGCCCATACCGCACCTTTGGAGCCGGGCCGCCGGCTTGTCGTCGACATCGGCGGCGGCAGCACGGAGCTCGCCGTCGGCACGGGCCTTACGGCCGAGAAGCTCGAAAGCCTTTATATCGGGTGCATCGGGCTGAGCGAAGCGCATTTCCCGGGCGGCCGGCTGAGCGCCGCGGGCTTCGCGAGCGCGCGCATGGCCGTGCGGTTCGAGCTGGAGCCCGTGGCGGCGGACTTTCGTGCCCTCGGTTGGGCCCATGCCGCGGGAACCTCCGGAACGGTGCGCGCGACCGCCGACGTGCTGCGCGCCCTCGGTCACGCCGACGGTGTCATCACCGCGCCGAGGCTGGCGGACATCGCCGGCCGCATGGCGCAGTCCGGGCACGTGGAGAGGCTGGCGTTGCCGGGCCTGACCGCGGATCGCGCGCCCGTCTACGCAGGTGGCCTCGCCATTCTTCAGGAGGTGTTCGCGCGCCTGGGCATCGACGCCCTGAAGGCGTCCGACGGCGCCCTCCGCGAGGGGCTGTTGTTCGACCTGCTGGGCCGCCTTACCGACGAGGACGCGCGTGTGCGCAGCGTACGCGCCCTCGCGCGCCGTTATCGCGTCGACGCAGGACAGGCCGCGCGGGTGGCCGCTACCGCGTCGATGCTGCACGATCGCCTGGCCGCCCCCTGGGCGCTGGTCCGGCCGCTCAATGCCCAGATACTTCGCTGGGCGGCCGAGCTGCACGAGCTGGGGCTCGATATCTCGCACGCGAAGCACCACCGCCACGCCGCCTATCTGCTCGAGAACGCCGACTTGCCGGGATTCTCGCGTCAAGAGCAGGCATTGCTGGCCTGCCTGGTCGGCAGCCACCGGCGCAAGCTCGCGCCGGCGCCGTTCGCCGGGCTGCTCGCGGCCTGGCAGCCCAAGGCGCGTTATCTGCTCGTCATCCTGCGGCTGGCGGTGCTGCTGCACCGCGGCCGCAGCACCGTGCCCTCACCGGCCATAGGCCTGGAACCGGGTCCGGCGAGCCTGCGTCTCGCTTTCCCGCCGGGCTGGCTGGACGGGCATCCGCTGACCCGCCTCGACCTCGAGCATGAGGCAGGCTTTCTGGCGGCTATCGGCTTCCGGCTCGTGGCTGCGTAGCCGGCCGCCCGGCAACGCTCAGGAAGCGGCCAGCCGGGCCAGCAGCTCGAGCTGGGCGGTCCGGGCCGGCCCGGCGCCCGGTGTGCATCGCAGATACGATCCGTCCGCTCCGAGCTCCCAGGCCTGCGTGTTGTCGCCGAGGCAGGTCTCCAGGTCAGCCAGTATGCGTTCCCGATGCTCGGGGTTCTCGATGGGAAACGCGAGCTCGATGCGGCCGAAAAAGTTGCGGTCCATCCAGTCGGCGCTCGAGCAGAAGATCTCCGCGTCGCCGGCGTTGTGAAAATAATACGCCCGCGAATGCTCGAGAAATCGGCCGACGATCGAGCGCACGCGAATGTTCTCGGAGATTCCGGCAAGCCCGGGGCGCAGGCAGCAGATGCCGCGCACCACGAGATCGATGCGCACGCCGGCAGCGGAGGCCGCGTACAGGCTCTGAATGATGCCGGGTTCCACGAGCGCGTTGATCTTGGCGATGATCCTTGCCGGCTGTCCCTCGCTCGCGTGCCGCGCTTCGCGGCGGATTTTCTCCTCCAGCGCGGCGTGCAGGGTGAACGGGGACTGCAGGAACTTCGTCAGCTTCGGCACGCGCGTCAGGCTCGTGAGCTGCAGAAACAGCTCGTGCAGATCGTTGCCGAAGGCCTCGTCGCTCGTGAGCAGACCGTAGTCGGTGTATAGCCGGGCCGTTCGCGGGTGATAGTTGCCCGTGCCGACGTGCGCATAACGACGCAGGATGCCGTTCTCGCGCCGCACTACGAGCAGCATTTTCGCGTGGGTCTTGAACCCCACCACGCCATACACAACATGCGCTCCGGCTTCCTGCAGCCGGGTGGCGAGTAAGATATTTTCCGCCTCGTCGAAGCGCGCGCGCAATTCGATGATCACGGTCACCTCCTTGCCGGCCTTCGCCGCCGCCACCAGGCCGTCGACGACCGCCGACTCGGGACCTGTGCGGTACAACGTCTGCTTGATGGCCAGCACGTTCGGGTCTGCGGCGGCCTGGTGCACGAAATCGATGACTGGCGCGAAAGACTGGAACGGGTGGCTCAGCAGAATGTCGCGTTTGCGCATGAGCGCGAACAGATCCCCGCTGCCGACCAGCGCCTGCGGTACGCCCGGGGTGAAGGGGCGATATTTGAGATCCGGCCGGTCGACGAGGTCATACACTGCCAGCAGTCGGTTGAGGTTCACCGGCCCATTGACCTGATACAGATCGTCTGCGCCGAGCGCGAAGTGATCGAGCAGGAAACGCGCAGTCTCCGCCGGGCAATCGGCGGCGGTCTCGAGCCGCACGGCCGCGCCGTAGCGCCGCGAGGCCAGCTCGCCCTCGAGCGCACGCAGGAGATCGTCCACTTCCTCGTCATCGACGAACAGATCGCTGTTGCGCGTTACGCGGAACTGATAGCAGCCGAGCACGTCGATTCCCGAGAACAGCTCGTCGGCGTATGCATGGATCACGGAGGAGAGAAAAACGAAATCGTCCGGGCCGTTGCCGTCGACGCCGACCGGGAGGCGGATCAGCCGCGGCAGCGAGCGCGGCGCCTGCACGATCGCCAGGCTCGAATTGCGGCCGAAGGCATCCTTGCCGCGCAAGGGCACAATGAAATTGAGGCTCTTGTTGAGAATTTTCGGAATCGGCCGCGCGGGATCCAGCCCGAGCGGGCTCAGGACGGGTTCGACCTGCTCGAGAAAGTACCGGCGCAACCATGCACGCTGCGCCTCGGTCCATTCGTGACGGCGGACGAAACGAATATTTTCGCGCGCGAGCGCCGGCATGAGCACATCGTTCAGCAGCCGATACTGGACATCGACCAGCTCGAGCGCTTGCGCATGAACGGCGGCGAGCACTTCCTGGGGCGCCATTTCATCGGGACCGGCCAGCGTCGAGCCGATCTCGATCCGTTGCTTGAGGCCGGCGACACGGATTTCGAAGAACTCGTCGAGATTGGTGCTCGAGATGCACAGGAATTTGAGCCGCTCGAGCAGCGGCGTGCCCGGGTCCTCGGCCTGCCGCAGCACACGGCGGTTGAAGCTCAGCAGACTGAGCTCGCGGTTGATGAAATAGGCGGGCAGCTTGAGGTTGAGGCTATCCATGAGGGCCGATCGGCGCGGACACGCGGCGCGATCGCTCATCATAACAGCCCGGCATCGACGTTTTTGGGACGCAGCAGCGGCAAGGGCGCGCGCTCACGCGCTGTAGATGGCTCCCAGCACGGCCGGCGCCCGCGCGCCGGTCACGGTCGTGAGATTGCCGGCCCGACCGTTCAGCGTCTGGCGCGCAAGCCAGGCGAATCCGGCCGCTTCGACCCAGTCGGGGTCGATGCCGTACGCCTGCGTGGACTCGACGCTGCGGTCCGGCATCAGCTCGACGAGACGCTGCAGCAGGAATGTGTTGTGTACGCCGCCGCCGCAGACCAGCACGCGGCGCGCCTCAGCGGCAGCGCCCGCAATGACGTCGGCGATGCTGCGGGCAGTGAGCTCGAGCAGTGTGGCCTGAATGTCCTGCGGGCTCGGCCAGGTCGTCATATCGAGCAGCACGTCCTCGATCCAGAGTTTGTTGAAGTATTCGCGGCCCGTGCTTTTCGGCGGCGGCTTGGCAAAAAACGGATCCTGGCGGAAGCGCTCCAGCAAGCCCGAATGCACGCAGCCCGATCGCGCCCAGCCACCGTCCTCGTCGAACGGCCGGCGGCGCCTGGCCTGCGACCAGAGGTCCATGAGCGCATTACCCGGTCCCGTATCGAAGCCCTGCACGACGCCTTCCCGCGGCAGAATGGTGACATTGGCCATGCCGCCGAGATTGACGACTACCCGGTCCTCTGCGGCCGACGAGAATACCGCCTTGTGAAAGCCGGGCATCAACGGCGCGCCCTGACCGCCGAGCGCCAGATCACGGCGCCGGAAATCGGCCACTGTCGTGATGCCGGTGCGCGCCGCAATGACGTTGGGATCGCCGATCTGCCAGGTGAATGCCGGCGCGAGATCAGGGCAGTGGCGGATGGTTTGCCCGTGGCTGCCGATGGCGGTCACATCGCCCGGCGCGAGCCCTTCGCGCTCGAGCAGGGCGAGCGCAGTATCGGCGAAGAAGTGGCCGAGCCGCGTTTCAAGCTGTCCGAGTTGATCGAGAGAAACGACGCTCATGGGCCGCGCGACCACGCTGGACAATGCTTCGAGCACTTCGGATGGGAACGCGCTGCCGTGCCCGGCGAGGACGCGGCAGCCGGCATCGTCGAACTGCACGAGCGCCGCGTCGGCGCCGTCCATGCTGGTGCCCGAGATGAGGCCCAGGTAGAGCTCGGTCACGGGACGGCTGCGCTCACTCGTCCTCGTAGGCGGCGAGCTGGGTGCGCTTGATCACGTCGAGCCGGGTCAGCAATGGCGCCGAAGCGGTCAGGAAATCTTCGCGATACTCGCTGCGGATGGGTTCGGCCTGCGGCAACGAGACCGTGCGGGGATTGCGGTGAACGCCGTTGAGCTGGTACTCGTAATGGAGATGCGGACCCGTGGCGTAGCCCGTCTGGCCGACATAGCCGATCGTCTGTCCCTGGCGCACGCGCACGCCCGCCCTCGCGCCGTCCGCGAACCGCGACATGTGGCCGTACAGCGTGGTGATGTTGCCGCCGTGCTGCAGGATCACCGCATTGCCGTAACCGCCCTTCTGGCCGCGGAAGAGGACCTTGCCGTCGCCGGCCGCCTTGATCGGCGTGCCGGCAGGCGCGGCGTAGTCGACGCCCCTGTGCGGCCGCACCGTCTTGAAAATGGGATGCAGGCGCTTGAGGTTGAAATTGGAGCTGATGCGGGAAAAATCGACGGGCGCACGCAGGAAGGCCTTGCGCATGCTGCGGCCGTCCGGTGCATAGTACTCGGCGCGGCCGGTCGGATCGACGAAACGCACGGCGCGGAATACGCGGCCTGCATTGACGAATTCGGCGGCCACCACCTCACCTGTGCGCTGCAGTGCGCCATCGCGCCAGATTTCCTCATACACGACGGCGAATTCGTCGTCACGGCGAATGTCGAGCACGAAGTCGATGTCCCAGGCAAAAATCCCGGCCAGTTGCATGATCAGGCGGTCGGAGAGCCCGGAACGCATACCCGCTTCGAACAGAGAGGAACCGATTCTCCCGCGCGCATGCTGGAGCCGGCGCTCGACGATGTCCTCGACGATTCGCGCGGTGAAATCGGCCCCGGCGCGGGTCACCGACAACCGCCGAGTTTCGTCGAGGCGGCGGTCGAGGGACTGCACGCTGCCTGCGTCGTGGCTGACGAGAATCTCGTCGCCGGGGCGCAGCAGCCGCAGCGGCGGGGCGGCATCCTTGACGAGCAGGATCGAGGCGAGGTCGCGGCGGTCGAGCCCGTGGGTCTTGAACAGACCGTCGAGCGTATCACCGCGCGCGACCGTGAGCGTCAGGACGGTGGCCTGCACCGCCGCCGATGCAGCGACGGGCGGCGGCGCGGGCTGCGTATCGAGCGGAAGCTCGACGGGGACGCTGACCAGCGAAGCGGAGGCCATGCGGGTCTCCTGTTGCGTGCCGCCTGCATTGCGCGCGCTCATGGCCAGCAGCAGGCCCAGCGCGGGGATGCCCAGGCCCAGGGCGAACCACTGCAGCCGGCTGCGAAGTTGCCGCGGCGTTCGGACGCGCGCCGGCGCAGGCTTGTAATCGATTCTGATCCGGCGGATTCCTGCAGACGCCACGGCAAAGATTTCCATGGGGGATTTTTGCGGTAAAGGTAACGTGGTCGAGCCGTGCGGTCAACGATCGTTTCTCAAGAAAGTCAATCGACTGCGTACGATTGTTGAGGGCCCCGATCATGGCGGCCCGCGCCGGCGCCGCCGCGTGCTCCGGCGGCGAGGCGACATAATGAGACTGGCATCACGGTCATGCCCCGAGCCGGAATGCGACACTTCCCCGGGATTCGAAGACCCGGGAGCGGTGAGCAATGACGACACGCGGACGGCGTGGCCTGTGGCGCAACGAACGGCTCGGACTGGCCATGATCGCCGCCTCGCTGGCCGTGATCGGCGTGATCGTCGGCCTGCTGCTGCAGCATCAACGTGATGCGGACCAGGCCGGCGCAAGCGCTCAGGCTGCGAGCCTGACCCGGCTCCTGTCGGCGCTTCCCTATGAGCAGCTCGTGCCGCCCGGCCGGAGCCTGGAAGCGCTGCAGGCGAGCCAGGGTGAGGCGCTCGCGTATGCCGTGGTCATGGACAACGTCGGCGCGACGCTGCAGCAGGTCGCGATGGGAGGCCTCGAAGTGCCGGCGCCGGCGCTGCCCGACAGCGCCGATGCGCTCACCGGCCGCAACCTCACGGTGAGCACAGGCGCCGGCGAGCAACGCAGTGTCGTCGAGTTTCAGGCGCCGCTCGCTGCCCGCACCGGAGCCGGCGGCTTCGTGCGGCTGGGCTATTTCCAGCCGGGCAAGGCGCTGAAGATCGATCAGATCCCGTTTTTCGCGAGCCTTGCGCTCGCCATCTTTCTGCTCACGCCGGCTTTCTATTTCCTCGTGCGGCGCGAGATCGGTCCTATCCGGAACATCACCGCCGAGATCGAGAAGATCATCGCCGGCGGAAGCTTTGAACGTATCCGGCTCGACGCGACCGGCACCGTCAGCGATTTGCTGGAGCGATTCAACAGTTTTGCCGAATACGCCCAGGATCGATTGCGCGAGCTCGAAGCCGAGAACGGGCGCCTGCTGACGTCGGCGAAGCTGCTCGGCTACCAGAAGCAGCGCATGGAAAGGGTGCTCGAGGCCATCCCTGACGTCGTGCTGGTCCTCGATGAATCGGGCATGGTCAGCTTTGCCAACGGCAAGCTGCGCGGCCTTTTCGGCGTGGCGCCGGAGGATGTGGTCGGGCGGTCGCCCGAAGACTGGTGCCGCGATCGTAAGATTGTCGACTTCATCAACCGCTGCGAGGGCAAGAGCGTGGCGCGCAAGCTGGCGCAGGTGCTGGAGTTCGCGCCCGAGGGTTCGCCCGACAAGACCTTCGCATTGCGGGCATGGCCATTGTTGTCGACACAGGGAACGGCCGCGCGATCCGGCACGCTGCTGGTGATACGCGACGTGACGAGCGAAAGCCTGGCCGCGCGTTCGCGCGGCGAGTTCGTGGCCCATCTGGCCCACGAGCTCAAGACGCCACTGAACGTTCTCGGCATGTATGCCGAGACGCTGCAGACGAGCGAGAGCCTCAAAGAGGCTGAGCGCGTCGAGGCGGTTAACGCGATCAGTGATGAAGTGCAACGACTCGCCACCCTCATCGACAATCTGCTGAACATCACGCGTATCGAGATGGGCAGCCTCAAGCTGGAACGCCAGCGGGTCAACCTGAAGGATCTGCTCCAGGACGCTTTCGACCATGTTTCCCGCGCCGGCCGCGAGAGCGAGCTCGAGTTTGCGCTCGAGGTGCCCGAGAATCTGTCGGCTGCGTCGCTAGACAAGGGACTGCTTCGTGTCGCGCTGAACAACCTGCTCACCAACGCCATCAAGTACAGCAACGCCGGCGGCACCGTGACCATTGGCGCCGAAGAGACGGCCGACCTGATTCGCATATATGTCAGCGATACCGGGGTCGGCATCAAGCCCGAAGACCGGGAACGCATCTTCGAACGTTTCTTCCGCGCTGATGACGAGCAGGTCCGCAGCCGTTCCGGACACGGTCTTGGACTGTCTCTGGCCCGTGACATCGTGCATCTGCACCACGGCGCCCTGAAGGTGGAGAGCGAGCCTGGCCAGGGGTCGCGATTCTCCATCGAGCTGTGGAAGGACACCGTCATGATCCAGCAGGCGTCCTGAAATGGCAGCCGGGCCATACATTCTGATCGCAGACGACGAGCCGCACGTCATACGCGTGCTCAAGCTCGCGCTCGACCGTAATGGTTACGAGGTCGAGACGGCACCAAATGGCGAGGTGGCGCTGGAACGCATTCGGCAACGCCGGCCGGATCTGCTGATCTCGGACATCCAGATGCCGCGCCTCTCGGGGGAACAACTCTGCGAGCGCATTTCGGCCGAGCTGCCGGACCGGGAATTCCCCATCGTCATCATGACATCGATGATCTTCGTCAGCGAGTCGCACTGGACGCGCCGGCACGCCAATCTCGTGCTGCTCGAAAAACCGCTCAGCGTGCGTAAGTTCCTCGAGCTCGTGAGCCGTCTGCTCAGCACCACGACCGTCGCGGAGGCGGAATGACGGGGAGCAGCGATCTGCCGGCGCGGTTGGGCGCCGCGGAGACCTTCCGCGTCGTCTCGAGCCTGCTGCCGCGCGCGGGCGCGGCACTCCTGAGCGGCGATCCCGAGCTCGACTGGACAGCCGGGGAGTGGAGCGCGGAAACGGCGGACGCAGCTGCCGCTCTGGTGCGCCGCTACGCGGCCGGGGACAGTCGCGTTGCGCTTCGCGACGGCCGCGAGCTGCATCTCGCCGCCATCGTACCCGCGACTGCCGGGGATCCGGCGGCGTTCATTGCCGTCGCCGGGCTGGGGGCGGCCGATGCCATCGGCGAGGCGGCAGCGGCAGCGGCGGCGGTCATGTCGACGTGGCAGCGTTTGAACGGCGAGCTCGACGCCATGGCGAGCGAGCTTTCAGACCGCTACGAGGAGCTCAATCTGGTTTACGCGACCAGCCGGCAGAGCAGCCGTTTCGCCGAGGCCCGCCCGGCGCTCGAGAATCTCGTCGAGAGTTGCCGCGATCATCTCGACGCGAGCCTGGTTGCGCTCGTGCTGCCCGTCCAGCGGCTCTTTCTCGAGCGCCACGATCCGCGCAGCCCCGTGCAAGCCGTCGACGAGTTTCTGCGCGTGGTTTCCCGCGAGTTCTTCACTGCCTTCGCGGCCGCGGCCCGCGCCGTGGTTTTCAACGAAGGGCTCGGCGCCGTCGCGGACCCGCTGCGGCCCTTCGGCGACATGAAGCTCGCCGCCACACCCGTCCTCGACGATCGCGAAGCCGTCTGCGGCGTGCTGCTGATGGCGAACCCGGTCACGGCGATCGACTTCAGCAACAGCGACAGGAATCTGCTCGGGTCGGTGGCCGAAAAGGCCGCCAAGGTCATCCAGACGAGTTACGACTCGCTGACCGGCCTGCTCGGCAGGAGCGAGTTCGAGTACCGGCTCGAAGTCGCGCATGCGCGCGCTCACAACGACAAGGAGTCGCACTGCGTGCTCTGCATCGACCTCGACCAGCTGCACGTGGTCAATGAAACGCTCGGCCACGAGGCTGGCGATGCCTTGCTGCGCCGCATCGGCCGGCACCTGGACCGGTATCAGGGAGAAGGCCGCACCGCAGCGCGCCTCGGCAGCGACGATTTCGGCCTGCTGCTCGAGAACTGTTCACTCGAGTATGGCCGCGAGCTGGCCGAGACCATCCGGCTGTCGGTCAGCAGTTTGAGCTTCAGCTTCGACGATCAGCCGGTCGCGATCACGGCGAGCATCGGCGTGGCGGCCATGGATGCCGAATCGGCGAATGCGGCCGCGGCGTTGCAGGCCGCGGAGCTCGCGAGCGCGTCGGCCCATGAAAAGGGACGCGATCGCGTGCACGTCTACCAGGACGGTGCCGCGAGCCTCGTCGAACGCACCGAGCAGATGCGCTGGGTCGGTCGTATCCACAGCGCCCTGCGCAACGATCGCTTTCGCATGTACGGGCAGCTCATTCGGCCGCTGCACGGCGACGACGAGCCGCACGTCGAGATCCTGTTGCGGCTGCTCGATGACGAAGGCAATGTGCTGTCGCCTGCGTCGTTCCTGCCGGCAGCGGAACGCTATTTTCTCATGCCGGCGCTGGACCGCTGGGTGGTCAGCCACGCGCTTGCGCTGCTGTCCGACGGCGGCACCGGCGAGCTGGTCTGCTCCATCAACCTGTCCGGGCAGTCGATCAGCGACGACACTTTCGTCGAGTTCATCGAGGGTGAACTGGACCGTTCGCAGGTCGACCCGGGCCGCATCTGTTTCGAGATCACGGAGACCGCGGCCATCACCAGCATGGAGACCGCAAAGCGTTTCATGCTGCGCGTCAAAGCGCGCGGCTGCCGTTTCTCCCTCGACGACTTCGGCACAGGGCTGTCCTCGTTCTCTTATCTCAAGGCGCTGCCGGTAGATTTCGTCAAGATCGACGGATCGTTCGTCAAGGGCATCATCGATGACCCGGTCTCCGAGTCGATGGTGCGCGCCATCACCGAGGTCGGTCACGCCATGGGGCTCAAGATCATCGCGGAATACGTGGAGAACGCGCGCATAGAGCGGTGCCTCGCCGAGATTGGCGTCGACTATGCTCAAGGTTACGCAATCGAGCGGCCGGTACCGCTCGACCAGCATCTGGCGCGCGTGCGCCCCGCGACGCTCGAGGCGGTCTCATGAGCACCGCTGCGTCGACCCCGGCGCGCGATCTCATGCGCAGCCGTATCGGCGCCATTACCTACCTGACGCCGAAGGATTCGCTGAACGACGAGAAAAGCGTGCTCGCGCTGCGCAAGGCCACCGAGGCATGCGTGACCGCCGGCGAGACACGGATCGTACTCGAGCTGACGCACGTGCGGCTCGTCGACGGCCGCGCCCTCGAGGCCTTCCTGGACACGCAGGACGAGCTGCTGAGTCTTGGCGGCTGGCTCAAGTTCGCGCACGTGCACACCCTTTTGCAGGAAATTTTCCAGATCACGGGCGTTGCCGATTACATCAGTTTCGCGGACGATCCGACGGGCGCCTCGTCGATGACCCTGCCCGTGCTCACGGAAGGCCCCCGCAAGTTCGGCGATCTATTGCTCGCGCGCGGGCTCGTAACCGCCGAGCAGATTGAGGAGGCGCTGAAACTGCAGGCGCAGCATGGTGAACGGCTCGGCAAGATCATCGCCGCCAAGGGCTGGGTGTCGGAGCAGAAGCTGTTCCACGTGCTCGGCGAGCACCTCGGCGTACCGGTCGTGGACCTGCGCCCGGGCGTCTTCGACCCCGCCGCGGTGCGGCTGCTCAGAAAGGACGCGGCGCGCAGGCTGTGCGTGCTGCCATTGTTCAAGGTGCGTGGCGCGGTGTACCTCGCCACGGCAAAGCCGCAGGCGTTGCCGGCGCTCGACGAGGTCGCGGAGCTCGTCGGTTGTGATGTGCGGCCGGTGCTGGCGCAGCAGGAGAAAATCCTCGGCAGCATCGACGAATCGCTGTCGGGGACGGATTTCACGGCGGAGCTCGTGAGCGACGTCGACGAGGACTTCGAAGTCGTCGACAGCGCGATGCACGACGACTATTCGGCCATCGATGAGATGGCCGCCGGCAGCCCCGTGGTCAACCTGGTCAATTCCGTGATTCAGCGCGCCGTGCATGACGGTGCGAGCGACATACATATCGAGCCGTCGCGCACGAAATCGCGTATTCGTTACCGCATCGACGGCGTGCTTTATGAATACATGGCGCCGCGGATCGAGCTGCACCCGTCCATAGTCTCCCGGCTCAAGGTCATGGCGAACCTCGATATCGCCGAGCGCCGCATGCCCCAGGACGGCCGCATCCAGGTGCGCACCCAGGGCCGCTCGGTGGATCTGCGCTTCAGCTCGTTGCCCGGGCTGTTCGGCGAGAAAGTCGTGCTGCGCGTCCTCGACAAAAACCAGGCGATCCTCGACGTGCACAAGCTCGGTATGAGTGCGGGCAATCTCGACAGCTTCAAGAGCCTGCTCGCGCACAACTATGGTCTGATTCTCGTCACCGGGCCAACCGGCAGCGGCAAGACCACGAGTCTCTATGCCGCCATCAATTATCTCAACAGCGTCGAGAAAAACATCGTCACGATCGAGGAGCCGGTCGAGTACCAGCTCGATATCGTCAACCAGAACGAGGTGCGGGCCAATATCGGCCTCACGTTCGCCAAGATGCTCAAGCACGTGCTGCGCCAGGATCCCGACATCATCATGGTCGGCGAGATACGCGAGCAGCAGACCGCCGAGATCGCCGTCCAGGCAGCACTGACCGGCCATCTCGTGCTTTCTACTCTGCACACCAATGACAGCATCGGCGCCGTCACGCGCATGATCGACATGGGCGTCGAGCCCTACCTGCTTTCATCCGCGTTGATCGGCGTTGTCGCCCAGCGACTCGTGCGCACGGTTTGCGATGCCTGCAAGACGACATCGCTGGCGCCGCCGGAGATTCTCGAGCGGTACGGCTGGACGGATGGCCGTCAGGTGCGGCTCGTCAAAGGGCGCGGCTGTGCGGAATGCTACGACTCGGGCTTCAAGGGCCGCATGGGCATTCACGAGACGCTGCGCACCGACGCTGCGCTGCAGCGTCTGATCATTTCAAACCCCGGCCGTGACGAGCTCACGGCATTCCTGAAGGAGCGCAAGATGAAAACCCTTTTCGACGAGGGCATGGAACGTGTGCGCCAGGGGTTGACCACGATCGAGGAAGTGACGCGAGTCATTTCCGCCTGAAGGATTTCGCATGGCGCTCGACCTCTCCAGTATCGCCCGCAGCCCCGTCGCACCCTCCGGCAAGCGTGCTTTTCGCATCCGCCGCACGCGTGCAGTGACGGCCAAAGACCGGATGCTGTTCCTCGAGCAGCTCGTCCTGCTGCTGGAAACCGGGGCCAATCTGCACGGGGCGCTCGGTACGCTTCGCCGCGAGTGCGTGCAGCCGAAACTCGCCTCGGTGCTGGCCGAGATGAGTGACGACATCTCGGCCGGCCGGAGCTTCTCCGCCGCGCTGGCGCGACATCCGCAGGTCTTCTCGCCGACTTACGTGAATCTCATCGCGGCGAGCGAGAACGGCGGTTTCATGTCGGACGTCCTCAATCAGCTTCTTCAGATGGAGGAGCGGCGCGAGAAGCTGCGCGCGACGGTCATGTCCGCTGTGGCGTACCCGGCTTTTCTAAGCGTGTTTTCGGTCGCCGTGGTCGTTTTCGTGCTCGTCGTCGTCTTCCCGAAGTTCGGCGCGATATTCGCTGCCATTCGCGACGAGCTGCCTTTCTCCACACAGTTGCTGATGGCGTGCAGCGAATTCCTGCGCGGCTATTGGATGCAGTGCCTGGCCGCGCTTGCAGCCGCCGCATTCCTGATGCAACGGTGGGCACGAAGCGAAGCCGGCGCCGAAATGCTCGACCGGCTCAAGATCCGCGCGCCGCTGCTGGGCGCCGTGTTCGTCAAGCTGTATCTCGTCCAGTCGCTGCGCGCCATGAGCCTGTCGCTCGCAAACGGCGTCAGCGCGGTCGAAACGCTCACCGCCTGCCACGAAGTGGTGCCGAACCGCTTGTTCCGACGATTCCTGGCGAGCGTACGGAAAAACGTGGAAGACGGCGGCAGCCTCGCCGCAGGTTTCAACAGGGCAGGATTCATTCCGCCCATGGTGCGCCAGCTCATCACGACCGGCGACGAAAGCGGCAACCTCGCAAAAGTCATGGGCCGGATTGCAGACTTCTACGAGCGCGAGCTCGAAAAGCAACTGGGTATGTTGTCGCGCCTGGCCGAGCCGGTGATGCTGCTCATCATGGGCGTGCTCGTCGGACTCATCGTGAGCTCATTGATTCTGCCGATTTTCAAGCTGTCGAGCGCGGTCGGCTGAGCAGGGCGGTCACGTCTCGCATTCGGACGTTCGCAGGCGAGCGGTCCTGTACTGCCGCAGCCGAAATCGGGACCTGGCCCAAAAATCATGGTAATTATGGAAAATGTGACGCAATATGCTGTTTTTGCAAGGGATGCAGTTCAGAGTTGCGCCACGAACGGAGTCTCGACCAAGGCGAAGAGACACGAGTCACGTTTAACGGAAGTCATTTGAGGTGTGGTTATGAATATGGGGCAGCGACCGGCTACGAACCGGGGATTCTCGCTCGTCGAGCTGCTGATCGTCGTGATCATTCTGGCCATATTGGCCGCCATCGTCGTGCCGCAGTTCGCCGACACGACCAATGAGGCCCGTGCGTCGGCCATCGAATCGAACCTCGCCACCATGCGCTCGGCGATACAGTTGTACCGCCAGCAGCACGGTACGCTTCCGGGTGCGGTCACGGCCGCCGGCGGCACCTGCCCTGCAGGCAGCACCGCCGGCACCGGCACCGGTGGTGCGGGTGCGCAGGGCGAACTCGCGTTCATCAGCCAGCTCACGCTCTATTCGAGCATGACGGGCCAGACCTGCACGGGCACCGACGGCACTTTCAATATGGGGCCGTACCTGCGCGAAATACCGGTCAACCCGGCGAACAACCTCGGCACCGTCGAGGTCGTGGGCGCGGGCATCCTGGGCGGGCTGACACCCGACGGCGGTCACGGCTGGAAATTCGATATCGTCTCGGGCGAGCTGATCGCCGACAACAACTGATCGATCCGGCTTCGGCCGTCGCCGATCGGGCAGTTGTTCGACATGCGTGGACTTTCCGCACTGCGCGCCGGGTTCACGCTGACCGAGATGCTGGTCGTCGTGGCGCTGCTGGCGGCGTTTGCGGTGATCGCAGTGCCGCTTCTCTCGGCGCCCGACCCGGCGCGGGTCGAGCTGGCCGCGGCTGAACTGGTACAGGCGCTGCGGTACGCGCGCAGCGAGGCGGAACGCACCGGCACACCGCACGGTCTGCGCGTCGATGCCGCCGGCGGCACCGCGCAGATGTTCCGGCTGGACACTGCCGCCGTGCCGCCGGCGCGCGATTTCGCCGTCTACCACCCCGTCGACCGGCAGCTTTTCGCGCTGGATTTCGCCGCGGATTCCGCCACCCGCGACGTCCAGATCGCAGCCGCAGCCTTCTCCTTCGCAGCCGCATGCGCCGAGGCCAGGGACATCGTGTTCGATGCCTCGGGGACGCCGCTCTGCGCCGATCCTGCAGGCGTTGCAGTGACGAGTGCGACCATCGACCTCACCGACGGCCGCAGCCAGCGCCGCGTCGCGGTCGCCGCCGTGACGGGCCGGGTAACGGTGCAGTGACGGCCCGCCCGCCACAACCGGTTCAGCGTGGCTTCTCGTACGTGGAGGTGCTGGTCGCCGTGCTGCTCGTCGCCATGTGCCTGCCGCCCGCGCTCGACGCCCTGTACGCCGCCACCCGGGCCGCCTCTGCACACGAAGCGCAGATTGCAGCGCAGTACCGCGTGAGCGGCCGCATGGAAGAGGTGCTCGCCGCCAGCTTCGCCGCCCTGGATGCCGCCGCCCTCGCCGCCGGCAATCCGGCCGTGCCGACCGGCTACTCGGACCCGGCGGGCACGCCCGGCCGGTTGCTCGTGTTCCTCGCCCACTACGATCTCGACGATGCCGACGGCGACGGCGACCCGTTCAGCGGCGCCGAGCCGAACCTGCTCTGGGTACGCGTCGCCGAGGAGAACGGCACGACCGCCCTCGAAAGCGTCACGGCGCCATGAACGGACATGAGCAGTCCGGGTTCTCGCTGATCGAGATGCTGGCGACCGTGGCCATTGCCGCGCTCGTGCTCGCCGCCCTGGCCGGCGTTGCGGGCCAGGCGACCCGTGCGCGCGAAGCTTTCGGTGCGTCCGCGGAGCTCGAGCAGCAGGCGCAGTTCGCCATGGAGCGCATGGTGCGCGCGGTCCGCGGCACGTCGCGGCTGCTGGTGCCGCGCCCCGAGAACGCCGCCACCCCCTACAGCGAGTCCGTCCGTGACGTCCTCGGCATGGCGCTCGATCCGACTCTGGATAGCGACGGCGACGGTTTCGTCGACGCCGACAACGACAAGGACGGCCGCATCGACGAGGATTTCGGTGACGACATGACCAACGATGGGGCGGCGGGCATCGTCGGCGTGGACGACGACGGCGACGGCCTCGTCGACGAGGGCGACCCGAACGACGACGACGAGGACGGCACGACGAACGAAGACAAGCTCGACGGCATCGACAACGACGGCGACGGACTCATCGACGAGGACGTGTCCAAGGACATGAGCAACGACGGCAAGCCCGGGATCGCCGGTGTCGACGACGACGGCGACGGTTTCATCGACGAGGGCGCTATCCAGGACGACGACGAGGACGGCAAGAGCGACGAGGACTGGATCGACGTCGTCGTCTACCGGCTGAGCGGCACGACCCTGCTCGAGCGCCTGCCGAACCCGAATCCGGTGAACGGCAACGATTTCACCGAGCGTCCCATCGCCGAGGGCGTTACCCTGTTTCGCGTCGAGTACCTGCCTCCTGCGGCTGCCGGCCGGCCGGCCGTCGTCGACATCACGCTGACGCTCGGCGGGGCCGGCGGCGCGACGGCCAGCCTCAACACGCGGGTGCGCGCGGGCGGGGCGCTGTGAAAACGCCGGGCTGCCGCGGCACGGGCTTCGTGCTGCTGCCGGTGATCCTCGCCCTGGCCTTGCTGTCGCTCGTCGCCGCTCTGCTGCTCGAGCGCGGCGGCACCGGCGGTGCCACCGCGGAAGCCCGGCAGCAATCCGACGCCCTCGGTTACGCGGCCGAGGGCGGCTTCCGGCACGCGCAAGCCTTGCTGGAAACCGCCGGCTGCCTCGGCGCCGGCGTCGTTCCGGCCACCCCGCTCGGCGAGCACAGCTACTCGGCCGTGATGGCCGGCACCGGGGCGAGCGCACCGGCGACGACCTACAAGCTGACGGCAGTCGACGACACCTGGATCGACGAAAACGACAAGAACGTAGATCACGGCAACGGCTCCGTGCTCAAGAACCTCCGCGACGGCGGCAAGGACAGGCGCAGCCTGTTGCGCTTCGACCTGTCGACGGTGCCGCCGGATTTCGACGTGGCGACGGCGAGCCTGCGGCTCTACGTCAAGGGCAAGGACGACTCGGGCCAGCCCGTCGAGATCTTCCGGGTCACCGATACCTGGACGGAGAGCTCGGCCAACTGGAACAACACGGCCGGCGATCACGACAGCGGCACCGTGCACGGCTCTTTCGTCCCCAGCCAGGACGGCTATCTCAATGTCGCCTTGACCCCGCTCGCGCGGCAGTGGGTGGCGGGCAAGTTTCCCAATCACGGCATCGTCCTCAAGTCGACTTCGAACAATAAGGAGTCGCAATACGCGAGCAGCGAGGACAGCAGCTCCGTCCGCCCGCAGCTCACGATCGCCGGCAGACCGAACGCGTTCTATGACATCACGGCCACCGCGAGCGAAGCGGAGGGACTCACGCGCACCCTGGCCCGAACCATCGAGGGCCCCGCCGGCAGCGCGCTGTTTCTCGATTATTTCGACGCGGGCTACGCCGGCAACGACGGCACCCGGGACTTCAGCGGCACCTGGCAGGAATCCACCGAATCGGACGGCCCGGGATCCGGTGGCCTGAGCGTCGTCGCCGACTCGAAATGCGCCTACGGCAACTGCCTCAAGCTCGATCCGATCTCGCTGCTCGGCGACGTCGCGATCTGGCGCGAGCTCGGCCTGGCGGGGGCGGCCAGCGCCAGCCTGCGGCTCCATTCGCGCCGCCAGAACGGCAATTTGAAGCTCGAGGTGTCCGGCAACGGCGGCGGGAGCTGGCAGACGCTGAAAGACGTCGGCGGCAGCAACGACAGCCGCCAGGTCCGCGACGTGTTCGATATTTCCGCCTATGCCGGCCCGAACACGCGTATCCGCATTTCCAGCACCGTGCTGGTCGGGACCGGCAGCAGATACGCGCTGGTGGACGATCTGGAGGTCGAGGCGACCTGCGGGCCGTGATTGACATAATGAGACCGCGATCACGGCGATTTCCCCGCGAGGCTGCGAAAGTCCGGATCGGAGCAGTTCGCTTCAGGCACGGGGGCGACGGGTGAGGACGAAACGCGGGCGATTCACGCGGCTGGCCAGACTGTGGTCGGCGACCCGATTCCGCGACAGCGGCCTGTCCGGTTATGCCGAGAGGTTCATGGTCGCCGAGGTGCGCCGCGGCGTCATGTCGATGGCGGCGCTGTCGCTGTTGTTGCACCTGCTCGCGGCCTTGCTCTACGCCAAGCTGGGCCAGGGCTGGGCCTACCTGTACACCTACGGCATGATGGTGACGCTGTCGTTGCATGTCTATCTGTCCGCCCGCGCCGCCCAGGCGCTCCGCGAGCTTTATGCGCTCGGCATCACCCTGCTGGCCGTGACCAGTGCCGCGCTGGTCCTGCTCGCCCATAAGACCGGCTCCGTCAGCGGGCCGATGCTGGCCAGCATCGTGCTGCTTTTCATGGTCATGCCGCTCGTGCCCTGGGGCCTCGCGCAAAGCCTGAGCGCGATTCTGCTGGTGTACGGGGTGTTCACGCTGTCCACGTACGGCGTGGCCGAAAGATTTACGCCCGAGAGCCTGTGGACCCTGCAATTCCTGCTGCTCGCATCGGCGCTGACGACGAGCGCTATCGTGGCGCGCAACGTCCATGAGCGGCGCGAGGACATCAGGGTTCGTTTCCGGCTGGAGCGCGCGCACAGCAAGGTGCAGCTGCTGTCCCACCAGGATCCGCTGACGGGCGCCTGGAACCGCCGGTTCCTCGAGGCGAATTTCAGCCGTATCGTCGAAGGTTTCCGGTCCCGCAAGTCGAACGTCTACTTCGCGGTGCTCGACATCGACGATTTCAAGGGCACCAATGACCGGCACGGTCATCTCTATGGCGACGGCGTGCTGTGCCAGCTGGTGGACGTCTTTCGCGACAAGTTCGCAAGCGACGGCTACATCATCCGGCTCGGCGGTGATGAATTCGCATTGTTCTACTGCGGCGACGACGTCGACCAGCTGATCGCAACGTGCATCGACGCACTTGGCAGCCCGGCCGAAGGGTCGGATGGCGGGCCGGCGAGCCCCGTTTCAGCCAGCGTCGGGCTGGTACGGGTCGGTCCCGGCAGTGCGATGGCGCTCGATGCGGTCTATCGGCGCGCGGACCAGGCGCTGTATGCGGAAAAGCGGCGGCGCGGGCGCCGCGGCGCGCGACAGGATCAATGGTCGTCGTTGCCGGCGGCCGCGGGAGACCCGGCATGACCCGCTGGCGCGAGGCCGCCGACCGCCTCATGAATGTCCGCCGCACGCGGCCCGGCCCGATCGGATTGCATATGGCGCGGGAGGCCATTCATCTCGTGCAGCTGGATCTGCATGCGGCGGGCGTTGCCGGCATCCGCGCCTGGGCGTCGGTGCCGCTTCCTGCGGACAGCGAAGACGTCATGCAGTCCCCGAAACGGCTCAAGCTGCTGCTCAGGAAGGCGCTGGTATCGGGAGGGTTCAAGGGCCGCAAGGTCGTCTCTGCGATGCCGCACGGCAAGGTGAAAATTCATTCGCTGACCTACCGGGTCACACGCGAGCGCAGCGAGGCTGAGGAAATCCTGCACCTGATGGCGGAACGCCTGGGTGGCGAGCTCGCCGAGCACGTGCTCGATTTTCTTCCGGTCCGGGAAAGCGGCCCTGACGGCGAGCGTCTCGCGCTCGTGACCGTCAGCCGTCGCGAGGAAGTGATCGGATATCTCGAGCTCCTCCGCGAGGCAGGGCTCGAGGTGCTGGCGCTCGAGATCGGGCCGGCGGCCATCCGGCGCCTGGTCTGCGCCATGTCGCCTGCCGGCGAGCCTGAGAACGTGCTGGTCATCAATGCCGGGGACCGCGCCAGCTTCATGACCATGATCTCCGGCCGGCGGCTGCTGTTCGACCAGGAAATCGACTTCGGCGAGCGCAAGCTGCTGGAGCTCGTCGCCCGCTCCCTGGACATGCCTTCGGAGCTGGTCAGGGCGCTGGTCGTCAACGGCGGCCTGGACGACTCCGACGACAGACAGCGTGGCGGCCTTGCCCAGGCGGACATCTCTGCCGCCATGGCCGAGATACTTCATCCGGAGCTCAAGCGACTCGTGACCGAGATCGAGCGGGCCTTCCTGTATGCGGCCTCCGAGACCCGGGGCCGCGGACTGCGCCGTGTCTACCTCGTCGGCAGCATCGCCCGCTGGCCGGGGGCGGACCGGCGACTGAGCGCGCTGGCGGGTATCCCGGTGACGAATATCCCCGATCCCCTCGCGGCGCTGTCTCTCACCGACGGGCAGCGTCTCCCCGAGCGGGCCATTCCCGAGATCGCCGTGGCGACCGGCCTCGCCTTGCGCGAAGTCGCCAGCGCGGTCCGCCAGGCAGAGGCCCAATGAGCGCGCTCGCCCACACGATCGAAATCGATCTGATCCCCGCGGATTATCGCGCGGAGCGCGCCTTGCTGCGAATGCTGCGCCGGGCCGGCATCGTGCTGCTGGCGCTGGTCTGCATTGCGGCTGCGCTCGCCGGCGGGCTGCGTCATGCCGGCGCGGGAGTCCGCGACGAAATTCAGCGTCTGGATGCGGTTGCCGCCGGGGTCGAGCTGCAGCGCGCCGGGGTCGCCGCGCTGGTTATTCGCAAGTCGACGCTCGAAACGGAGCTCGCTCAGCTGCGCAGCCTGCGGGACCCGACTGCGGTTACCGACAGCTTGAAGACGGTCGACCGCGCGCTGTCGGAATCGGGGCTCTGGTTTCTGGCCTGGCGGTTCGAGCGGGTGGGCCCGTCCGCTGCCGGATCGTCGCCCGGCGGCGAAACGGCGGCGCGCGTCCAGATGAGCATCCTCGGGCAGGCGCACGATCATGCCGCCGTGTCGGGCTTCGTGGGCAGCCTTCTCGAGCAGCCGGAGGTGGAAGACGTGCGGATTCTCAAGACCGCCGGTAACGGCGACACCGGCGTGATCGACTTCGAGCTGCTCGTGGTCACCGCTCCCGGGAATGCGCCGAATTGAATAATCTCCTCGCCAGACTGGACCCGAAACGCCTGCCTCTCCTGGCCGGCGGGATCACGTTGCTCGCTTGCGTCACGCTGTCGGTCTACCTCGTGCTGCCGCAGTATCGGACGTGGCGCGCAGCCTCCACCGAGCGGGACGGGCTCGAGCTCAGCGTGCAGGCGGCACCGTCGGTCGCTGCCGAGCATCTGCGCCTCGTCGGCGAAGTCCAGGCGCTGGAGACTGCCTTGCGCGGTGACGCTGGCAGCATGCCCGAACAGGCGCTGGAGGCCTTCGTCATCGGCCGGCTGCAGGATTTGTCCTGGCGGCGCGGCGTCGATCTCGTGTCGGTGCAACCGATGCCGCCGGGGACGGTCGGCGCGATCCGGGAAACCACCTTCCAGCTCGAGCTGGAAGGCGGATACGCGGAGTTGCGCGCCTGGCTCGGCGACATCGGCGGCGAGCTCGGGTTCGTCACCATCCGGCAACTGGCGCTCGTGCCGCAGGATGGCGAGGGCGACGATCCGCGGCTGCGTGCCGCGCTGATCCTGGCTGCATATCGGAGCGCGACATGAACAAGGTCCTCATCGGCACGGCGTTGTTCCTGTTGCTCTCAGCCGGCCAGACGGGCGTCGCCGCGGAGCCTTCCGGCCGCAACCCGTTCGCGCGTCCGGCACGCGGTGGCTTGCCGGCGTCCGCCCCGCAGCCAGCGGCTGCTCCGGCCTTCAGCCTGCGAGCGACCATGGCGGCCGGGGCGAGCTCGCTGGTCAACATCGACGGCCGCATCGTTGCCATCGGCGAGGTGTATGCCGGCTTCCGCCTGGTCTCGGTAGGGGAAGGCTCCGCCGTGTTCGCGAGGAACGGTATTCATTTTCCGGTGACCGTAAGCACTCAGGACGGAGATCAGGGATGAGCAGAATGCAATACCCGCTGGCGGCCGTGATCCTTCTCGTGTCGGGAGGATTGCCCGGCACGGTGCCGCTCGCCGCCGTCGAGTCGCCGTCCGGCGAGACCATCACGCTCAATCAGCGCGACGTGCCGATAGCCGAGGTCATGGACATGCTCTCGCGACGCTCGCGCGTCAATATTCTTCTGTCCAATCAGGTGACCGGCTCCGTGTCGTTCAACCTTTACGACGTGAGCCTCGACGAGGCGATCCGTTCGATCGCGTCCGCTGCCGGGTATGCCGTGGAGCTGCGCGGCGACAGCTACTTCATCACGACGCGCGATGAAGCCAAGCAGTACTCGAACGGCGGCGTGACGTCGGCGCGCGCATTCGAGGTCCAATATGCGGACCCGGTAGTCGTCGTCAACATGCTCACGCCCTACCTGTCGGGCTACGGCAAAATCGGCTCGCTTCCGGAGCGCAAGATCGTCATCGTCGAGGACACGCCGCCGTTCCTCGATCGCATCGCTGCGATACTCGACGAAATCGACCGGCATCCGAATCAGATTCTCATCGAGGCAAGAATCCTCGAGGTCTCGCTCGACGACGAGGAGTCCTACGGCATCAACTGGCAGGACCTGTTCAATTCCAGAGACGGCGACGGCAGCTTCGGCACCCGCGGCCTGGCGAACGCCGGCTCCTCGGGCAGCCGCGGCTTCTTCTTCGAGGTCGTGAACTCCGATTTCACCGCGATGCTGAATCTGCTCAGCGAGCAGGGCCGGGTGCGGACACTGTCGACTCCCCAGCTGCTCGCGCTCGAGAACCAGGAGGCATCGGTCATCATCGGTGACCGCCAGGGCTTCCGCGTCACGACGACGATCAACCAGGTCACGACCGAGAGCATCGAGTTTCTCGAATCGGGCGTGATTCTGCGGGTCATCCCGTGGGTGGATACCGAGGGCCGCATCATGATGGATATTCATCCGGAAGTGAGCAACGGCATCATCACCGACGGCATCCCTTCACAGACGACCACCGAGGTGACGACCCGGCTGCTGGTCCCTTCAGGCCGGACCGTTTTCATCGGCGGGCTCATGAAGCACACACTGTCGGAGCGTAACCAGGGCGTGCCGGGTCTGAAACGCATCCCGCTGCTGGGCAAGCTGTTTTCGAATAATGTCAAGGTCGGCACCAACACCGAGACCATCGTCCTGATCACGCCGCACATCGTTGCGGACAGCGGCTCGCTGGTCGAGCCGGCCAAGATCGAGAAGGTGCGCGAGGCCGAACGGCTGCTCGGCGGCGAGGCTGCCCAGACCGAGCAGCAGCTCGAGGAGCTGACCTCCAGCACCACCGGGAAAACCGACTTTTCGTCCTCAGTCGCGATCGCACCGCCGACCCGTTAGCCGGCGCGCTGCGCGAGGCCCGCCAGCGCCGGCTATCGAGGCGCGGATGGCCGTATACTCGGCCGGCATGCAAAACCCCGCGGACCAGCTCGAGCAACTCCGGCGAGGCGCCGAGGAGATCCTCCTCGAGGAGGAATTGCTGGCCAGGCTCGCCGAGGGCCGGCCGCTGCGGGTCAAGGCCGGTTTCGACCCCACCGCGCCCGACCTCCACCTCGGCCACACCGTGCTCATCAACAAGTTGCGCCAGTTCCAGGACCTCGGTCACGAGGTCATTTTCCTCATCGGCGACTTCACGGGCCTGATCGGCGATCCCAGCGGCAAGTCGAGCACCCGGCCGCCGCTCACCCCTGCCGAGGTGGCCGATAACGCACGCACCTATGAAGAGCAGATCTTCAAGATCCTCGATCCTGACCGAACTCGCGTCGAATTCAATTCGCGCTGGATGGCCGCAATGGACGCGGCCGGCCTGGTCCGGCTCGCCGCCCGCCACACCGTGGCGCGCATGCTGGAGCGTGACGATTTCAGCCGGCGCCTGAAAGGCGGCAAGCCGATCGGGATCCACGAGTTTCTCTATCCGCTCGTTCAGGGCTATGACTCGATAGCGCTGGAGGCCGATGTGGAGCTCGGCGGCACGGACCAGAAGTTCAATCTGCTGGTCGGACGTCAGCTGCAGCAGGCCTGCGGCCAGCCGCCCCAGGTGGTGCTGACGATGCCGCTGCTCGCGGGGCTGGACGGCACGCAAAAGATGTCCAAATCGCTCGGCAACTACATCGGCATAAC
This sequence comes from Gammaproteobacteria bacterium, assembly GCA_035524935.1. GTDB lineage: Bacteria > Pseudomonadota > Gammaproteobacteria > Steroidobacterales > JACDCP01 > JACDCP01. The sequence goes on along the minus strand of DATLFD010000049.1, from coordinate 1,794 downwards.
CGAGCCGCCCGGCGAGATGTTCGGCAAGCTCATGTCGATCTCCGATGAGCTCATGTGGAAGTACTTCGAGCTTTTGAGCCTGCGCTCCGTGGCGGAGATCGCGGCACGCCGCCGGGCGGCAGCGGGCGGGGGCAATCCGCGCGACGCCAAGTTCGAGCTGGCCGAGGAAGTGGTGGGCCGATTCCACGGGTCCGCTGCCGCGCGCCTGGCGCGGGAGGGCTTCGTGCAGCGCTTCCAACGGCATGAGCTGCCTGAGGATATGCCGGAAATCGCCCTCGAGTGTCCTGCCGGAAAGCTGCCGGTCGCCCACCTGCTCCAGGCCGCGAAACTGGTCGGGAGCAGCAGCGAAGGCCTGCGCATGATCCGTCAGGGAGCGGTGCGCATAGACGGCAGCCGCATCGAGGATCGGGATTTCGAAGTCGTGGCGGGGGCAACTTACGTGGTGCAGGTCGGCAAGCGCCGGTTCGCCCGCGTCTCGCTCAACTGACTCTGCCGCATCCCATTGACGGGCGCAGCCGGGCCCCTATAATTCGCGTCCCGGGGCGGCCGGAAACGTGTTGCGCGCGGCGCCGGCTGAGGGCGGGCGCACACGCCCGCCGTCGTTGACCGCCCCTGCTCCTCATGTATAATAATCGGTCTGCCTGCAGGTTTGTCAGGCTCCGCTCTTTCACAATCGAATCAGGTAATTTGTGTGGGCGCTCGCGTCGTGTTGCAGATGCAATCGATGTGAGCGACTAAAAGTCAGTTTTGCCATCTTCGGATGGGGGCTTTTGGATCCGCTCTGTTTTTAGCTCAAAGCTATAAAGCGAAGAGTTTGATCCTGGCTCAGATTGAACGCTGGCGGCATGCCTAACACATGCAAGTCGAACGGAAACGATTAAGAGCTTGCTCTTAAGGCGTCGAGTGGCGGACGGGTGAGTAATACTTAGGAATCTGCCCAGTAGTGGGGGACAACCCGGGGAAACCCGGGCTAATACCGCGTAATCTCTTCGGAGGAAAGAGGGCCTCTTCTTGAAAGCTCTCGCTATTGGATGAGCCTAAGTCGGATTAGCTTGTTGGTGGGGTAAAGGCCTACCAAGGCGACGATCCGTAGCTGGTCTGAGAGGACGATCAGCCACACTGGGACTGAGACACGGCCCAGACTCCTACGGGAGGCAGCAGTGGGGAATATTGGACAATGGGGGCAACCCTGATCCAGCAATGCCGCGTGTGTGAAGAAGGCCTGCGGGTTGTAAAGCACTTTCAGTAGAGAAGAAAAGCTTACGGTTAATACCCGTGAGTCTTGACGTAACCTACAGAAGAAGCACCGGCTAACTCCGTGCCAGCAGCCGCGGTAATACGGAGGGTGCGAGCGTTAATCGGAATTACTGGGCGTAAAGCGCGCGTAGGCGGTTTGGTCAGTCGGATGTGAAAGCCCTGGGCTCAACCTGGGAATTGCATTCGATACTGTCTGACTAGAGTATGGTAGAGGGAAGTGGAATTTCCGGTGTAGCGGTGAAATGCGTAGATATCGGAAGGAACACCAGTGGCGAAGGCGACTTCCTGGGCCAATACTGACGCTGAGGTGCGAAAGCGTGGGGAGCAAACAGGATTAGATACCCTGGTAGTCCACGCCGTAAACGATGAGAACTAGATGTTGGGAGGGTTTGCCTCTCGGTGTCGCAGCTAACGCGTTAAGTTCTCCGCCTGGGGAGTACGCCGGCAACGGTAAAACTCAAAGGAATTGACGGGGACCCGCACAAGCGGTGGAGCATGTGGTTTAATTCGATGCAACGCGAAGAACCTTACCTGCCC
>DATLFD010000048.1:0-15776 GCA_035524935.1 Gammaproteobacteria bacterium | reverse complement strand
TACGGAAACGGCGGCACCGTCAGCACGATCCCGAGCGCGTAGCCTGAATGGGTCTCGAACGATCCGGTGCGGCGACCAACCATGGCGCGGAAAATCCCTGCCCAGCCGTTGCCCCGGTGCAGCGCGTCGAGAATTGCGAAGCCCGGGTAGCCGAAGCGGGTCGTGAACTCGAGCGGCACGACCCGGTTCTCCGTGACGATCGTATTCAGATTGATGTAGCCGACATAACCGTCGTCCGCGAGCAGCGGCGCCATGCGCGCGAGCGTGCGCGCGAACAGGCGCTCGTAGCCGCGATAGGTGACGAGCGTGCCCATCTCGCCGGTCAGCTCGCCCAGGCCGCCGTTGAAGAACCGCTTGTGCTCCCAGTCGAGACACGCAGGCTCTAGAAATCGCTGGCCGTCGAAATAGGCGCCGACGCCGATCTCGACGCCGTCGATATGCACCATGAGGACGTAGTCCGGCGTTTCTCCTTCCGGCCAGCGGCTGCGCTTGAGCTCGAGCACGCCGATCAAGTCGGCGCCGTCGTCCATCTCGCCGACATAGTTGCGAAACGGCGCGAAGTCCGCGCCGTTCATCTTGAACACGTAACGCCCGCCGCAATCGCGCAGGAAGCGGATGCCGTCGTCGAAGCTCGTGAAGCGATGGGTCGGGCAGGCTTCCAGGCCCAGGGTCTCGCGCATGACCTGCTGGCCATAGCCGCGATCGGCCTCGAGCCGGGTGCCGAGCGGGCTGCCGCCGATGACCTTGAAACCATCGGCCCGGAGTGCGGCCTGCACGTCGCCCTGGCTGCTGGTCTCAAACAGCAGCACGCCGTCCTCGCCCGCCGCGCCTATCCAGTCGAGCTCGCTGCGCCAGTCCGCCGTGAAGCGCAGCAGGTTGCGCATGATGTCGCAGCGTGCGTCCCCGGCATACACGCGGACCTCGTGGCCCCGCGCCTGAAGACGCAGGTACATGTCGCCCAGCGCGACGTCCTCACCAATTCCGAGAAATCGCATGCCGCTCGCCCGGGGCGGAGCGTCGTCAGCCGGCCCGCGCAGACGGGCCGGGCGCGTTCATGCGTCCGTTGCGACGAGCTCGTCGCCGCGGCCGTTGGGCAACGGCTCGCACGTCGCGGCGGCGACCCGACGCAACCCCCCCGGAGCGATCACCTTCGCAACCGCGCGCGGCGCAGGTCCAGCCAGGGCGGCGCGATAGACCCGGCACTCGACCGGCACGGGCAGCGCGGCGCCCTCGAGCCCCGGGATGCCCGCGCGCTGAAACCGCGTGAGCAGACCGGCCACCGCATCTTCGAGCGATGTCGACGCCGCGCTGCGCGTCGCAAGGGCGCCGAAGACGATGTACTTGCGCTGCACGTCGCGCGAGCCGGCCGGTGTCTCGTGGAACCAGGCGCGCTCTGCGAGCTTGAGCCTGCGCAGCGCCGCCAAGGTCACCGGCTGGCGTGTGTAGCGGCCGAACGGCACCACGTGCCCGGCGAGCCAGCAGATCTGCCAGCCCCGCTCGTCGAGGTGCCGCAGCACGGCGAGCGGATTCGAGATGGAACCGAAGAGCAGCGCCAGATGGCGCGCAGTATCCGGCACCATGTCGACGATCGCGCGAATCGCGTCGGCGCCGTCCGCGCCGCCGTCCACGGCCGGATGCACCCCTTGCGGCACATACGGCGGGTTGGTCACGATCAGCTCAGGCGATGCCCCCCGCAGGGCGTGGATCCAGTCCGCGCAGCGCAGCTCGATGCGATCGCCGAAGTTCGCCCGCAGCACGTTGCTGCGCGCGAGCTTCACGTTGGTCGCGTCGATATCCACGCCCAGCACCTGCCGCGCGCCGCCCGCGGCAGCCTCGATCGTCGGAATGCCGCAACCGCAGCCGATATCGGCGGCAGACCGCGCGCTCGTCAGCTCGAGCGCACGCCGCACCAGCAGGGTGAAGCTGTTGGTATCGTCCATCGAGCGCAACGCGGAGCCGCCCGCGGTGGACAGCCGCAACCCCCGCGAGGTCCAGCGCCGCAGCGCCTCGAATCCGAGCTCTTTCAAGCGGCTGCCTCGCGAAGCGTCGCATCGCGGCAGGCCGCCAGGGTCGCGGCCGCCGCGTCGCCCTCGACGATCCGCTGCTGCGCATAGCCGGCCAGGAAATCGCCGCGCTGCGCGGGGAAGCGCTCGAGCAGCGGCACGGCGACTTCATCCACCATCCAGCGGCCGTGGCGCTCGTCCTCGCGGATGTGCAGCGACCAGTAATCGCGCTCGCCGTCGGACAGGCCGAGTCGGCGCGCCGCTGCGGCATAGCCGCGGAAGCTCACCGGGGTCGACACCTCCGTGTAGGTGAACGCGCCGCAGAAGCGGACGAAGAAACGCTTGTTCTCGGCCAGGTAGAACGCGTGGTTGATTGCCGCCAGGACTTCCCAGGGCACCGTGTCCAGGTAGGCTTCCGGCGTGACGCTCAAGCCGAGCTCCTCGAGCATCGCCGCGAAGAACGTCGAGTGCTTGCGCTGGGGCCGGCCGCCACCGTATTCCTCGAACAGGATGCGGGTCAGCATGCACTGCACACCGCCGGCGAAGCCGCCGAGCGTTCTCGAGAGCTGGCTCGCCTCGACGAGGCCGTTCAGCGAGCCGATCTGCAACAGGCGCTTGTAGCCCTCGAGGTCGATGTCCTGCGCGAAAAACCGATATTCCGGCGTGTCGGCAGCCTCGAGGTCGCGCGCGACCCAGGCGCGCAAGGTGTCGAGCGGCGCGGCGAGCTCATCGTCGCCGACGGCGACCCGGGCGTCGAGCCACGCCTGCCACGGCTCCTCGATGCGGTCCTGGAGATCGAGCAGCACGCGGGAGCGTTCGTTCACGTAGGCCGCCGGCGAATCGAACCAGTACAGGCGCAGGCGATTGATCCGGTACAGCGCGCGGTGGCAGAACAGCCGCGCTTCGTCCAGACGCGCATCGGCCGCCGGTGCGCCGGGCGTCCAGGCATGCGCGGCAGCATCGTCGAGTGCGCGGTGCAGGGGCGCGAGCAGCGCCGGATCGCGTGTCGCGCGTGCGTCGAGTTCCGGTGTCGAAAGCAGCGCTCCCAGATCGTGGCCGGCGGTCTTCCAGCCGCCGTTCATCGCCCGGGGAGCGGTCGGTTCCTTGTCGATGGCCGTTTCGTCCTTGTCAAGGGCTGCGAGGAGCCCGCCGCCGCAGCACAAGCAACTTGCGTGCCAGTGCGGCCGGCACAGTTTCCGGCGGGTCTGCCCGGATACGGATGCCATGGGGACGCGCGCGGCCGGTATGATGTCACGTTTACCGGCCCGCTCACGCATGGATCCGCTCGCCCGCACCCTCGACCAGGTTTTCGGCCTGCATGACTTCCGCCCCGGCCAGCAGGCCATCATCGAGGCCCTGATCGAGGGCCGCGATGCCTTCGTGCTCATGCCAACCGGCGGCGGCAAGTCGCTGTGCTATCAGCTTCCCGCCCTGCACCGCTCCGGCGTGGCGCTCGTGGTGTCGCCGCTCATCTCGCTCATGAAGGACCAGGTCGATGCGCTGGCGGCGAACGGCGTGCAGGCGGCGTTCTACAACTCCTCGCTCGACAGCGCCGAGGCGCGGCGCGTGCTTGCCCGCCTGCACGGCGGCGAGCTCGATCTGCTCTACGTCGCGCCCGAGCGCCTCATGAACCCGGCGTTCATCGAGCGCCTCAAGGGCCTGCGCATCGCCCTCATCGCCGTGGACGAGGCGCATTGCGTGTCCCAGTGGGGCCACGATTTCCGCCCGGAATATGCCGCGCTCGGGCAACTGCGCGGGCATTTTCCGGGCGTCCCGCTGATCGCGCTGACGGCGACCGCCGACCCGCAGACCCGCGAGGACACCGTGCGCGTGCTGGGCCTCGAGCAGGCCGACCGGTTCGTCGCGAGCTTCGACCGGCCGAACATCCGCTACACCGTGCTCGAGAAGCACCGGCCCGCCGAGCAGCTCCAGCGCTTCCTGGCCGGCCGCCAAGAGGAGTCCGGTATCGTCTATGCGCTGTCGCGAAAGCGCACCGAGGAGATCGCGCAACTGCTTGCGGACGGCGGCTACTCTGCCGCCGCTTATCACGCCGGATTGCCGGCCGCCGTGCGCGAGGACGTGCAGGAGCGCTTCGTGCGCGACGACGTGCGCATCGTGGTGGCCACGGTGGCGTTCGGCATGGGCATCGACAAGCCCGACGTGCGCTTCATCGTGCACTACGATCTGCCGAAGCACATCGAAGGCTATTACCAGGAGACCGGCCGCGCGGGCCGCGACGGCCTGCCGGCCGAGGCGCTGCTGCTCTACGGCGCTCAGGACGTGGTCACGGCGCGGCGGCTGCTCGAATCCACGACCGATCCGGAGCAAAGACGCATCGAGGGACACAAGCTTCAGGCGATGGTGGCCTTCGCCGAAAGCCTGACCTGTCGCCGCCAGGTGCTGCTCGGCTACTTCGGCGAGCACCTCGGGACGGCTTGCGGCAACTGCGACGTCTGTCTCGATCCGCCCGAGTGCTTCGACGCGACCGTGGAGACGCAGAAAGCGTTGTCCTGCGTATATCGGGTCGGCCAGCGCTTCGGCATCCGTTACGTGGTCGACGTGCTGCGCGGCGCCGACAGCGAGCAGATCCGTCAGCGCGGTCACGACCTGCTGTCGACCTTCGGCATCGGCTGCGAGCACGGCGAGCAGGAATGGATCTCGATCGTTCGCCAACTCATCCATCGCGGCTATCTCGAGCAGGACATCGCCGCCTGGTCGGTGCTCAAGCTGACGCAGCGCGCCGGGGCGCTGCTGCGCGGCGAAGAGACGCTCGAGCTCGCGCGGCCGCGGATCAGGGAGAAGGCAAAGAAAAAGAAGCTGCCCCGGTCAGCCGCCCCGCTCGAGCCCGCGGAGCTCGAGGTCTTCGAATCCCTGCGCGCGTTGCGCAAGCGACTCGCCGATGAGCAGGGCGTGCCGCCCTACGTCGTGTTCGGCGATGCCTCTCTCGTGGAAATGAGCCGCAACAAACCGGCGACGGCGGCGGAATTTCTCGAGATCACCGGCGTCGGCCAGGTGAAGCTCGAGCGTTACGGCCAGATTTTCATGCGGGCCCTGGCCTGTGGATGACGTGGGTCAGGTCGCGGAGGGCCACTGGTCGAACAGCGCGCGCAGCTTGTCCGGCGGCACGGATTTGCTGTAGAGAAATCCCTGGGCCGTATCGCAGCCCAATGCAACGACGGCTTCGGCAATGGCCTTGCTCTCGACCCCCTCTGCACAAGCGCTCATTCCGAGACTGTGCGCGAGGTCGATGAGCACGCGCACGATCGTCGCGGCTTCGGCGTTGTCGATCATTTCGCTGACGAACGAGCGATCGATCTTGAGCTCGTTGAACGGCATCTTGAACAGTTGCACGAGCGATGAGCTTCCGGTGCCGAAGTCATCGATGGACACGCCGATGCCCTTGAGGCGCAGGCGCATGAGAATATCCATCGCGCGGTGGACGTGCTCCATGGCGCCGCGCTCGGTGATCTCGATGCACAGCTGACTAGCGGCCACGCCGGATTCACCGAGCAGTTGGGCGAGGCGGTCCGGGAATTCGAGGTCGTCGATGAGTTCCGGCGGCAGGTTGACCGAAATGGCAATGCGCGCGCCCGAATCCTGCCATTGCTTCATCTGCTCGATCGCCATGCGCAGCACGTAGTCGGTCAACGCGCGAATCAGCCCCGCCGCGCTGGCCAGCGGAACGATGAAATCAGGCTTCAGCAAGCCCTGCAGCGGATGCTGCCAGTGAACCAGCGCCTCTGCAGCGGCAGCGTCCGACACACGCGCGCGGGACAGAACTATCTTTGGTTGATAACGCAAGACGATCTGGCGGAGTTGCATGGCTTCGCGCAGATCGTCCGCGCCAAGCTCCGGCGCCGCCTCGGTCTTTTTGAGCATCTCCCGCAGGTCCTTGAGCATGATCGGCTTCTGGAGCGTGCCGACGATATCCAGCCCATACTCGACCCCGAGCCTGCGCGCCGAGGTCAGCACCTTCTGGGCCATGCCACTGATGACGATGATGCGCGCGCGGCATCCCTGCGCGGCCATGTAGCGCAGCACCTCGACGCCGTCTGCGCCGGGCATCTGCAAATCGAGCGCGATCACGGCCGGCTCGAATTCCGCATACACGCGCCGGAACGCCTCGAAACTGTCCGCCGACGCCACAACGTAGCCGATCTGCTCCGCCACGTCCCGCATGAAATCTGCGATCTGCCGCTCGTCGTCGACGACCAGCAGTCGGGCGCCCTCAGTGGTTTGGCCGGTCATCAAGCGGCTGCCGCGCTTCAGTGCGCGACGGCTTCCGGCACCGGTTCGTCGAGGGCCTGGCGCACCTTCAGTGCGAGCTCTTGCGTCCGATAAGGCTTGCTCAGGAGGTGAGCGCCCGGTGTGACCTGGCCTTCGCGCACGATGGTGTTTTCGACGTATCCGGACGTGAACAGGACTTTCAGCCTGGGTCGGAGGGCCTTGGCCTTCTGCGCCAGCTCCGCGCCGTTCATGCCGCCCGGCATGACGATATCGGTGAACAGCAGGTCGATGTTCCGGTCGCTGGCAAGTATTTCGCAGGCCTCCCAGCCGCCGGCCGCCTCGATGGTTTCGTAGCCGAGCGACTGCAACAGCTTGACCGCAATCTGGCGCACGCCTGCATTGTCCTCGACGACGAGCACGCGTTCCGATCCACCGGGTATCGCCTGGTAGCGCCCGGTCATGCGTCGTTCCTCCTGTATCTCTGCGGCGGTGGCTCGCGGCAGATAGAGCTCTATGCGCGTGCCGCGGCCGGGCTCGCTGGATGCTTTCACCTGCCCCTTGGACTGCTTGGCAAATGCGTAAACCATGCTGAGCCCGAGACCGGTGCCTTTGCCAGGCCCCTTGGTGGTAAAAAACGGCTCGAAAGCACGGTCCAGCACCTCGCGCGACATGCCGGGACCGGTGTCGCTGACCGAGATCCTGACATAGTCGCCGGGTGTCAAGCCTTGATTCCGTGCAACGTATTCCCGGTCCAGCGTCACGTTCTGCACGTCGACGGTGAGCCGGCCCTGGCCGTTCATGGCATCGCGCGCATTGATCGCCAGATTCAGCAGCGCCGATTCGAGCAGACTCGAATCCACGTTGATCGAATGAGTGCCCGAGGCGACGCTCGTATGAATGTCGATCGCATCGCCGAGCGTGCGCTTGAGCAGTTGCTCGAGCTCGACCACGTGCTGCCTCAGGTTGACAATCTCGGGCTCGAGCACCCCGCGGCGCGAGAACGCGAGCAACTGGCGGGTAAGCTTCGCGCCGCGATTCGCTGCCTCGAGCGCTGCACTCAGGCGCCGAGCGCGCCCCGGATCGCTCGCCAGATCCTGCTCCAGGAGCTGCAGGTTGCCGATGACGATGGTCAGCAGATTATTGAAGTCATGCGCGAGACCGCCTGTGAGCTGGCCGACGGCTTCCATCTTCTGTGCCTGCTGAAGCTGTCTTTCGGTCTCGATCTGCTCGGTGACGTTACGCATCAGGACGACGGCCCCGAGCTTGCGGCGCTGCCTGTCGTACATCGGTGAGCCGCTCGCCAGCAGCACGCGCCGCGGCTTGCCCTTCGGAGCAATGACCATCTCGACATTCCTGATGGTTTCGCCCAGAAAAGCACGGTAGAGGGGGATCTCCGACTTGTCCATCAACGTCTGGCCGTCGGCGCGATAGAGACTGAAGTGCTCGGCCCATTTGTCCGGCGGAACAGGATCATCAGCGACGCCGTGGAACTCGCGAGTCGACCGGTTGAACAGGATCAGGAGTCCGGTCTCGTCACAGGCCACGACCCCCTCGCTCAGGTTTTCAAGCACAGACTTGAGGAACAGCTCCTGGCGCTCCAGTCTCTCCTGCGTGGTCTTGCGCCCGGACACCGGCTCGGTCGGGCCCTCGGCGATGCCGCCCGCCACATGGCTCTCGATCTGCCCGGTGACGATGCGGGCGAGGTCCTCGAGGGTCTCGAGGCCCGGTTTCGACAGGCCGCGGGGAGTGGAGTCGAACAGGCAAAGCGTGCCGAGCCTGAAGCCGGCTGCATCGACCAGCGGCGCGCCGGCGTAGAACCGCAGGTGCGGCGGACCGGTCACCAGCGGGTTGTTCGGCGAAGCGCGCATCCTGGACGATCATGACACTGCGCGAGAGGATCGCATGCGCGCAGAAAGCCACATCCCGGTCGATTTCCTCGATGTCGAAGCCGCAACGCGACTTGAACCACTGCCGCCGTTCGTCGCTCAGCGAGACCAGGGCGATCGGCACCTTGAACAGGCGACAGGCGAGCCGCGTGATGCGATCGAATGATTCCGCGGGGGGCGTATCGAGAATACGGTAGCGCCGCAACGCGGCCAGACGCGCGGATTCGTTATCCGGCAATGGCGGCGCGGTCACCCTGTTGTCACCGCAGGCTGATGCAGATTCATCAGTATGTTCCCGACTGGCAATAAACCTGCGGCAGGGCCCGTGGAGCTTGTCGAGCCTGCCACCGATTTTCCGCCAAGTAAAGGAGGCAGCCGCCAACCTGCAACGTCGCACCGGCGCGTCACACCGGCGCAAGCCGGCGGCGCCCGGTAAAAAACGAAGCTTGCTTACGGCTCGAAGAGGAGCCGGATGCGCACGTGCCGGCCGCGGTCGGCGCGCGCGAACCGCCACTCCCGGACCGCGTCGAGCGCGCTGCGGTCGAAGACGCCCGCCGGGCTCGCATCCTCGATTTCGATGCCGACCGGCTGGCCCGTCGGCGCGACGGCAAAACTCACGTCCACCCAGCCGTGCAGGTTCCGAGCGCCGCGCGGATGTCGCGGCACCCTGTAGAGAGTCGGCTTCAATGACGCCATCGGCACCGCAGGCCGTTGCTTCACGTCGCTCAGCCAGTACGAGTGACCCGGCGGCCGCGGGGCAGGCGCGGGGTCTTCAGCTTTATCGTCGGGCACGACCGATGCAGGCGCGGGTTTTTCGTTCCCGGATACGGCAGGCAGCGCAGGTTCATCGCGCGATTCCGATGCGGAGTCATCGTTCGGCGGCCCGACGAATGCCTCGGCCGAAACCTCGCGCGGTGCTTCTTCGGCGTGCGCCGCTGGAGGCTCCGGATGCGGTTCCGCCGGCCGCGGCGGCTGATCCGGCGCGGGCACCGCCCGCACCTGAGTCGGCGCCGACGGCGGCACGACACGTGCGTCCTGCCGTGCGGCTTCCGGCGCAGCCGCGATCAGACGGGCGCCGCCCGGCGCCAGCGGTAGCTCCGATCCGATCTGGCCGGTCCCCATGCCGAGCGCCAGTCCGCCCGAGAACAAGGCGGCGAACCACGCCCTCCTGCGGCGTGGGCGCGATGCAACAGGGCGCGGCGGCGGCTCGCGCCACATCGCGAGAAACGCGCCTGCATCGCGCGGCCGGTGCTCGCATCTGAATGCTAGCGCCGCGCGAATCGACTGCCACACCGGCAGCGGCACACCATCGATCGGCGGCGGGACCTCGCCGCCCTGCTCGGCATCAAGCGCATCGCGGCCGGTGTAGGGACGATGGCCGGTTAAGAGCTCGTAGGCGAGACAGCCGAGCGCGAACACGTCGTCGGTCGCCTGCGGCGTCTTGCGCTCGAGCATCTCGCAGCTCGCGTACGCCCGCGTCGCGAAATAGCGCCCGTCCGAGCGGTCGGCCGCCAGGCTCACGTTGCCGAAGTCGAGTAGCTTGATGTCCCGCTCCTCGGTGACGAAGACGTTGGCGGGCTTGATGTCCGCGTGCACGATGCCCTGCCGGTGCGCGCAGGCGAGCGCGGCGGCGATGTCGCCGATGATGCGGATCGTCAGTGAACGGTCGAAGCAGGTATCGCCACCCGCCGAGGCATTGCGCTGCATCGCAGCGAGGGAATTGCCGTCCAGCCACTCCATGACCAGAAAGAAATGCTCGCCCTGACGGTCGAAGTCCACGACATCGACGATGTTCTCGTGCCTGAGCCTGGCGACGCGCGTGAACTCGAGCTGCAGCGCCTGCCGCGCCCGCTCCGAGCTGCCGTCAGGGATATGCGCGACTTTGACCGCGACAAATGGGTACACGGACCCCGCCTCGGCACGGCGCTCATCGACGGCTTGGTAGACCACGCCCATGCCGCCGCGCGCAACTTTGCGCACGATCGTGTAGCGCCCCGCCAGCAAGTCGCCGTTGCGGAACGGCAGCCTGCGCGGTGCGCATACGGGAATCCCGTCCGCCGGCGCGCCGCGGGCAGAGGCATTGTAATCGGGGTCCCGGACGAGACAGGCCACAGCCAAGGCAATCCTCCTGATCCTGCGTGTGCGCCGGCCGGGCCGGCAAATCGCGTGTCACTCCGTCGCTGAGCGCCCATTTGAGAGCAGCCGGAGTGAACATAAGCTGAACGGGCAATGCGATCCCCCGCGCTCGCCGAGCGCGCAGGCTCACACCGGGTCTCTCACCCTGAGCTATGATTCGACCGAACCGCGCCGGGCCGGCCGGGGCGCCGTCGCGCCCCGCCGCGCACCGGGGAGGAATCAGCATGAGCCTGTCCATGTACCAGGCCCTGGTGCCTGTCGCCGTGCACATGTTCCGCAACCTGGCCGCGATCCTCGACAAGGGCGAAGCGCACGCCAGGGCCCACGGCTTCGAGCCGTCGGTCCTGATTGACGCCCGCCTCTACCCGGACATGCTGCCGCTCGCGCGGCAGGTGCAGATCGCCACCGACGTCGCATCGCGCGGGGCCGCGCGGCTCGCCGGCCAGGATCCTGCCAGCGTGCCGGACACCGAGACCACGTTCGCCGAGCTCGGCGAGCGCATCCGCCGCACGATCCAGTACCTGGAATCGTTCAAGCGGGACCAGATCGACGGCTCCGAGGAACGCACGATCACCTTCAAGATCGGCGGTCAGGACATGACCTTCAAGGGGCAGGGCTACCTGCTGCACTTCATATGGCCGAACGTGTACTTCCACGTCACCACCGCCTACAACATCCTGCGCCACAACGGCGTAGTGCTCGGCAAGCGGGACTTCCTCGGCGGCCAGTGAGGTTCCCGTCGTGCCGGCAAAAGCCGGGACCGGGTGATTAAACAACTTCGGGTTCCGGCTTCCGCCGGAACCCGAAGTGCCGCAACGACAGCGCCCTCAGTGCTTCGGCCCCTCCGCATATGCGAGCCCGACCGCCTCTGCCTGCTCTTTCACCGCCTCGTAGATCTTCTGATCGAGCGAGTGCTCGGTTCCGCCGGCTTCCGCGAGCTTCTTCGCGACGTACTCATCGCGCTCTTGCGACAAATCCCCGATCTGCCGCCGCAGCGCCTCGCGCTTGCGCGCCGACTCGGCAATCAACTCCTTCCGCGCCTCAGGCGCCATCGGCTGCAAAGGCGCCGGCAGGGCCTCTTCCTCGATCGCATCGAGGTCGACACGCCCGCTGGCCACGTCATCGACGAGCTCCTTGCTGCCGAGCAGGTTCGCCTCGCCGGCGGCCGAGGCATTGAAGGCCGCGCGCCGCGCGCGTGACTCGTCCGACGCCGCCGCATGCATCTTGTCGGTGGCCGCGACTTTCATGCGCATCATCGCCTGTTCCTCGCCGCTGCCGTAGTAGAGGCGCGTGGCGTCGAGCGCAGCGGACAGCTCGGCGAGCTCGCGGTCGAACGGCGTGGCAATGGCGACCGCGCCGCCGGCCTGCTCGACCTGGAAGAAGCGCCCCTGGCCGAGCTGCGCGATGTGCTGCCAGGGCTCGACGGTCTCGCCCATCTGCCCGCACTGGATGGTGTTGACGACGATGCCGGCCTGCCGCGCGTCGGCCAGCGACTGCGGATAAGGGACATCGTCCTGATAGTCCATGTGCGGCGGCGCGTCGCCGACCAGGAATACGACCTTGTAGGCGTTTCGGCCCTGGCTCCAGGAGATGCCATGGATCGCCTCGTGCAGCGCCTGGTTCACGCTTTCGGGCGTGTCCCCGCCGCCTCCGGCCTGAAAGTCCATGAGCGCCGCGTAGACGGAGTCGAGATCCTCGGACAGATCGACGGTGCGCGTGACGTACTGATCGCCGCGATCGCGATATCCGACCAGCCCCATGCGGATTCGGGGCGCCGGCTGCGCCGAGGCCATGGTCGTCGCGATTGACCAGATCTTGTCCTTGGCCGCCTGGATCAAGCCTTCCATGCTGCCGGTGGTGTCGAGCACGAACACGACCTCGACCATCGGCGCGCCGATCGCCTGCGTGAGCAGCGGCTGCCTGACCGGCGCCGGCCCGGTGGAGATCGCGGTATTACCTTTCGTATACGGGTAGAAGACCACCGTCCCCAGTGTGAGCGCAAACAGCGCCAGTCCAAAAATCTTCGCATTCATAATGATTTCCTCGTCGTAGGGCCGAATTCATTCGGCCATGTCCCGATCAATGCCGCGCCGCCAACCGCCCCACCGCCGCCTCTGCCATGCGCTTCGCGCGTCGAAACGCATCGCTCTCCGGCCGTGCCGCGCGCCTGACCTCGGCCCGGCCGCGAATCCGCGGCGGGATCGCCGCAGCAAGCGCCTGCACCAGGAAAAAGCACCAGATCGCGATGAACGGACTGCCCGAGCGGCCTGCCGCCCAGACCGCGACCCCTGCGCTGAAAGTGCTCAAGCCCAGGTCCATGACCGCGGGCAATACGCCGGAATAGAAGTAGAGCGAGCGCACGAGCCAGAGGAGCCCGACGTGCACCGCGAAATAGAGCGCGAGCGTCGGCACGAACACCCAGCTCGCTGCCGCCGCAACACCCCAGGCCGCGAGCAGGGTCACCCGCCCGACACGCTCGCGGCTGCGCGAGAACAGCCAGAGCACATAGGCAAGCCCGAGCCCGGCGATCACGGTCTTGAGCGCCACCACCGTGCCGAGCACCGCCGACAGCATCCCGAACCCCACGCTGCCCGCAATCCCCAGCACGAACGCCACGAGCACCCCACCGCCAAAGCTCAACGACCCCCTCGTCACCCCGAAATGTTCCGTCTCACCAGCGAAAGCCGGTGCCCAGTTCTTCTTCTTCATGTCCCCGCCCTCCGCTGCCGCTCGCGAAGGAACGCGACCTCGACCTCATCGTCGCTGACCCCACCCCCTGCAGCCGCGTAATGCTCACCCGGTGAAGCGGCTCGACACGCCTCGTCCTCGATCAGCACCTCCGCCTTCTGCCGCATCCCGGCCAGGTACTGGCGGTTCTCCTCCAAGATCGCGCGCTGTTCATCGAGCGCCTTCTTCGCGACCGCAATGCGGCGCGCGAGGTCCTTCGCCCGACGCTCGCTCTCGAGCCGGCGCCGGATGGAGCTCCTGGCCAGGTCGTCCTTGCCCGCCGCGAAGCAGACATCGACTTCCTCGTCGATGGCCAGCAGCGCGCTCTCGGTTTCCTGCCTGCGCGTCTCGAGCTGGCCATGCTCGTGCGCGAGCCACTTGACCTGCTGCTCGGCGCGCGCGATCTCCTCTTCCATGTCGCGGATCGCCTGCCTGAGCAGGATTTCCGGCTCCTCGATGCGGTCGAGCACGGCGTGAAAATCCGCCGTGAACAGTTTCGATATGCGGGTGATCAGTGCCATCGGTCGTCCTCCTGTGCAGTGCCTGGGCTTCGATGGGCACCAGCATAGGAAGACGGGCCGCCGTTTTTGAGACACGCGCCCGTAAAACCTGCGAGCCGCGATTTACAAAGAATTTACGTTGCCGATGCGCCCCAGATGCGCTGAACTGCTAGCCTTCCATTCGTCATCCGGTTGACGTCATTCCGGCGAAAGCTTGTTGAATTGCGTCAATCCGGCGAAAGCCGGAATCCAGTCTTAACAATCGACTTATCGACAAAACATGCCCCGCAAGATCAAACTACTGATCGTCGAAGACGAGCCCGCCATCCGCACCGGCCTCGCGGACGTGTTCGTCTATCACGGTTATGACGTGGAAGCCGCGAGCGACGGCAAGGCGGGGCTCGAGCGCGCCCTGAGCGGACGGTACGACCTGATCCTGCTCGACGTCATGCTGCCGGGCAAAAACGGCTTCGAGATCTGCAACGAGATCCGCCAGCGCGACCGCGAACAGCCGATAATCATGCTGACCGCAAAAACCCGCGACGAGGACATCATCCAGGGGCTTAAGCTCGGCGCCGACGACTATGTCGCCAAGCCGTTCTCGGTCGCGCAGCTCGTGTTGCGCGTCGAGGCTGTGCTGCGCCGCTCGCGCGTCGGCCTCGAGCTCGCGAGCCATATCCGACTGCCCGGCGACATCGAGATCGACACGCAGAACCTCAACGGCCGGCGCGGTGGCGAGACCCTCACGTTCACGCGCCGCGAGATGGAGATTCTTCAGTACCTCGCCGCCAACTCCGAGCGCCCCGTGCCGCGCGAGGAGCTGCTCGCCCGGGTGTGGGGCTATGCGCGGCACCTCGACATAGAAACCCGCACCGTCGACATCCACATCGCCAAGCTGCGGCGCAAGATCGAGGCCGACCCGAAGTTGCCTGAAAACCTGATTACGGTCCGCGGCGCCGGCTATCGTCTGCTCACGGAGGCCTGAAGGTGTTCGGCTCGAAGCTCGGCGCAAGCCTGGACGAGCGCGGTCTCAGGCTCGTGCTGGCGCTCTTCTTCCTCGCGCTCGCCGTCCCCACCGCGGTGCTCATCTGGCAGGCCCGGAGCCAGCTCAAATGGGAAGCCTTTCACCAGCAGCGTCTCGTCGCCGAGGAGCTCGCTGCGCGCATCGATGCGCGTCAGATCGAGCTGATCAAAGAGGCTGAAGCGCATTCATTCGCCGACTACCGGTTTCTCGTCATCGAGGGTGACCCGAGTGCGAAGTTCCTGCAGCGCTCGCCGCTGTCGGGCTTTCCGGTCGAGGGTGCGCTGCCGGGCCTCGTCGGCTGGTTCCAGGTCGATGCCGAGGGCCGCTTCAGCACGCCGCTCTTGCCGACCGAAGATATTGCGCCGCAGACCTACGGGATCTCCGATGACGAGCATCAGGCACGGCTCGCGCTCGAGCGACAGATTCGCGAGGTGCTGAGCGAGAATCGGCTTGTCAAAAGCGGACCCGTGGAACGCGACGCCGAGACGCCGTTGGCGATGCGTGACGAGGCAGATGCGGACAAGCGCGTGATGAGCGCGCCGCAGGAGTCGACCGAGCAGGAAGTGTCCGCGAGCCGCGGCGCGACGACGGGCGCCGAGTACTTCAACCGCGCCATCGCGGATCAGGCCGCCTTCGACCGTTACGACGACGGCCGCGCCTCCGATTCAAAGGACGAATTGACCTATGAAGTGCAATCCACGGCCTCGGGAGTGGCCAGCACTCAACGGGCCAGTCCACCGCCCGAGGCGGCGATCCCGCGCGCCAAGCGCAAGGAACAAGCCGTCGTCGCCGAGCCCGTGCAGCGGGAGCGACTCGCAGTAGCGGCAAGCGAGGCGCCCGGGCCAGCGCCGGTCGCCATCACGACCTTCGAGAGCGAGATCGACCCGTTCGAGTTCAGCCTGCTCGACAGCGGACACTTCGTGCTCTACCGGACGGCCTGGCGTGAGGGCCAGCGATTCATTCAGGGCGCCATCATCGAGCAGCAGTCGTTTCTCGCGGACCTGATCGGCGCGGCTTTCGAGACCAGCGCGCTCTCGCGCACGAGCGACCTGATCGTCGGCTTTGGCGCTGAGCTGCTCAACGCCTTCGGCGCAGTCGGGAATGCCTGGTCGCGGAATTCCGAACAGCCTACGGGCGATCTGCTCTACCAGACTCGCCTGTCCGCACCACTCGACAGCCTGGCGCTAACTTTCCGCGCCAACCAGTTGCCGGCCGGCCCGGGCGGCCGCGTGCTTGGCTGGATCACGCTGATTTTAGCGCTGGTGTTCTCAGC
>DATLFD010000047.1:0-18791 GCA_035524935.1 Gammaproteobacteria bacterium | reverse complement strand
GCCTCGAGGGCGGCCGAATGCCATTCGAGCGCGACGGCGCTGGCGGGGTCCGGCGGCACGGCCTGGTAGAGGTGCCGGGCATCCGCCAGCCAGGATTTGGCAAGCGCGTGCGTGTCGCGCAAGGCCCGTTCCATGCGGGGGGCAGCGTGCCCGTCGACCAGCGCGCACGCTTCGTCGTGCTCCAGTGCCGAAAGCGGCAGAAAAAGGCGCTCGTCGAGCGCGTCGACTTGCACGTCACGCACGATCTCGGCGAGACGCACGCCTCCGCCCAGGACGTCGGCGGCCGCAAGCGCCGCCGGGTCCCGCGCAGGCATGCGCGCAGCGAGCGCCGCCAGACGATAGACTGGCGACGTGCTCGCGCGGGCGTACGCGCCGAGCGCGTCCAGGTCGGCAAATGCCGTGCGGGCAAGCTCCTGCGCGGCGGCGTCGAGCAGGCCGTTGAGGCAGAAAAATTCATCCGCGAGACCCGGCCCGGCGCGCGCGAGGGCCTGGGTCACGGGATGGCGGGCCTGGCCGCGCATGAGGCGCACGAGTTCCTCCTGCCACCAGCCGAGGCGCATACGCGCGACGGCCGGCTCGAGCTGCGGCCGCACGGCCTGACGGATCTCCGCGCGCAGCGCAAAAAGCGCCTGTAGCACTGGACGCTGGGCGGCGGGGGTGAACAGCAGCTGCAGCCAGGCCACCGAACCCGGCGGCGCGGCCCGGGCGGCGTAGCCCGGATCCATGTCAGTCGTCTTCTTCGGTGCCGGGCAGCGGCCGGCGCACTGCCTTGTCGAGGGGATCGAGAGAGGCGATGGCCTTGCGCGGGTGAATGCCCATCTCGGTGAACTTGCGCGCGCCCGGCAGCACCTGGCGCTCGAGCGAGCCCACCGCCTGGTTATAGGCCTCGACGCTGCCGCCGAGCCGCCTGCCGACGAGGCTCAGATGCTCGGTGAACGTCGACAACCGCTTGTAAAGCTCGGTGGCCAGGTCGCAGATCCGGTCTGCGTTGTCGGCCAGCGCGAGCTGCCGCCAGCCGTATACCACGACCTTGAGCAGGCCGACGAGCGTCGCCGGGGTGGTGAGAATCACTTTCTTCTGGAAGGCGTCTTCCTGCAGCTTGGGGTCTTGATCGAGCGCGGCCGCGAGAAACTGCTCGCCGGGCACGAACAGGATGACGAACTCCGGACTCTGGCTGAATTGTGACCAGTAGCTTTTTCCCGAGAGCGCAGTGACCCGGTCGCGCATGTTGCGCGCGTGCCTGGCCAGGGCTACCGCGCGCTCGTCGTCGGTCACGGCTTCGATCGCGGTCAGATAGGCATCGAGCGGCGTCTTGACGTCGACGACGAGCTCGCGGCGCTCCGGCATGCGGATGATCATGTCGGGGCGCGAGGCGCCGTCGGCGGTGACGGTGTGCTCCTGCTCGTAGAAATCACAGTATTCGACCATGCCCGCGAGCTCGACGACACGGCGCAGGGTGATCTCGCCCCAGCGGCCGCGAACCTCGGGGCGGCGCAGCGCATTGACCAGATGGCGCGTCTCGCTCTGCAGCGCCTGCTGGCCGGCTGCCATGTGCTGGAGCTGGGCGGTGATGCCGCCGAAGGCATGCTGCCGCTCCTTCTCGATCTGCGAGATCTGCTGCTCGGTTCGGGCCAGCGCCTCGCGGATCGGCTTGACGAGGTTTTCGATCGCCTGCTCGCGTGCGCCGAGCTCGCCGCGGGCGCGTTCCTGGTATTGCCCGAGATGCTCCTGCGCGATCCTGAGGAAGGTCGCGCTGTTGCTCTCCATGGAACGGCCGGCGAGCGATTCGAACGTGTGCGCCATGCGTTCCCCGGCCAGTGCGAGCGCCGCTTCACGCTCGGCCTCCAGGGCCGCCTGGCTCTTGGCCTGGGCGTCGCGGATCGCGATCTCGGTGCGCAGCCGGCCGACGCGGCGCTGCAACGCGAGGACGCCGGCCAGAAGTCCGATCAGCAGGCCGACCAGGGCGGCCGCGCCGGCGATCGGCAGAAGCGCGGGCTCGAAGTTCATGGCGAGTCCGCCGCGCGGCCGCCGTCGTAACCGTCGAGCCAGGCCAGCAAGCCCGACGGCTCGTCGATACTGCCGTGGGCCCCCCAGGCCTCGGGCGAGGCGCCGGATTCGATGTAACCATAGGTGGCAATCAGCGTCTGCATGCCGGCCGCGAGACCCGCCTGGATGTCGCGCTCGGCATCGCCCACATACACGCAGGCGGCCGGCTCGACGCCTAAGGCTTCGGCGGCGTGCAGCAACGGCAGGGGATGCGGCTTGCGCTGCGGCAGTGTGTCGCCGCTGACCGTGCAGGCCGCGCGCCGGTCGAGTCCGAGCGTCTCGAGCAGCGGTCCGGTCAGATACGCGGGCTTGTTCGTGACGACTCCCCAGCGGCGGCCCCTGCGTTCGAGCTCGTCGAGCACGGCGGCGAAGCCGGGAAACAGTTGCGTGTGGTGACAGAGCGCAGCGGCGTACAGATCGAGAAATCGCCGCCGCAGCCGCTCGAGCTCCGGCCCGTCGAGCTCTGCGCCGAAGCCCAGGCGCAGCAGACCGTTCGCCCCGTTCGAGACGAACGGCCGGATGCCGGCGAAGGGCAGGGGCTCGAGGCCTTCTTCGCGCCGGATCGCATTGAGCGTGTGCGCCAGGTCGGGCGCGGTATCGACGAGCGTGCCGTCCAGGTCGAACAGAACTCCGTCGATGCGTCGGCTGCCTGTCCGGCGCCGGCGCTTCAACCCGGCCTCCGGCAGTGCGTGAAATAATTAACGTCCACGTTGCCGCCGAGAGTGTAGCGTCGCAGGAACGGGTTGTAATGCAGCCCGGTCTCGCCCGCGACCTCGAGGCCGGCGGCGCGGGCCCAGCGACCGAGCTCCGACGGCTGAATGAAACGCGCGTACTCGTGCGTGCCTTTCGGCACCAGCCCGAGCACGTATTCGGCGCCGACGAGCGCCAGCAGGAACGATTTCGGATTGCGGTTGATCGTCGAGAAAAACACCTGACCGTCCGGCTTCGCAAGCCTTGCGCAAGCCGCGACCGCCTCTTCCGGCCGCGGCACGTGCTCGAGCAGCTCGAGGCAGGTGACGACGTCGAACCGGCCGGCCTCGCGTTCGGCGAGCTCCTCGGGGCTCGCGGCCTCGTAGCGCACCGTGATGCCCGACGATTCCGCATGCTGCCGCGCGACGGCCAGAGCACCCGGCGAACGGTCGATGCCGGTGACCTGCGCGCCGGCGCGCGCCATGGCCTCGGTGAGCAGCCCGCCGCCGCAGCCGACATCGACGACGGCGCGTCCGGCCAGGGATGCGCGTGTGTCGATGTACGCCAGGCGCAACGGGTTGATGTCGTGCAGCGCGCGAAACTCGCCGCGCGGGTCCCACCAGCGCGCCGCCAGCGCCTCGAATCGCGCCACCTCGGCCGCGTCCACGTTCATGGCATCGCCGCGTCTTTCGGCAGCGTTGGCTGGCGCGCTTCGGACCATTTCGGCTCGGGGCGGCCGACGCGGTCGCGCCAGACGTCGGCCCGCTCGATGAGCAGGCGCTCATCGAGCGTCGTCAGCCGGCCGTCAGCGAGCAGGCGCCGCCCGGCGACCCAGACATCGGTGACCTGGTCACGGCCCGCCGCGTAAACCACCTGCGCCAGCGGGTCGTGCACGGGCTGAGTGCAGGCGCGCGCGAGATCGAGGCACGCGACGTCGGCCCATTTGCCCGCCTCGAGCGAGCCGATGCCGGCCGCGAGGCCGAGCGCCCGCGCCGAGCCGAGCGTCGCCATGTGCAGGGTCGCCGCCGCGGGGAGCGCGCAGGGGTCGGCCGCGGTGATCTTGCCGAGCAGGGCGGCGGTGCGCATTTCCCCGAGCATATCCAGATCGTTGTTGCTGGCCGCCCCATCGGTGCCGAGCGCGACATTGACCCCCGCCTCGAGCAGCCGCGCCACCGGGCAGACCCCGCTCGCAAGCTTCAGATTCGACTCCGGGCAGTGCACGACCGACACGCCGGCCTGCGCGCAGCGCTCGATCTCGCCATCCTCGAGCTGAGTCATGTGCACGGCCTGCAGATCCGGCCCGACCAGCCCGAGCGCGTCCAGGCGCGCGAGCGGACGCCGGCCGTGCTCGCGGAGGCTCCGCCGCACCTCTTCGGCGGTCTCGTGCACGTGCATGTGGACGCCGAGCTCCAGCTCGTCGGCGAGGCGGCGCAGCTTGAGCAGCGTGTCGTCGTCGACGGCGTAGGGCGAATGCGGCGCGAAAACGACGCTCACCAGAGGCTGATCGCGGACTGCATCGCGCACCTCGAGCCCGCGGCTCAGATACTCCGCTGCCGTGGCCGCCCAGGCGCTCGGAATGCCGGCCACGACCATGCCGACCGACACGCGCATGCCGCACTCGCCGGCGGCCGCAGCCACGACATCCGGGAAAAAGTACATGTCGTTGAAGCAGGTGATGCCGCCTTTGAGCATCTCGGCCATGGCGAGCCGGGCGCCGTCGCGGACGAAGTCGGCATCCACCCAGCGCGCCTCGGCGGGCCAGATGTGCCGTTCCAGCCATTCCATGAGCGGCAGGTCGTCGGCCAGTCCGCGAAACAGGGTCATCGCCGCATGCGTATGCGCGTTGACGAGCCCGGGCAGCAGCACGTGGCTGCCGCGCTCGATGCGCTCCCGCGCCTGGAACCGTTTCACAGCCTCGTCTCGCGGGAGAACGGCGAGGATGCGACCCCGGTCGACGGCGATAGCGGCGTGCTCCAGCACGCAGCCCGCGGGCTCGCCGGGGATCACCCAGCGCGCCTCGAGCAGGGAGTCGATCATCTGCATCAGCCGTTCGCGGCCTCCCCCGCCGGAAGCTGGAAAAGGTGCACATCGCGCTGCGGAAACGGGATGCTGAGGCCTGCCGCTTCGAGCCGGGTTTTGACCGCGTGCAGCAGATCGCCGCGCGCATTCCAGTAGTCGACAGTCTTGACCCAGGGGCGTACTGCGATGTCCACGCTGCTTTCACCGAGCTCGAGCACCATGATCATGGGCTCCGGATCGGCCAGCACGCGCTCGTCAGAAGCGAGCGTCTCGGCGATCACCTGCTTGGCCTTGCCGATATCGTCGCCGTAGCTGACGCTGACCACGAGATCGACGCGGCGCGTCGGCCGCGCCGAGAAATTCGTGATGGGCTCGGCCGTGATCTGCGCGTTCGGCACCGTCACCTCGCGGTTGTCTGGCGTCAGCAGCACGGTGTTGAACAGGTCGATCTGCTGGACGAATCCGCTGACGCCGGCCGCCTCGACGAAATCGCCGGATTTGAAGGGGCGGAAAAGGATGAGCATGATGCCGGCGGCGAAATTGGACAACGAGCCCTGCAGGGCGAGGCCGATCGCGAGACCGGCGGCGCCCATGAGCGCCAGCGCTGCGGTCATGTCCACGCCGAGGGTGCCGAGCGCGGCGACGACCGCCGTGATGAACAGCGCGACGAACGTCATGCGAGCAAGGAATGCCGCCAGCGCCGCGTCGATGCGATGGCGCACGACGAACCGCTCCAGCATGCGCGACAGGAATGCCGCCAGCCAGCGCCCGACCAGCAGAATCACCGTCGCGCAGACGATCTTGAACCCCCAGTCGAGCAGCAGGGGCAAGAGCAGATCCGAGTCCAGCTTCTCGAGCCAGTTTTCGAACATTGGTCGCTCCCTTGGAATCGCACCGGCGGTGTTGCGGCGGACGTCCTGCGCAGATACTACACCACCCCAACCGCGCCGGTCCGGACGCGTCGAAGCCTGCGTCCGAACGGGTGCGTATGATAAAATAGCGCGCTTATGACGCGCGGCCGCCGGGCACATCCGAGGGCGGCTCGCGCGCTGTCTTTTGTGGCCGGACGAGTCTGACTGCGACCCCTCGATGGTAGAAGCCGCGCGCGAAATTCTGCACGTCAATCTCGAAGACGAAATGCGTCAGTCGTACCTCGATTACGCCATGAGCGTAATCGTAGGGCGGGCGCTGCCGGATGTCCGTGACGGCTTGAAGCCCGTGCACCGGCGCATCTTGCACGCGATGCGCGAGCTGGGTAACGACTACAACAAGCCGTACAAGAAATCCGCCCGCGTCGTCGGCGACGTCATCGGCAAGTATCACCCGCACGGCGATGCTGCCGTGTACGACGCCATCGTGCGCATGGCCCAGCCGTTCTCCATGCGCTACATGCTGGTCGACGGGCAGGGCAATTTCGGCTCCGTCGACGGCGATGCGCCCGCAGCGATGCGCTACACGGAAGTGCGCATGGCGCGGATCGCGCACGAGCTGCTCGCCGACATAGAGAAAGACACGGTCGATTTCGTCCCCAATTACGACGAGTCGGAATCCGAGCCGGCCGTGCTGCCGACGCGCATACCCAACCTGCTCGTCAACGGCTCAGCCGGCATCGCGGTCGGCATGGCGACGAATATCCCGCCGCACAACTTCGGTGAGGTCATCGATGCCTGCCTGGCCCTGATCGACGCGCCCGATATATCCATTGCGGCGCTCATGCAGCATGTGCCGGGCCCGGATTTCCCAACCGCAGGCATCATCAACGGTGCGCAAGGCATTTACAGCGCCTATCAGACCGGTCGCGGGCGCGTTTACGTGCGGGCGCGCACGCAAGTCGAGCAGATCGACCAGCGTGGCAAGCAGGCGATCGTCGTTACCGAGCTGCCTTACCAGGTCAACAAGGCCCGGTTGCTGGAGAAGATCGCCGAGCTGGTGCGCGAGAAGAAGATCGAGGGCATCACGGAGTTGCGCGACGAGTCCGACAAGGACGGCATGCGCATGGTCATCGAGCTGCGACGCGGCGAAGTTGTGGACGTCGTGCTGAACAATCTCTATAAGCAGACGCCGCTGCAGAGCGTGTTCGGCATGAACATGGTCGCCCTCAGGGACGGCCGGCCGATGCTGCTCAATCTCAAGCAAATCCTCGAGGCGTTCATCCGCCACCGCCGCGAGGTGGTCACGCGGCGCACCGTGCACGATCTGCGCAAGGCGCGCGAGCGCGCCCATGTTCTCGAAGGCCAGGCGGTTGCGCTCGCGAACATCGACGCGATCGTCGCCGTCATCAAGGCCTCGCCGTCGCCCGCGCAGGCGAAGAGCGCCCTGATGACGCGTGACTGGCCGCCGGGTGTGGTGACGCAGATGCTGGCGCGCGCCGGCGCCGGCCTGACACGTCCCGACGACGCGTCGCCCGGGCATGGGCTCGAAGGCGACCGGTACCGGCTGTCGGAAGTCCAGTCGCAGGCCATTCTCGATTTGCGGCTGCAGAAGCTGACCGGGCTCGAACAAGAAAAAATTATTCAGGAATACAAGAGCTTAATAGATACTATTGAAAGTTTACTAGAGATCCTCGCGGATCCCGGGCGGCTCATGCAGGTGATTCGTGGCGAGCTCGTCGCGCTGCGCGGTGAATTCGCCGATGCCCGGCGCACGGAAATCTCGGCCGATCACCTCGACCTGACCATCGAAGATCTCATCCCGGAGGAAGACGTCGTCGTCACGCTGTCCCACGGCGGTTACGCGAAAGCTCAGCCGCTCAGCGCCTATCAGGCGCAGAAGCGGGGCGGCCGCGGGCGTTCTGCAACACGCATGAAGGACGAGGATTTCATCGACAAGCTGTTCGTCGCCAACACCCACGACACGCTGTTGTGCTTTTCCAGTCGCGGCAAAGTGTACTGGCTCAAGGTCTACCAGCTGCCGCAGGCCAGCCGCGAGGCGCGCGGCAAACCGATCGTCAACCTGTTGCCGCTCGAAGCCGGCGAGCGGATCAACGCGGTCCTGTCGATTCGCGAGTTCGAGCAAAGCATGCGCGTGTTCATGGCCACCAGCCGCGGAACGGTGAAGAAAACGCCGCTGTCCGCATTCTCGCGGCCGCGGGCCAACGGCATCATCGCCATCGACCTGCGCGCCGACGACCGCCTGGTCAACGTTGCGATCACCGACGGCCGCCAGGACATCATATTGTTCTCGAGCGCCGGCAAGGCCATCCGCTTCAAGGAGAGCGACGTGCGCACCATGGGCCGCGGTGCGGCCGGCGTGCGCGGCATCCGGCTGGCCAAAGACCACGAGCTCATCGCTCTCATCATCGTCGACGAGGGCCTGATCCTGACTGCCACCGAGCGCGGCTACGGCAAGCGCACGCCCGTCGACGAGTTTCCATTGCAGGGCCGCGGCGGCCAGGGCGTGATCGGCATCCAGACCAGCAACCGCAACGGCCGCACGGTAGGCGCGCTGCAGGTGCGCGACGACGACGAGATCATGCTCATCAGCATGAACGGGACGCTGGTGCGCACCGCGGTCTCCGACATCTCGATCATGGGGCGCAACACGCAGGGCGTGCGCCTGATCCGGGTCGGCAACGACGACAGGCTCGTGGGCCTCGAGCGCATCGAAAGCCTGAACGGCGAAGACGCAGCGGACATCGTCGAGTGAGTCCCACAGGCACGTCGCGCGCTGCGCCGCGCGGCGCCCGCGCGCCATTTCGCGCATTCAATTTCGGCGCCGGCCCCGCGATGCTGCCGCTGCCCGTCCTCGAGCGCATACGCGAGGAGCTGCCCGACCGCGGCAGCGGCATGTCGGTGCTGGAGATCAGCCATCGCGGACGCGAATTCATGGAGATCGCGGAGCGTGCCGAGGCCGACTTGCGCGCGCTGCTCGCCATCCCCGAGGACTACGCCGTGCTGTTCCTGCAAGGCGGCGCCACCCTGCAGTTCGCGATGGTGGCGCTCAACCTTGCCGGGCCGGACTCGACCGCCGATTACGTGCTGACGGGGGCGTGGTCGAAAAAGGCGTTTGCGGAAGCTGCGCGGCTCTGTCGCGCCCGAGTCGCCGCCGACGCCGGCGTGGACGATTACCGGCGCATACCGCCGCTCGCCAGCTGGGCACTTTCGCCCGACGCCCGATACGTGCACTTCACGGGCAACGAGACAATCAACGGCGTCGAGTTCGCGTTCGTTCCGGACACGGGCGACTTGCCGCTCGTCGCGGACATGTCGTCGAACCTGCTCTCGCAGCCGCTCGAGGTCGCGCGCTTCGGCCTGATCTATGCCGGTGCGCAAAAGAATATCGGGCCCGCAGGGCTGACCCTGGTCATCGCGCGGCGCGATCTGCTCGGACAAGCGCGCGCGGCCACTCCCGCCATGCTCGACTATGCCCGGCATGGCGCAGCGGGCTCGATGCTGAATACCCCGCCGACCTTTGCCTGGTATGTCGCCGGCCTGGTGTTCAGGTGGCTCGCGGAGGAGGGCGGTGTCGCCGCGATGGCGTTGCGCAACCGGCGCAAGGCCGACAAGCTGTATGCCGCCATCGACGCTTCCGGGCTGTACTCGAACCCGATCGATCCCGGCAGCCGCTCGCGCATGAACGTGCCGTTCGTGCTCGCCGATCCCGCGCTCGACGGGCGCTTCCTCGAGCTGGCCGCGCAAGCCGGGCTCATGAACCTGAAAGGCCATCGCTCGCTGGGCGGCATGCGCGCCAGCCTGTACAACGCCATGCCCGAGGCGGGTGTCGACGCGCTGGTCGATTTCCTGGGCGAATTCGAAAGGAGCCGTGCGTAGGGCCGGTTTCAACCGGCCGCCCGCGCCCGCAATTCGTCGACGACATGCAGCGCTTCAGCATCATGACCCTCAATGAGATCTCGCCGGCAGGCCTCAGCCGGCTGCCGGGCGAGTTATATGCCGTCGGCGCGGATACGGCGAGCCCGGATGCCATCCTCGTGCGATCCGCGGACATGCATGCGATGGACATTCCGCCGACCGTACAGGCCGTCGGCCGCGCAGGCGCGGGGGTCAACAACATTCCCGTGCAGCGGCTCAGCCTGCGCGGCGTGCCGGTGTTCAACGCCCCCGGTGCGAATGCCAATGCCGTGAAAGAGCTGGCGGTGGCGGGCATGTTCCTGGCCGCGCGCAATATCTGCCAGGCATGGGAATACGTGCGGCAGCTCGACGGAGACGACGATGCCCTGGCACTGGCAGTCGAGGCCGGCAAGAAACGGTTCGTCGGCTTCGAGCTGCCGGGCCGCACGCTCGGTGTCGTCGGCCTCGGCGCCATCGGGGTCGAGGTCGCCAACGTGGCGCTGGCGCTCGGCATGCGCGCCATCGGTTTCGACCCGCAGATCACCGTCGAGCGCGCATGGCAGCTTTCGTCCGGAGTCGAGCAGGCGAATAGCCTCGATGATCTTTTCGCGCGCTCGGATCTCGTCAGCGTGCATGTGCCGCTCGTGGACAGCACCCGTGGGCTCGTCGACGGCCGGCGGCTTTCGCGCCTGCGCAAGGGGAGCGTGCTGCTCAATTTCGCCCGCGCGGGAATCGTCGACGAGGCTGCCGTGCTTGCCGCGCTCGAGGACGGCCATCTCGGCACCTACGTGAGCGATTTTCCCGATCGGGCGCTCAAGGACCATCCCCGGGTGATAGCCCTGCCGCATCTCGGCGCCTCGACCCACGAGGCCGAGCAGAACTGCGCGGTCATGGTGGCGGAAAACCTGCGCGAATATCTCGAGAACGGCAACATCCGCCATTCCGTCAACTTTCCGGATGCCGTCATGCCACGCATCGAGGCCTATCGAGTGGGCATCGCCAACGCCAACGTGCCGAACATGGTGGGCCAGATCTCCACTGCCATGGCGGATGCCGGCCTCAACATCGCCGACCTCCTCAACAAGTCACGCGGCGACGTCGCCTACACCCTGGTGGATCTCGATGCGCCGCTACCCGACACGACCCTCGCGCGTATCCGCACCATCGATGGCGTGTTGTCGGTGCGCGTGCTCGGACAACCGCGGCACCGGGGCATCGGGTCATGAGCAATCCCTTTGTCGAGCTCGCGGCGCCGGGTGTCAGGGGCCTGCATCCCTATCAGCCCGGCAAGCCGGTCAGCGAGCTCGCGCGTGAACACGGCCTCGCTGATATCGTCAAGCTGGCTTCCAACGAGAATCCGCTCGGGCCGGGCGAGGCGGCCCGTGCCGCCATCGAGAGCGGAATCGCGGACGTGGCGCGCTATCCCGACGGCGGCGGCTTTGCGCTCAAGGCCGCGCTGGCGGCGCACCATTCGATCGCACCAGAGTGCATCACGCTCGGCAACGGCTCGAACGACGTACTCGTGCTGCTAGCCGAGGCGTTCCTGACCGCGGACACGGAGGCGGTGTACTCAGAGTACGCATTCGCCGTATATCCGATTGCCGTGCAGGCGGTCGGCGCGCGCGCGCGGGTCGCACCGGCGCTGCCGCCCGATCATCCGGAGAGCCCGCTCGGCCACGATCTCGACGCCATGGCGGGCAAGCTGAGCGCCCTCACGCGACTGGTATTCGTCGCCAATCCCAACAACCCGACGGGGACCTGGCTGGAGGCATCGGCGCTGCGGCGATTCGTCGAGCGGGTGCCCGCGGAAGCACTGGTGGTCGTCGACGAGGCTTATTTCCACTACGTGACCGAGGACCGGTATCCCGATACGACACGCTGGCTCGACGAGTTTCCGAATCTCGTCGTCACACGGACGTTCTCGAAGGCTTTCGGCCTTGCCGGCCTGCGCGCCGGCTATTCTCTGTCGGCGCCCGGCGTTGCCGAGATACTCAATCGGGTGCGGCAACCCTTCAACATGAATTCCCTCGCCCAGCTTGCCGCGATCGCGGCCTTGGGCGATCGGGCGCATCTCGCCGAATCGCGCCGCCTCAACCGCGCCGGCCTCGAGCATGTCGCGAAGACCTGCCAGACGCTCGGGCTGCGCTACGTGCCGTCGCTGGGAAATTTTCTGCTGGTGGATTTCGGATATCCCGCGCTGCCGGTTTACGAGGCCCTGCTGCGCGAAGGTGTGATCGTCCGGCCGGTGGCCAACTACGGCCTGCCCAATCATCTGCGCATCACAGTCGGCTTGCCCGACGAAAATGAGCGCCTCGCGACGGCCTTGCGCAAGGTGGTCCGCAAAGCGGCGATGCGTCCCTGAAACAATGGCGGCGCAGCCTGACTCGTTTCACGTGCGGCCGTCACCGGCGATCGGCGGCGAGACCGGCGTGCCCGGCGACAAGTCGATCTCGCATCGCGCCGTGCTGCTGGGCTCCATTGCCCGCGGCCGCTCGACTGTGCGGGGATTCTCCACAGGCGCCGACTGCGCGGCCACGGTCGCCTGCGTGCGCGCGCTCGGCGTCGCTGTCGAGCGGCGGGACTGCGGCGCGCTCCGTATCGACGGGGTCGGCGCGCACGGCCTGTGCGCGGCCGCCGGCACGCTCGACGCCGGCAATTCCGGCACGACCCTGCGCCTGCTGACCGGGCTGCTGGCAGGGCAGGCTTTCGATTGCGTGCTGACCGGCGACGCCTCGCTGCAGCGCCGGCCGATGGAGCGCGTGGCCGAGCCGCTGTGTCGGATGGGTGCGGAGGTGCTGACGACGGCCGGCTGCCCGCCGCTGCGCATTCGCGGCGGACGGCGGCTGTCCGGCATCCGTTACCGGCTACCGGTGTCGAGCGCACAGGTCAAGTCGGCACTGCTGCTCGCAGGCCTTTACGCGCGGGGTGAGACCTGCATCGACGAACCCGTCCCCACGCGCGACCACACCGAGCGCATGCTGCCCGCGTTCGGCTGCAGGATCGAGCGCAGGTCGGGGCACGTGTGCATTACCGGTGGACAGGAATTGCGCGCCTGCGACATCGATGTGCCTGGCGATTTCTCGGCAGCGGCCTTTTTCATCGTTGCGGCCTCGCTGGCCGGCGGTAATCCGCTCGTTATCCGGGATGTCGGCGTCAACCGCACGCGCACCGGCCTGCTCCAGGCGCTCGGCAGCATGGGCGCCGAGATCGAGCTGCTGCACCCCCGCCACCGCGGCGGGGAACCCGTGGCCGATATCAGCGTCCGGCCGGCGCCGCTGCGCGGCATCTGTGTGCCGCCGGGGCTGGTGCCGGCGATGATCGACGAGCTGCCGGTGCTCGCCGTGGCCGCCGCCGTGGCAACCGGGTGCACGCGCATCACGGGCGCTGGCGAGCTGCGTCACAAGGAGAGCGACCGCATCTCGGTGATGGCGCGCGGACTGCGCGTGCTCGGCATCGGCGTGCAGGAGGCCCCGGATGGCATGACCATAGAGGGTGGCACGCTCGAGGGCGGGCGGGTCGATGCCTGCGGCGATCACCGCGCGGCCATGGCGTTCGCCGTGGCCGGCGCCGCCGCGCGAGGAGCGGTCGAGGTTTGTGACGTGGCCAACGTGGCGACATCGTTTCCCGGATTCGTCGCCTCGGCGCAATCGATCGGCATGAACATCACCGGGACTGCAAGCGCATGACCGCGCCTGTGATCGCCATCGACGGGCCGAGCGGATCGGGTAAGGGCGAAATCAGCCGCCGCGTATCCTGGCGGCTCGGCTGGGCCCTGCTCGACAGCGGCGCGCTTTACCGGCTGGTGGCGCTCGAAGCCATGCGCCGCGGCATCTCGGACGACGACTCGCGCAGGCTGACCGATATCGCAAGGCATCTCGATGTCGTCTTCGACCGCGGCGCTGACGGCAGCAAGGTCGTCCGCCTGGGCGGCCTCGACGTCAGCGCCGATATTCGCAGCGAGGCCTGCGGCGAGAGCGCCTCGCGGATCGCGCCGCTCGAGGCTGTGCGCGCCGCGCTGCTTGCCCTCCAGCGCGGCTTCCGCAGGCCGCCGGGCCTGGTCGCCGACGGCCGCGATATGGGCACGGTCGTATTCCCGGACGCAGACCTCAAAATATTCCTCACGGCAAGTCCGCAAGAGCGCGCCCGGAGACGATATAAGCAGTTGAAACAAAAGGGGATTGATGTTAGCCTTCCGGCCCTTTCCGCGGACCTTGCCGAGCGTGACCGGCGGGACTCGGAACGCCGGATCGCGCCCTTGCAGCCGGCCCCCGACGCGCGGATTCTGGACACGACGCGCCTGAATATCGATGAGACAGTGGATGCCGTCATGGGCATGGCCGCGCGTCTGACCGGGTCCGGGCAATGAGTGCCCAGCCACGAAGCAGGCCCGATGGATCGGGTCTTTTCACTTCATATCCGCATGGCGCAGGACAGCCGTTGCGGCGCTAAGAGTCGGTCGCGAAAACCGTGGATTGAAACCTGATGTCTGAATCATTCGCCGAATTATTCGAAGAAAGTCTCGCCAGCCAGAAAATCAAACCGGGCGCCATCCTGACCGGCCACGTCGTCGGAATCAGTCCCGACGTCGTCATCATCAACGCGGGCCTCAAGTCGGAGGCCGTCATCCCCATCGAGCAGTTCTACAACGAGAAGGGCGAGCTCGAGGTCAAGGTCGGTGACGACGTCGAGGTCGCGCTGGACAGCGTCGAGGACGGCTTCGGCGAGACCAAGCTGTCGCGCGAAAAGGCCAAGCGCGCGCGGACCTGGACCCGTCTCGAGCAAGCCTTCGAAAAGGGCGAGGTCGTAACCGGCGCGATCAACGGCCGGGTCAAGGGCGGTTTCACGGTCGAGCTCGAGAATGTGCGCGCATTCCTGCCGGGGTCGCTGGTGGACGTGCGGCCGGTGCGCGATCCGGGGTACCTGGAGGGCAAGGCCCTGGAGTTCAAGGTCATCAAGCTCGACCGCAAGCGTAACAACGTCGTCGTGTCACGGCGTGCAGTCGTCGAGGAAGAGTACAGCGCTGAACGTGAAGCCCTGCTGGAAAATCTCCAGGAAGGCAAGGTCATCAAGGGCATCGTCAAGAACCTCACCGATTACGGCGCTTTCGTCGATCTGGGCGGCATCGACGGGCTGCTGCACATCACCGACATGGCGTGGAAGCGCGTCAAGCATCCCTCCGAGGTCGTCAACGTCGGCGACGAGATCGACGTCAAGATTCTCAAGTTCGATCGCGAGCGCACACGCGTTTCGCTCGGCATCAAGCAGCTCGGCGCGGACCCCTGGAAGGATATCTCGCGCCGTTATCCGACCGGCGCGCGGCTGTTCGGCAAGGTGACGAATCTCGCCGATTACGGTTGTTTCGTCGAGATCGAAGAAGGTGTCGAGGGCCTGGTGCACGTTTCCGAAATGGATTGGACGAACAAAAACGTCAATCCATCGAAAGTCGTGCAGGTCGGCGACGAAATCGAGGTCATGGTGCTCGACATCGACGAGGAGCGCCGTCGGATCTCGCTCGGCATCAAGCAGTGCCAGCCGAATCCCTGGACGGAATTCGCGGCGAATTACAACCGCGGCGACCGGGTCGCGGGCCAGATCAAGTCGATCACCGATTTCGGTATCTTCATCGGCCTGGCCGGCGGCATCGACGGCCTGGTCCACCTGTCGGACATCTCCTGGGAGGTGCCGGGGGAGGAGGCCGTCCGCAAATACCAGAAGGGCGAGGAGATCGAGGCCGCCGTCATGTCGATCGACCCGGAGCGGGAACGCATCTCACTCGGCATCAAGCAGCTCGACAAGGATCCGTTCTCGATTTTTCTGGCGGAGCACCCCAAGGGAAGCATCGTCAAGGGCACGATCCGCGAAGTCGACGCGCGCGGCGCAATCGTGGATCTGCCCGGCGGAATCGAAGGTCAGCTGCGCGCTTCCGAGCTGTCGCGGGATCACGTCGAGGACGCCCGCATGCGCCTCAACCCCGGCGAGGAAATCGAAGCCAAGTTCGTCGGCGTGGATCGCAAGAGCCGCGTCGTCAGCCTGTCGATCAAGGCGCGCGAGGCGCACGAGGAAGCGGAGGCTGTGCAGAGTTACCGGACCGATTCGTCCTCCGGCACATCCCTGGGCGAGTTGCTCAAGGAGAAGATAGCGGGGCAGGACGAGACGTAGACACGGACATAAAAGACATAAAAGGGGACATTCCTGATTTTCGGGAGCAGCCGGTCCTCGATCTGACTCACGCGATGCCCGGAAATCAGGAATGTCCCCATTTACGAGCACCCGCGCGAGTTCAAGAAGAATGACAAAATCAGAACTCATCGAGTCGATCGCCCGCAAGCAGAAGCATCTACCGGCAAAGGATGTGGAGCTCGCCGTCAAGCACTTGCTCGACGTCATGGGCGACGCGCTGGCCGACGGTGAACGCATCGAGATCCGCGGCTTCGGCAGCTTCTCGCTGCACTATCGGCCGCCGCGGCTCGGGCGCAATCCGAAAACCGGTGATGCCGTCGCCTTGTCCGGAAAGCACGTGCCCCATTTCAAGCCCGGCAAGGATCTGCGGGAGCGCGCCAACAAAGGCCGCAATCTCCCGATCAAGAACTGACGCTCGTCGCAGCGGCGAAAGCCGGTGTCCAGAAAAACAGAAACCCGACTCGAGCTTCCGTCGGACTGACGAACATGCGTGATGCTGGCGCCGGAATGCGGGGTCGCGCATCATGTAAACTGCCTTCAGGCACGGAACGCCGGATCGCGGCGTAACCGGCCTTATCGGGCTCTCGCCGGAGGTTTGCGGCCATGCTCCGCACGATTTTGATTCTCGTACTGATCGTCGTCTTTCTGTCGATCGCCGTCACATTCGCCTGGCTCAATCCAGAGCCGATCGAGATCGATCTCGCGTTTTACCGTTTCGAAGCCGCGCAGTCAGTGGCATTCGCGGTCTGTTTTGCGCTGGGCTGGCTGTTCGGCCTGCTGTGCTGCTCCGGCTACATCCTGAGTCTGTTGAATCAACGTCGCCGGCTGCGAAAATCCGTGCGTCTTGCGGAGGCCGAGGTAAGCAACCTGCGGAGCCTGCCCCTCAACGATGCCGGCTGATTCGACGCTCCTCCTGGCAGGCCTGTTCATCCTCGCGGCAGCGTCCGGCTGGGCTTACGCGCGTTATTCGGAGCGCGATGAGATCACGCAAGACCCGCGCCCGCTCAGCGCGGACTATTTCGCCGGCCTCAACTACCTGCTGCGCGAGCAGCCCGACGAGGCGCTCGAGGCATTCATCCGCATGGTCGACGTCGAAGGCGAGAGCGTCGAGACGCATTTCGCTCTCGGCAGCCTGTTCCGTCGACGCGGCGAGGTCGACAGGGCCATCCGCCTGCACCAGAATCTCATCGCCCGGCCCGATTTGTCCCGCGAGCATAGAGATCAGGCGCTGTTCGAGCTCGGCGAGGATTATCTGCGCGCGGGGCTCTTCGACCGCGCCGAGGCATTGTTCAGGCAGGTTTCGGAAACGCCCACGCACGGCGTTGCAGCGCTCGAAAGCCTGGTGCGGATCTTCGAGCTTCAACGGGACTGGGAGCAGGCAATCGAGGCGCGCAGGAAGCTCGAGCGACTGCGTGCGACCGGTGACGAGTCACACATGATCGCGCACTATTATTGCGAGCTCGCGGAGAAGTCGATCGCGGCCAAGGACCTTGCAGCCGCGCGAAGCTGGCTGAAGAAAGCCCAGGCCGGTCGCGTTCGCACCGTGCGCGGCGCTCTGATGCGCGGCGATATCGCCGCGCGAATGGACGAACATGCCCTCGCGGTCGATCTGTATCGCCGGGTCCTGGAGGAGGACAAGACTTTCCTGCCCGAGGCGCTGCCTCGATTGCGCCGCAGTCTGGAGGCTGCCGGACGGGGCAGCGAGTTTTCCGGCATGCTCGAGGCTTATACGGCGCAGGATCCCGCGCTGCGGCCCGCGCTCGCCTATGCTGCAATCCTGAACGACATGCTCGACGATCCGGTCGCCGCCGCTTGCGTGAGCGAGTACATCAGGACCCAGCCGACGCTCAATGAAATCTACGGTTCCCTGGAGCAGGCGGACGATCGCGAAACGATCGCCCGCATCTGCCGGGCGCTGCGTCACCTTGCCGAAGGCACGCCGCGCTACAGTTGCCGCCAGTGCGGCTTCCAGAGCGCGAGCCTGTTCTGGCAGTGCCCGGGCTGCAAGGCCTGGGATACGATCCGCCCGAACGCCCGCTTCCATTTCGCAGCCCTCATCGACCCTGCGGCGTATTGAGCGGCTTGCGCTGCACGGCGGGTCGAATCCCGCCCTGCGCGCCGCTTGGCGGATTGAAATCCGCCCTACGAACGTCCATGCAAGACCGAATTCATTCGGCCAAATCTCCATCGACTGCCGAGATTGTCGCACTCCCGCGAGCAGCCCGGCCCGCTAGCATCGATGCCGACTCATCCGCATTGCTGCCAAGGAGCTCGCCATGAAAAAGATCAAGCGTTCGCTGGTGACGAGTCTGATCGTCAGCCTGCTGCCGGCCATGAGCTGGGCCGGCCCGGTCGATATCAACACCGCCGACGCGGAAACCCTCGCCGCGGAGCTGGACGGGGTAGGGCTCGCCAAGGCCCGTGCGATCGTCGAATACCGGACCAAGAACGGCGCTTTCGCAAACCCCGACGACCTCGGTAACGTCAAGGGCATCGGCCAGAAGATACTCGACGACAACAAGGGCAATATCCGCGTCGATGCCGGGCACGCCGGCCAGCCGGCGAACTGAGTGCCAGTTCATTCGACCCCTCCCCCCGGCGGGGAGGGGTAGGGAGAGGGCCATGCATCGGGTATCATCCCGCCTCCACTTGGCGAGCCGGGATGAAAGATCCGATGCAGAGAATACGTGCAGCCGTGTTTCCCGTCGCGGGCCGCGGCACCCGGTTTCTGCCGGCGACCAAGGCCAGCGCGAAGGAAATGCTGCCGATCGTCGACAAGCCGCTCATACAGTATGCCGTCGAGGAAGCCCTCCAGGCGGGAGCGACAAAGCTGGTCTTCATCACCGGCAGCTCGAAGAGATCCATCGAGGATCACTTCGATTCCGACCACGAGCTCGAGCGCATGCTCGAGGAGTCGGGCAAGACCGAGCTGCTGGACAGCATCACTGGCATCGTGCCTGCAAGCGCCGCCTGCATCTACATTCGCCAGCCGGCGCCGCTCGGGCTCGGCCACGCCGTGCTCTGCGCACGCCCGGCGGTCGGCAACGAGCCGTTCTTCGTGCATCTGGC
>DATLFD010000046.1:0-31638 GCA_035524935.1 Gammaproteobacteria bacterium | reverse complement strand
GCCGCTGACGACAATCGCCACGCCGAGCGCGATCGTCGCCGCGACGATCAGCAGGTTGACGACCTGCTGGCCCTTGAAGCGGAAGCTGCGCTTGATGAGCCCCTGCAGCTTGGCGAAAGCGATCAGCGAGCCCGAGAAGCTAACCGAGCCGATAAAAGCGCCGGCCGCCGCGAGCGTCGTCACGACTGGTCCATGCGCTTCGGCCGCCGGGTCTGCTGTGGCCATTCGCAGGAGCTCGACCGCGGCGATGGCCGCCGCCGCGCCGCCGCCCATGCCGTTGTAGAGCGCGATCATCTGCGGCATGTCGGTCATCGCGACGCGCTTGCCGGTGATCCAGGCGAGCACGCCGCCGACGCCGATGGCGCCGAGCATGAGCGCGTAGTTGTCCATGCCCGGCCAGGCGAAGGTCACGAGGGTGGCGACGAGCATGCCGGCGCCGGCCCACAGGATGCCGCCGCGCGCGGTCCTGGGCGAGCTCATGCGCTTGAGCCCCATGATGAACAAAACAGCGGCCACGAAGTAGCTCGCCTGGATGAGCGTCGCGGCGGTCACGGCTTCTTTTCGCCGCTCGACCTGAACATCTCGAGCATGCGCTCGGTGACGACGTAGCCACCGACCGCGTTGCCCGCGGCGAGCACGACGCCGATGAATCCGATGACCCGGCCGAGCGGCGTGGTGGCGTGGCCGAGCGCGACCATGGCGCCGACCAGAACGATGCCGTGCACGAAATTGGACCCCGACATGAGCGGCGTGTGCAGGATGACGGGCACGCGCGCGATCACCTCGTAGCCGGTGAAAGCCGCCAGCATGAATATGTAAAGCGCGATGAAACCGTCGATCATGCGGACTCTTCCTCGCCGCTCTCGACGCGCTGCCGCGTCGGGGCGTGGCAAATCTCGCCAGCGTGCGTCAGCGCGGTCTCGGCGAACACCTGGTCGTCCCAGTCGATAGCGAGCGCGCCGTCGCGGATGGCCGGCTTGAGAAAATTGAACAGATTGCGCGCGTACATTTCGCTCGCGTGCCGGGCGAGCTGCGCGGGCAAATTGAGCGGTCCGACGATGCGCACGCCGCCTGCCTCGACGGTTTTCCCGGCACGCGTCAGCTCGCAGTTGCCACCGCTTTCGGCGGCGAGATCGACGATGACCGCGCCCGGCTTCATGCGCTCGACGGTCGCGCGCGTGATGATGCGCGGCGCCGGCCGCCCGGGAATCGCCGCGGTCGTGATGACGGCGTCGGCTTCGGCGATATGCTTATCGAGCACTTCCTGCTGGCGCTCTTTTTCCTCTTCCGTGAGCTCGCGCGCGTAGCCGCCGGTGCCTTCGGCGCTGACACCCGTGTCGACGAAGCGCGCGCCGAGTGATTCGATCTGCTCGCGGGTGGCCGCGCGCACGTCATAGCCCTCGACGATCGCGCCCAGGCGCCGGGCGGTTGCAATCGCCTGCAGGCCGGCGACGCCGGCGCCGATGACCAGCACCTTCGCCGGGCGGATCGTGCCCGCGGCGGTGGTGAGCATCGGAAAGAACTTGTCGAGAGTGTCGGCGGCGATGAGGGCGCCCTTGTAGCCCGCGACCGCTGCCTGCGAGGACAGCGCGTCCATCGACTGCGCGCGCGAGATGCGCGGCACGAGCTCCATGGCGAAGGCGGTGATGCAGCGGTCGCGCAGCGCGCGCACACGCTCGTCGCCCGTGTGCGGTTGGAGGAAGCCGATGACGGCCGTACCTTCACGCAGCGCGCCGATCTCGTCGAGATCCGGGGCCTGAACCTTGAGCAGCACGTCGGCGCCGCCCAGCACCTCCGCGGCCGTGAGCCCGGTGCGCGCCCCGGCGAAAAGCTCGTCCGGAAGGCCTGCAGGGGCGCCGGCCGACCGCTCGATCATGACCTCGGCGCCGAGCGGCGTCAGCCGGGCAACGATGTCCGGCACCGTGGCGACGCGGTGCTCGCCGGGCCGCTTTTCGCGCAGCACCCCTATGCGCAGGGACATCAAGGACTCCATGAGCGGTTGGTGTTCTTCTGCGGCGCCCAAGTTTACACAACGGTGCCGGGTTCCGGTTATTCGGTTTTCGTCACGCACGCTCGCGGGTCATTATCCCGGCTGAACGCAGAAACAGGCGTCGCCGGCACAAGTCATGGAGAATACCGAAATACGGAAACCCGGCACCCTCTGGAAGTCGGATAGGGGGGCTGGTATAAAGCGGCTGGGATTTGCCATGACCGATTATGCGCAACAGGTGCTCAGGACCGACGTAGCGGGTATGCCGCTCGAGTGGGTCGACTATCGCGAGGCCGTGCGCCTGTATCACACGGCGCAGGTCGCCTACGCCTGCGGCAGCCTCATCTACAGCCTGCACGGCGGCTACAACGCGCGCTCCGGCCTGCGCAGCGTCATCGACGTGAATTCCATCATCGCCACCCAGGGCACGGGCCACGGCGTCGGCCGCATGGCCGGCTACACGCCGCCGCTCAACAACCACACGCTGTTCAAGCGGGACTCGTATCTGTGCCTGTATTGCGGCGAGCGGTTTCTCGCCAGCCAGCTCTCGCGCGATCACGTCACACCGCTGAGCCAGGGCGGCACGGACAGCTGGAACAATGTCGTCGCCGCCTGCCGCCGCTGCAACAATCACAAGGCCGGACACACGCCCGAGCAGGCAGGGATGCAGCTCCTCGCCGTGCCGTTCACGCCGACCTACCCGGAGTACATATATCTCAAGGGCCGGCGCGTGCTCGCCGACCAGATGGAATACCTGCTCGCGCATTTCCCGCGCACGAGCCCGCTTCACGAGCGGCTCAGGCTGAGACTGTCCGCCCGGCATTGACGTCTCGCGTCACGAGACCGCTACCCCAGGTCGTCTACCTCGTCGATGCGAGCGTCTACGTGTTTCGCGCGTGGTATTCGATCCCCGACCGCATGACGGACGGCCACGGCCGGCCGGTCAATGCCCTGTACGGCTTCGCCCGCTTCCTCTGTGACCTGCTCGAGAAGGTGTGCCCGGCTCGTATCGCGGTCGCATTCGACGCCAGCCTCACCCGCTCGCACCGCAACGAGATCTACCCTGCGTACAAGGCCAACCGCGAGCTGCCGCCACCCGAGCTCGAACGCCAGTTCTCGCTCTGCCGCGAGCTGACGCGGGCACTCGGCGTGCTCGAGCTGGCCGACGAACGCTACGAGGCGGACGATATCATCGGTACGCTGCTCGCGCTCGAGCGCGCCGCGGGGCGCATCGGCGTGGTCGTCAGCCGCGACAAGGATCTCGCGCAGCTTCTCGCCGACGGCGACGAGTATTGGGATTACGCGAGCGACCGCCGCTACGCGCACGGCGACATCGCCGGCGCGTTCGGCGTGAGCCCGCAGCAGATGGCCGATTTCCTCGCCCTCGCGGGCGACAGCGTCGACAATATCCCGGGCGTGCCGGGAATCGGCCGTAAGACCGCGGCTGCGCTGCTCGGTCATTTCGGCTCTCTGCAGGCCCTGTACGCTGACCTCGAGGGGGTCTCGCGGCTGCCCCTGCGCGGCGCGGCGGGGCTCGCCAGGCGGCTCGCCACCCACCGCGAGGCGGCCATGCTCGCGCGGCGCCTGACTGGCATCGTCTGTGACGTGCCGCTGGCCTGTGATCGCGAAGCGCTGGTCCGCTCGGTCCCCGACCTGGAGTCGCTGGACCGCATCTGCGACTCGGCGGGCTTCGGCGCGGGCCTGCGGCTGCAGGCGCGCCGGCTCGCCGAAGCGTTCGCCGGGTAGGGCCGGTTTCAACCGGCCGGCCGAATGAATTCGGCCCTACCCTGACGGACAATGCCCGACTGGAACGAGATTGCCGAAGCCGTTCGCGACGCCGGCGGGCCGCGACTCGACACGACGGGCGCGACACCGGTCGGCGGCGGCTGCATCCACGCCGCGTGGCGGGTTCCGTCCGCGCGGGGCCCATGCTTCGTCAAGCTCGGCCGGCGCGAGGCGCTGCCGGTTCTCGAAGCCGAGGCGCGCGGGCTCGGGGCGCTCGCGGAGGCGCGCGCCGTGCGGGTGCCGCAGGTGCGCTGCTGCGCGAGGGCCCGGCAGGCCGCAGTGCTCGTTCTGGAATGGATCGATCTGCGAGCCCGCACGCGCGCCGCCGACGAGCGGCTGGGCGCCGGGCTGGCGTGCCAGCACCGCGTGCTGGGACCGGCGTACGGCGCAGCCGAAGACAATTTCATAGGCCTCACGCCGCAACCGAACGGCTGGCACGCGGACTGGGGCGCCTTCGTGCGCGAGCATCGCCTCGGCTTCCAGCTCGAGCTCGCGGCCCGCAACGGCTACCGCGCGCTGGCCGCCCCCGGCGAACGCCTGCTGGCGCGGCTCGACGCCTTCTTCCCCGGCGACCCGCCGCCGCCGTCCCTGTTGCACGGCGATCTCTGGGGCGGCAACGCGGCCGCGGATCACGCCGGGCAGCCGGTGATCTTCGACCCGGCCGTCCATTACGGCGACCGGGAAACGGATATCGCCATGACGCGGCTCTTCGGCGGCTTCGGTGAGGCTTTTCACGCCGCCTATGCGCAGGCATGGCCGCTCGCGGACGGTCACCGTGCGCGGGTCGATCTCTACAACCTCTACCACGTGCTCAACCACCTGAATCTGTTCGGCGCCGCTTATCTCGGCCAGGCCGAAGCATTGCTCCGCGGGCTCTCGGCGCGGGCCGGGTGAGACGGTGTTTTTAGCCGGGGGAATGGGGTAGCTTAACGAGCCGGGAAGCGGAGAAGCTCATGGCCCATACCGACATCGAATCGGTTCTGCGCGAGAAACGGAAGTTTGCGGTGCCGGCGGCGATCGCCGAGCAGGCGCGCATCGATGCCAAGAAGCTCAAGTCCCTGCATGAGCTCGCGGCGACCGATCATGCCGGCTTCTGGGGCCAGCTCGCGCGCGACGAGATCCAGTGGCATACCGCGTTCAAGCAGGTCCTGGACGAGAGCCAGGCGCCGAATTATCGCTGGTTCACCGACGGCAAGCTGAACGTCTCCTACAACTGCCTCGACGTCCACCTGACGGAGCGCGGCGAACGCGTGGCCATCCGTTTCGAAGGCGAGGAAGGCGACACTCGCAATCTCACCTATGCCGAACTGCACCGGGAAGTGTGCCGCTTCGCGAATGCCCTCAAGGCGCAGGGCGTCGAGACCGGTGACCGCGTCGTCATATACATGCCGATGATCCCGGAAGTGGTCATCGCCATGCAGGCCTGTGCGCGCATCGGCGCCATCCACTCGGTGGTGTTCGGGGGCTTCTCGGCCAGCGCGCTGCGCGATCGAATCGAGGATGCCGGGGCGCGGCTGGTCGTCACCGCGGACGGCGGACGGCGCGGCGGCCGAATCGTCGAGCTCAAGACGGCGGCCGACCGGGCCCTCGACGGCGCCTGCCCGAGCGTGGAGACGGTCATCGTCTGCCGGCGCACAGGCCAGGCGATCAACATGCGTCCCGGCCGCGACATCTGGTGGGACGAGGCTACGGGAGATCAGGCCGAAGATTGCCAGCCGGCGTGGGTCGAGGCCGAGCATCCGTTGTTTCTGCTCTATACGTCGGGCTCGACAGGCAAGCCGAAGGGCATTCAGCATTCGAGCGCGGGCTATCTGCTGAACGCGGTCCTGACCTGCAAGTGGGTGTTCGACCTGCACAGCCACGACGTGTTCTGGTGCACGGCCGACGTGGGCTGGGTCACCGGGCACACCTATGTCGCGTACGGACCGCTCGCTGCCGGGGCGACATTGCTGATGTACGAGGGCTCGCCCACCTGGCCCGACGGCGGCCGATTCTGGAAGAACTGCGAGCGGCATGGCGTCACCGTGTTCTACACGGCGCCGACTGCGATCCGCGCGCTCATGAAACTCGGCGACGACCTGCCGGCGCAGTACGATCTAGCGAAGCTCAGGCTGCTCGGCACGGTCGGTGAGCCGATCAATCCCGAGGCGTGGATGTGGTATCACCGCGTGATCGGCGGCGAACGCTGCCCGATCGTCGATACCTGGTGGCAGACTGAGACCGGGGCGATCATGATCTCGCCGCTGCCCGGCGCGACCGCCACCAAGCCCGGCTCGTGCACGCGGCCACTGCCCGGCATCGACGCCGACGTAGTCGACGAGGAAGGCGAGCCGATCACCGAGCCCGGCAAGGGCGGCTACCTGGTGATCCGGCGGCCGTGGCCGTCGATGCTGCGCACCCTGTGGGGCGACAATGAGCGCTACCTGGAGACTTACTGGAAGCGTTTCGGCAATCGCTATTACGTCGCAGGCGACAGCGCCCATCGTGACAAGGACGGATACTTCTGGATCATGGGGCGCATCGACGACGTGCTGAACGTGTCCGGCCACCGGCTCGGCACGATGGAGCTCGAGTCGGCGCTGGTCGCGCACGAGCGGGTCGTCGAGGCCGCGGTCGTCGGCCGCCCGCACGACGTCAAGGGCGAGTCGATCCTCGCTTTCGTGGTGCTGAGCGGGAGCCGGCCGCAGGGCACGGAGGCTGAAGCGTTGCAGCAGGAACTGCGTGAGTGGGTGGCCGAGCAGATCGGAGCGCTCGCGAAGCCCGACGAGATCCGCTTCGCTGACAGCCTGCCGAAGACCCGCTCGGGCAAGATCATGCGCCGGCTGCTGCGCAGTATCGCGCGCGAAGAGGAAATCACCGAAGACACCTCGACACTCGAGGACGAGGGCATCCTCGAGCAGCTCCGCGGCGACTAGGTTCGTCATACCGGCGGCGCCACCCCGGCGGAAGCCGTGGCGGAATCCAGTTCCCGTCAATCCGGGAGCCGGCCTGCGCCGGTGCGAAGATTTCAGGCGCCCCGGCGACCTGTTCTCAGGTGTCGACGAGCAGCACCAGACCCTCGGGCGAGCGCAGCGCCGGGCCGGCCGGCGTGTCGTCCACTGGGAAACCGCGGTCGATCAGCACCTTGCGCTGCGCCCCGCGCCCGCAGGACGTGAAGCGCAGTGCCGGTCGCGAGAGCCCGGCGGTCTCGTGCAGGCCGATGCGCGCATCGCCCGCTTCGAGGATGGCGATGGGCCAGGGCGCGGCTTCCTGGGCGGCGGGAGTCACGTCGAGCCTCTGCCAGAAGGTCAGCGATCGCTCGAGCCCGCGCACCGGCAGGGCGTAGTCGCCGAATGCGCCCAGCAAGGAGAAATCCCGGCCATCGAAGGCCGGAGGCGAGTAGGTGCGCGCCTCGAGCAGCGCGAACATGTGGCCGTCAGGGTCGAGGAAACCGGCTTCGTTGAAGTCCTCCTCGCCGGTCTTGCGAA
The DNA here is from genome assembly GCA_035524935.1 of Gammaproteobacteria bacterium. Lineage (GTDB taxonomy): Bacteria > Pseudomonadota > Gammaproteobacteria > Steroidobacterales > JACDCP01 > JACDCP01. The sequence goes on along the minus strand of DATLFD010000046.1, from coordinate 24,396 downwards.
ACTCGAAGCGCACGCCGCGGCGCTCGAGCTCGGGCAGGTGCCGGGCGAGCCCGGGCCTCGCGAACGTGATGGCCGGCGATGGGAATGCGTACTCGTGCAGGCCCAGGAACAGGCGGCCGTCGCTCAGCACGGCATACGGGTGCGGCCAGGTCTCGCCGACCGCGCAATGGCGGAAACCCAGTGCCTCGTAGAATTCGCTCGACTCGCGGATGTCGCCGGTCTGCACGCTGATCTCGAGAAAACGTCCGAGCAGGCTCATGGCCGGCGCGTTTCATCGTCGAGCCGGCCGAGGTGTTGCTGCGCGAGCGCGGCCAGGAATGCGACGTGGTCGGGACGCGTGTTGAGCGCCGGGATGTACTCGAGAACTTCGCCTCCCGCGGCGATGAAGTCGCGGCGATTGCGCAGCGCGATCTCTTCGAGCGTCTCGAGGCAGTCGACGGCGAAGCCGGGGCACAGCACCTGCACTCGCCGTACGCCGTCGCGGGCCCATTGCGCCAGCAGTACGTCAGTGTAGGGCTCGAGCCACGGCTCGCGGCCGACGCGAGACTGGAAGGCGAGGCTCCAGCCGTCGCTGCCCTCGAGCCCGAGCGCAGCCGCGAGCAGGTCCGCGGTCGTCCGGCATTGCCGCTCGTAAGGGTCGCCGAGCCGCGAGCAGCGCGCCGGCAGGCCGTGAAACGAAAACAAGAGCTTCTCCGCGCGTCCGGCCGTCGACCAGTGCTCGCGCACGCTCGCCGCCAGCGCGGAAACGTAGCCCTCGCTGTCGTGGTAGTCGCCGATGAAGCCTGCCTCCGGCACGCGGCGCCAGCGCCTCAGCTCCGCGGTGACGGCATCGAATGCCGAGCCCGTCGTTGCCGCGGCATATTGAGGATAGAGCGGCAGCACCAGCAGCCGGCTCGCCCCGGCGTCACGCAGGCTGCGCAGCGCGGCCGCGACCGGCGGGTTCCCGTAACGCATGCCGCAGGCCACGGTCACGCCGGCATCGGCGAGCTCGGCCTGCAGCGCGCGCGCCAGGGCCAGGGTGTTGACGAGCAGCGGCGAACCGGCATCGGTCCAGATTTCGCGGTAGGCCGCCGCCGAGCGGCGCGGCCGCAGCGTGAGGATGACGCCGTACAGGATCGGTAACCACAACAAGCGCGGAATCTCGACGACACGCGGATCGGAGAGGAATTGCGCGAGATAGCGGCGCACGGCTGCGCGGGTCGGCGCGTCCGGCGTGCCCAGATTCACCAGCAGCACACCGATCGGCGCCGCGCCTGTGCGCACGGGTTCGCCGGCATAGCGGGGCATGGGGGCGTATCATACCGGCGCTATGGGCGAGCAGCGACCAGACCACGCGGCGCGCGGCGCGAGCGCGGCGCCGGCTGCGGACCGGCTGCCGCGCACGATCATCCTCCGCGACGTCGTCGTGTTCCAGGTCAAGCTGTTCTTCGACGGCCTGCGCGATCTGCTGCTCGTGCCGGTGTCGCTGGTCGCCGCGGTCGTCGACGTGCTCGCCCCGGGAAAGAACACCGGCCAGCATTTCTACGAGGTGGTGCGTTTCGGCCGGCGCACCGAGCGCTGGATCGGGCTGTTCTCGGCCGCCGATCACCTCGACGACCGGCCGCACGAGCCCATGCCCGATACCATCGACGACATGGTCGCCAGGGTCGAGGGCAAGCTCAGGGACGAGTACGGGCAGCGCAAGCCCAGGGAGCGGCCGCCGCCGTAGGGCCGAATTCATTCGGCCACACGCGCCGGCAGACGATGCTCTACGGGCGCACGTCGCGGCCGCTGATCAGGTCCTCGAGGCTCGGCCGCGGGTGATCCGGCCCCATGCGGCCGTCCTTGAGCCGCCCGATGTATTCCTTGTAGGCGCGCATCGCCTGCCGGCCGAACAGCCACATGATGGGGATGTTGGCGAACAGCATGACCCCCGTGCCGATGCCGGTGAGGTTGTCGAGCTGCGCGTTGGTCTCGATGAAGCCCGTGGTCGCGACGATGATCAGCGCGCAGTAGACGAGCTTGTAGGGCAGCACGGAGCGCTCGCCGAGCAGGTAGATCATGCCCTGCTCGCCGTAGTAGCTCCACGAGATCATGGTGGAGATCGCGAACAGCCACGCCGCCAGCGTGACCATCCACTTGCCGAGCCCCGGCGTGACCGTGTCGAAGGCCTTGGCGGTGAGCGTGGCGCCGATATAGGTCGCATAGACGCCGCCGTCGGTCATGCGCGGCTTCTCCACGCTGTCGAGCGCGAGCCACTCGATATGCGGCACGCCGTCGATCATGCGCACGTTGCCGTCGATGCGATGCAGGTTGTTGCCCGTGCGCTCGTTGCGGTGCGAGCGCACGATCGTGTAGACGGCTTCGTCGGTGCGCCAGGGGCGGTCGGCGGGCTGCGGCGCCGGCAGCGTCTCGATGCTCCACCGGTGGATGTCGACCGGCACGATCTCCGGATGGATTTCGTAGGCGGCTTCCGCGGGGCGGCTCCAGACACCGGTGACCAGGATGACGAGCGCCGTCAGCGTGCACACCACGAGCGTGTCGATGAAAGGCTCCATGCCGGCCACGATCCCCTCGCGCACGGGCTCGTCGGTCTTGGCCGCCGAGTGAGCGATCGGCGAGGAGCCCTGGCCGGCCTCGTTGGAGAACAGCGCGCGCTTCATGCCGAACAGGAAGGCGTAGCCGACGGTGCCGCCGATGAAGGCCCCCTGCGCTTCCTGCGCCGAGAACGCGGCCGTGAAAATCGTCGCGAACATCTCGGGCACTGCGGCGTAGTTCACCACCAGTACGTAAATGGCCGACAGCAGGTAGAGGCTGATCATGAACGGCACCAGGCGGCCCGCGACCGCGCCGATGCGCTTGATGCCGCCGATGATCACTGACGCCACCAGCACGGCCATGACGATGCCGACCGCAATGCTCGGCACGCCGAAGTATTCCTCGGTGATGTCGCCGACGTTCCAGGCCTGGAACATATTGCCGCCGGTGATCGTCGAGACCAGCAGCGTGCAGCAGAAGATGCCGCCGATCAGCTTGCCGGCGAAGGCGAGCCGCGGATTCATCATCGCGATGCCCTTGCTCGCCACCCACATCGGGCCGCCGTGCGGGTTGTCGGGGTCGTCGGTGTTGCGATAGAGCATCGACAGCGTGACCTCGGTCAACTTGATGGCCATGCCGACGAAGCCCACGACCCACATCCAGAACACCGCGCCCGGGCCGCCCAGGGCGATGGCGAGCGCGACGCCGCCGATGTTGCCGAGGCCGACGGTCGCCGACAGCGCCGCCGAGAGGGCCTGGAAGTGGTTGATGGCGCCCGGGTCCTTCGGGTCGTCGTAGACGCCGCGCACCACCTGCACGCCGTGCGTGAGCGCCCGGTACTGGCCGAAGCCGCTCCAGATGGTGAACAGGATGCCCGTTCCCAGCACCACGAACAGCACGGAATCGTGCCAGAGGATGCCGTTCAGGGTTGCCAGCAGCGAGTTCAGTTCCTGCATGAGCGGCCCTTCGGCGATTCTTTCCCGACTGGCATCATGTCCGCTGAGGCCGCAGGGAGCAAATGAGCCGCGTCTGTGTGGCGGCGTGCGGCGAAGGGCTCGCGGTTTAGGGGCGCTCGAGAATCGCCGTCACGCCCATGCCGCCCGCGGTGCAGACGGAAATCAGCCCGCGCCCCGCGCCCTTCTGCGCGAGCAGCTTCGCGAGCGTCGCGACGATGCGCGCGCCGGTCGCGGCGAACGGGTGGCCGATGGCGATGCTGCCGCCCTTGACGTTCAGTCGCGCGCGGTCGATTGCGCCGAGCGGCGCGCTGCGTCCCAGACGCTCGCGGCAGAATTCCGGCGATTCCCAGGCGGCGAGCGTGGCGAGCACCTGCGCGGCGAAGGCTTCGTGAATCTCGTAGAGATCGAAGTCCCCGAGGCCCAGATTCGCGTCCTCGAGCATGCGCGACACCGCGTAGGCCGGCGCCATCAGCAGGCCCTCGCCGTCGATGTAGTCGACGGCAGCGACCTTGCCGAAGCGTAGATAGGCCTGCACGGGCAAATTGCGCGCGCGCGCCCAGTCCTCGGAAGCGAGCAGCACCGCCGCGGCGCCATCCGTGAGCGGCGTGCTGTTGCCCGCGGTGAGCGTGCCCGCCGGGCTTCGGTCATAGGCGGGTCCGAGCTTCGCGAGCTTCTCCAGGGTCGTGTCGCGGCGGATGTTGTCGTCCTGCTGCGCGCCGTTGAACTCGACGACGAGATCAGCGTAGAAGCCCTCATCCCAAGCGGCCGCAGCCTTGCGATGACTCTCGAGCGCGAGCTTGTCCTGGTCTTCGCGTCCGATCTGCCATTCCTTTGCCATGAGCTCGGTGCTCTGGCCCATGTTGAGCCCGGTGCGGGGCTCGAGGACTGCAGGCAGCACGGGCTTGAAGTGCCGCGGCCGCAGCCTGAGCCAGGGCTTCAAGCGCGCTCCCGGGCTGCGGCCGCGGGAACTTTCGACGAGGATGCGTTGATACTCGCGCGGATAGACCACGGGCGCATCACTGATGGTATCGACGCCGCCGGCGATGCCGCAGTCGATCTGGCCGAGCGCGATCTTGTTGCCGATCTGGATGGTAGTCTCGAGGCTGGTGCCGCAGGCGCGCTGCAGATCGAAGGCCGGCGTCTCGCGTGCGAGTCCGCAGCCGAGCACAGCTTCGCGGGTGAGGTTCCAGTCCGCCGAGTACTTGAGCACTGCGCCGGCACCGACGTCGCCGAGTCTCAATCCCTCCAGGCCGTAACATTCGACGACGGCCTTCAGGGCTGCTGTCAGCATCTGCTGGTTCGTGCAGTCGGTGTAGCTGCCGTAGGCTCGGCTGAACGGGATGCGGGCGCCGCCGACGATCGCCACGCGGCGCAGGTCTCGAGTGTTCATGACGCCGCTAGTCTACCTGCAAACGGCGAAGGCGCGGTTCGGCTGTGCTAAATTCGCCGCCCCATGACGGTCGCACCCTTCCCCGATCCGCTCGCGGCCGGTGCGCGACTCCGCATCGAGGTGCGCGCGCTCCTGCGGCTGGCCGGCCCGCTGATCGCAAACAATCTCGCACTGGCCGGCATGAACTTCGCCGACACGGTCATGGCGGGGCGCCTGAGCGCCCGCGATCTTGCCGCCGTCGCGGTGGGCAGCAGCGTCTGGATCATGGTGTTCCTGTTCGGCCTCGGCGTGCTCATGGCGATGAGCCCGACCGCGGCCCAGTGCTACGGCGGGGGCGAGGACCGGCGCATCGGTGCCTATTCGCGGCAGGCGCTGTGGATGGGCGGAGGCCTGGCCGCCGTTCTGATGCTCGCGCTGCTCAACGCCGGCCGGCTGCTCACCGCCATCGGCATCGACCCGGCCATCGTGCCGCTCACGGTCGGTTACATCGAGGCGATCGCGTGGGGGCTGCCGGCGATATACGCCTATCTCGCGCTGCGCTTCACCAGTGAGGGCATCGGCTGGACGAGGCCGATCATGTATATCGCGCTGCTCGGGCTGGTGACCAACGTCGCCGGCAATTACGTGCTCATGTACGGCAAACTCGGCTTCCCGGCGATGGGCGCGGTGGGCTGCGGGCTCGCGAGCGCGATATCCATGTGGGCGATGCTTGCCGCGATGGTGATGTACATGCTGCGCACGCCGCGGTATCGGCCGTTCGCCATTTTCGCGCGCTTCGAGCTGCCGAATCCGCCAATGCTGCGCGAGTTGCTCGCGCTCGGGCTGCCGATCGGCGTCAGCGTGGTCGCCGAGGCGGGCCTGTTCACGGCCGTCGCGCTGCTCATGGGCACCCTCGGCGCGACCGTGGTCGCGGCCCATCAGATCGCCATCAATTACGCCGCTACCATGTTCATGATTCCGCTCGGCCTGCACTCGGCGACCACCATCCGGGTCGGCCACGCGCTGGGCCGCGGCCAGCATGCCTACGCGCGCTTCCTCGGCTTCACCGGCATCGGCGTGTGCGCCTGCGTGATGGCGGTCTCGGCCGTGCTCATGCTGATCTTCAAAGACGCGATCGTCGGGCTGTATACGGTGGATTCCGAAGTGGCCGGCATCGCCGTCTCGTTGCTGTTCGTGGCCGCGATCTTCCAGATCTCCGACGGCCTGCAGGTCGGAGCGGCCGGCGCGCTGCGCGGCTTCAAGGATACGCGCGTACCGATGCTGCTCAACTTCACGTCCTACTGGCTGGTCGGCTTCCCTCTCGCCTGGTATCTCGGGATCGGCCTCGGGCTCGGCCCGCAGGCCGTGTGGATCGGCCTGGTCGCGGGGCTGACGGTCGCCGCGATTTTGCTGACCTGGCGCTTTGCCTTAGTATCCGCCCGGACACGACAACCGCCATGAAATACGCATTCCTGCTCGGCCTGCTGCTCGGCGTCGCGGGCGTGGTCGCTACGGCCGCCTGGCTGCCCGCCGTCGATCATCCGCGACTGCGTTCGGAGACGACCGTGCTGCCGAACGGCGGCCGCGCGGAGGTTTTTCGTTTGCGGACGGCTGCCGACGCCATCGCCGCGATGCAGGGCGCCGAGGGCAGCGGCCAGAGCCTCGGCCTGTACAAGATTCGCAACGTGCATGACGAGGTCGTCGGTATGGCGAGCCGCCTCGGCACGGATCCGGCGTCCGCAGACTGGTGCCTCGTTCTGCCGGCGCGCGGCGCGCTTTTCCTGCGCCGCGACGGCAGCGCCGCGGGTCGCATACTGCACGGCACGGCGGAGTTCGCGGGCGCCGAAGGCCGTTTCGAGGAATCCGCCTCCGCCGCCGGAGCGGACATCACCGAGCTCCGTGTCACCCTGACGAGGGATACGTGAAGTACGCACTCGTATGCCTGCTCGGCGCGATCGTCGGCGCGGCAGCGGCCTGCGCGGCCCTCGTGTTCAATCCCTTCGATGATCGCCCGCACACGGCCGGGCTCATTGCAGGCTTCGGCGCCGAGGCCAGCGGCGAGCTGGGGCTGACGGCGGGCACGAACACCGTGCTCGCCTCGACGCACGAAGGCCGGATCCCGGTGCCCGGCCTGACGCCGTCGACCCTGGCCGAGCCTGCGATCGGCGGCGTGCTCGGCGAGTTGATCGAGCTCAGCGATTCGACCGGTGCGCCGGCCGGTTACGCGGCCCGCATCGCGGTGCTCGCGGAGCGCAGCAACCTGCTCCGCGGCGAGCTGCTCATCGACGTTCACTGGTCGGTCTGGCTGCCGGGCAACGACTCATTGTTCATCGCGGAGGAGCTGAATGTCTGGCCGCTGGTGCGCAGGGTCGTGCTGCCGATGCGCTATCGGCGCGAGGATTTCGCGGGGCCGTGGACGTTCGTCGCCACCACGGGGCCGACGCGCAGCGGGTACGGCGAAGCCATCGGCGCGAGCGGCGGTCTGGCCGGCGAGCGCGGCACCGTCATGACGATTCCGACGCTCGAGCGCTGGCCGCGAGAAGGCCTGCCCGAACACCACTACGAGCTGCGCATCGCTTTCCGGCGCCGCTGACCGCGCATTGCCTCCGGAAAACGGCGGAATGTCCGCGCCTGCGAGCTGTCACAAACCCACACCCCCGGGAAGCCGCGAGATGACGATGCCAAAGACCCTGCTGCCTGTCCTCGCCGCCGCGCTGCTCGGCTGCTCGCAAGGCGAAGCGCCCGCGCCCGCCGCGCCCGCCGCATCCAGTGACGCGAGCGACCGCCTGCACGAAGCCGTCGAGGCCTATTTCGAGGAGCTGCTGGTCCTCAATCCGCTGTTCGCGACTTTCATCGGCGACAACCGCTTCAACGACGACCTCGGCAACAGCATCGGGCCGGAATACCTGCGGGCGTCGAAGGCCCTCGAGGTAGAGTACCTGGAGCGCGTCGGCGACATCGATCCCGCGGATCTCGAGGGCCAGGACCTGCTGACTCACGAGATCTTCGTCCAGGATCGGCGCACGGCAATCGACGGCTTCCGTTTTCCCGCCGAGCTCCTGCCCGTGGACCAGCAGTCGGGGCTGCCGAGCTTTTTCGCTCAGCTGGGCTCCGGCGCGAGCGTGCAGCCGTTCGCTACCGTCAAGGACTACGAGGATTTCCTCGGCCGGGCGACCGACTTCCCGGTGTGGGTGGACCAGGCGATCGCGAACATGCGCGAGGGTATCGAGAAAGGCGTCGTGCAGCCGCGCGTTCTCATGGTGAAGACCCTGCCGCAGCTCGAAGCGCACCTGGTCGAGGACGTGGAGAAAAGCCTGTTCTACATGCCGGTTTCGAACATGCCGGACAGCATCGCAGGCGCCGAGCGCGAGCGGCTCACGGCTGCTTATACAGAGGCCATCCGCGAGCAGATCGTCCCGGCGTACCGCCGCCTGCACGAGTTCATCCGTGACGAGTACCTGCCCGGGACGCGGGACAGCTTCGGCATCTCGGCGCTGCCGAACGGCCAGGCGTGGTATTCCTACCAGGTACGCACCAACACCACCACCGACGTCGCCCCCGAGGCCATCCATGCGATCGGGCTCGACGAGGTCGCGCGCATCCGCTCGGAGATGGAGCTGGTGATGAAGGAAGTAGGTTTCGAGGGCACTCTCGCCGACTTTTTCGAGCACGTGAAGACCGACGACCGCTTCTACTACGACGATGCGGAGGCCTTGCTCGATGGCTATCGGGCGCTCCAGGCGCGGCTCGATGCACGCTTGCCCGAGCTGTTCTCGACGTTTCCAAACGCGGATTTCGAGATCCGGCCGGTCGAGGCGTTTCGTGCAGAGTCCGCCGCCGGCGGCTCCTACCAGCCGGCATCGCCCGACGGCTCGCGGCCGGGGGTGTTCTACGTCAACACGTTCAACCTGCGCGCACAGCCAAAGTTCGGCATGGAGACGCTCTATCTGCACGAGGCGGCGCCGGGGCACCACTTCCAGATCTCGTTGCAGCAGGAAGTCGAATCGCTGCCGCGCTTCCGGCGCTTCGGCGGCTACACGGCCTTTGTCGAGGGCTGGGCGCTGTATGCCGAATCGCTGGGCAGGGATCTCGGCCTGTTCGCCGATCCTTATCAGTACTATGGCCGCCTGAATGACGAGATGCTGCGCGCTATGCGCCTGGTCGTGGACACGGGTCTGCATTCGAAGGAATGGACCCGCGAGCAGGCCATCGACTACATGCTCGCCAACTCGTCGATGGCCGACACCGACGTGGTGTCCGAGGTCGAGCGCTACATCGCCAACCCGGGCCAGGCCCTCGCCTACAAGCTCGGCCAGCTCAAGATCAGCGAGCTGCGGCGCGAGGCGGAGGCCGCGCTCGGGGACAAATTCGACGTGCGCGAATTCCACGCCGCGCTGCTGCTCGATGGCGCCCTGCCACTCGGCGTGCTGGAAGACAAGATCGAGCGCTGGATCGAGGAACAATCGTAGCGCAGAGCTCAGCCGCCGCCGCCGTGCGGCAGATCGTCGCGGTTTCCCGGCCTCACCAGGACCTTGGCGATCCGTGCGCCGCGCATCTCCAGCACCTCGACCGTGAATCCCGGGAACGGCACGACGTCGCCCTCGCGCGGTATGCGATCCAGTCGGGTCATGATGAGGCCGCCGATGCTGTTTACGCCCTCGGCGGCGATTTCCGCTCCGAGCAGGCGCTCGAGCGAGTAGAGCGGCAACGAGCCCTGCCCCGTGTATGTGCCGTCGGACAGCTTCGTCCATCCGGGCCGGCCGTGCTCGAACTCGTCGCGGATGCTGCCGATGAGCGCCTCGAGGATGTCGTCCAGGGTCACGAAGCCTTCGACGTTACCGTATTCGTCGATGACGATGGCGAGATGCGGGTCGCCCTTGCGGAACTTCTCCAGCACGCGCGCGGCGGGCGTGAGCTCGTCGACGACGAGGGCGCGCTTGATGAAGGGCCGCAGGTCGTGGAGGCCTTCGGCGCTGCGCAGGGCGGCGAACAGGTCTTTCACGTGCACGACGCCGATGACGTTGTCCGGATCGCCGTCATAGACGGGATAACGGGAATAACGGCGCCGGTCGATGACGGCGAGGTTCTCCTCGAGGCTGGCGCGGGCGTCGAGCGCCGCCATATCGCTGGCGGGGCGCATGACGTCGCCGGCGGTGAGCTCGTTGAGCTGGATGGCGCGGGTCAGCAGGTTGGCCGAGAAAGGCTCGAGCTCGCCGTGCCGGTGGCTCGCCAGCAACACCTGCTTGATTTCGGAGATCGAGTGCGCGTCTTCACCTTCCTGGGCGAGCTCCACGCCGATCCAGCGCAGCAGCAGGTTGGCGCTGCCGTTCAGCACCCAGATGAACGGGTACATGATCCAGTGAAACGTGTACAGCGGCAACGCGGTCCACAGCGAAACGGCCTCCGGCTTGCGGATCGACACCGATTTCGGCGCGAGCTCGCCGAGCACGATGTGCAGGAATGAGATGATCGAAAACGCGACCGCGAAGCTGATGCCGTGCAGCACGCCCGGCGAGTCGACGCCGGATGCGAGCAGCAGCGGCTCGATGAGCCGTGCGAACGCCGGCTCGCCGATCCAGCCCAGGCCCAGCGACGCGAGCGTGATGCCTAGCTGGCAGGCCGACAGGTAGGCATCGAGGTGGGAGCGCACCGTAAAAAGCACCTTTCCTGCGAGCCCGTGCGTGCGCGCGAGCTCCGCGGCCTGCGTCTGGCGCAGCTTGACGATCGCGAACTCGGCGGCGACGAAGAAACCGTTCAGCAGCACGAGCGCGAACGCGAGCAGAGTGAAGAGAAAGTGGCTGGCCATGCGGCAGATCGTTCCAGTCGAAATTAAAGCCGGAGCTTGCCAGCATAACGTACCGGCAACCTGTCGTCGGCGGCCCCGATTGTGCCCGATGCCTCGTCCGATGCGTCGCTCAGGTCGGGAGTCCAGCCGTCCGCGGCAGCCGTCCGCGGCTGCCGGCTGGATTTCGGTGGCCATGCTATAGGATGATCGTGCCGCCGCTTTGCAGACGGAATGAAGCGCTGCGGTGTCACGGACTCCCGGCCCGCGAGAGGCCCATGAACAGCAGAAATCGTGTGGTGTTCATATGGCTGCCGGCCGTCGTGTGCCTGGCGCTGATGGCGCTGTGCTTCTCCGGCGTGCCCTGGCTCGAGATGATTATTGCGCCGCCGATCGCGGGAATTGGTCGCAACTCCTGGCGCGAGTTCGGCCTGCTCGAGAATCTTCAACACGTCTATCTCACGACGATCCTGGTCATGTGCGGCCGCGCGCTGCGCAATCGCAACCAGCAGTGGGAAAAATGGCTGTTCGCGATCGTCTGCGCAGCAGTCGGCGTATTGCTCGCGGAGGAACTGGATTACGGGCGTCACTGGTGGGACCTGATTTTCGGCGTGCACGCCGATGCGGCCGAGGGAATTCGCAATCTGCACAATATCGGCGACACCACAGACTACATCAAGCGCGCAGGTGACGGTTCCGCAATCCTCTGGTTCGTGCTCCTCCCCTGGCTGTATCCGCATCCGCGGAGTCCTGTGCTGCGCTACCTGTTGCCGAGCCGATGGTGCGCATCGACTATGCTGCTCATGCTCGCGCTTTCCGAGCTGGTCCACCGCCTCGTCGATGCCGGCGTGAGCGTCGCGCCCGGGATGCGCCAGAATGTGTCTGAATTCCGCGAGCTCAACGTTTATTATCTCTACATGATCTATTTCTACGATCTCATTTATCTGCGCACCTCCCCGCCCGGGCCGACGCGGGCTGCGTCTGCGGTCGCGAGATGAGCTGGATCCGGCTCGTCGACCAGGACCAGGCGGCGGGCGCGTTGAAGTCCCTCTACGGGCGCATTGCGACGCCAGGCGGGCGCATCGACAACATCCTGAAGGCGCACGGCCTCCGGCCGCACACCCTCGAAGGGCACATGGCACTGTACAAGAGCGTGCTGCACCATGCAGGCAACCGGCTGCCGAGGGCCTGGCTCGAGACGCTAGGCGTGTACGTGAGCCACCTCAATCGCTGCAATTACTGCGTCGAGCACCATTTCGCCGGCCTCAAGCGGCTGCTCGGCGACGACCGGCGCGCCCATGAGGTGCGCGCAGCGCTCGAATCCAGTGAGCTCGCAGGCGTGTTTGACGAGCGCGAGCAGGCGATGCTGAGCTACGCGCGCGCGCTTACCCGCCAGCCTCCGACGGTGGTCCAGGCGCAGGTCGAGGCGCTGCGGGCCGCAGGCCTCGAGGACGGCGAAATCCTCGAAGTGAACCAGGTCGTGGCCTACTTCGCCTACGCGAACCGCACGGCGCTGGGGCTCGGTATCAGCACGACCGGCGACGCGCTGGGGCTTTCGCCGGGCAGTACCGCCGCCGACTGGCGCCATTGCTGAGATGGCTCGCTGGCGCGGGAATGCGCTCATGCTGCTGCTCGCGATGCTGGCTGGCTGCGCGGGCTTCGGGCGGCCGCTCGCTGAGCCCGAGCTGACCCTGGCCGGCGTGCGGCTGCTGGACGTCGGTGTCGCATATCAGCGGTTCGGCCTCGTGTTCGACGTGCGCAATCCGAATTCCGTAGCCCTGCCGGTGAAACGTATCAACTACACCGTGGAGCTGAGCGGCGCACAGTTCGCGAGCGGCGCGACCTCGCAGTCGTTTTCAATCCCCGCGCACGGCGCGACCCGTTTCGAGATCGACGTGAGCACGGACCTGGCGAACTCCGCGCGCCATGCGCTGGCCGTTCTGCACAGCCGCAACCAGCTCGACTATGCGCTGGCCGGCAGTCTGGAGGTCAACCTGCCGTTCGCCCGGGACATTCCATTCGCGCGCGAAGGCGTCGTCTCGTTGCAGAATCTGCGCTTCTGATCCGCACAGGGAGATCTCCATGCCTGCATTGCCCGCGCTCGACCGCCTGCTGCTGCACGCCGCGCTCTGCGCCGTGCTGGCCGCCGCGCAGGCTGCGCAGGCCGCCTCCGGCGAGCTCGCCGACTCGATCGGGCGGCGCGCGGCCGAGGTCGAGGACCAGGTCATCGCCTGGCGGCGCGATTTCCACGAGCATCCCGAGCTCAGCAACCGCGAGGTGCGCACCGCGAAGGTCATCGCCGGCGAGCTGGATGCGATGGGCATGGACGTCGAGACCGGCATCGCCCACACCGGCGTGGTCGCGTTGCTCGAGGGCGGGCGGCCGGGGCCGCTGGTCGCGCTGCGCGCCGACATGGACGCACTGCCGGTCGCGGAGAAGGTCGACCTGCCGTTCGCCTCGAAGGCGATGGGTGAGTATCGAGGCGAGCGGACCAGGGTCATGCATGCCTGCGGCCACGACGCCCACATGGCCATTCTGCTCGGGGTCGCTCGCAGCCTGAGCGGCGAGCGCGAGCGCCTGCCGGGCAGCGTGCTGTTCATTTTCCAGCCGGCCGAGGAGGGCGCTCCGAACGGCGAGGAGGGCGGCGCTGCGCTCATGCTCGAAGAGGGTCTCTTCGAGGCACGCAAGCCGGACGCGATCTTCGGGCTGCATGTCTGGTCGGCGCTGCCGGCCGGGGTCATTGGTTACCGCGCCGGCCCGGCCATGGCCAGCTCAGACCGGTTCCGCCTGGTCGTGCACGGACGCCAGACGCACGGTTCGAAGCCCTGGGCGGGCGTCGATCCGATCGTCGTCGCGGCGCAGATCGTGCTCGGGCTGCAGACCATCGCGAGCCGCCAGGTGGACGTCACGGCGAACCCGTCCGTCGTCTCGGTCGGGCGGATTTCAGGCGGCATCCGTAACAACATCATCCCGGACGAGGTCGAGATGCTCGGCACGGTGCGCGCCTTCGACGAAGCCATGCGCAGGGACATCCACGCGCGCCTCGAGAATACCGCCACGCACATCGCGCAGAGCGCCGGCGCGACTGTCGACGTCGACATCGACCTGGGCTATCCGGTGACGGTCAACGATCCGGAGCTGACCGGCCGCACGCTCGACGCGCTGCGCGCAGCGGCGGGGGACGACCGCGTGCGGGAGATGGCGCTGGTAACGGGCGCCGAGGACTTCTCTTACTTTCAGCAGCAGGTGCCCGGCTTCTATTTCTTCCTCGGCGTGACGCCGGAGGGCACCGATCCCGCCAGCGCGCCGGCGAACCATTCGCCGCTATTCTTCATCGACGAGAGCGCGCTCGTGACCGGCGTGCGCGCGCTCACCAACGCGACCCTCGATTACCTGCAAGCGCCGCCGCCGTCCGGCTGACGTGGAGCTCGGGTCCAGGTAACGATCGGCGTCCTGCGGCGACTCGACGGGCGGGTACCCCGCCAGCAGTAAAGAGGAATCGCCATGAAAACCCCGGCCGAAGTACGCATCCTCGCGATATTTCTCATCGTAGGTGGGCCGCCCAGATCCCCGCGTTGTCCGTCGGCGGCTTGACCTGCGGGTTCTACACGCTGCTGGGCGCGAGCATCGGCGAGCTCCGGAGCGGGCAAGTTCGACGTCGATGTCGGCTCGGCATTGAACCTGATGTATTCTCCCGAAGCGCAGCCGACCTACGTAGGGGTCAACGTCGCCGCGCTGATCGCGCTGGTGTATCTGATATGGCGGTCGAGGATCGGCGCCGCGCGCCCGGCCGCACAAGGCGCCTGACCGGGCCGTTCAGATCCCGCCGACGAGCACGAAGGCCGCCCATCGTGCGGCATCGTCTCCCGCCGCGAGGCGTTGCCGCCGCACGGCGAGGAGCGCATCTGCGGCGGTGCAGCCGGCGCGCAGCTGCCGGTAGAAATCGCGCATGAAGCCGGCGGCCGCTTCGTCGTCGATGCGCCAGAGCGTGACCACGGCGCCGCGAGCCCCGGCCGCGAGAAACGCATGCGGCAGCCCGATGATCCCCTCGCCGCGCACGCGGCGCCCGAGCGCGGTCTCGCAGGCTGAAAGCGTGACCAGCTCGGCGTCGAGCCTGAGTTCGCGAATCGCCGCCAGGTCGAGACGGCCCGCGGCGAGCACGAGGTGCGTCTGCTCGGGACGGCGATCGCTGACGCGCGCATGCGCCGCGAAATGGAGGTAGCGATAACGAGCGGGATCGAGGTTCAGCCAGCCGCTGAGCGTCGCCTCGCCGCCGAGCAGGAGATCCGCCCCCTCGCTGCGGAACATGCGGTGGATGTCGCGCGCTTCCCCGGCAGCGTTCGGGAGCGGCGCGAGCGGGTCGTCGCGCCAGTCGCTTGCCGGCCGGATGGCGCCCAAGTCGGGCGACGGGTTGCCCACGGCGAGCAGGCTGCGCTGCCATTTGTCGGGCCGGGAGGATTGCGCGAGGCTCAGCAGCACCGAAGCGGATGGCCCGTAAACGATGCGCGTGGTCGCACCCCACGGCGCCGCCGCCTCGTCCGGGATCAGCAGCTCGAGCGGGACGTGCGCGAGCGGGCCGCCGGCGACGACATACACGGTTTCGGCCGGTTCGGGATCGAGCGGCGCGATCAGCGTATCGAACGCGCGCCGCGCCGGAGCCGTCCATGACAGTTGGCCGGATGGCCGCTGGACGACATTCCCCAGGAAGTCGACCAGCGCCGCGAGCGAATCGGATGAGCCGAGTCGCGCCGCGCGGACCTCCTTGCCGGTGATCCACCAGGCGTAGACGTCGCGGTCGCCCCAGAAGACCGTCAGCAGCGCGCGGCCCGCGCCGAGCAGTCCGGCCTGCACGTCGGCGAGCGCGGCCGGTTGCGGGAACTGCGCGGAGCCGGCTGCCGGGTCGGCCCGCCTCGCCTGCGCTTCGATGCCGGCGAGCGAGGCCGTGAGCTGGCGGATCTCGAGGTCCAGCGCAGCGCGCTCCGCTGGCTCGGCGGCCGCAAGCCGCTCCTGGAAACGCGCCCTCAATTGCTGCCGGATCCTCTCCGGCCGCGAGCCGCCGGCCCGCGATGCGTCGCGCTCTGCGAGCAGCTCGAGCAACAGCCGGGCGCGAGCCCGCTCGGCGACCTCGAACGCATCGTCGGCGCGCCCTCGCGAGAGGAGCGTGCGTACGGCGCCCTCGTAAACGGCCCAGCGGGGCTCCGCGACACCCATGCGCAGATCGCCGAGGGCCAGCCGTCCGCGCCAGGACTCGAGCAGCTCGATCGCCTCCAGGTACGCCTCCGGCCCGCCCGATCCGCCGGAGGCCTCGATGGCCACTGCGCGTGCTTCGAGGGCTTCGATCAATGCATCGGGACTGCCGAGCGTTTCCGCAAGCGTCACGGCTTCCTCGGCCCAGCGCCGGGCGGCCGCCGCGTCGCCGCGGGCGGCGGCGAGGCCGGTGAGCGCGCCGCGTATGTTGACCCCCTGCAGTCCGAAGTCAGACGCCTCGGCGAGCGTGAGCGCCTCGGCGAGCGTGGCCACGGCCCGTTCATTCAGGGAATCCGCGGCTTCGATTTCGCCGAGCATGACCAGAGCTATGACGCGGTGTATCGCGGCGACGTTTTCACCGATCGCCAGGGATTGCTCGAGATGCCGCCGGGCTGCGGCCCTGTTGCCCGCCTGCAGGTAGAACTCGGCGAAACTGTTGTGCGCATAGACCATGCCCTGCTGATCGGCGAGCTGCCCGGCGCCTCGCAGGGACTCCCTTATCGATTCGAGCGCACCCTCCATGTCGCCGGTCCCCGCGCGCAGATGGGCGAGGTTGCTGTGCAGATGAAAGGCGTACCAAGGGCTGCTGAACGAACCGGCGACGGTCAGCCCTTCCTGGTACATGCTCTCCGCTTCGCCGAGCCGCCCGACCGCGGCGTATTCGATGCCCATGCTGTTGAGCGTTCCCGCCATCTCGTAGGGCGAGCCGCCGTGGCGGCGGCGCAGCGCGAGCGCCTGCTCCGTTTCCGCAACCGACAGGCGAAAACGCCCGCGCCGCGAATGTACCGTGCCGAGCATGAAATGAGCGCGCGCCTCGAGATGACGGTCGCCGATGGATTCGGCCATCTCGAGTCCGGCGGCACACTCGTCGATCGCTTCATCCGACCGGCCGAGCCAGGACAGCAGATTGCACTGGCCCAGCCGCGTCGCGGCCACGCGCCGCGGATCGTTTCCGGCCAGCGACAGTGCTTCGGCGAGCCCGGCCGCCGAGGCTTCGGCGTCACCGGCCCGTCGCAGCATGTCCGCATACCAGAGCTGGGCGCGCCATTGCTGCGCGGTATCTCCGGCAGCCGCGAACTCGTCGCGAAGCGCGCGGTAGATCGACATCGCCTGCTGGAACTGCCCCTCTTCGCGGAGCGTGTCCGCGACGGCGAATCGAGGATCGGTCTTTTTCGGCGACGCATCCGGCTCTGGTGCAGGGGGATCCCCGCGCGCCGCGAGCGCGAGCAGGCACATCGCCGCGGGCGCCAGCCACCGCTTCATGGGTTTGCGAAAGGAACCGCCTCGATCAGCTCCGAGCGTGCGATCGAAATGCGCAGCTCATCGAGCGCCTCGACGCTCCAGTAAACCGTCCGCCCGGGCTCAAGCTCCGGCAGCGACGCGGCGAGGACCTCCAGTTCATTGCCGCGGGTTTCGCTCTCGAGCAGCAGGGTCCCGCTGGCGGTGAAAAGCCGCACGCGATAGACATCGGCTTCCGGTACCGGCGGCCAGCTCGCGGCGAGCTTGCCGGGCTCCGCGTGGGCGCTCACTTGCAACGAGTCGCCCGGCCCGCGCATCGCATCGCTGTCCGGCGCGCTGGTGTCCGGAATGATCTGCCAAATGCCGAGAAGCAGGGTCGCGACGGCCAGACCGGCAGCCATCGGCCACCAGTTGCGCGTACTCCGCGTAGCCGCGGCTTCGGCTTCAGGCGCCTGCGCGCCGCCATCGCCCGCGAAAGCGGCGCGCAGCTCGAGCGCGCGCCTGAGCCGTCCCCAGCACGCATCGCAGGCGAACCAGTGGGCCTCGAAGGCTTCGGCTTCGTCCGCCGTCAGGCGGCCGCCCAAGTAACGCGCCTCCGGATCGCGGCGATCGGCAAAGTCGCAGGTCTGCTCGTGCTCGTTCATTGCTTCCAGTGTTCCCGGTCGCAAACATTCATTTCAGAGATCCGCCCTGTCGAGCAGCTCACCGAGGCGCTTGAGCGCGCGATGCTTTCGTACTCGCACGGTGGCCGGCGTGATGCCCAGCCGGGATGCGACCTCGGCGGTCTCCACCTCCTGGTGATACAGCATCCGCAGGAGCTCGCGATCGCTCCCGCCCAGCTCGCCGAGCGCTTCGCGCACCCGGTTTCTCCGCTCTTCGCTGACGAGGGCCGTGAGCGGATCGAGGCCGGTGGACGGATGCACGCCGCTGCCGTCGTGCAGGCGATGCAGCGCGCGTCCCTCGCGTCCCGCGGAGCGGTACTGTTGCAGACAGATGTGGCGTGCAGTCTCGAAAACGAAGCTCGGGAACGCGGCCGGATTGGCGACCCTTCCGGCGCGCAGTGCGTCGACGACCCGCCGCAATGTCTCCTGAGCCACGTCTTCGGCGGCCGCCGCATTGCCCAGGCGACGAGCTGCGAACAGTCGAAGCCGTTCACGGAAGCGATCGGCGATATCCGCCTCGTGTGGGAGCCTAATGGGGCTGGACGGAACAACGGTAGTTGTCTCGGGGCGGCGGCCGGTCGTGTAACGCTCGGTGTCCATTGGCGACATTGTTTTCGAGTAAGGCTCGCGCGGAGCGGCCCTTTCCGCACAGTAGCCACGCGTACCCTGAAAAACAAGGCTTACCCGGGCCCGGCGGGTGTAAACTCCGCCAAAAAACAAGCACGCGTGTAACGTTCACCGCCGTGCGGCAACAACCTGACCGTCAATTCGGGAGAACTCCAATGCAAACCACGACGGCGGAAGCAGACAGCCCGGCAGCCGGGACGCCGGAGACGTACGCCTCGGTCTGGGGCCGCTTCGTGGCCCTGTTCCTGGACGGGCTTGTGATGATCGGCATCTTTATTTTCCTCGGCGGTGTCTTTGTGATGCTGTTCGGCGGTAGAACGGAGGGCGGGTTCGAGTTTACTGGCATTGTCGGCGGTCTGTTCATAGCCGTCGAAATCGTGCTGGCCATGGCATATTTCATCGTCTGCGAGGCGCGCTGGGGCGCCACGCCCGGCAAGCTCGCAGTCGGGATTCGCGTGCAATCCGTGGCAGGGCAGCGCATCGGTTACGGCGCCTCGTTCGTTCGCAACCTGTTGCGTATCATCGACATCCTCCCGGGCTTCTACCTGATCGGCGCGATCAGCGTGTGGATTACCAGGCGCAACCAGCGGGTCGGCGATCTGGTTGCGGGCGCAGTCGTCGTCCGGCGGGAAACCGGCGGCGGCCCGCGTGCCGCGGCACTGGCTGGCGTGATTGCGGTCGGCGTGGGCGGCGTCCTGCTCGGGATGATGCTGATGCAACTGGGTGCGGGGCGCCAGGCGGAGACGTCCGGCAGCGGTTCCGGGGCCGTTGTTCCGCAATCCACCACCGATGCCGCGGCGTCCGAAAGCGGATCGATGGAGAACGCCGGAGCAACGCCCTGGAGCAGCCGCGGCTGGGTGCAGCGCGAAGACGACACGTACGAGAACCCCGAGCACGACCTGAAGCTCGTCGTACCCGACGGCTGGGTCATCGTCGATGAAGATTCCCTCGGCAACAGGATTCTCTGGATGATGGCGAAGCTCGGCCAGGACGGCGAGCAGAGGCTCATGATGAACATCTTGACGGCAGAAACGCAGGGCATGACTGCCGAAGAGTGGTTCGGTGGAGAGTTGCAGGGCGTTCGCGACTACACGCTCACCATCGGCGACCAGGTGCAGCCTTACTTCGAGGTTCTCGGGGCAGGAGAGACCGAGCAGTCCGGCGTGTATCAGATTCGACTTACCCACAACCCCGACGGCATCCGGGGGCATCAGCTCTATTTCGTCCGTGCCGGCCGCGGCTACGTCGTTACGCGGAACGCATCGGCCGATGCGGGCGCCGACGAGATAGCCGATCTCGAGCTGATTCGCGAGTCGATGGGCTTGCGCTGATGCCCGGCCGGCAGTGGTACGTGTTCGCCGTCGTGATATTCGTCATCGGGATCGCGTTGTCGGTCCAATACCTTTTCACGAGCGTTGGAGAACTGGGAGACGAGTTGCCGCAGATGGTCGTGCCCGGCGCCGCCGAACTCAGCTTGCAGGAGCCCGGCACCTATACGATCTTCCACGAGCACGAAAGCATCGTGGACGGCCGCTATTATTCGACCCGCGAAAACCTCGCCGGGCTCGAAGTCGGTGTCATGTCGACGGCCACCGGTGAAGCTGTGCCGGTCCGGGCGCCGTCCGCGCACATGACTTACTCGCTGGGTGGGCGCTCCGGCGTGTCGGTGCTGTCTTTCGACATCGGGCAATCGGGGAATTATCGAATTTCCGCGGGATATCCCGGCGGGCGCGACGGCCCGCGTGTCGTGCTCGCCGTCGGACATGGCTTCGGGTCGAAGCTTTTCACGACCATCCTCGGCGGACTCGGACTCGCGATGCTGAGCCTGATCGTCCCGGTCACCATCGCGGCCGTGACCTTCTACAGGCGGCGCCGTGCGTCCGAGACACCGGCGCCCGGCGTGGCGTAATCAGACAGCCCGCCCGCGAGAAGGAATAGCAGGATGCAAGATACGCCCGGCCGATCGACTCGCCTCGTTCGCTGCCACTTCGAGCGCCACCGGTTCGACTTATGGTCTATGCTGCTGATTGCCGGACTGATGTTGATTCTGGCCGCGATCGTCGTTGTCGGTATTCCGCAGGCCGTGGCCGGCACACTTCCGTTCTGAGTCGGCGAATAAATCTTCTGTCCGAATGTAAAAGAGGTACAAGAGATGACCAATACCAGCATTCGATTCATCCATTACAGCGTCTTGATCGCGGCACTTGCGGGAGTGGGTCTGGCACAACAGGCCCTTGCCCAGGCGGAAGAAGACTTCGGGCCTACGCCGCAGGAAGCACCCCCACCGGCAACGGCGCCGGCGGCGCAGCCTCAATCGGCGCCAGCGGTGCTGGCCAGCACCGACGGGGAGAATCCGGGCGTGCGGGTGGAAGTGACCGAGCTCAAGCGTACCGCCGATGACGTCGTCACTCTCAAGTTCATCTTGATCAACGACTCGGCCGAGGCTTTTGACTTCAATTACGACTTGGGCGATCCCAAAATGGGCGCGAGCGATTACGGCAACATTGGCGGCACGCACCTGATCGACAACGCGGGAAAGAAAAAATATCAGGTCATCCGCGATGCCGAAAGGAAGTGTGTGTGCAGCAGCGGTCTGAAGAAGGTCGAGCCTCAGTCACGCATGACGCTCTGGGCCCGTTTCCCGGCGCCGCCGGCCGAAGTCGACAAGCTCAGCATCATGATCCCCCACTTCATTCCCATGGATGGCGTTCCCCTCAGCCAATAACCGACCAGGAGAGCCGCCATGCAACGCCGTTATTCAGGGCTGATGTGGTTTCTTTTTGTTCCCCTGTCGGCAGCATGGGGCCAGGCCGCCAACGTGCTCGACCTGAAGCATGAGGTCGTTGATCTAAAATACACGGTTGAGGACCTCGGCGGCGCGACCCGCGATTTGGAAGTAAAAGAAACCGAGACGGAGATCCAGATCGACCTGGCCGCCGACGTGCTGTTCGAGTTCGACAGCGCCGAGCTTCAGCCGCAGGCGACGGAGGCCTTGCAGCAGGCCGCCGCGGTGATTCGCGAACGGGCAACTGGTACGGTACGCATTGAAGGTCATACCGACTCCAAAGGCGACGATGCTTATAACCAGGGCTTGTCCGAGCGGCGCGCGAACGCCGTGCGGGACTGGTTCGTCAATGAAGGGGACTTAAGCGACGTGAGCTTCGTCACGCGGGGTCTCGGCGAGTCCGTGCCGATTGCGCCCAATGCGAAGCCGGACGGCGCCGACGATCCGGAAGGCCGGCAAAAGAACCGGCGGGTGGAGATTCGCGTGGAGAAATGAGTGATGCAGAGAATCGTTTCACTGTTGATCTCATTCACGCGAACCGGCACTGGCCGTGCTCAACTCCAGGAGCAGTTCCATCATCTCAACTGAAATCGAGGCACGCGCATCCGCAATGATGCCCCGGCGCACCTCATGATGTTTGCGAGCCGCGGGCGTGTCGGTTGGAAGTCGGTGGGCGGCGTGCTGCTGTTTCTCGCGTTCTTCTTTCTGCTGCTCGAATGGCAGGAGCGGGACTACGCAGCGCGCGGCGCAATCGCCGAGGCTGTTGTCATCGGGAAAGACACCCGGGTTCGGCCGCGCACGACCGGCACCGGCACGAGCCGGGACCATGTCCTCATCTATCGGTTCCAGACACCCGAGGGCGAGGAGTTCGAGGGCCGTTCGGATGTGCCACTGACAACCTGGAATCAAGCACAGGAAGGTGCACCGGTCACCGTCGAGTACAAACGCGACTTCCCGGCCACGAACCGTATCGCCGGGCAGGTTGCCGGCGCCGGCTTCTGGTGGAAGGCGTCGGCACTGCTGGCCCTGCTGGGGATCGCGACCTTCGTCATCGGCCGGCGCAAAGAGGCGGCAATCGCTGCGGCCCCGCCGCAAGCCGGCGACCTTGCGCATCCCCGGTTTGCAGCGCCCGCCAGGCCGGCGCGAACTGCGACCGAGGGGCTTGGGGCACGCCCCGACCTGCCTGCCACCGCGCTTGCCCGTCCATCACGGTGGCAGTTTGCGTTGCGCTCGCCGTTCATGGTTCACGCCATCGTGACCGCGGTCGGGGCGATATTATGCCTGTTCAGCCTGCCGTCGCTTATATTCGGCGGCGCGGCAGCGCGGGGCTTGTCTGAATGGCTCTTCGCGGTGGTCGGCGCCGCGATGCTCGGTGCCGGCGGTTATCTGGCTAGCCGGGACTGGAAAAAACTGCAAGCTGATTGGCGCCTGCTGCAAGAAGGAGCCGCCGGCGAAGCCACCGTCATGGCGGTCGAAGAGACCGGCTTTTCCATTAACAGAATCAAGCAGTGGCGCATCTCCTACAGCTACATCGATTCCACCGGCCGAACCCACCAGGGCCGCAGCCATTACCTCCGGCCCGAAGACGCCAGCGACTGGCGCACGGGCGACAAAGGACAGATCCGCTTCGACCGGGACGATCCGGACCGAAGCGTGTGGACGGGCCGGCCCGTTTGAGCCGACGGCCGTGAAGCGCACGAACGACTATCTCATGTGGCTGTTGATCGGCCTCGCTTCGATCATCACGATCGTCGTTATTCTGCAGCGTCCGCTCGACTGGCTGCTGATCCTGGTTGCCTGTGGTTTTGCGCTGCTCACCGTCGCGTGGACCGGCATGTATTTCCTGCTCAAACGCGAGCAGCCGGAGCATGCGCTCGTCGGCGCGAGCTATCTCAACCTGCCAGTCGGTGTCGGGCGCCACCGCCGCGCCGGGACGCGCAACATGTTCCGCCTCATACAATTCCACTTCGAACGTCACGGAATCGACCGGTGGTCCCTGCTGCTGGCGGCCGGCCTGACGATGATGGCCGCGGGAGTCGTCGGCTATGCGCTCTGACGCCCGTGGACGCTTGCGCCGACCCGCCGCGACACTTCCGGGCGGCGTCCGGAGCAGCTTTTCCTCCCGGCTTCTGTTTCAACAGGCCCTGCGCCACCCGCACGAGAAGCAATAAACGACCGAGGTAAAAACGATGTTGAAGCACAGAGCGCCGCTGATCGGCGGTACATTATTGACCTTGACCCTGGCCGGGCACGCGCTGCCCGGCGTCTTCGCCCGGACGCCGCCGCCGCGGCGCCGGCGGTCATCGCCAGCACCGACGGCGAGCAGCAGGGAGTCCGCGCGGAGGTCACCGAGCTCAAGCGCGTGAGCGGCGGCACCGTGAACCTCAAGTTCACGCTCATCAATGATTCCGATCAGCCGTTCCCGAACACGAAGCCGGACGGCACGGACGATCCCGAGGGGCGGCAGAAGAACTGTCGCGTGGAAATCCGTATCGAGAAGTGACGCCCGTTCAGGGCCGCGGGATACGTACCTCGAACTCGACGCCCGGCGCGCCGTCCGGCCCTTCGTCGAGATTGCGCGCCGTGATCGATCCGTCGTGGAACTCGGCAATCAGGCGCGCGATATACAGCCCGAGACCCAGGTGCGGCGCTTCGCTCGGGTCGTCGCGCACCGATACCAGCGAATCGAAAAGCTGGGCTTGCATGCTTGCCGGCAGCTTCGCGCCGGCGTTGAAAACGCAGAGCGCGTAGTGGTCCCGTTCACGCCTCAGCCGCACATCGATGAGCGCGCCGGGCGCGCTGAAGTCAACGGCGTTGTCGACAAGCTTGTCGAGCATCTGGCTCAGGAGATCGGCCACGCCCTCCAGCGGGCAGGGCTCCGCAGGTGACTTCACGGCGAAGCGGCGTGTGACGAACACGCTGCGATATCCGCTCACGCTCTCGCGGACGAGCACCGCCAGATCGAAACGTGCCCGCTCGGCGCCGGCGATGCTCTGCTCGACGCGCGTCGCCGCGCTCATTGCCGTCACGATACGTCCGAGCCGCTGCACGCCGTCCATGGCGCGCTTCGCGAGCGGGCGCGCTTCCTCGGGCAGGGACTGGTGCTCGAGATTCTCGAGCGAGGTGCTGACCACG
Organism: Gammaproteobacteria bacterium; assembly: GCA_035524935.1. Taxonomy (GTDB): domain Bacteria; phylum Pseudomonadota; class Gammaproteobacteria; order Steroidobacterales; family JACDCP01; genus JACDCP01. The sequence continues at coordinate 77 of DATLFD010000046.1, read as the reverse complement.
GCGAGCGGCGTGCGCAGCTCGTGCGAAAGCTTGCTCGCCAGGCTGCGCAGGTAGCGTGTGTACTCGTCGATGCGCCC
>DATLFD010000045.1:0-54558 GCA_035524935.1 Gammaproteobacteria bacterium | reverse complement strand
CTGGTCGGCGTCATGCTCGACAGGTCCCACGGCAAGCGCATGGAGGAGCAATTTCGTCAGGCACAGAAAATGGAAGCCGTCGGGCGTCTGGCGGGCGGGATCGCTCACGACTTCAACAATCTTCTGACGGTGATATCCAATTTCGGGGAGTTTGTCCTGGAGCGCCTCGAACCGGACAGCGATGTTTACAAGGACATGCAAGAGGTTCTCAAGGCCGCGCGCCGGGCCGAGACGCTTACCGGCCAGCTTCTCGCCTATTCGCGGAGACGGCCGGTTGACGCCACGGCGCTGAATGTCAACGATCTTGTCGGTGACGTTGACAAGATGCTGCGCCGGCTTTTGGGCGAGAGCATAGAATTAAAGACTGAGCTGGCGCCCGACCTGTGGACTGTGCGGATCGATTCCGGCGGTCTCGAGCAAGTGATGGTCAACCTGGCGGTCAACGCGCGTGATGCAATGCCCGATGGAGGCCGGCTCTGCCTGGAAACCAGCAATGCGGATATCGGTGAGGAATACTTAAACTCGAAGGTCGATATTCTCGCGGGCCAATACGTGAATATCACGGTCTCCGACAATGGGACCGGGATGGACGAGGAGACTCAGGCGCGGTTGTTCGAGCCGTTCTTCACGACCAAGGGACCGGACAAGGGGACCGGTCTGGGGCTTGCGACGTGTTACGGTATCGTAAAACAGGCCCGCGGTTTCATCTGGGTATACAGCGAACCCGGCCACGGAACGACATTCAGAGTGCTTCTGCCCCGTGAACCTGGGCATGCGGATGATCGACCGGAGATCACGCATTCGGAAAAAATGCGTGGCAACGAGACGGTGCTGGTGGTCGAAGATGAAGAACCTGTGCGCAAGCTGGTCGTTCGTCTCCTTTCCATGCTCGGCTATACCGTCCTCGAGGCAAGGACGGGCGCCGAGGCGCTCGAGGTCGCCCAATCCAGCCGGACGCCTATCCACCTCCTGCTCACCGATGTCGTGATGCCGGGGATGAACGGACCGCAACTCGTGAATCGGTTGTGCGTAGTGTATCCGCATATGAAAGTCCTTTTCATGTCCGGCTATACGCGCGGCGCGCTTGGGGTGGAGGAGCAGATTGCTCTTGTGCAAAAACCTTTTGCACCGAAGGTGCTGGCCAGGAAACTTCGGGAAGTGCTGGACGAACCGGATTGCGTGGTTTCCTAGCCATGGATTCAGGACATCACCTCAAATTTCTTTCGGCGGACGTTGATCTGGGATCAGCGCTGAATATCGATTACGACCCGTTGCTAGTGATTGTTTCGTACCTCGTGGCGGCCTTCGGGTCGTATGCCGCGCTCACGATCGGCGAGCATTTGCGAATCGGCTCCGGAGGCCGGTTTCCCCGCTTGTGGTTGACAGTCGGGGCCATCGCCATGGGGTTGGGCGTGTGGGCCATGCATTTCATCGGGATGCTGGCCGCCCGGACAGCGTTGCCGGTCACGTACGACACCCTGGTAACCGGATTATCGATAGTGCCTGCAGCGGTGGCCGGATGCGTCTGCCTCGCGGTGCTGGGCCGCAATGACGCCGGCCCTCGCCGAATCGTCCTGGCGGGAATCACGATGGGAGCCGGCATCGGCGTCATGCATTACGTCGGCATGGCCGCCATGCGCATGAATGCCGACATGCGTTACGACCTGGACCGGTTTCTGTTGTCGGTTGCGATTGCCGTCGTTCTGGCGACCGCCGCCCTGTATCTGGCGTTCCTCGCCAGGCGGATGCGCAATGTCCGCACTTGGGTCGTCCTGGTCATGAGCGCCATGGTCATGGGGCTCGCGATCACGGCGATGCATTACACCGGTATGTGGGCCGTGTATTATTTTCCGCTCGGCAGCGCGGCTGAATTATCCGGGATAGACACGACGACCCTGGCCGTCAGCGTCATGATCGCCAGCGTATCGATTATCAGCCTGACGATAGTGACTCTGGCGGTGAGCCGTCGTTTTGAGCTCGCTCGCACCGAGGCCCAGTTGAATCAGCTTCAACAAAGGATGAAGCTGGATGCCGTCGGCCAGCTGACGGGGGGCGTGGCTCATGAATTCAACAATCTGCTGACAATCATCCTCGGCAATCTGCACTTCCTCGAAGAAAACCTGCAAAAGGATCGGACGCTCAATGCATTTGTTCAGGACGCGCTCGCTGCAGGTCACCGCGGAGCTGAGCTGATCAAGAGGCTGCTTTCGTTCTCGCAGCGACAATTGCTGACACCGCGAATCATGGATATCAACAAGGTCTTGACCGATCCTGGTATGCCGCTGGGCGATGCGATCAATGCGGGGATCAGTCTCACGATAAGACCCGCCGGTGAGCTGTGGCTCACCGAGATCGATCGCAATCAGCTCGAGAGCGCGCTCTTCAATTTGATCATCAACTCCAGTGAGGCCATGCCGAACGGCGGAACGCTCACTATCGAAACCTCGAATGCGGTTCTGGCAGAGGACTACGCCGCCGAGAATCCCGGCGTCACGCCTGGCGAGTACGTGCTGCTTTCGGTGCGTGACAGCGGATCAGGCATCTCCAGGGACGTGCTGTCCAGGGTTTTCGAGCCTTTCTTCAGCACCAAGGAAGTCGGCAAGGGGGCCGGACTGGGACTCAGCATGGTGTACGGATTCGTCATGCAGTCCAAGGGTCACATCAACATATACAGCGAGGAAGCTCAGGGCACAAGTGTCCACATTTACCTGCCGAGATCGGGCGCGGCCGGCCAACAGGCGATTGTGTCATCGGCGACTGGCACGCAGACTCAGAAGCGCCGTGACAGGATTCTACTCGTGGAAGACGATGCAGGGGTCCGCCAGGCCGGAAGCCGGATCCTCCAGGGACTCGGTTATCAGGTGTTCGAAGCGGAGAATGGGGCCAGCGCGCTGGCCATCCTGGAAACACATGCGGATATCGATCTCTTGTTCAGCGACGTCGTGCTGCCGGGCGGCATGAGCGGTCCGGAGCTTGCCCGCCATGCGCGCAAGCACAACCGGCGATTGAAGGTGCTGTTCACGTCCGGCTATTCCGACACGGTCGTTTTCAATGCAGGCGCGATGCAGGATGGCGAAACTGTTCTGGACAAGCCTTACCGGATAGAAGAGTTGGCCAACACGGTGCGCGAGATCCTGGACCAGCCGCAATACAGCCCAGCGTGATCGCGGCGAAAGGCTCCATCAGGGAATCGGCGTCGGCTTGCCCGTCACGATTCCGGAACGAGGACTGCGGCGCCCTGCAAATGTCCGGAACGCAACGCTGAAAGGGCCTCGTTGGCTGCGCGGAGCGGATAAGCGCGGGTGATGGTGCGGATGGGAACCCGCGGCGCAAGCTCGAGAAATTCCCTCCCGTCGCGCCGCTCGAGGTTGGCCACCGAGCGCAGCGTTCGTTCCTCCCACAGCAGAGCATAGGGAAATGCCGGAATCTCCGACATGTGAATGCCGGCGGTGATCACCACGCCGCCCTTGTCCACGGCCTTGAGCGCTTCGACCACCAGCCCGCCGACCGGCGCAAACAGCAGGGCCGCATCCAGTTTCCGTGGCGGCGATTCGCCCGATGCCCCCGCCCAGATCGCGCCCATGCGTCTGGCGAACGCCTGTCCCGCGATGTCGTGCTCGCGCGTGAAGGCGTAGACCTCGACGTCCTTGGCATGCGCCAGCTGCGCAATCAGATGCGCGGCCGCTCCGAAGCCGTACAGGCCCACCCGCCGCAGCGGATAAGCCAAGGCTTCGGTGGCCAGACGCCAGGCCCGGTAGCCGATCAGCCCGGCGCACAGCAGTGGCGCGGCATCGGTCGGGCTGTACGCGGCGGGCATGGGCAAGCAGTACCGGGCGTCCGCGCGGGCATATCTGGCGTAGCCGCCATCGACGGTGTAACCGGTGTAGCGCGCGAACTCGCACAGGTTTTCCTGATTCCGCCTGCAGTACCTGCATGCACCGCATGTCGAGGCGAGCCAGGGCACGCCGACGCGCTCACCGATCGAGATCCCCGAGACCTGCCCGCCTGCAGACACGACCTCGCCGACGATCTCGTGTCCGGGCACGAGCGGCAGCTTCGGGCTGGAGAGCTCGCCGTCGACAATGTGCAGATCGGTGCGGCATACGCCGCAGGCGAGGACCCGCAGCAGCACTTCCCCCGCGACCGGCTCGGGAATGGGTATCTCGCGGGCCTCGAGCGGTGCGCCGGGCTTCTCGAGCACCATCGCCAGCATTTTGTCCGGTACGATCATGTGATTCACGCCAGTGATGGCGCCGGCACGGCGAGCATTGCCGGATGGTACGATGGCCGCCGGTCAGGCACGAATCCGATCGCATGGATTCGGCTTTTTGGCCGCAATGGTGTCCCGCGTCGGTCCCCCCGCGACGATCAGCCGTAAACCCCGTCAGGCCCGGAAGGGAGCAGCGGTAGCGGTGAAATCGGGCGCCGGGGTGCGGCTGGCGCGGGGCGCCTCCACTCGACCGGAATGGTAAAGTAGGTTCATGAGTTATCTGGTATTGGCGCGCAAATGGCGGCCGCGACGCTTCGGCGAGATGGTCGGCCAGGAACACGTCCTGCGCGCGCTCATCAACGCGCTCGACGGCGGGCGGCTGCATCATGCCTATCTCTTCGCCGGCACGCGCGGCGTCGGTAAGACGACGATCGCGCGCATCTTCGCCAAGTGCCTGAACTGCGAGCGGGGGGTGAGCGCCCACCCCTGCGGCGAGTGCGCGGCCTGCCGTGAGATCGACGAGGGTCGTTTCGTGGATCTCATCGAGGTCGACGCCGCCTCGCGCACCAAGGTCGATGACACGCGCGACCTGCTCGACAACGTCCAGTACCGGCCGGCACATGGCCGCTTCAAGGTTTATCTCATCGACGAAGTGCACATGCTGTCGAAGCATTCCTTCAACGCCCTGCTCAAGACGCTCGAGGAGCCGCCGCCGCACGTCAAGTTCCTGCTCGCCACCACCGACCCCCAGAAGCTGCCGGTCACGGTGCTGTCGCGCTGCCTGCAGTTCAATCTCAAGCGGCTGCCGCTCGAGCTCATCGAGCGCCGGCTGCGGGACATCTGCGCGGGGGAGTCCATCGAGGCCGAGCCCGGCGCGCTCGCGCGCCTCGGCCGCGCGGCGGACGGCAGCCTGCGCGATGCGCTCAGCCTGCTCGACCAGGCGGTGGCCTACGGTGGCGGCAAAGTGGTCAACGACGAAGTGGCGACCATGCTCGGCACGCTCGAGCAGAACGAGGTGATGCGATTCATCGAGGCGCTTCGCGACGGTGACGGCGAACGCCTGTTGCTCGAGTCGGCGCGCATCGCGGAGCAGGTGCCGGATTACGCGCAGGTGCTCGATGAGCTGGCTTCGCTCCTGCAGCGGATCGCACTGGTGCAGGCAGTGCCGGGCCTGAGCGGCGGCGAGCGCTTCGACGCGGACAGCCTGCGCGCGCTCGCCGAAAGTCTCGCGCCCGAGGACGTGCAGCTCTTTTACCAGATCGCCATCGGCGGGCGGCGCGACCTCGGGCATGCGCCCGATCCGCGCGCCGGATTCGAGATGACGCTGCTGCGCATGCTGGCGTTTCGCCCGGCCGGCGCCGAAGGCGCGGGCGACTCGATCCAGGCTTCGCGCCGGCGCGAGCCGCGAGTTACGAGTGCGCAGGCATCGACGCGCAAGCGCGGCAGCGCGGCCAGGCGCAGCGTCGCCGCGAACCCGAGCAGCGCCGCCGGCGATTCGCAGCGGGCGTGGACGGCGCTCATCGACACGCTCGGCCTGCGCGGCGCCGTGCGGCAGCTCGCCGCACACAGCCTGTGCGTGAGCCGTGACGGCAACATGTGGGAGCTCGTGCTGGACGCCGATGCCGCGCACCTGCTGACCGACCGGCTCAAGTCGCGGCTCGCGGAGGCTCTCGAGAACCATGCAGGCGGACCGGTGCGGCTCAGGTACCGGACCGGCGATCCCGGCGGCGAGACTGCGGCGCGGCGCGCCTCGCGACATGCGGACGAACGTCTCGAGGCGGCGCGAGCGTCGATCGATCAGGATCCGAACGTGCGCGCCCTCAAGGAAACATTCGGTGCGAGAGTGCAGCCGGAGTCGATCAAGCCCGTCAATTGAAGCCCTCGAGGCGACCTACACGGAGATACGGCGATGAAGGGTGGCATCAATCAGCTCATGAAGCAGGCGCAGGCCATGCAGGAGAACATGCAGCGGGCGCAGGAGGAGCTGGCCCGGATGGAAGTCACCGGCGAGGCGGGCGGCGGAATGGTGCGGGTTCGCATGACCTGCCGCTACGAGGTCAAACGTGTCTCGCTGGAGGACGCGCTGGTCGGTGACGACAAGGAAATGGTCGAGGACCTGCTCGCGGCAGCGGTCAACGACGCCGTGCGCAAGGTCGAGACCACCGTGCAGGAAAAGTTCTCCGGCATGACCGCCGGCATGGGCCTGCCGGCCGGCCTCAAGCTGCCGTTCTAGTGCGTATTCGCGGGACACGACACTAACCGTGCATTTCTCGCCGCTGGTCGAGCGCCTGATCGAGGGCCTTCGCTGCCTGCCTGGCGTCGGGCCGAAGTCGGCGCAACGCATGGCCTTCCACCTGCTCGAGCGCGAGCGCGAGGCTGCGCGCGAGCTTGCCCGCGCGCTCGAGGAGGCGGCCGCGCGGGTCGGGCATTGTGCGAGCTGCCGAATGTTCACGGAAGCGGAGCACTGCGCCATCTGCAGGTCGCCGAACCGGGACAAGGCGCTGGTCTGCGTCGTCGAGTCGCCGGCCGACGTCGCAGCCGTGGAGCAGTCCGCGGGCTACAGCGGTCTTTATTTCGTGCTCATGGGCCACCTGTCGCCGCTCGATGGCATCGGCCCCGAGCAGCTTTCGCTCGGCCTGCTCGATGCACGGCTCGGTGGCGGCACGGTTCGTGAGCTCATACTCGCGACCAACCCGACGGTCGAAGGCGAGGCGACGGCACATTACATCGCGGAGCTCGCCGCGCGGCACGGCGTAAAGGCGACACGCATTGCGCACGGCGTGCCGATCGGCGGCGAGCTCGAGTACGTGGACGGCGGCACGCTGACACACGCATTCGCCGGTCGCCAGGCGCTGCGCTGAAGCCGTGCAGGAGAGGTAACCGATGGCCGACTGCATTTTCTGCCGGATCGCGTCCGGCGATCTCGCGGCGGATCTCGTCCACGAGGACGACGAGATCGTCGCGTTCCGCGATCTCAACCCGCAGGCACCGACACACGTGCTCGTCATCCCGCGCCGGCACGTGGCCACGGTGAACGATCTGGACGATTCCGACGCAGGGCTGACCGGCCGGCTCGTGCTCGCCGGGCGCCGGATCGCCGTGCAGGAGGGCATCGCCGGAGACGGTTATCGCCTCGTGCTCAATTGCAACCGCGGCGCGGGACAGAGCGTCTTCCATATCCACCTGCATGTGCTCGGCGGCCGGCCGATGCGCTGGCCGCCGGGGTAGCGCCGGTAACCAACGGCCGCTACGCGATGCGCATGCGGCGGGCGAGACGGCGATAGCTTTCGTAGCGGCGCGGGCTGATGCTGCCGGCCTCGACGGCGGCGCGGACCCGGCAGCCCGGCTCGCGCAGATGCAGGCAGTCGGCGAAGCGGCAGCCTTCGGCGGCCGCGGCGATCTCCACGAAGGCGCGCGACACGTCGACTGGGCCGACCGGCGGCGGAGCGTAGTCGCGCACGCCGGGCGAATCGACGACGTCGCCACCCCGCGGCAGGTGGTGCAGCACGGCGACCACGGTCTTGTGGCGGCCCTCGCCCGTGGCGCGCGAGAGCTCGGCGGTCGCGGCATCGACACCGGGGAGCAGGGCGTTCAAGAGCGACGACTTGCCCACACCGGACTGGCCGACCAGGATGCTGGTCTCGGACCGGAGCGCGCCCGCCAGCGCGTCGATGCCGCCGGCGCCGACAGCGCTGGTTTCGATGACCGTATAGCCGATGCGGCTGTATTCCCCGAGAGCGCGGCGCAGATGGGCGGCCTCCGCCTCGAGGTCCGCCTTGTTGAGCACGACGAGCGCACGGGCGCGCATGAGCGCAGCGGCACCGAGATAGCGATCGAGGATGTACAGGTCCGGCGGCGGGCTCGGCGCCGCCACGGCGACGATCTGCGTCAGGTTGGCCGCGATGGTCTGCAGTCGGCCGCGCTTGTCCGGGCGCTCGAGCGCATTGTCGCGCGGCAGGACCTCGACGACACGGCATTCGCTGCCGGCGCCGCCGGCCTCGACCCGGACACGATCACCGCAGGCGGCGCGCAGACGGCGTCCGGCGAGCAGGCACAGGCGGCGCGCGCCTGCAGCATCCTCGACGACGACGCGGCGGCCGTGGCTGGCGATGACCCGCGCGACCGGCGCCGCCGCCGGCACGCTCACGTGCCGCCCGACGGCGTGCTCTTCAATGCCTCGAGCCTGGCGATGCGCACGCGTGCAGGCGGGTGCGAATCGTAAAAGCCGGAATGGATGCGATCGGGTGTCAGGGTCGCGGCGTTGTCGCGATAGAGCTTGACCAGGGCCTCGATCAATGCGGCAGCCTCGGCCTGCGCGGCAGCATACGCGTCCGCTTCGAATTCGTGCCGGCGCGACAGCCAGGCGCCGAGGGGCGTGAACGGAAACAGGAAGACCGGCGTGACCAGCAGGAACAGAATGAGCGCTGCATGGTGCGAAGGCTCGTCGATGCCGAGCGCCTCGTAGAACCACGGCTGCGGCGCGAGCCAGCCGAGCAGCGCAAGCCCGGCCAGGCTGAACGCGAAGCCCAGCAGCAGGCGCTTGCGCACGTGGCGCTTGCGGAAGTGCCCGAGCTCGTGGGCGAGCACCGCCTCGACCTCGCCGTGCTCGAGCGATTCCATGAGCGTATCGAAGAACACGATGCGCTTGTTGTTGCCGAGCCCCGTGAAATAGGCGTTGCCGTGCGCGGAACGACGCGAGCCGTCCATCACGAAGATGCCCTTGCTGCGGAAGCCGCAGCGCTCGAGCAGTGCCTCGATGCGGGAGCGCAGGCGCTCGTCCTCGAGGGGCGAGAAGCGGTTGAATAAGGGTGCGATGAACGCCGGCCAGGCCCAGGTCATGAGCAGGCCGAACCCGGCCCACACCAGCCAGGCGTACAGCCACCACAGCTCGCCGGCCGAATGCATGATCCAGAGGATGGCGGCCACCAGCGGCGCACCCAGCAGCAGCATGAGCGCCGCGGACTTGACCAGGTCGGTCATGAACAAAGCCGGCGTCGTCTTGTTGAAACCGAATCGCTCCTCGACGACGAAGGTGCGGTAGATTGCGAACGGCAGCGACAGCAGGCTCAGGACGAGGAACACGCTCAGTATCATCGCGGTGCCCGTCGCCAGCGCTCCCCACTCGAAGCCGCGCCAGATCCGGTCCAGCCACTCGAGCCCGCCGCCGAGGGTCATCAGCACGAGCAGCGCAGCGTCGAAGACAGTCTCGACGATGCCGACGCGCGCCCGGGCAGCCGTGTAGTCCGCGGCCTTGCGGTGCTGCTCGAGCGATACCGCCGGCGCGAAAGGCGCGGGCACGTGGTCACGGTGCGCGGCGACTGCACGCATCTGGCGGCGAGCCAGCCAGACGCGCAGGAGAACGCCGGCGAGAAGGAACGCGAGGAACGCCACGGTGACAATGTGCATGCGCGTGCCAGTATATCGCGCCGCCCTGCTAGAATCCCCGGCATCCGCGCATCCGGCGCGCAGCGGAGCCGAGCATGCACGACATCGAGAACCTCATCTGGATCGATCTCGAGATGACGGGCTTGAGGCCGGACACGGATCACATTCTCGAGATCGCCACGATAGTGACGGACAAGCACTTGCGGATCATCGCCGAGGGACCCGCGCTGGCGCTGCGGCAAAGCGATTCCGTGCTCGCCGCCATGGACGAGTGGAACACGCGCCAGCACGGCCAGTCGGGCCTCATCGAGCGCGTGCGCCAGAGCACCATCACCGAGCGCGTCGCGGAGGAGCGCACGCTGGCGTTCCTCGCCGGCTTCGTGCCGCGCGGGCAATCGCCGATGTGCGGCAACAGCGTTTGCCAGGACCGGCGGTTTCTCGCCCGCTGGATGCCCGTGCTCGAAGGCTGGTTCCACTACCGCAGCGTGGATGTCAGCACGCTCAAGGAGCTTGCGCGGCGCTGGGCGCCCGACGTCGCCAACGCGCTGACCAAGAGCTCGACGCATCTCGCCCTCGCCGACATCCGCGATTCCATTGCCGAGCTCGCCTACTACCGCAAGCACCTGTTCCGGCCCGAGATTGCCGAGGCGGCCGGCGTCGCATGAGGCCGCTGTCCGAGGCGGCGGAACGCAACAAGGCGCCGATACTGGCCGTGCTGCGCCGCGCATTCGCCGGTGCCGCCACCGTGCTCGAGATCGGCTCCGGCACGGGCCAGCACGCCGTGCACTTCGCCGCCGCGCTGCCGGGTCTCGTCTGGCAGCCCTCAGAGATGCCGGGCCGCGTCGACGGGATGCGCGGCCGGATCGAGGAGGCCGGGCTGCCGAACCTGGCGCCGCCGCTGGAGCTCGACGTGCGCGACCGGCCGTGGCCGGTCGCTGCCGTCGATGCGGTATTTTCCGCCAACACGGCCCACATCATGGCCTGGCCCGAGGTCGAGCGCATGCTCGAGGGGATCGGCGAAGTGCTCACCGATGGCGGCGTGTTCTGCCTGTACGGCCCGTTCCGCAGCGGCGGTGACTTCGATACCGAGAGCAACCGCCGCTTCGATGCGCTGCTGAAGAGCGAGCAGCCGGACATGGGCCTGCGCGATCGCGAGGCCCTCGTCGAGACGGCCGGCGCGCACGGGCTCGTGCTCATCGCCGAGCACCCGATGGCGGCCAACAACCGCCTGCTCGAGTGGCGCAAGACGCGCGCCGCGGTGCGGACATGATTGCGGCCCCGACCCTTGCCACCGTACGCGAGGCTGCTGCGCGCATCGCCCCCTATGCTGCGCGCACGCCGGTGTTCACGTCGGCGACCCTCGACGCGCGCGCCGGCGCGCGCGTGTTCTGCAAGGCCGAAAACCTGCAGAGGGCCGGCGCCTTCAAGTTCCGCGGTGCGGCGAACGCCGTCTTCTCGCTCGACGAGGAGGCGGCGGCTGGCGGTGTCGCCACCCACTCGTCGGGCAACCATGGCGCGGCGCTCGCGCTCGCCGCGCGCCTGCGCGGCGTGCGCGCCCGGGTCGTCATGCCGGATAACGCCACCGCGGCGAAGCGCGCCGCGGTCGCCGGCTACGGCGCGGAAATCATCGCCTGCCGGCCCGGCCTCGCCTCGCGCGAGCGCGCGCTCGTCGCGCTCGTTGCAGACAGCGGCGCTGCTTGCATCCATCCTTACGACGACTATCGCGTGATTGCGGGGCAGGGCACGGCGGCGCTCGAGCTGCTCGAGGCATATCCGGACCTCGATACCGTCGTGGTGCCGGTCGGCGGCGGCGGCCTGCTGAGCGGGACGGCCGTGGCCGGCAAGGGACTCAACCCGGATCTGCGCATCATCGGCGTCGAGCCGCGCCAGGCCGACGATGCGCGCCGTTCGCTCGAGGCGGGCCGGCGCATCGTCGTCGATGCGCCGGAGACCGTCGCCGACGGCCTGCGGGCGTCGCTCGGCGAGCGCACGTTCGCGATCATCCGCACGCAGGTGGACGATATCGTCTGCGTCGACGAAGCGGACATCATCGCGGCGATGCGCTTCGTCTGGGAACGCATGAAGCTCGTCGTCGAGCCGTCGGCCGCGGTTGCCGTGGCGGCCCTGCTCGCCGGGCTGGTGCCCGGCAAACGCATCGGCATCGTGCTGAGCGGCGGCAACGTCGATCTCGACGCGGCGCTCACGCTCATGAGGACCGCAGCGTGAAGGCCATCTGGTATTTCGATTTCATCTCGCCATACGCCTATCTCCAGGCGGAGCAGCTCGGCGCGCTGCCGGCCGCCATCGAGCTCGAGCTCAAGCCCGTGCTGTTCGCGGCGCTGCTCGATCACTGGGGCCAGCTCGGCCCGGCCGAGATCCCGCCCAAGCGCACCTTCACCTACCGGCACGTGCAATGGCTGGCCGGCCGCGCCGGGGTCACGCTCAACGTGCCGCGCGGGCATCCGTTCAATCCCCTGCGGCTGCTCAGGCTGGCGGTCGTGCTCGAGGGCAGTGTGCCGGCCGTGCAGCATATCTTCAGGTTCGTGTGGCGCGACGGACGCCTGCCGGACGACGACGCCTTCGACGCCCTCGCGGCGCGGCTCGGCGTGAGCCGGGAGCGCATCGAGGCGGCCGACGTCAAGGCCGCTCTCAGGCGCAACGGCGAGGAAGCGATCGCGGCGGGCGTATTCGGTGTGCCGACCTTCGTCGCCGACGGTTACTTGATGTGGGGGCTCAATGCCGGCGATATGCTGATCGACTACGAGCGCGACCCCGGCCTGTTCTCGACCGGCGCCATGCGCCGCATCGCCTCGCTGCCCGAGCTCGCGCGCCGGCGCTGATGCGCCTCATAATGTCCGAAACCAGGCCTGACCCCAACCTGTGATACAAACGGGACATGCTGACGATCCGCTCCGCGACGAATGCCGATGCCGAGGCGGTCCGGCAGTTGATCTTCTCCGTGTTGCGCGAATACGGGCTTGCGCCCGACCCCGGTCACGTGGACCGCGATCTCTGCGACATCGAGGCCAGCTATTTCGCCTCCGGCGGGCTGTTCGATGTGCTCCTCGATCGCAAGCGCCGCATCGTCGGCACGGTCGGTCTGTTTCCGCTCGGCGAGCGCCGCTGCGAGCTGCGCAAGATGTATTTCGCGCCGGAGATTCGCGGCCACGGCTGGGGCAAGGCGCTTCTGAAGCGCATGATCGCCAAGGCGCAGGCGGGCGGCTTCGAGGAAATGGTTCTCGAGACGGCGGGCGTGCTCAGGGAGGCGATCGGGCTTTACCAGGGATTCGGCTTCGAGCCCGTGCCCGGCGACCCTGAGGTCGCGCGTTGCGACCGCAGATTCCGGCTCGGCCTGGCCGGCTACCAGCCGCCCGAGCTGCGTGACCTGCGCGTCCGCCTGCGCGAGAGCGACGAGGCGTCGTCATGAGCGACGCGCTCGTCGTGCATCGCGGCGGCTGTCACTGCGGTGCGGTCACATTCATCGTCGAGGCTCCGGCCGACCTGGAGGTGACCCGCTGCAATTGCTCGATCTGCTCGATGACCGACTATCTGCACCTCATCGTGCCACCGTCGCGATTCCGGCTGCTGACCGGCGAGGACGCGTTGACCGGCTACGCGTTCAACACGGGTATCGCCAACCACCTGTTCTGCCGCTTCTGCGGGATCAAGTCCTGGTACGTGCCGCGCTCGAACCCGGACGGCTTCAGCGTGAACGCGCGCTGCCTCACCCGAGGCACCGTTCGGGGCATGCGCATCACGGCCTTCGACGGCCAGACCTGGGTGCCGGAAGAGGCCGAAAGCCTGCGCCCGCTGTCGCGCGACGGCGGTACCTGACATGCCGGCGGCCGTGCGCGCAGCCTGCCTCGCCGCGCTGCTTTTGACCGGGCTGCAGGCGACAGCGCAGGCGCAGACCCGCTACGTGACCGACCAGTTCGAGGTGAACCTGCGGACGGGCACGAGCAACGCGCACGCGATTCTGCGCCTGTTGCCGAGCGGCATGCCACTCGAGGTGCTGGAGAACGATGCCGACAGCGGCTACACGCGCGTGCGCACCGCTGGCGGTGTCGAGGGCTGGGTGCTCACTCGCTACCTCACGGCGCAACCGCCCGCACGCGAGCGCCTGGAGGCGCTGCAGGCGCGCACGCAGGCCGCGGAGGCGCAGGTGCGCGCGCAGGGCGTCACGCTGGAACGACTCACGGCCGCGCATGACGAGGCCCTGCAGCGTGCCCGGACCCTGGAACAGGAGAACGTCCGGCTCAAGCGCGAGCTCAACGACGTGCGGCAGGCGTCGTCGAACGTGCTCGCGATCGACGAGCGTAACCGCGCGCTGCAGCAGCGCGTCGCCGAGCTCGAGGCGGAGCTCGCGGCGGCGCGGCACGACAACGAGCGGCTCGCCGACCGGGCGACGCGCGACTGGTTCGTGGCCGGCGCCGGGGTGGTGGGCCTCGGCGTGCTGCTCGGGCTCCTCCTGCCGCGGCTGCGGATGCGCCGGAAATCGACCTGGCGGGAATATTGAGGGCGTCGCGCCGATAACCGGCTGACCTAAGCGGTTGGCCGAATGAATTCGGCCCTACACGGACTGGCCGGCCCTACACGGCCTGGCCCGCGAGGAACATCCAGGTCTCGACGACTGTGTCGGGATTCAGGGAAATGCTGTCGATGCCTTCGTCGAGCAGCCAGCGGGCGAGATCGGGATGGTCGGACGGCCCCTGGCCGCAGATGCCGATGTACTTGCCCTGGCGGCGGCAGGCCTGGATGGCCATGTGCAGCAGCGCCTTGACGGCGTCGTCGCGCTCGTCGAACAGGTGGGCGACGACCGCGGAGTCGCGATCCAGGCCAAGGGTGAGCTGGGTCATGTCGTTCGAGCCGATGGACATGCCGTCGAAGTGCTCGAGGTAACGCTCGGCGAGCACCGCGTTGGTGGGCAGCTCGCACATCATGATGAGCTTCAAGTCATTGTGACCGCGCTCGAGCCCGTTGGCGGCGAGCAGCTCGCTCACGCGCCGCGCCTCCTCGACGGTACGCACGAACGGCACCATGATGCGCACGTTCGTGAAGCCCATGTCCTCGCGCACCTTTTTCAGCGCGCGGCACTCGAGCTCGAAGCACGGCCGAAAGGTCTCGTCGATGTAACGTGACGCGCCGCGGAACCCGAGCATGGGGTTTTCCTCGTGCGGCTCGTAGTCCCGCCCGCCGATGAGGTTCGCGTACTCGTTGGACTTGAAATCGGAAAGGCGCACGATAACGGGCTGCGGCGCGAACGCCGCGGCGATCGTGGAAACGCCCTCTGCGAGCTTGTCGACGAAAAAGCTGACCGGATCCGCGTAGCCTGCCATCTGGATGCGTATCGTCTGCCGGAGCTCTTCGGACAGCCGGTCGAACTCGAGTAACGCCCGGGGATGCACGCCGATCATGCGGTTGATGATGAACTCCAGCCGCGCGAGGCCGACACCACGGTTTGGAATGCCGGCGAAATCGAACGCGCGGTCCGGATTGCCGACGTTCATCATGATGTCCACGGGGATTTTCGGCAGAGTGTCGAGCTCGATCTGCCGGCTCTCGTAGTTCAGGATGCCCTCGTACACGTGACCCTGGTCCCCCTCGGCGCAGGACACCGTGACCTCGGCGCCGTCGCGGATGGTATGCGTCGCGTCGCCGCAGCCAACCACGGCCGCGATACCGAGCTCGCGTGCGATGATGGCGGCGTGGCAGGTGCGCCCGCCGCGGTTGGTGACGATCGCCGCAGCGCGCTTCATGACCGGTTCCCAGTCCGGATCGGTCATGTCGGCAACCAGCACGTCGCCGGCCTGCACGCGCCGCATCTCCTCGACGTTGCGCACGACGCGCGCCGTGCCGGCGCCTATGCGCTGGCCGATGCTGCGGCCGGTCGCGAGCACCCGCGAGCTGCCCTTGAGCGTGAAGCGCTGCACGGTGCGGCCGCTGCGGCTCTGCACGGTTTCGGGGCGGGCCTGCAGGATATAGAGCGCGCCGCTCGCGCCGTCCTTGCCCCATTCGATGTCCATCGGGCAGCCGTAATGTTTCTCGATGATCAGGGCCTGGCGTGCGAGCTCGACGATGTCGTCGTCGTCGAGCGAGAAGCGCAGGCGATCCTCCTCCGTCACGTCCACTGTCTGCACCGGCGACACGCAATCCGGCGTATCGTCGTAGATCATCTTTACCGCCTTGCCGCCGAGGTTGCGGCGCAGGATCGGATGATGCCCCGAGGCGAGGGCACGCTTGGAAACGTAGAATTCATCCGGGTTCACGGCACCCTGCACGACCATCTCGCCGAGGCCCCAGGACGCGGTGATGAAGACCACCTCGCGAAAGCCGGACTCGGTGTCGAGCGTGAACGCGACACCGCTCGCGCTGCTGCGCACCATGTGCTGCACGCCGCAGGACAACGCGACCCGGCCGTGGTCGAAATTCTGGTGCACGCGATAGGCGATTGCGCGGTCGTTGAACAGGGACGCGTAGACCTCGCGAATGCGTGTGTACAGGTTGTCGAGCCCGCGCACGTTGAGGAACGTCTCCTGCTGGCCGGCAAACGACGCCTCGGGCAGGTCCTCCGCGGTCGCCGAGGAACGCACTGCCACCGCAATGTCGGCGCCGGCCGACATCCAGGTCCACGCTTCGGCGATCTCGGTCTCGAGCCGTGGCGGCAGCGGCGCCTCGAGCATCCAGCCGCGAATCTGCCGGCCGGTCTCCGCCAGACTGTCGACGTCATCGACGTCGAGACCGTCGAGTGCGGCGCTTATGCGCCCGGCGAGGCCGTTTCCGTCCAGAAAATCGCGATACGCCTTCGCCGTCGTGGCGAATCCTCCCGGCACGGACACGCCTGCGCCCGCCAGCTTGCCGATCATTTCCCCCAGCGATGCATTCTTGCCGCCCACGTGCTCGACATCCTGCATGCCGAGCCGGTCCAGCTTGACGACGTATGCATCTCCGAGATCAAGCGCTGCCAAGTCGATCCCCTTGTGTTATCGGCCGGGAAGTGGAAAATCGCCGCCGACGACCCGCCGGCGGCGCCGGCTATTGTAGGGCCGAACGTATTCGGCGGAAACCGGCGATATGAGCCTGCGAACCGTATTCTTCGTGTCGGACCAGACAGGCGTCACCGCCGAGACGCTGGGTCACAGCCTGTTGACGCAGTTCGACGGGCAGCAGTTTCGGCAGGTGACTGTGCCATTTATTTCCAATCTTGACAAGGCGAGGGAGGCGGTGCGCAGGATCAATCTGACGGCGGAGATCGAGGGCACGCGTCCGATCGTTTTTTCGACGCTCGTGCAGGACGACATTCGCCGCGAGGTGCAGGAAAGCGTCGGCCTGTTCCTGGATTTCTTCGACGCCTTTCTGGCGCCGCTCGAGCGCGAGCTCGCGGTCCGCTCGTCGCATACGACCGGCCGCGCGCACGGCATGGCCGATCTGAAGACCTATACGCTGCGCATGGAGGCAACGAATTTCGCGCTGGCGAACGACGACGGCGCGTCGACCCGCAATTACGACAAGGCTGATGTCATCCTGCTCGGCGTATCGCGCACCGGCAAGACGCCGACCTGCCTGTACATGGCGCTCCAGTACGGTGTGTTCGCTGCCAACTATCCGCTGGCTGACGAGGAGTTCGAGACCGGCAAGCTGCCGGCGCCTCTCGAGCAGCACCGCGGCAAGCTCTACGGGCTGACCATCGCGCCGGCGCGCCTCGAGCAGATTCGCCGCGAGCGGCGCCCCGACGGCCGCTACGCCTCACCGCAGCAGGTGGGCTACGAGTTGCGCGAGTCGGTGAAGATTTTCCAGCGCTACGCGATCCCGTACGTGGACACCACGCAATTCTCGATCGAGGAGATCGCGAGCACCATCCTCGACCAGACCGGCGTCGAGCGCCGCGTGCGGCCTTGAAGAAATAGGGTCAGACTGCGGTCGGCCTTCAACCGGCCCCGCAGTCTGTCCTGGCCGCAGCGCCAGCCGGCACGCGTCGCTCACGGGATCTGACCCGCGTCAAATGACCGCAGTGGGTTGCCGCAGGCCGGTCAGCTCCTCGATCTGCGCGAGGCTGCGGGCCGCCGCGGCGAGCCCCGTGAGCTCGCGCGTATTCGACCGCGCATGCCGTAAGGGATCGGTGACGTAGCTTTCGAGGTAGACACGCAGCAGGGCGCCCTGCGTGCCCGTGCCCGACAGCCGATAGACGATGCGCGAGCCGTCGTCAAAGCCGATGCGCAGACCCTGATTCTCCGAAACGCTGCCGTCGACGCTGTCGACGTATCGGAAGTTGTCGGCCTGCACGATCGTGTAGCCGTCGCGGCTCTGGCCCGGCAGATCGCCGAGGCGCGCCTCGAGACGCTGCATCAGGTTACGTGCGGCGCCGGCGTCAGCCACAGCGAAATCGTGGCGGGCAAAGAAATTCCGCCCGTATTCGGCCCAGTGCGCGACCACCAGCTCCTCGACGGAACGTCCCGTCGCCGCCAGGAGATCGAGCCAGAACAGCACCGCCCACAGCCCGTCCTTTTCCCGCACGTGATCCGACCCGGTGCCGAAACTCTCCTCGCCGCAGAGGTTTATTCGACCGGCATCGAGCAGGTTGCCGAAGAAGCGCCATCCGGTCGGCGTTTCGAAACAGGTGAAGCCGCGCGCCGCGGCGACCCTGTCGACGGCGCGGCTCGTCGGCATCGAGCGCGCCACGCCGATGATCCCGTTGCGGTATCCGGGCA
The DNA here is from genome assembly GCA_035524935.1 of Gammaproteobacteria bacterium. Classification (GTDB taxonomy): domain Bacteria; phylum Pseudomonadota; class Gammaproteobacteria; order Steroidobacterales; family JACDCP01; genus JACDCP01. The sequence goes on along the minus strand of DATLFD010000045.1, from coordinate 36,258 downwards.
CGCGTTCAGCCTGTGCGGCAAGCACGGCCAGGCTGTCGCCGGGCGAGACGAGGAACCTGCGGCCGAGGATCATGTTACGGTCGCCGTCGCCGTCGGATGCCGCGCCAAAATCGGGCCCGCCGTCTGCGTTCATGAGCTCGACGAGAGCCGCGGCGTCTACCGGGTTCGGATCCGGATGACCGCCGCCGAAATCCTCGAGCGGCTCCGCGCGTGCGACGCTGCCCTGAGGCGCACCGAGGCGGCGCTCGAGTATTTCGACCGCGTATGGCCCGGTCACGGCATTCATGGCGTCGAAGCACAGGCGGAATTCCGCCGAGCGGAGCAGGTTGCGCATGCGATCGAAATCGAACAGGCGCTCCATGAGCGCGGCGTAATCCGTCACGGGATCGACGATCTCGACGAGCAGCGTATCGTGCCGCTGCAGCCCCGCTGCGTCCAGATCGATATCCGGCATATCCGCGCTGCGCCACGAGTCGATGGCGAGCGTGCGCGCGTGAATCCGTTCGGTGAGCTGCTCCGGCGCCTGGCCGCCATTGGCAATGTTGAACTTGATGCCGAAGTCCGCCTGCGGCCCGCCGGGATTATGGCTGGCGGTCAGAATGAAACCGCCGTTCGCACCACGGGAACGGATCAGGTGCGATGCGGCCGGCGTCGAGAGCAGGCCACCGCGGCCGATGAGGAGACGCGCGGCGCCGTTGCCGGCGGCAATGCGAATCAGTATCTGGATCGCCTCCCGGTTGTGGTAGCGGCCGTCGCCGCCGATCACGAAAGTGCCGCCGGCGGGATCAACGCAGTCGAAGATCGCCTGGACGAAGTTCTCCAGATAGTTGGGCTGCAGGAACACGCTGACGCGTTTGCGCAACCCCGCGGTGCCCGGTCGCTGGTCGGCGTACGGTGTGCTCTTGACGAGCGTCGTTTCCATCGCAGTAACGATGTCCTCCAGGAAGAATCCGCGGGCGCCCCGGCCGCGCGCTGCGCCAGGCTGGCTCCCGCAAACCCTATGATATAGTCCGGCCATGACGACGGCCATGACCGACAGTGCCATTGCGCCGCAAAGCTTCGTGCGGCCGCGCAGCTTCGCGGCACTGATGACGCTTTACGAAAGCAATTTCATCCGTTTCCACCATCTCGTGGCGAACCTCGACGCGCTCGAAGGCGAGTCCATTTCGCGCGTGCCCGGCGACTGCGATCTGCATCTCGAGGTCGAAGAGCGCACTCGCTATACGACGACGCTCAATCTGACCTACTATTTCGAGACGTCCGGGGGACAGCAGGCCGATCCGGATCTCCGCATTCGCATCTATGGCGATGCGCGCCTGGCGGAGGCAATGGCCTGCACGCGGCGTCATCACCACGCGGCGCTCGCACGTTTCGACGCGCAGCAGGGGCGCGAGCTGTCCAGGCGCTGGCGGCGCAACATGCTGCTGAACAAGTGGCTCGAGTATTGCCTCGACCGCAATCACCGCTTCAGCAATCGGCGACCGGTGATTTCGGCGCACGGCGAGCTCCGGAAAGCCCTCCGGTAGACCGGTCCGGGACGCACGCAGGTGTTGCGCCCTTTACCCGAACCCGGCAAGCTCGCGCCCGCGCGGTCCATGCTGCGCCTGCGCTGCGCATGACGCCACCCGCCAGCCTGGTCGCACGCTTCATGCCGCAACGCGGCCGTGACGCGCGCCGTGAAGACGAAGACCGCCTGCTCAAGCTGTACTGGAACCGCGCCGAGCTCAAGAAGGGATATTCCGAGCTACGCAAGGAGCGCACATGGCTGAACGAGCAGCTCAAGGAGAAAGATGCCGAGATCGGCCGCGCGCACGAGCAGCTCGACTCTCTGGAATCCATGCTCACGAACCCGGCATCGGCGCTCAATGCCGTGGTCCACTTCCAGCTGCGCGCGTTGTGGCGAGCAAGCCATCAGAAGCTGACGCAGCTCGCCTCCGAGCTGCGCACGCAGCAGGAGGAGCGGGAGCGCCGCAAGCAGACTCGCGAGTACAATCAGGACAAACAGAAGCGGCTGCGCGAGCTCGACGAGAGCATCGAGGCACAACAGGCGATCGTGAGCGCGCGCAGGGCTGAGCGCTACGACCTGGCCGAGCAGGTCGATCGGTTGACGGCGTTCTGGTTTTTCTTCAAGCGTCGCAAGTTGCGGCAGAGCCTCGACGCGGCGGAACAGGCGTTTGCCACCGCACGCACCGAGCTCAACGCGCTGCGTGATGAGCGCGCGAAAGTCGACGCCGAGCCGTGGCCGCAGTATTCGGGCCTGAGCCTGGAAAGCCGGCGCACGATCAACGCCGCAGTGATCGCGCTGGCGCAGCAACTATTCATTCATTTCGCGGCCGAGTCGCTGGCCTTGATGGCCAAGGCAGCCATGCAGAAGCCCGTGCACGAGATGGGCTACGGCTCGATCGAGGAATGCAACAGCCTCATCGACCGGATCGGCAAGGCGCTCGCCGCCACCACGGCCGACCGCGAGTACGCCAGAGAACTGAGGCAGCGCGGCGCACATATCCTCGGCGCAGCGACATTCCGCAAGGAAAGCGATGCCGCGCCCGTCGCGAGCTCGATCGGCAGCGTCGGCCAGGGCTACGAAGGCCAGGCGCTGGCGAGCCGGCTCGATCTGGCCGCCCTCGAGGTGAACGTGCTGGCGGAGGACTACTGGGACGTTTACCGCGCGCTCATCGCCTGAAATGGGGACATTCCTGATTTCTGCGGGCGCGCTCGGTCCCGATAATCACGACGCAAAATCGGGACTGTCCCCTTTTACGGCCACGGCGCGCACCTTGCGCGCCCACTTGCCGGCGCCGTCGAACCAGACATATACGCTCGGCACCACCAGCAGCGAGGTCAGCGTCGAGAACGCCAACCCGCCGATGATGGCGCGCGCCATCGGGAAATAAGGCGGGCCGTCGCCGCCGATCTGGGTGACCCCCACGGCCAGCGGCAGCAGGCCGAGGATGGTGGTGGCCACGGTCATGAGGATCGGCCGCAGCCTGTCGCGGCCGCCCTGCAGGATCGCCTCGTTGCGCGGCATCCCCTCACTCCGCAGATTGTTGATGTGGTCAATGAGCACGATGCCGTTGTTCACGACAACGCCGATCAGGATCATGATGCCGATCGATGCCATGAACGAGAACGTCGTACCAGTGATCATGAAGAACAAAAACACCCCGACGATGGAAAACGCGATCGAAGTGATAATCGACAGCGGATACAGCACCGACTCGAACAGCGCCGCCATGACGATGAAAATCAGCGCAACGCCGAGCAGGATATTGACGGCCATGACCTGCTGGGTCTCGTCGGTCTCCTCGAAGCCGCGGCCGAACTTCCACGCATAGCCGGGCGGGAGCGCGAATTGATCCATGAGCTCTTCGACTTCCGGCTTGACGTCGTCGAGCCCCACGTCCGGTTCGAGGTTGCCGCCGATGACCACGGCCGTCTGCCGGTCCACGCGCTGTATGGCTCGTGGGCCGCGCTCGATGCGAAAGTCGGCCACCGACCCCAGCGTGATCGTACGTCCGGTCGGAAGGTACAGGGAAATGTCGGCAAGATCGGCGAGCGTCGAGCGGTCGGAATCGCGGAAGGCGAGGCGCACGGAGATCTCGTCCGTCGTGCCGCGAAATTCCGGCAGCTGGTCGCCGCGCATCGCCGTGCCGACCACTTGCGCAATCTGCAGCGTGTCCAGCCCGGCCGCCATTGCCTTTTCCCGGTCAACGACGATACGCACTTCCGCATCCCCCGCGGTGGCCTCCGAGCGCAGCCCGTAGAGGCCGTCGACGCCGGCCAGGACCCGCAGCAGGGACTCGGCCAGCTCGGCGAGCCGCTCGGTCGAATCGCCGGAAAGCTGCACGCTGAACCCCTCGCCACCGCCCTGCTGATCGAACTGGAAGCTCGGGTGCCCGATGATGATCTGCGGCAGACCTTCCTCGATGCGCTCGATGACCGTACGCGTAGGCACCGTGGCTTCGTCCTCCGGCGCCAGCAGAATTGTGGTCTCCGCGCGTCCTTCGTCGAAATAACTGTACACGTCGCGAATCTCGAGCTCGTCGGCGTTGGCGAACAGAAAACCCTCGACGCGATCGACGGCGACCCGCTCGACGACCGACAGCGGATGGGTGCCCTCGATGTGATAGGACAGGAACAGCCGCCGTGAGCTCTCCTGCGGGAACGTGTCGAAATGGATGAATCGCGGCGGGATCGTGAGGCCGGCCGCCAGGACGACGATGATCGTCAGCGCCGTCCACCAGCGATGGCGCAGCGTCCAGTCCAGCGCGCCGACATAGCGCTCCGTCAGCCGCGTCATCAGGGCCGTCCGTTTCGGCTGCGGCGGCGGGCGCACGCGGGCAGCGAGCATCGGCACCAGCGTCTGGGCGATGAGCAGCGACGCGATCAGCGCCACGACGATGGTTACGGCGACGTGCGTGAGGAACACCATGATCTCGTTCTTCTCGCCGAACATGATAGGCACGAAAACGATGATCGACGTCAGCGTGCCGGCCGTGACTGCGAGCCCCACTTCACGCACGCCGGACAACGTCGCCTCGAAGGGCTTGTCGGGCGCGAGCTGGCGGTGGCGGAAGATGCTCTCGGTGACCACCACTGCGTTGTCGACGAGCATGCCGACGGCGAGCATGAGGCCCATCATGGACAGGATGTTAAGCGACAGGCCGAAGAAGAACATCGCGCCGAGGGTGATGAGGAGAGAGAAGGGCACCGACAGCATTACGATCAGCGTGGTGGCCGCCTGGCGCAGGAACAGGTAGAGCACGACGATCGCGAACACGGCGCCGAGCAAGCCTGACTTCAGCAGGTCGGAAAGCGAGCTGCGAACGCCTTCCGCATGATTGTCGAGGTCGATGATGCTTATCCCCCGCATCTGCGGCAGGCGGGAGATTTCGTCCACTTCGGCGAGCACGCCGTCCGAGACCTGGACCATGTTCGCGCCGGTGGTCTTGTAGACATTGAGGCCGATGGCATACTTGCCGTTCAGGTGCCGGCCGTAGTTTCGCTCCGGGCTGCGCAGCTCGACTGTGGCGATGTCGCGCAGGCGGACGTCGCCGCGGTCGACGATGATGTCCTCGATCTCCGCCAGCGATTTGAGCTCGCCGGTCGGCCGCACGCTGAAACGCTCGCCGTTGGCGGTGATGCTGCCGGCGCTGACGGCGAAATTGCTGCGCGCAAGCAGCTCACGCAGGCTGCGCAGGTTCACGTGATGCGCCGAGGCCCGGTCGGCGTCGATGAGGATGCGTATCTCGGGCGGCTCGACGCCTTGCAGCTCGACGCGCGACACGCCCTCGACGCGCTCGATGCGACGCTTGACGTGACGTTCGAGCATCGCGTACGCATTCGACAGGTCGCGATCGCTGGATATGCGCAGCACGAGGATCGGCTGGTCGGAGAACGAGCCTGTGAACACGTTGACCCGTTCGACGTCGGCCGGCAGCTCGTCGCGGATGGCATCGACCTTGGCGCGCGCGTCGATGCCCGCGGCCGAGACGTTCTGGTCCCAGCCGAAGAAAAGATTGATCTGCGACTGGCTCTCCGTGGTCGTCGATTCCATGCGCTCGACGCCACTAAGGGTCGCGAGCGATTCCTCGACGGGCCGGGTAATGAGCCGTTCGATCTCCTCCGGGGTCGAGCCCTGGTACGGTATCTGCACGAAAATACCGGGAAATACGATGTCGGGGAATTTCTCGAGCGGCAGCAGCCGTGTGGCGATGAGCCCGATGAGCGCGAGCGCGACGAACACCATGACCGTCGTCACGGGCCGACGCAGGGCGATCTCGGTGTGCCTCACGCGGTCTCCCCGGCAGCGATCGGCCCGCCCGCTGCCGCGGGCCGCGGCCTGCGCTCGAGCAGCGAATACATGACCGGCACGACGAACAGGGTCAGCACGGTCGAGGTCAGCAGCCCGCCGATCACCGTGATCGCCATGGGCCGGCGTACTTCGGCGCCGTCGCCGAAGCCGATCGCCATCGGCAGCAGTCCGAGCACCGTCGTCAAGGTGGTCATGAGTATCGGCCGCAGTCTGGCGCGGCCGGCCTCGATGAGAGCCGCGATCGTCTCCATGCCCCCGGCACGGAGCTGATTGACCAGATCAACGAGCACGATCGCGTTGTTCACGACGATGCCGGCCAGCATGATGATGCCGATGAAGGCCACGACGTTGAGCGTCGTGCCCGTCACGTAGAGCGCGAGCACGGCACCGACCAGCGCGAGCGGGATGGTGAACAGGATCACGAACGGGTGCACCAGTGACTCGAACTGCGAAGCCATGACGAGATAGACGAGAAAAATCGCCATCGCCAGCGTGAACTGGAGCGAGCGCAGCGACTGTTGCATTTCCTCGTTTTGACCCGAGACCGCCGCGTCGATGCCGGTGGGCAGCGGCACGCGCTCGACGATGCCCTGTGCCTCGGCCACCGCCGCCCCGAGGTCGCCGAAGCCCAGGTTGGCCGTGACCAGCGCAGTGCGTTCCTGGTCGATGCGGCGGATTTCTGCCGGGCCGAGCGTCACGCGCACATCCGCGACGGCTTCGAGGGGCACGGGCCGATCGCTCGCCGGGTTGACGAGCAGCTGGCGAATCTGCTCGATGCTGGCGTCACGGGCGTCCATGCTGCGCACCAGCACATCGATTTTCTTGTCGCGCCAGCTGTAGCGCGTCGCCACGTCGCCGCGCACGTTGCTGACCACGCGATCCGCGATATCGCGCACGGCGATACCCAGCCGCGCCGCGCGCTCGTGGTCGAACACGATCTGGATCTCCGGATTGCCGGTCTCGACCGTGGTCTCGACATCGGTGAACCGGTCTGATGCGGCGAGCGCGGCCACGAGCCGGTCGCTGGCCAGTCGCAGCCCGTCCAGGTCGTAGCCGCTGACCTCGATGGCGAGCGGCGTCGAGAAGCTGAACAGGGCAGGCCGCTTGAACTCGAACTGCACGCCCGGGAGCTGTCTCAGGTCGGCCCTCAGCAGGGCCATGACCCGCTCCTCGGTCTCGCGCGTGGCGCCCGGCTCGAGACGGATGCTCAGGCTGCCGTAGTTGTCGCCGGAGTCGACCGGGTTGGCATCGAGCCGGTTGCCGGTGCCGGTGACCGAGTAGACCGTGGCGCTGCCGGCAATCCGCTGCGCCGATCGCTGCGCCGCCTGCACGGCCTGGTCGGTGCGTTCCAGCGGCGTGCCGGGAGGCAGCCGCAGCTCGACGTTGAATTCGCCTTGCGCGAGCTGCGGAATGAGCTCGGTGCCGAGTCGCGGGACGAGAGCCATGGTGGCGGCAAAGACCACAGTCGCGCCGACGACGACGACTGCGCGCCGGCGCAGCGCGATCGCAAGCAGGTGCGGATAGACCCGCGCCGTCGCGTCATGACCGGTCTGGAACAGCCGGACGGCCGGGCGCAGCACCGCGGCCAGCAACCGGCCGGCGAAGAACACCGGCGCACCGACCCAGCGGGCGAGCTTCGCGACGCCGCGCGTGACTCGGCCCGGCGGCGCGCTGTCGGTGGCGTCGCGGAAGCGGTGGCCGCTGCCGAGCGCAGCGAGCATCGGGATCAGGGTCAGCGCGACGAGCAGCGAGAGCAGGAGTGCGAACGTCACCGTGAGCGCCTGGTCGCGGAACAGCTGGCCGGCAATGCCGGTGACGAAAACCATGGGGAAGAACACCGCCACCGTCGTCAACGTGGCCGCGGTGACCGCGGTCGCCACTTCGCTGGTGCCGTGCACGGCCGCCTCGCGCAGGCCGAGCCCCTGTTCCTTCTTGCGCACGATGTTTTCCAGCACGACGATGGAATTGTCGACCAGCAGGCCGATCGCCAGCGCGATGCCGCCCAGCGACATGATGTTCAATGACAGATCGGCGGCGTACATGGCGACGAAGGTGCCGACGACCGAGATCGGGATAGCCAGGCCGATGATGACGGTGGCACGCAGGTCGCGCAGGAAAAAGTACAGCACGAGGATGGCCAGCAGGCCGCCTACGACCGCCGCCGATTTCACCTGACCGATGGCCGAAGCGATGAAGCGCGACTGGTCGTAAACAGTCGCCAGCTCGAAGCCTTCAGGCAGTGACTCGCCGAGCTCGTCGAGCCGTCGCTCGAGGCGGCCCGCGATGAGCACCGTGTTGCCGTCGCCCTCCTTGTACACGGCAAGCTCGACCGACTCGCGCCCGCCGAGCCGCGTGATCGCCTCGCGTTCCTTGAAGCCGCGGCGCACCGTGGCGATGTCGCGCAGGTAAACCGGCCGGCCGCCGGGCATGGCGACGATGGCCGCGGCGATCTCGTCGACGCTGGTGAACTCGTTGATCGTGCGGACGAGGAAGCGCTGCGACTCCTGCTCGAGCCGGCCGCCGGACAGGTTGACGTTTTCCGCCCGCAGCCGCTCGGCGACCGTCGCGATCGACAGCCCGAGCTGGGCGAGACGCTTCTGATCGACGCGGATCTGGATCTCGTCCTCGAGGCCGCCGCTGATCTTGACCGCCGCCGTGCCTTCGACCGATTCGAGCTGGATCTTGATCTGGTCTTCGGCAAATCGGCGCAGCGCCTTGAGGTGCTCCTCGGGATCGGCACCCGCGACGTGCCCGTTCCGGTCGAGCAGCGCGAGGCGCATGATCGGCTCGCCGGAAGGGTCGAAACGCAGCAGCAGCGGGCGCCCGGCTTCCAGCGGCAGCTCGATGATGTCGAGCTTCTCGCGCACGTCGACGCCGGCGAAATCCATGTCGGTGCCCCAGACGAACTCGATGATCACGTCGGACTGGCCCGAGCGGGATACCGATCGCACCTGGCGCACGTTCTTGATGACGCCGACCGCCTCCTCGATGGGCTTGCTGAGGAGGTTTTCCACTTCGAGCGGCGCCGCACCGGTCAGCTCGGTGCGAATCGTCAGCGTCGGATAGGAAAGATCCGGCAGCAGGTTGACCTTGAGCCGCGACAGGGAAACGATGCCGAAGAGGGTGATCGCCACGGCGAACATGAAAATCGTGACCCGCCGATCGGTGGCGGTTTCAATGATGCGCACGTTCCCCCCCCGGGACCCCGCCGGCCGTTTAGCGTACGCCGTCGGAGCCGGTCGTCGTCGAGCTTGCGCGCATGGCGGACGGCTGCTCGGCATTCACCACGTCGACCCGCGCGCCGTCGCGCAGCCCGTTCTGCCCGATGATCACCACCTGATCGCCGCTGTCCAGGCCTTCGACGACTTCGACCCGGCCGCCGTCGACGAAGCCGGTGCGCACTTCGGTGCGCCGCGCGACGCCGTCCTCGACGACGAAAACCGCCGCCGAGGTATCGTCATCGACGAGCGCCACTCTTGGGATCAGCAGGGCGTCGCCGTGGGTGTCGTAGACGACGCTGACACGGCTGAACATGCCCGGCTTGAGCTGCTCGTCGGGGTCGTCGACCTCGATCGTCACCTTGAACGTTCCGGTCGCAGGATCGACGGTGGGACTGATGCGCTCGACCCGCGCCGGAAAACGGCGCCCGGAGAGCGCATCGACCTCGACGACGGCCTTCTGGCCGGGCTCGAGCTGCCGATATTCGCGTTCGGGCACGTGCAGATGGGCCAGCAACGGGTCCAGATCGGTGAGATGGAAAGTCTGCTGATTGACCGACAGGGTATTGCCGACCTTGATGAAGCGTTGCGAGATCACGCCGCCGATGGGCGCGCGGATTTGCGTGTAGCCGAGCTCGAGGGTGGCAAGCTCGTGCGCCGCCTCGAGGGCCTCGAGCTCGTATTTCAGGTTCTCGAATGCGCCGGCGCTGACCAGACCCTTCTCGTGCAGCTCGACGTTGCGCTTGTAGTCCTGCTCGAGCCGGCGCAGCTCGGCCAGAGATCGCTGCATTTCCAGGCGCAGGCGGTCGCCGTCCAGCACAGCGAGCACCTGTCCCGCCTGGACGCGGTCGCCTTCCTCGACACGCAGCTCGATGACCTCGCCGCTGACCTTGGCGAGCACGGCGGCCTCCTCGTCGGCCTCGAGCACGGTGGTGCCGGAATAGACCGCGGCGATGGCGCCGCGCTCGGTGGTCGCGATCTCCACGGGCACCGGCGGCGTATCGGCGTCCCCGTCGGTGTCCTTGTCACCGACGCCGCAGGCGGCCGCGGCGAGGGCTGACAGCAATACCGGTAGATATCGTGAGCGCATGGGCGCGGTGCCTCGTCGTGCCGGCCAGTGGCTTCCGGGTTAGTGTTGTAGTCGAGTATAACAGTAAACTAGTGGGGCGCAATAGCAGCGCCGGGCCGGGGCCGGGAGCGACCGAGGCCGGCGCGAGGAACCCCTCCGCGCCCGGGCGGGGGTCAGTGTGAGGCGGCGGTGGCGCCCGAGGCGACGGCGGCAGGGCCGTGCAGGCTCAGCATATCCGCGACGATCTCGGCAGCCTCGTCGAGCACGACATCGATCGGTTCCTCTTTCTCGAGTTCCTTGATCGAGGTGAAAGGTTCGAGCCCGTGCGCCGCGCGGCGCTCGTTCTCGCGCGCGAGCTGCGCTTTCTCCGCGCGCTGCCGCTCGAACTTCCGTTCCTCGAGATTGAGCGATACCCGCTGTTGGGCACGGATGTCGTCGAAGGCCGAGATGCCGTCCAGCAGGTAGTTGAAATCCGGGTCGTCGACGATCCGTTTTTCATGATTCTCGACCAGCGCGCTAACGGCCTCGTCGAGCGGCGGGTGCGCGCTGAAGCCGACCGGCTCGATCTGGTCCCAGGGCAGTGCCGTCTTGCGCGTGCTTTCACCGACGAGCGTGCTGTCGATCTCCGACGGCAGCGCGATGTCCGGCTCAACGCCGCGATGCTGCGTGCTGTCGCCCGTGACGCGATAGTACTTGCCGATCGTGAGCGTGAGCTGGCCGAGCCCGGGCGCGCCGTCGCGGGCGCGCGTATAGTTGTCGAGCGAATAAAGGTTCTGCACCGAGCCCTTGCCGAACGTCTGCTGACCGATGACCAGGCCGCGCTTGTAGTCCTGCATTGCGGCAGCGAAGATTTCCGAGGCCGACGCGCTGTAACGATTGACCAGCACCGCGAGCGGGCCGCGGTACGCGACCTCGGGCTCGGGATCGCGCAGCACCTCGGTGGCTCCGCGATAATCCCTGAGCTGCACGAGCGGCCCTTCTTCGATGAACAGGCCGCTGAGCTCGATGGCTTCGGAGAGATGGCCGCCGCCGTTGTGGCGCAGGTCGATGATGAGGCCGTCGATGCCCTCGGCTTCGAGCTCCTTGATCAGGCGCCGCACGTCGTTGGTCGTGCTCGTATAATTCCGGGCCCGAGCGGCGCGCGCCGCGTAATCCTGGTAGAAGCTGGGCACCTCGATGACGCCGATCTTCCAGGCGCCGTCCGGCCGGGCGATCTCGACCACCTGCTTCTGCGCAGCCTGCTCCTCGAGCTTGATCTTGTCGCGCACCAGATTCAGCGTGTGCGACTCGGAGCCGGGGGCAGCGCCCGAAGGCAGGATCTGCAGGCGCACGACGGTCCCGCCCGGTCCGCGGATCAGCTCGACCACGTCGTCGAGACGCCAGCCGACCACGTCCACGAGCTCGCCGTCGGCGCCCTGCCCGACGGCCGTGATGCGGTCGTTGGGCTCGAGCTCGCCGGATATTGCCGCCGGCCCCCCCGGGATGACGTCCAGCACCGACACGAAATCGTCGCTGAGCTGCAGCGATGCGCCGATGCCCTCGTACGACAGGCTCATGTCGATACGGTAGTTCTCGGAGTTACGCGGCGAAAGATAGGTCGAATGCGGATCGAGTGTGTGCGCGTAGGCGTTCATGAAGGTCTCGAACACGTCGTCCGAATTGATCTGACCGACGCGGCGCAAGACCTGGGCATAGCGCTTGTCGAGGATCTCACGGGTCTCTTCCCAGGTCTTGTCCGCGAGCACCAGGCTCAACACGTCGTTCTTGACGTACTTGCGCCAGACTTCGTCCAGCTCGGCAGAGTCGCTCGCCCACGGCAAGTCTTCGCGCTCGAAGAAGAAGGTCTCCCGCAGCGTGAAATCCGGTTCATTCTCGAGCAGGCGGCGCGCGTAGCGCGTGCGCTCCAGCCGGCGGGCCCGATAAATGTTGAAGATCTCGAAAACGGGCTCGAGCTGGCCGCGCTTCACGCTCTCGTCGAGGCTGTGCCGGTAGCGATTCATTTTCTCGACGTCGGAAGCCAGCAGGTACATCTTGTTGCCGTCGAGCGAGTCGAGATACTGGTCGAAAATCTGCGCAGACAGCGAGTCGTCGATGCTCGCGTGCCGGTAGTGCGCCTCCTCGATGAAGCGGGTCACCATCTGGCTGACCTTGCGGTGTCGCGCGTCCGGCGCCGGCGGCGCCTCGAGCGCGGCCGCGGCCGACGGCGCGGCCGGGGGCGCGGCGAGCGCGAGAGGCGCCATTGCGCCGAACAGCAGCAGCCACGCTGATAAAAGGGAGACAATGCGCTTGGTCATGCTCGTCCTTCCCCGCCCTCGTCGTTTCCCGCTCACAGTGCCGCTCAAGGCCGGCTTCGCCTAGGCTAGTAGGCGGACCGTGGTCGATCAAGGCCTGAGTTCTCAATTTTCGGGGGCCGGCGCCGCGCAATCGTGAACCCGCTCGCATTCATCACGGGCATCCTGCTCGGTTCAGCCGGCTCCATTGCGCTCGGCCTGGTCGTGGTGTGCTTCATCTTTCTGGTGCTCGGCACCGAGCATCCGCGGCTCGCCGCCGAGCTCGGTCCGCTCCTGGCCAGCGCTGCGCTCTTCGTCGTTATGACCGTGGTCTGCGGGGTCAGTTTCATCGGTCTGATCCGGCGGCGGCGCTGGCGCTGGCTGGCCCAGGGCGTCATGTGGACGGGCGTCCTGCTCGTGGTGGCGTACTACGTGGCATGAATCTTCGAACCGGGACGGGGGTCCTTGACATCGACCTTCGCGTCGCTAGAGTCGCAGGCGTGTACACGGCAAACCCACCGAAAGGTGGGGGCGCAAAGCTTCCGGTCTACGGGGTTTTCCTACGACAGCGGGGTTGCCACATGTCTCCATACGACTGTTTTGCCGGCGGCGTGCGCCCGTCCGGAGATTCCGCCAGGCCCGGCTGGTGCGATCACGAGCTCTGGCAGCAAGCCTGCGCCGGCGAGAGATCGGCGCCAGCCGCGGAAAAGCCGCTCGCAGCCCTGGTCCCGGCCGAGCCGGGCAGGCGCGTCCCGGACGACCCTGCCGAGCGCCTCGGACCCGTGCGGCGGCTCCACCGGCGGGAAATCGGCCGTTCGCTGTTCCGCACCTTCGACACCGCCCGCCGGCGCTGCGGCCGGGGAACGGCGATCAGGCTCGGCGGAGTCTAGTGACACCAGCGGCCGGCGGCTAGAGCAGCGAGAACGGCGAACGCCCGCGCGAGCCGCGCGACCGTTCGCGACGACGTCGCCGACGCATGCGCGAATGCAGCTCGTGGCGCCGTTGCCGAAGCCACTCTTCGCGCGTGACCGTAACTTCCATGCCGTGCTGCCTGCGCCGTTGCTCCTCCACGGAGCGGAAGGTGCAGAAATCGACGTAGGCATCAATCTCGTGCTTGAGCTCGCGCACGACGAGCTCGATCATGATGGCGTCGTCGAGAAATCCGAGGCCCGGGATGTGATCCGGGATCAGGTCCTCGGGCTCGCCGAAATAGGCGAGCGCATTGAGCACGCGGGTTTTCTCGTTCGGCGGCAGCTTCCATTCCTCATCGGTGACCATGCCGATCATGGTTTCAAGCTTCGCCAGTCGCTCGAGAATGAACTGCGGGACGTCAACCGAGCGAATCTCGCTCAGCAGGACGTTGGCCGCGGCCACGATGGTGTCCTCGTCGAGATCCTTTACGGCATTGCGTGCTTCCCGCATGATGAGCTGGAAGTGCTTGAGGTCCTCGTCCCCCAGATCGAAAGTGACTCTCAGCGGCATCGGGCGGCTCCCGCTTATTGTTGATCGCGCCGAGCCTACGCCCGCGCCTCCGCCGACGTCAAATACGCCCGGCGCGGCGCAGATGCGCACTGCGGCAGCTGCGGCATCGCCGCGCGCGCGGGCCCCTGCAGGCTGCAAATGCAGTATTGTTTGACATATGAAATACTAGATTTTTCAATCTAGTAGAATCTATAACTCACAAGTTAGTTGATGTTCGTGCCCGTCTCCGGGGGGATGCGTCCGGGGGCGAATTGAACTAAACTTCGATCCCTGCATCGGAACAGGCAGAAGCGATCCCTGCGGCAGCCGCTGCAGCGCGCAGGAGACCACTGCCATGCCCTTGCAACCGGTTTTAATCGCCCTCGCCCTGACGGTCGCGCTCGCGGGATGCGCATCGGCGCCGGCACAGAATGAGTCGAATTCAGCCGCAACGCGACGATGCAATTCGGCGACGATGGCTGCAGTGGAGAGAGCGGCGTGGAACCAGAACGTGCAGGTCGATGTGATCTGGGTGAATCCGCCCCGGTCGAAGCGCTGCATGACGCTCGCGCTGTAGGGTAATCGGCAATCGGGCGGCGCAAGCTGCCCGAGCGAACGCCCGATTCCGCTCGAACGACGATTTCCGGCTCCGGAGCCCGTGTATTAGTAGTCCATAGGCTCCGTGTTCGGGGGACGGCTTGGGAATTCACATTCTCGAGCCGTTTTTATTTAGGGCGCCCCGATTGCATGCCGAGCCGCGTATTTCCGTTGGCGCGGCCCGGGCGTGTATGCTTTTACTGCGCCGAAGCGATTTTCCTCATGCATACAGCAGGTTCCGTCTACGACCGGACCGCGATCCGCCTCGCGGCATGCGCCACGGGGATGCTGCTCGCCGCCTGCGTGCCGGCCGATTCCGGGCCGAGCCAGACGTCGTTCGCGGCGGCGGGTATTTCCGCGCAGGCCTTCGCAGGCCACGTCCGCACCCTGAGCTCGGATGCATTCGAGGGTCGGGAGCCGTCCTCCCCCGGCGAGCGCAAGACGGTCGAGTACATCCGCGACCGTTTCATCGAGCTCGGTCTGGAGCCGGGCGCGGCCGGCTCCTGGTTCCAGGACGTGCCGCTCGTGAAAATAACGGCCGGGACTGATGCGCATCTCGTCATCGACGGCGACGGCTCGCGACTCGAGCCCGGGTACAAGCGCGACATGGTCGTGTGGACGAAGCGCGTGACGGAGGCCGCCTCGATCGATCGCAGCGAGCTCGTGTTCGTCGGCTACGGCATCGTGGCGCCGGAATACGGCTGGGACGACTATGCCGGCGTGGACATGCGGGGCAAAACGGCCGTCATCCTGGTCAACGACCCCGGCTATGCGACCGGCGACCCCGCGTTCTTCACCGGCAGGGCCATGACCTGGTACGGACGCTGGACCTATAAATTCGAAGAGGCCGCGCGGCAGGGCGCGGCCGGCGCTCTGATCGTCCACGAGGAAACGGCAGCCGGTTACCCGTGGGAAGTCGTGAGCGGAAGCTGGACCGGTCCGCAGTTCGACCTGGTGACTGCCGACGGCAACGAGTCGCGCGCGGCAATCGAGGGCTGGATCAGCCGCGAGGCGGCCGGGCGGCTTTTCGCCGCGGCTGGCCGCGACTTTGCCGACGCGCGCGCGGCCGCCGCGCGCCGCGGGTTCCGCGCCACCCCGCTGGGCTTGCGCGCGTCGGCGGCAGTCGAGAATACGGTCGAGAAAGCCACCTCGCGCAACGTCATCGGTGTGCTGCCCGGCAGCGAACGGCCCGAGGAGGCCATTCTCTACCTCGCGCACTGGGACCATCTGGGCCGCGACGAGACCCTGGAGGGCGACCAGATCTACAACGGGGCACTGGACAATGCGACCGGTGTCGCGGCGGTGCTGGAGCTCGCCCGTGCGTTCGCCGGCCTGCCGGAGCCGCAGCGCTCGATCGTGTTTCTCGCCGTCACCGCCGAGGAATCGGGACTGCTGGGCTCGGCGTGGTATGCCGAGCATCCGCCGTTTCCTCTCGCGACGACCGTTGCCGCCATCAATATCGATCGCATGTCGATGCTCGGCGAGACCCGGGACGTGACGGTGATCGGCTACGGCAGCTCCGAGCTCGAGACCTACCTCGCGCGTGCCGCCGCGGCGCAGGGTCGCAGGCTCGAGCCCGAGCCCACCCCCGAGAAGGGCTATTTCTACCGCTCCGATCATTTCAACCTGTCGCGCCGCGGCGTGCCGGTCCTGTACACGAAGGGCGGCATCGATCACGTGGCGAAAGGAAAGGCGTGGGGTGCGCGGCAGGAAGCCGCTTACACGGCAGAACGCTACCATAAGCCCGGCGACGAGTTCGACCCGAGCTGGGACTTCTCCGGCGCCGTCGCCGACATCGAGATGCTGTTCGCCGTGGGCCGGCAGCTCAGCGCCGAAACCGGTTTCCCGAACTGGCACGAGGGCAGCGAGTTCCGCGCCATTCGCGAGCGCAGCCGCGCAGAACTCGACTGATCGCCGGCGCCGCCGGGCGGGACGAACGCGACAAAGAGGCGAGAATCCGCATGAAGATCGATTGTCCCCGCTGCTCGATTCATGGCGAGGCGCTGGCGCTGTTCACTGCCAACGGGCATGACCTCGTTTCCGGCCAGGTGGAGACCTGGACGGTGCTCAAGTGTCAGCGCTGCCGCGGCCTGGTGCTCTACCAGTCGCTGGAAGGCACCGGGCAGTTCCGCGGCCTGTATCCGCCGCCTGCGAGTTCGTAGATGCCGCCGAGCTGCGTGCGCGCCGCGTGTCGCGCCAGCATTCTCGTCCTCGGTTGCTGGGCTTTTTCGCAGGCGGCTGTCGCGGACGTGCTGATCCACGACGTGCGGGGTTACACCTGGACGCAGGACGGGCCCGAGCGCTTCGAGGCATTGCGGTTCTCGCCGGCCGGCCGGGTGGTCGCGATCGGCGACGCGGCCGTCATCGCCGGCGACGGCGCGATAGAGCGCGTGGACGGGCAGGGCCGGACCATGCTGCCGGGCTTTATCGATGCGCACGCCCACCTGCTGAACCTCGGCCACGCGGCGCGACAGGTGGACCTCACGGGCGCGACCAGCCTCGACGAAGCGCTGGGTCGCGTGGCCGAGTTCGCCGCCGCGCATCCGGACACCCCGTGGCTGCTCGGCCGCGGCTGGAACCAGGAGCTGTGGGCCGGGCGGGAATGGCCACGCGCCAGCGACCTCGACGGGGTGCCGGGCGGCCGCCCCGCGTTGCTGACGCGTGTCGACGGGCATGCCGCGTGGGCGAACTCCCGCGCGATGTCGCTCGCCGGCATCGACGCCGGCACCACGGCGCCGGCCGGCGGCGAGATCCTGCGCACGGCGAGCGGCGCGCCGAGCGGCGTGTTCATCGATGCCGCGATCGATCTCGTCGAACGGCACATTCCGCCGCCGACGCCGGCCGAGGACGAAGCGGCGTTGCTGCTCGCGCTCGACGAGGCAGCCAGCGTGGGCCTCACTTCCGTGCACGATGCAGGGGTGAGCGCGGCGCACATCGCCCTCTACCGCAGGCTCGCGGACCAGGGCCGCCTGAAGCTGCGCATTTATGCCATGCTTTCGGGCAGCGAGGCGCTCGGCGCATTCGAGGCGCCGGCGACGTACGGCGATGGCCGTCTGTTGGTGCGCAGCGTCAAGCTGTACGCAGACGGCGCGCTCGGCAGTCGCGGCGCTGCTTTGCTCGCCGCTTACAGCGATTCACCCGGCACGCGCGGCCTGCTGTTCGAGGACGACGCGACCCTGCGCCGCCTCATCGAGACCGTCAACGGGCGCGGTTTTCAGGCCAGCGTCCACGCCATCGGCGACGCAGCCAACCGGCAGGTCCTGGACGCCTTCGAAGCCGTGCAGGGCGCGCGGCCCTCGCCGCTGCGCAATCGCATCGAGCACGCCCAGGTCGTCCGGGTCGCTGACCTCGAGCGGTTTCGCACGCTCGGGGTCGTCGCCTCGATGCAATTCACGCATGCGACCAGCGACATGAATATGGCGGAGGCGCGCGTCGGCGCGGCCCGCATGCGCGGGGCGTATGCCTGGCGCAGCTTCGTCGACCAGCAAACGGTGCTGGCTGCGGGCTCCGATTTTCCCGTCGAGGATCCGAATCCGTTTTACGGGCTGCACGCGGCAGTGACGCGCAGGGACCGATCGGGCGAGCCGGCTGGCGGCTGGTATCCCGCGCAGGCGCTGACGCTCGACGAGGCGCTGCGCGCGTTCACGCTCGATGCGGCCTGGGCCGCGCACCAGGAGCGCGAGCTCGGCAGCCTCGAGGCGGGGAAATGGGCGGATTTCGTGCTCGTCGACCGCGACCCTTTCAAAATTCCCGCGCAGACCCTGTGGCAGGTGAAAGTCCTGGAGACCTGGGTTGCGGGCGAGCGGGTATACACCGCGGCTCGAACGAGCGCGGTGCGCGACCGCTAAGAACGCTTGTTGACGCGCGACCAGGAGTCCGCGCGATCGAACATGCCGCTGTTATAGGGATCGCAGCCGACGTCCGCATCGTGCGGCGGTTCCTGCGTGGCGGGAGCGCCGGCTTCCGGGGCTGTGGCGGCATGCCGGCTGGACACAGGCGCCTGCGGCGCGCCGGCCGCGGGCGCCGAGGTCGCTGTGCTGCGGCCTCGTCTCCGGATGGCACCGAGCAGATCGATCATGGCTGAGTCTCCGCTGTGGTGCGCCGAGTGTAGTCAACGACCGCCCGGGTCGCCGGACGCGTTTCACATAACCGACAGCGGCGCGCCGGCGCATTGCGCGATTTGTGACGCGCGTCACACCGACTGGCGAATCACGCCCTGAAGCGCCCGGTCTCCCCGTTCTCCGCGTGATCCGGCGGAGCGCGGTCGGCGGACTCGACCGGTGATTGCGGCCGGTGAAAGGGCCAGAGCATGAGCCGCAGGGATTGCAGGAACAGCCAGGGCGTGGCGGCAAACAACCAGGCGGACGGTTTGCCACGGGCCGCCTCGCCGAAGACCGAGCCGTAGACCTTGCCCGGCCCGACGCCGTCCATCTGCGCGCCCAGCAGCGCGCTGCCTGACAGCCAGGCCATCGCCGGCAGCACGAGAAAGCCGGCCGCGAGCAGACCTGCAAACAGAATGAGCTCGCGGACCCAGAGCTCGCGCTGCGTGAAGCCGCCGGGGCGGGCGAACGGTAACAGGATGGATCGGCTCACTGCCGCCGATGGTTCACCACGTCGGCGCGCCGGTCAAGCATGGCCTGCGCGCCGGGCCGATCGCGGTGCCGAGCGGCGTCAATCGCCGTCCGTGCGGCCCGGCGTCGGCGGCTCGCCGGGCTGCGTCGCAGGGCCGGCCGGTTGGGGCGCGTGCTCGTCGGCGCCGGCGATGCCGATGACGCCGCAGGCGACGCGGGGGCCCGCCGCACCGCTCGGCTGCGACTCGAGATCGTCGGCGTTCGCATGCACGACCAGCCCGCGGCCGATAATCGAATGCCGGCCGGACAGGCTTATGCGATCGTCGCGCAGGTCGAGTCGCAGCTGACCTTCCTCACCGACATTGCCGAGATCGCCGATGTGCCGCGCGGCGTCGTCCGGGCCGCCGTGGGGCTGACCTTCCGGATTGAAGTGATCGCCGGCCGAGCTGCCGTCGGGGGCCGAGCAGTCGCCGAACTCGTGCACGTGAAAGCCGTGCTGACCTGGGGACAGCCCTTCGATCGTTCCGGTGATCTCGATGCCCGTGCCGTCCATCTCGGCGCTTTCCAGACCCGCGCTCGCGAGCTCGAAGCGCACCGTGCCCTGCACGGACTGGCCTTCCGTCGGATGAAGCTGCGCGACGGCTGCGGTGATCAGGGTCCCTGCGACCGCCGCGTCCGCGCCTTCGCCGGCAGTCATGCCGATCG
Source organism: Gammaproteobacteria bacterium (assembly GCA_035524935.1). GTDB lineage: Bacteria > Pseudomonadota > Gammaproteobacteria > Steroidobacterales > JACDCP01 > JACDCP01. The sequence goes on along the minus strand of DATLFD010000045.1, from coordinate 16,552 downwards.
GACTGGTGTCCTGCGGGGGGGTGACCGGGGCGACCCGGTCGCGCGCCGTGTCGACGGCCGGTTCGTCCGCGACCGTCTCCGCATCGCGGCCCGCATCGTCACTGCATGCGCCCGCGAGCGCGCCGACCGCAACGGCCACGAGTGCTTTGAGGTTTACCTGCATTTGAGCTTCCCGTGTCAATTATGCATCGATCGCCTGCAATAAACGGGCCAGCGCGACCTTGCGCGATCAGTGGTCCGCGCCTGGGCCGGCCGGCAGCGCAGCCGGCTCGAAGCGCAAGGCCCGCACTACCCACTGCGTCTCGAACGGCCACTGCGGAATGATCCTTGCGTGAATGATCTCGCTGTAATGGCCGCGCACCTCTACCGATACCGCGGTCGTGACCGGCTGGCCGCCCGGCGTCACGCCGTCCAGCGAGATCGTGACGGTGCCCGGCGTTGCCGTGCGCTGCAGCCGCGCATCCAGCGCGATCTCGTTCCTGTGCGGGTCGTGAATGAGCCAGCCGCGTATGCACAACCGCCTGTTTTCGTCGCAGAGCAGCTCGTCGTGCAGGAGGTAACCCGTATGGGCGCCGGCGCAGGTCCAGGCGAGCGCCGCACCAGCCGCGAGCGAGCGTCCTAGCGTTGCCGCAGCCACAGCAGCATCCGCACGCCGAGATACCAGAACAGGCCGATCGCGGCGAGGCCCAACGCCGGCGCGGCACGGGTGGTATTGCCGGCACCGCTCAGGTTGGCGGAAATGATCCACAACGCGCCGATCACGAACAGCATGAGGGCGGCCAGCAGCTGGATCCGCAGGTGCCGCGTGCCGCGCCGCTCGCGCTCCTGGCGCGTGGAACGAGCCTGCCCGGGACTCGCGGCGCCGATCGGAGCGCCGCAATCCGCGCAGGTCCCGGCGCGACTGGAGACTCGCCGTTTGCACCCGGGGCAGCGGATGATCGCCATCGGTCTTCGCGGCGGCCGTCTCAGGAACCCGTGCGGGCGCCGCTCACTCGCGCCCGGGCGAGCGGTCGATGAAGCGGAACCGGCTTTCGCCGACAGTGATGATGTCGCCGTCCTGCAGCATGTGGCTCCGAACGCGCCGTGAGTTGACGAATATGCCGTTGGTGCTGTTGAGATCTTCGAGCACGGGGCCGGCGTCCGTGACGTTCACCGTCGCATGGTGCCGGCTCACGTACTTGCTGTCGATCTGGATGTCGTTGTCAGGCGTGCGGCCGATCACCATGTGATTCTTGAACAGCGGATACTTTATGAGCCGCTCGCCGTCGATGGCGACGAAAAGCTGCGATGTTTTTTTTCGCGGGACCGCATCGGCCGCCGGCTTCGTCTCCGGGATTCGGGCCGGGTGCGTGCTTTCCTGCTCGCTCAGGCGGCGGATGTCCGCCTTTATCGATTCGATCGTCCCGGCCTTGTCCGCGAGCTCGGCGCGCAGCTCATCGATCGAGGCGTCGCGCTCGACAAGCGTCGCTTCGATTTGGGCAACGCGTGCCTGGCTCGCCTCGAGCTCGCCGCGCAGGGCTGCCTGCGCGGACTCGTGCTCCCGCAACCGGTCCTCGAGCTCGCTGATCCGGGCCTGGCGTTCCTCGAGCGTCGTTTCGAGCTGGGTCCACTCGGTCTGCCAGTGGCGGATGGATTCCTCGAGCGATTCCACCGCCAGCGCAGCGCGCTCGAGCTCGCCCTGCTGCGCGTGCAGCCGCTTCTCGAGCGCAACGTTCTCGGCGCGCAACGCTACCGCGGTCGAGTCGCGACGCTCGAGCTCCTGGCCTAGCCCGGCGAAGCTCTCCAGCTCCTGCTCGAGCCGCTCGTTCTTTTCGGCCTTTGCACGCAGCTCGTTCTCCAGTGTGACGACCCGATCGCGAGCTTCGTCGCGCGATTCTTTCAGCGCGGCAATCTCTGCTTCGCCGGCGCTGATGCAGGCCTCGAGGCCGGCCCCGGCTTCGTCGCGCGCTGCGAGTTCCGCATGTGCTTCGGCAAGCTCGCCGCGGAGCTTCGCCTCTGCTTCGTCCTTTTCGTGCAGGGCACGGTCACGCTGCGCAATCCCTGCCTCGAGCGCCGTCGCGGCCTCGCTCTGGACGGCGAGCTGCGCCGCCAGTTCCTCGTGCTCGGCCTGCGACTTTTCCGCGGCGGCGCTTGCCATCGCGATTTCGGTATCGCGCGCGGCGAGATCGGATCCGAGCGCCTCGAGAGCCTGCTCCCGCTCGGCCAGCCGGCTTTCCAGGGATTCGATCCGCGACGCGGACCTGGCCGTCGACGCTTCGACCTCGAGCAGCCGCTCGACCTCGTCGCGCAGCAAACGGCCTTCGGCAGTGCTCTCCTGCAGCGCAATCTCGAGCTCGCCGACGCGCTCCGAGCGTGTGGCCAGCTCCGCCTCAAGGCTCGCCAGCGCCTCCTTGCGTTCCTCGATACGTTCGAGCTGGGCCGCGCTTTCGGCGAGCGCCTGTGCGAGCGATTCGTTCAGCGTGGCGATTTCGCCAGCACGGCGGGCCAGATCCGCCTCCAGCGTCGCCATCGCTTCCGGGCGGGCCGTTAATTGTCGCTCGAGCTCGGCGATGCGCGCCGCTTGCGCGTGCGCGGTCTGCTCGAATTCCCGCAGCCGCGTGAGCGTGGCATTCAGCGAACCCGTCTCGGCGGACTTTGCCTCGATCTCGGCTCGAAGGCCGGCGAGCGTGTCGTCGCGTTCCTCGAGCGCAGCGTTCAGCGACGCAATGCCGGCTTCGCGCTCGGTCAGCAATGCCTGCAGTGATTGCGTCCGCGTGGCCGCGGCGTCTAGCCCCGCGTTGCCCGTTTCGACCAGAGCCTGCACGTGACCGAGCGCCGTTTCCAGTTCCGCAATCCGGTCCCAGGTTCTGGCGATCTCGAGCTCGTTCTCCTGCATGGCTTCCGCATGGCGTGACGACCGCGTCTCGAGCCGGGCGATCGTTTCGAGCCGGCTGACAAGGGTTTTCTCCAGAGTCTCAGCGTCGCCGCGCAGGTGCTCGTTGTCCTGCTCCAGGGCGCCGGCAATTTCGGTCTGCTCGCGCAGCGCAGTCTCGAGCTCGCTGATCCGCGCGCGCAGCACGTCCGCGCTCGCCGCTGTTTTTTCGGCGGTCTGTTCGCTGCGCTCGACGCCGGTCTCGAGTCTGGCGATCCGCGCGTCGCGCGCCGCGAGCGTTTTTGCGAACGACGACTCTTTCTCGCGCAGGTCGTCGAGCTGTTCCGTGAGCGTCGATGCCTGCGCCTGGAGGGCGGACAGCTCGGCCGCCAGACGGCCGGCCTCCTCCTCGCGTATCCCGAGACGGGACTCGAGCTCGCGCACGGCGGCCTCACGGGTCTCGAGCTCGCCCCTTACGCGCGCCTGCGAGCGGCGTTCCTCTTCGAGCGCGTCGCCGAGCTCGTTCTTTTCGGCCTCGAGCACCTCAATACGCGCGCTCAGTTCCAGCACGCTGGTGCGGGCGGTCTCGAGCGCGTGCGTGCCGACCTTGCTGGATTTTTTCGCCGGGCGGGCGTTCAGAGCGTCGAAGTTCTGCTGCTGCACTTCAGACTGCGGCGGGGCGTCCGCGGTCGGCCAGCTGTCGGTCTCCGCCAGCGAATCGTCAGCGGTCCGTGAGGTTTCCGACTGCGCGTCAATGCTCGCTTCGTAATCGAAGGGATCCAGGATCGGCAGCTCGTCGGTGCGATCCGTATCGTCGAGCGCGTCGTCGATTTGCGTCGGTTTGGCCACGGGCTTACCAGGTCCGGCTTCGTTTTCGCTCCAATACTGCCCCCGTTTGCAGTATCTGCCAAGGGGACGGGCGGTGCTTGAGAGCCAGGTCTCAATCCACGCCGGGCAACGGGCCGTCGCCCAACGCCCTGAGAGGCGCGCCGGCCACCTTTTCCCCGATCTCCCGGAACCGGTCGAAAGTAATCCGGTCGCCGAGCGACGCGATCTCGCGAGCCACGTCGTCGAGGCTCCTGTCGCCATCGGTCCGATCGCGAATTTCTTCGTCGACTTTGCGCATTACGAGCACTGCGCGCGCCGTGATCGTGCCTTTCGAAGGCCGCCGCCCCGGAACGTCCGGCTCTTCGCTCCAGCGTCGAAGCTGATCGTAGCCGCGTTCATAGCGTCTGCGGCTGATCGTGCCGGAGCGGCGCATGATTTCCACGGAATAGAACTCAGCCAGACCTTCGACGATCCAGTCGTGATCGCGGGCGGCCTCGATGCCCAGCGTAGCGTGCATCACCTCGTGCAGCAGCGGACTCGTGCCGTTCTCGCTGATCAACGGACGATCGGCGTGCAGGAACAGCGAAGCGGGCCCGGACAGCCCGCCGCGCCACATGGGATCGCCGGCGCTGACGATGAGCATGCGCTCGGGGAAATCGTCGAACACGCGCAGGATCTCGGGAAGATTCCAGTTCATGAAGGCCAGCATGTCCATGCGGCGCACACCGTGATTGACCGGCCCCGCGACGGTCACCTGGATGCCACGAATGCGCTCGCGGCGCACGCCCATTCTGCCTGCCGCCATCCAGCCGGTCGGGCGGTCGAAACGTCGGTCGGCGTGCTCGACCGGTGCCCAGCCGCGGTCATCTTCGCGGTAAGGCGACACGACGCTCCAGCCGTCCGGGGCGGTCAGCCTGAGCCGGGCGCGCGCTTCCGCCCCTTTGACGGTGCGTACCCGCGCGGGGGGCACCATGTCGTCACCGCGGAAGATCGCCCACTCGCCGGTCAGCATCGCGTCGTAGGCGCCTTCGGTGCGCTCGTGGTCGACGGCCGCGGAGAATGCGAGTCCCCCGCCGGCGGCGGGGGGCGTCCAGTGGACGTAGGTGCCATCCAGGTCGATTTTGCCGTCGCCGCTGAAGTCCGTATGCCGGCCGGGCACGATGTTGAAGCGAATCGCGCGCACCAGATCGGCGTTATCGCCGATCTCGACCGACACCTTGGCCAGGTCATCCTCCGGTACGAGGCGGATACGATAATCGAGGCCATAGAGCATGTCGTCGCCGGCAGCCCCGCAGGTCGCGGCGAATGCGAGGCCGGCCGGAACGAGCACGGCGGCAAGGCGAATTCGACCATGAACCATACGGACGCTCCTGGTTGTCCGGCCTGCAAGCCGGCGGCCGCCGGCCGGCGACACGGTGCGCATCAAACAATATAATGACGCTGATTTCCAGCGCGACGACGACTATGCTGCCAAGGATACTGTGGCTCGGATGCCGACTCGCACTGCCGGCGGCGGCGATCGCCAGCTGTGCGCTGCTGTTTCCCGAGCCGCGGCCCGCGCCCGCGGAGCCGCCGGTAGCGCCACCGCTGGTTCCGGATTCGACGCCCCCTCAGCTGCCGATCATTTTCTTTTCCGCCGACGGCGACAGCCTGGACATCGGCGCGCGCGAGAAAATAGAGGTGATCGCGTCGATCGCCCTTGAGCCGCGCTGGGCCGAGAGCTCGATCGTGGTCAAGGGCCACAGCGACGTTCAGGGCGACTCCGCTTACAATCACCAGCTTGCGCGCCGCCGCGCAGAGCTCGTGGCTGGCGAGCTCGTGTTCGCCAATGTGGCCCGTGACCGCATCATCGTGCAGTCGGTCGGCGCGGACGAGCCGCTGGCGCCGAATGAGCAGGCGGACGGCAGCGACAATCCGGCGGGCCGCGCGCTGAACCGGCGGGTCGAAGTCCGCCTGCTGATGCCGCCGACGGCGCCCGAGTGAGTGTCACGCTTGCAGTTTTCGCTGCGTGGGCGCAGCGGTGAGCGCCGCGCCTTGAGCCGCTCCGCCGTCGAAACCCTTTCGCCCGCGGAAGCGCTCGCCCGCGAGTTCGGGCTGCGGCGCAATCCTTTCCTGGCGGACGCGCGCATCCCGGACCAGTCAGCGGACGGCGAAATACTCGCGCGGCTCGTCGAGGACGTGCTCGGATCGCTGCAGGCGGGACATCTGCTGACGGTAGCGACCGGCGACAGCCGGCCGCAACTCGACGGATTGGTCGATCGCCTCGCGCGCGCGTTCGGCGAGACGCTGCGCTTTTTGTCGCTGCACGGCGACAAGCTCGATCTGGCGGGATCGCGCGCGCCCAGCGCCCCGGGCGCGCCGGCCAGGCTGCATCAATCTATCGACAACATCGAATTCGTCGTGCAATCGGCGATCCGGCAGTCGGTGGCGCTCGAACGGGCCGGCCTGCTGATAGACCAGGCTCATGCCCTGGATCAGGGTTCGCTGCTGGCGCTGCTCGATTTTCTCGAGCGCTCGCGCTCGCAGCGGCCGCCCGTGCAGCTCGTGCTGGTCGGCATGCCGGGCATCCTGGAGCTGCTGACGGATGCATCCTGCGCGCGGTTCGGCGACATGACGGCGCAGCATTTCGAACTGGACCGGCTCAAGCTCGAGGAGTCGCATGCCCTCGTCGCGGGCCGGCTCGCGCACGCCGGGGCCGATGCGAAGCTGTTTCCCGCCGCGGCGGTGGACGCCGCCCACGAGCTCGTGGGCGGTTATCGGGATGCACTGCTCGAGCTGGCGGTGTGGGCCTTGTGGGTGGCGGGCGAGCGCGGCGAGTCGGCCGTGACTCCGGCGATCGTCAGCGACGCCGCAGATCTCGCGCTTGCGCCCGGCGACCCTGGCGGGGAGCAGACCGCAACGGCCGCGTCGCAGTTTCGCCCGGGCAAGCTCGCGGCATTCAAGCGCCCGCGGGTGCGGTCTTTCGCACCGCCTGCCGTCACCGGCGCCCCGAAGTCCTCGGGCGACCGGACCGGTGGCGAAACGGCGCACGCCGCCCCGCCGACCGCCCGGCGCAGGGGCCTCGCGATCGCGCTGGCGGGCACCGCGGCCGCGGCGCTGGTCGTGGCATTGACGCTCGGCTGGATCGCGCGGCAGCCGGACGCATCGCGCGAAGCACAAGCCCCCTTGCTCACCGGCGAGCAGCCGTCACGTGGCGACAAGCCGCAGCCTGCGCCGGCGCCCCGGCCCGAGCAGCCGCTCGAGTCCCTGCCGCCGGTCGATGAAACCTTCGTCGACGAGCCGGCGTATCTCGAGATAGAGAGCGGGGAAGTGCGGCTGGCCGAGAGCGGCGAAGCGCGGCAGGGTGACGCGCCGCCCGAGGATGCGGCGGCGGAAGGGCAGACAGCGACAGGCGAGCCGGGCCAGCCGGGCGCGACGGCGCAGGGGCCGGACGAGGTCGGCGAGGCTGCACCCGAGGCCGCCGCGGCGGCACCCGCGGCCGCCGTTGCGGTCGGCGAGGCCGATGAAATCGCCGGACTCCTCGAGTCCGCCCGCCGGCAGATCGCCGAGCGCCAGCTGACGACGCCGGCGGGTGACAATGCGCGCGACACCCTGCTGGCCGTGCTGGAGCACGATCCGGACAACGCCGGCGCGCGGAGCGGTCTGGCCGGGCTGAAGGATACCTACCTCCGCTGGGGCGAGACGGCCGAGGGCCGCGAGCAGTGGGCGGATGCGCGCTTGTATTACCGGCGCGCGCTCGAGCTCGAGCCGGAAAACGAGGCAGCCGCGGTGGCGCTCGAGCGCGTGCGCGAGCTACAGAGCGCCGGACCGGCGGCCGAGGTGCCGAGCGATGCGGAGCGCGGCAGTGCGCTGTTGCGTGCAGCGCGCAATGGCGATCTGATCGGGATCGCGCAACAGGTCGACGCAGGCGCGGCACTCGATGGCCGCGACGCGCGGGGCAAGACGCCGCTCATGTGGGCCGCCGAGCTCGGACATCTGCGCGCGGCCCGACAGCTCGAGGGGCTCGGCGCCGACGTGAATCTCGCGGCGTCATCGGGCGACACCGCGCTCATGTATGCCGCCCGGAGCGGTCACGCCGAAACCGTACGCTTCCTGCTCAACAATGGCGCACAGGTCGGCGCCGCCAATACGCTGGGCTGGACCGCGCTGCTTTACGCCGCAGGCAGCGGCCACGACGCGGTAGTGCGCGAATTGCTCGACGGCGGCGCGGACGTCGATGCTTCGAGCGAAGACGGCAGAGCTCCGCTGATGGCCGCGGCGCGCAACGGCAATGTCGCGGTCGTCGGACGCCTGGTTGATGCCGGCGCGGATCTGGACGCGACCGACGCGGGCGGCTGGACTGCGCTCATGTACGCCGCGTGGCAGGGCCACGCCGAAGTCGCCGAGGTGCTGATGGCGGCAGGCGCCGGCCTCGATCTGCGCAATGCAGATGGCCAGACTGCCCTGACCTTGAGCATCGTTCGGCAACATCGCGAGGTCATAGACCGGCTCGTCCAGGCCGGCGCGCTGCGCTGATGCCCCGGACAGCGGCGCTTCAGGACGCCGGATCCGCGGGATCGGCGCGGAAGAAGCTGCTGCGGATGCCGAGCGGTCCGCGCGGCATATAAATCTGCGTGCGCCGGCCATCGCGCAGGATCTCGACCGTGACGGTCTCGCCGCCGCCGCGCCGCGACCGCTCGACGAGGTCATTCAGGGTGAACAGGCGATCGCCGGCGTACGACAACAGCAGGTCGCCGGGGCGCAGCCCGGCACGTTGCGCGGGCGAGCCTTCGAGGACTTCCTGCACGGCGACGCGATTTGGCTGGCCCATCGCGTACAGGTACTTGTCCCAGGTTTCGTCGCCGATCGACTCGCGCACGGATTCGCGGCGTGCGCGAAGGTCACGGAATGCATCCGCGAAGCGTTCCGTGCCCATCCACCCGCCCGCGCCCGCTTCGTACTGGAGGTTCATCATCTCCATGTCGAGCTCGTCCATGCGCCGCTTGATTTCTCGCGCCTCGACTTCTTCGATGCCGGCCTGAGTGAGCGCGCCCACGCGCAGGTCATCGCCCAGCGCGGCAACTGCGCGGTCAGGCTCGGGTGCACGCGGCGCCGGCTTCGGGGATTCGCCGCGCAAGGCGGCTACTTCGGCCGTCAATTTGTCGAGTTTCCGCTCGAGACGCCGGCGCTCCGCCACCTCCGCCTCGACGATCCCTGCCAGCGACTCGAGCACCCGCTCCGGCGGAGCGGTGCCGCCGGCCGCCGCGGCGAAGCGATGACGCGCCTCCGGACCGGCCGTCGTGGCAGGCGTTTCCGCCGGGCCATCGCGACGCAGCAGGACATGGCCGGCCACGGCGCCACAGAGCAGGACCAAGGCGAACAGGCTGGCAGTCTTCATCACGGCCGATCCCCGGATCCATGCGGCTGGAGTCTCGATTATAGATGCTCGAGCGGGCCCGGTGTTCCGCGCTCAGGTCGCCGCATGCGCGGTTCGTTCGCGAATCACCCGGGCCGCTTCGCGCAACGCATCACGGCGTGTGCGCAATCGCTCGGTGTCCTTGATGAGGCGCAGGATGCCAAGCTTGGCGAACATGCGCGCGACGGCAGTACCGAGACCGACGAGGATGACGGCCTGGCCGCGCTGCTGCGCGCGCTGAACGATGCTCTCGATCGCAAGTGCCGCGCTCGAATCCATCATAGGCACGTCCAGCAGGTCGAGGATCAGCACGTCGTGAGCAGTGGCGCCGGCCAGGCGGCGTGTCATGCCGTTTGCGGCACCGAAACTCATCGGTCCGGCGAGGTGCACGAGCATTGCGCGGCCCTTGCAGGCGGCGAACTCGGTCGCTTCTTCGATCGTCAGCAGCTCGTGGTCAGCCGGCTCGACGACAGTGCGAATGGAGGCGAGTTGCAGATCTGCCATCTCCTTCACGAACAGCAGGCTTGCGATGACCATGCCGGTCGCGACCGCGGTGATGACGTCCACGAATACAGTGAGCAGGAGCACGACCGCCATGAGCATGACACCGCCCTTCGGCGCATGAAAAATGCGCCGCAGGTAGCTCCAGTCGATCACGTCGAAGCCGACTTTGATGAGGATGCCCGCGAGGACCGCGTACGGGATGTAGGCGGCGAGCCAGCCCAGCCCGAGCACGATCCCGAGCAGCACGAGGGCATGCACGATCCCGGACAACGCCGTGCGGCCGCCCGCGCGGATATTGGTCAGGGTGCGCACGGTCGCACCTGCGCCCGGTATGCCCCCGAGCAGTCCGGCTGCGATGTTGCCGATGCCCTGGCCGACAAGTTCCTGGTCGGAATCGTGGAACGTGCGAGTCGCATTGTCCGCGACGAGCGAGGTCAGCAGACTGTCGATCGAGCCCAGCAGGCCGAGCACCAGGGCGGAGATGAGCATGTGCTGCAGGGTCGCCGTGTCGAATGTCGGCACTTGCAGGGCGGGAAGCCCGCTCGGAATCGGGCCGAGCACGGGGGCGGCGTCGAGCACCACCAGTACGGACACCGTTCCGGCGACAAGGGCCAGCAGGTGAGACGGGACGATGCGCGCCACGCGCCGCGGTGTCAGTACGCAGATCGCCAGTGTCAGCAGTCCGGCGGCGATGGCATCGGCATTCGGTTCGCGCAGATAGGCGGGCAGCACGCGAAGGGCGCTGATGGTGTCGCTCGGGCTCGGGTGGCCGAGGAGCTGATCGACCTGCATGATGATGAGAATGCAACCGATGCCGCTCATGAAACCGGAGATCACCGGGTACGGCATGAGGTTGATATATCGGCCGAGCTTGAGCGCGCCGAACATAATCTGGAATACGCCGCCCAGCATGAAAACCGTGAACGCGACAGCCGGCGTTTCGACATAGAACGCGAAAACACTTGCCGCCACGATAGTCATCGGACCGGTAGGCCCGGAAATCTGTGACGGGGTGCCGCCGAACAGCGCGGCGAACAGGCCGACGCATACCGCGCCGTACAAGCCGGCGACGGGCCCGGCGCCCGATGTCACACCGAATGCCACGGCGAGTGGCAGCGCCACGATCGCAGCCGTCACGCCACCGTAAATGTCGCCGCGCAGGCGCGTGCGGTCGAACCTGTTGCGCAGGCGCATGCTTCCCCCGTGCACGCATGCCGCGAAAGCGGGGGAGCATGCCATAATCGCGGCCGCAACGGACAGGCGGGGTTATATGGCGACTCCAGAATTGACAGACGAGGCCGGCGCGCTCCTGCGCCGCCTGGAGCACGCTTTCGCCGCATCACCGATCGCCGGCGACGACCAGCTCAGACATCTCGCAGGCGCGCTCACCCGCCTGATGGCCGGGGCGGCCGATCCCCTCGCGCAGGGCTGCGCGGCGCTCACCGCATGGCAGTCACGTCACCCACTGGAGGAAAGCGCGGTCGCCGCCCTGTTCGGCGCCGTTCTCGATGCGCTGCACCGTGATGCGCGCAGCGAGCCGCCCACCGGGCCGGCCCGTGCCCTGCTCGGGCGCCTCGAGACGATCGAGCCCCGCCTCGCACACTACCTGTTTCGCGGCGCCTGCGGCTGGCCGCCGTGCCCGGCGGAACCCGCACTGGTCGCCTGGCTCGGCACGCAGCGCGACCGTTTCGCGCCCGTGCTGGCGTGCGGGCTGTCGAGCGCGCCGAAAAAGGCGCTGGCCCTGGGCGACGCCGCCATACGGTCCCGCGCCGACTGGTCGGCGGCCATCGAGGCAGCCGGCGCCGTCGACGGCGACGTCACGATCGGGCGCTACGCGGAAGCGCGCGCCGTTTACGACACCAAAGCGTATGCCTCGATTTTCGACCCGCGGGATCGTCGCAACGTTCATCTCGGCATCGATCTCGGCGTACCGGCGGGCACGGCAGTGCATGCCCCGCTCGAAGGCACCGTGCACAGCTTTGCCGACAACGACATTGCCGGCGACTACGGACCCACGATCATTCTCGAGCACCGCCCGAAAGGTCTCGCGGTCGCGTTTTATACCTTGTACGGTCACCTGCAACGCCGCTCCCTCGACGGCCTCGCTCCGCGCGGGGCGATCGCCCGCGGCGAGCGCATCGGCTGGATCGGCGAGGAGCACGAGAACGGCGGCTGGCCGCCGCACCTGCATTTTCAGATCGTCACGGATATGCTCGGGCTCGAGGGAAATTACTACGGCGTTGGCGAGGCCGGCAAGCTCGAACTATGGACGAGCCTGTGTCCGGATCCGAACCTGATCCTGGGTCTCGAGCTGTAAGCCCGCAGGCCTCCGCCCGTGACACTGCGCAACATCGCCATCATCGCTCACGTCGATCACGGCAAGACCACGCTCGTCAACCAGCTGCTCAAGCAATCGGATACGCTTTCGGCGCGCTTCGAGTTGCCCGACCGCGCTCTGGATTCGAACGAGCTCGAGCGCGAGCGCGGCATCACCATCCTCGCCAAGAACACCGCCATCATCTGGCGCGAGTGGCGCATCAACATCGTCGATACGCCGGGCCACTCGGACTTCGGCGGCGAGGTCGAGCGCGTGCTGTCGATGGTGGACAGCGTGCTGCTGCTCGTAGATGCCGTCGACGGTCCGATGCCGCAAACGCGGTTCGTGACGCAGAAGGCGTTTGCCCGGGACTTCGTGCCGCTGGTCGTCATCAACAAGGTTGACCGGCCGGGCGCGCGGCCGGGCTGGGCACTCGACCAGACCTTCGAGCTGTTCGACCGGCTCGGTGCCACCGACGCGCAGCTGGATTTTCCGGTGATCTACGCGTCGGCGCTGGTCGGTTATGCCGCCACGTCACCGGATGTCCGGGAAGGCGACATGATCCCGCTGTTCGAGGCGATCGTCGCCAGGGTGCCGCCGCCGCAGGTGGACGGGGAAGGACCGCTGCAGTTGCAGGTTTCGAGTCTCGACCATGACGCCTATGTGGGCCTGCTCGGCATCGGGCGTATTGCCCGCGGCCGGGCGCGGGCGGGCGCGCCCGTCTGCGTGGTCGGCGTCGACGGCACCGTGCGAAACGCCCGTCTGGGCGATCTGTACGGGTTTCATGGTCTCGAGCGGCGGCGTATCGACGAGGCTGCCGCCGGCGACATCGTCATGTTCAGCGGCATCGACGACCTGCGCATTTCCGACACGCTGTGCGATCGCGATCGGCCGGATGCGCTGGCGCCGCTGCGCGTCGATGAGCCGACGATCAGCATGACGTTTCAGGTCAACAAGTCACCGTTCGCCGGCCGCGACGGGCGATTCGTGACCAGCCGCCGTATCCGCGAGCGGCTCGAGCAGGAGCTCGAGCACAACGTGGCGCTGCGCATGGAAACCACGGCGGATCCGGACAAATTCCGGGTCTCCGGTCGAGGCGAGCTGCACCTCGGCATCCTCATCGAGACCATGCGCCGCGAGGGCTATGAGCTCGCGGTATCGCGTCCCGAGGCCATCGAGAAGGACATCGACGGCGAGCGCTGCGAGCCGTGGGAGCAGCTCACCGTTGACTTCCAGGCGGACTATCAGGGTGCGGTCATGAGCGCGCTCGCGGAACGCCGCGGCGAGCTGCTCGCCATGCAGCCGGACGCAACCGGGCGTGTGCGGCTCGACTATCGCATCCCGGCGCGCGGCCTGATCGGGTTCCGCACCGAGTATCTGACTGCCACGGCGGGCACCGGCCTTCTGTATCACGTCTTCGACCGCTACGATCGCCGTGCGCCGGGCGCCATCGCGCAACGAGAGAATGGCGTCATGATCTCGACCGTGGACGGCAAGGCGCTCGCTTACGCGCTCTACAATCTGCAGGATCGCGGCCGCCTGTTCATCGGTCACGCCGAGCCGGTCTACGAAGGCATGATCGTCGGCATTCACAGCCGCGGCAACGATCTGCCGGTCAATCCGACAAAGGCAAAACAGCTCACGAACATCCGCGCCGCGGGCTCGGACGAAAATATCATGCTGACGCCGCCCATCAGACTGTCGCTCGAGCAGGCGCTCGAGTTCATCGACGACGATGAGCTGGTTGAAGTGACGCCGCTCAGCGTTCGTCTGCGCAAGAAACTGCTCGCGGCGGGCGAGCGCAGGCGCGAGCAGAGGCAGCGCGCAGTCTGACTGCGAATCGGGGGACGGCATGACGACTGTGCTGCTGCTGATCGGTCTCGCCCTGGCCGGCTGGGCCGTGTTCACGTTCAATCGGCTCGTGCGGCTGCGCAATCAGGTGCGCAGCGCCTGGGCCGACATCGACGTGCAGCTCGCACGCCGCCACGACCTGGTTCCGCAGCTGGTCGCCGCGGTGAAAGGCTATGCCGCCCACGAACGCGCCGTGCTCGACTCCGTGACGGCATTGCGATCGCAGGCGCTGGCGCAGACGAGCCCGGCGCGGCTGGGCGAGATCGAGACCTCGCTCGAGCAGGCGCTCGGCCGCCTGATCGTTCTGCAGGAGGCCTATCCGGATCTGAAGGCGAGCGACAACTTCGCGCAGCTGCAGCGCGATCTGGTCGAGGTCGAAGAGCAGCTGCAATACGCCCGCCGTTTCTACAACGGCGCCGTTCGCGATAACAATACCGCCATTCAGCGCGTGCCCGACCTGCTGATCGCGCGCATCTTCCGCTTCGCCGGGGCCGAGTTCTACCAGGCCGACGACGAATCGCGCGCCCCGGTGCCGGTGGCGCTGCCTCGATGATGCGGGTGTTGTCGCTGACGGCAGCGATGCTGGCCGGTCTGCTGCCGGTCCTGCCGCTGGCCGCGCAGGAACGCATCCTGGCCTACGACAGCGAAGTCGAGATCCGCGCCGACGGCAGCCTCGACGTGACTGAACGAATCACGGTGCGCGCGGAGGGCGATCGGATCCGCCGCGGCATCTATCGCGACTTTCCGACGCGCTACCGCGACCGTTACGGCAACCGGGTCGTCGTCGACTTCGAGGTGCTCGGGGTCGAGCGCGACGGCCGGACCGAGTCCTGGTTCACCGAGGTGGTCGCGAACGGTGTGCGTGTCAACACGGGCGACGACGACTTCCTGCCACTGCCCGGCGAGTTCAGGTACGCACTGCGATATCGAACCGCGCGCCAGCTCGGTTTTTTCGCCGACCATGACGAGCTTTACTGGAACGCGATCGGCACGGGCTGGGATTTCCCGATCGAGACCGGCAGTGTCGAAGTGCGCCTGCCTCGGCCGGTGCCGGTGGACCAAATGCACGTGGAGGGCTACAGCGGCGCCCAGGGTGCGCAGGAACAGAATTTCGTCATGACGCTGCCGGAGCCGGGCGTGGCGCGCTGGCGGCTGAGCCGGCCGCTGCAGCCGCGGCAGGGCCTGACCATCGTGCTCACGTTTCCACAGGGCGTCGTGTCAGCGCCGGGCAGGCCCGAGCGCCTGGCCTGGCTGCTCAAGGACAACCGCGGGGTGCTGGTCGCGCTGGCGGGGCTGATCGCGCTGCTCGCGTATTGCGTGCTTCGCTGGCGCAAGGTCGGGCGCGATCCGCGGCAGGGCGTGGTCATCGCGCGCTATGAGCCGCCGCAGGGGCACTCGCCCGCCGGGCTTCGTTTCATGCGGCGCATGGGTTATGACGCGCGTTGCTTCGCGTCCGACCTGCTCGCGATGGCCGTCGCCGGTCACGTGCGCATACGCCGTGAGGACCGCCTCCTCAAGGATGACTGGCACCTGGAAAAAACTGCGCCGCCGGGAGGCGGCCCGCCCGAGGCCGCGCAGGCGGCATTGCTGGCGAGGCTGTTCCCGCGCGGCCGGACGGAGCTGGAACTGCACAAGCGCAACGCCGCCGCGGTCGCCGGAGCCCAGGCGGTGCATCGCAAGTCGCTGTCCGCACGTTATCAGCCCGAGCTGTTCAGCCTGAACAACGGCAGCATCGCCGTCGCAATGCTGATCGGATTGACGACCGCGGTCCTTGCCTTCGGCCTGGGCGGCGGCTACGGCACAGCCATGATCGTGGCCATCCTCGCGCTGATGTCGATCGTGGTGCTGATATTTCGCATGCTGGTGAAAGCGCCGACCCGTGCCGGACGCGAGCTGCTGGACGAAATCGACGGATTGAAGCTGTACCTGTCGGTCGCCGAGCGCGACGAGCTCGCGAGCATGCCCGGGCCGGGCACGCCGCCGGCGCTCGATGCCGGGCGCTACGAAAAGTTGCTGCCCTTTGCCGTGGCGCTGGATGTCGAAGAAGCCTGGACCGATAAATTCACTCACGCCGTCGGTGTAGCGGCTGCCGCAGCCGCGGCCGAGCACATCGGCTGGTACCAGGGCGGCCGGATCAGCGACCTGGGCAGCCTGGGCAAATCCATCGGCAGCAGCCTGAGCTCGCAGATCGCCTCGTCGTCGAGGCCGCCCGGCAGCTCATCAGGATCCGGAGGCGGCGGCTCGTCGGGCGGGGGAGGCGGAGGAGGCGGTGGCGGCGGTCGCTGACGCCTCTCGCGCGCTCAGGGGCGCCCTGCTGCTCGAACCGATGTCCAACTCGACTGATGGCTGATACGTTCGGGCCCGCGTTTCTGCAAATTGCCGAAGAAAAATGGCACGTCGAAGGCTCAATCCGAAAACGTACTGCTGATGCTGATTTCGAGTTGGCGATTTTCATTGCGATGGCGCCGGGTCAGCGCGATCGTGTCTTCGCCGTCGATCAGACCCGCGATATAGGCGGCATCCTGACGGCTCAGGAAACTTGTCTGTTTATATCGGGGCACTGCCCCAAGGTATCACCCTTCGCGGGAAATCGCTCCCCGGCATTCCGTGCCGGGGAGCGAGAAATGGTGGAGGCGGCGGGACAGTGATTCCGCAGCTTTCGATGCGGCCTGGACTATGTCTTCACCCGATGCCACGAGGCATCGGGTGCGGGGCGTGTTATCCACCATCCGGTGAATCCTAGTGCCCGCCCTGCTGAAGCTCGGCGAGCCTATGAGTCTCTACAGGGCAGGCCCGAGGTTGGCCC
>DATLFD010000044.1:0-16316 GCA_035524935.1 Gammaproteobacteria bacterium | reverse complement strand
GATACCCAGCGGCAACCGCCGCCAGCGCATCTACAGACAACTGGATTGTCTCTTAAGCTGCCCTATAAGGGCGTCTACTTGATGGTGACCATCGAGGCTAGCGACCAGCAACTGACCAAGGAGCACGTCGCTAGGATTCGTGAATATCTCAAGCTGGCAGAAGATGATCTAGCGAGTGTTGCAGCGGACGAGCCGGCGCAATAAACGTTCTCGAAAACCGTGAAGAAGCCACTTGTGAGGCTGGCGGCGGCAATTCGTGACTTGCACGAATGCAACGCCTCTTGGCGAGAGTCGATCTACGTCAAGGAGATGATGGGAGACAAGACGGTATGGGAGGGGATGGTAGAAGCCTACTCTATCGAGCACCAGGACGCCGATGTTTGTTATGCATGGCTTTCCCCCATCGAAGGAACTGACCGCCAACGGGCGTATGCCGTCCTAGGCAAGCCGCCGATCAATTCCGCTGCCGATGCCGTGCGCGCATCTATCGTGGCCGACTATAAGGCCCGCGAGGGCGGGTAGTGTCTTAATTTGAGTTCGGAGATGACCGTGCCAAAGACCATATATCAGTTTGAGAGCGGGAACACCGAGACATGGATTGTCGTCAATGACGATGGCACGGTAACGCGGAATGTCGAAAACGCCGGCTGGACAGCCTCTAGACGGGGCGCTGAAGCACAGGAGGAAACGCTCTCTGCAGAAGAAGCAAAAAGGAAATGGGGGCACGAAAAGGAAATAGATGCCGCTATTGCTGAGCTGGGTAAGAAGGCAAATTAGGACACTACCACAAGCTGTCGTAAGCCGCGGATGGCACGCTTCCTGCATCGCGGGCATGACGGTGCGGGCCTCGCCTGCACGGCGGACGATTATGAGAAACAGGCTGCTCGATTCCGGCAACTGCGCGAGCGCGGTCATACACGGCCCGGTGCGCAACCGCAGCGGCGAGCGGCTCGGCCGTATCGAGGACCTGGTGCTCGACCTCGAAAGCGGCCGCATCGAGTACGCCCTGCTCGGGCTCGACTGCGATACGGCGGTGGTCGGCAGGCGGCTGGTCAGCGTGCCGTGGAGCGCGCTGCACAAGGACGGAGACGGTCCGGCCTTCGTTCTCGAGGTCAGCCTGCAGACGCTGCTCGCCATCAGCGTGAGCGCACCTGCCTGAGCAAGAGGCCGGCGATTTCTGCAATCGTAAAGGAGGCAGCCATGGCAGGCAGTGACGAGCGCAACGGCAAAGAAGCCGCGCGACAGACTGAGGGGGCCGTACCGCCCGATGTGCGGCAGCGGAAAGAGCGGCCGAACGGTGCGCCGCAGCTCAATTGTGCAGTGTGCAACAATGAGCTCGAAGAGCTCGGGGCCATGAAAGCCGAAGCCGAGGACCAGGTCATGTACTTTTGCGACCTGCAGTGCTTCGGCGAATGGGAGCACGCGCGGGCGGGCCGTTAGCCCGGTGACGGCGGCCGCGGGGCATGGCACCGCGGTCCGCACTACAATACCTGCCCGGCGCCGCCCCCTGGAGAGCATGGACAGCCCCGCCATACTCGATCCCGGCAGAAACTGCTGGCACGTCGCCGAGGCGCGCCACGCCACGGTGCTCGTAGACGGCCGGGCGTATTACCCGGCGCTGCGCAGCACCTTCGTGCGCGCGCAACATTCCATCTTCATCGTCGGTTGGCACGTCGACAGCGCGCTCAGCCTGCCCGGCTCCGATACCGACGGGTTGCCGGATGCGCTCGGTGATCTGCTCGAAGCCCTGACGCGAACCCGGCCCGGTCTCGAGGTTTTCATTCTCATCTGGGACTTCGCGTCGCTCTACGCCGATGCGCACGACTGGCTGCCGATCTACCGCGCCAACTGGAAGACGCACGGCAGGCTGCACTTCCACATGGACGACCGGCACCCTCGCGGTGCGTCCCAGCATCAGAAGCTCGTCGTGGTGGACGACGAGGTGGCGTTTTGCGGCGGCATGGATCTCGCCGTGCCGCAATCGGGCGACGGTCCGCGGCACGACGTGCAGACGATGGTGAAGGGCGAACCTGCGCACGCCCTCGGTGGACTGGCGCGTGAGCGTTGGCGGCGCGCCACGGGGCACGAACCTGCACGCAGGCAGCTCGCGCAACCGGTCGCGGTGCCCGTCGACGGTCCCG
Organism: Gammaproteobacteria bacterium; assembly: GCA_035524935.1. Taxonomy (GTDB): domain Bacteria; phylum Pseudomonadota; class Gammaproteobacteria; order Steroidobacterales; family JACDCP01; genus JACDCP01. The sequence goes on along the minus strand of DATLFD010000044.1, from coordinate 14,175 downwards.
CGGATTTCGAGGATATCGTTACCGGAATTGCGCGAACCGAGCCCGCGTATGCCGGACGCGCCGGGGTGTTCGAGATCGAGCAGCTCTATCTCGACGCCGTCGCGGCGGCGCGCCATTCGATCTACATCGAGAATCATTATCTGACGGCGGCCGCGGTGGGCGATGCGCTGGCGGACCGCCTGCGGAAGCCCGATGCGCCCGAGATCGCGCTGGTTCTGCCCGCGGCGGCGGGCGGATGGCTCGCGGAGAACGAGATCGGTGACCGCCAGGCCCGCCTCATCGCGCGGTTGCGCGCCGCGGACCTTCACGGGCGGCTGCGAGCGTGTTGTCCGCACGGCCAGCGGACGTCTAACGTCCGCGGCAAAGTGCTCGTCGTTGATGACCGGCTGCTCAGCATCGGCTCGGCCAATCTGTCCCAGCGCTCGATGCGGCTCGACAGCGAGCTGATCGTCGTTTTCGAAGCGCACACCGACGCAGCGCGCGCAGGCATCGTCGCGGTGCGCCGGCGGCTGCTGGAATCGCACGTCGGGTCACTGCGTGGGCTCGCGGGCGAGGCACGGGGTCTGCTGGCCGTGATCGACGCGCGGATCGGCGCCTCGCCGGGCCTGCGTCCGCTCGGCGACGACCAGCCGGTGCCGCCCGGCGGGCACGTCTCCACGGCGATGGAAGCGCTGCCGGAGCACCCAGTGAGCGCCACTCGCATGGCGCGCGCGCTGATCCCGCCGCCGACAGGCTGGCGTCTGCGGCGCGGCTGGGCGGTGCCGCTCGGCATCCTGCTGCTGCTCGCGGGCGCTGCCGCCGTGTGGCGCTGGACGCCGCTTCACGAGTGGCTCGATGCCGGCCAGCTCGCAGCACAGGTCGCCGTTTATCGCGAACACCCGCTGGCGCTGCCGCTCGTACTGGCAGGTTACGTTGTCGGCGGTCTCGTCGTGGCGCCGATCACCATGCTCGTGGTCATCACCGTGCTGGCGTTCGGCGTTGTCCGGGGCATCGTCTACTCGCTCCTCGGCTCGCTGCTGAGCGCAGTGGTCATTTACGGTATCGGCCACTCGCTGGGACGAAATACCATTCGCAAGCTCGCGGGCGCACGTCTCAATCGAGTGAGCCGTGCTCTCGCACGGCGCGGTATAGTCGCCATGGTGCTGGTCCGCTGGCTGCCGCTGGCGCCTTTCTCGATGGTCAACCTGGTTGCAGGAGCGTCGCACATTCGCTTCGGCCACTATCTGATCGGCAGTGCGTTCGGTATCTTCATCGACATCGTCTTCATCGCTGTGTTCATGCAGCAATTGATGGCGGTTCTGCGCGAACCAGGCTGGGCGGGTGTGGGCGTCATCGCAGTGCTGATCGCGCTGGCCGCCTCAGCGGCGCTGGCGCTGCGCGCATGGTGGCGCAGGCTGTCACCCGCGAGTGAGAACTATCCGCAAGGAGGCTAGCCGAATGAAGAAAAAACCCTGGATCCTCGTCGCGCACCGGACAGAGGCGACGGTGTACACGGTCGAGCGCCCGACCGGACCGCTTGTGAAACTGCACAAGCTGGATCACCCGGCGGGCGCGCTCAAAAACCGGGACCTGGAGACTGACAGGCCAGGCCGCGCTTTCGACAGCGCGGGCAAAGGCCGGCATGCCATGTCGCATGAGGTCGAGCCCGCCGAGCAGGAAGTGCTGCGATTTGCCCAACGCGTGGCGGAGGAGTTGCGCGCCGGGCGCGTTGCACGGGAGTACGATAAGCTGCTGCTGGTTGCCGCCCCGAAATTTCTCGGCCACCTGCGTGCCGCATTGGACGACGAGACGCGCGCCTGCGTCAGCTTCGAGCTGGACAAGAATCTCGCGCGCGAAGATGCGAAGGAGATCCGGCGGCGGTTGCCGGAACGCCTTTAGGCGCGAACGCTGGCCCTTGCGGGCCTGGCTGGGGATTGAAGAAAGCAACCGGCTGCCGGAAAAAAATTTCGACAGCCGGTCGCCGGACGTAACGGATCAGGTCTAGTCGTCGAATTCGTCTTCTATCTCGTCGCCGGCTTCTTCCATATCGTCGCCGAACTCATCGATCCCTTCGTCGATATCCTCGCCCAATTCCTCGGCAGGTCCCTGCCGGTCGCAGGCCGCGATGCCGAGGCTCATGGCCGCGATCAAGACCAATAACAGCTTGTGAATCATGCTGATCTCCTCCCGTCGAATATGCCAGAGAGTCTTCGCTCGGTTACCGTTGCCAGCCGATCTGCCGGCGCAGCGGCATTTTGCCAGAGTTTATAGTCCGGTGTCGGCTTTTTTGGCACTGTAGTTATTACAACCTGCCGGTTCGAACTTTACAAATTCGACGCAGCACGCTTCGTGCCAGGCACGCCGGCTGCGCCAGTGCGCGAGCCGCGTTCTGCCTGCATGGCGTCGAGGAACGCGTCAGCCTCGCGAATCGAGGCTTCCATCTCGCGAATCAATGCTTCGACGTCTGTCTCGACAGCGTTGAGCTCGCTCTGCAGCGAGGCGATTGCCTGTGCATTCAGGTTGTGCTTGAGCGCCAGGACCGTGTCCCGGAACGCCGTGAGTACGGGCTCGGTTTTTGCATCGGCGCCCCGCATCGCACGGATCAGCCGCGCATATCGAGCGCGGGTCTCTTCGAGCTGGCGCTGGCTGTTGCGCCTCAACGCGTCACTGTTGTATTCGTCCAGCTCCTGCTGCCACTCGGCAAAGAGCGCCTCGGCGACGTTTTCCACCGAATTGATTCGCTCCGTCACCGCATCGGCCGCCGATTCGCTGCGCGCGTGCTCCCTTTCGAGGTCCTCATAGCGGCGTTCGAGATCGCCGCCGTCGAAACCGATCACGGCACTGAATTCCTCGAGGGCCGACTCGAACTGGCGCTTGGCCGTATCCTGCGCGTCGCGCGCGGACTCGACGCGGCTCACGAGCAGGTCGCGCTTGTGATAGCCGACTGTCTCGAGGGCATCGTAATAGGCGCTGCGGCACGCGCCCAGCAACAGGGTGGCCGTCAAGACCGTGGCGGTTCGCATGCTCGCGAACGGGCCCTGGACACACGTCACCGCGTGCGCCGCGCTTACTGCAATTGCTCCGCGGCGTTCACCACGTGAAGCTCGTTCTGCACGCGCCGCACCTCCTCGACATTGCGGGCGATCTGCTCGGCAAGCCGTCTTTCCTCGTCGGATCGCACCTCGCCGCGCAACGTCACGACGTGATCGAACGTGGAAACGTCGATTTTGAGCCCCTGGGTCGCATCCTCGATCAACAACCTGGACTTGACCGCCGCAGTCGTTCTGGCATCGTCAACGCGCTGGGCGACAGTACGCTCGTCCCCGGCGTCTGCGTCATCCGGCGCGCGCTGCCGGACCACTGTTTCGCTGTCACGTTCTTCCTGCTCGCGCTGCAGTCGAAAGCGTTCCGGATCCGCCGACTGCGTCGTTTGCTGCGTGGTCGTCTCACCGGTGCCGAACGGCACGGTCTCCGAACCGGTCGACGGCGCCGGGGTCGCCGGCCGCACCGGCGGTTCCTGCGCGCCGGCTGTCGCAGACACCGCCAGCGCTCCGCCCGCCACCAGCCGCGGAGCCATACGCTTGACGGCGGCAATCCACTTGCGCGTCTTTGTGGTCATCGGTTAATCCTCCGCGGGCCTGTTGCAGTCACGCCAAAGCGGCGGCGCATCCCTGTACCGCCGCACACCGGCGATCCGCCGGCAATTGCTGCCCGAAAAGCTCAGACGCGGCGCTCGCGTCGCATGAACTCGTCGAGCTGCCGGTCCGCCTCGTCGCGGGTAATGCCGTAGCGCTCCTGGAGCTTGCCGGCGAGAATCTCCGTATTGCCTTCGGCCTGGTCGATCTCATCGTCGGTCAGATCGCCCCATTTCTGCTTGATCTTGCCCTTGAGCTGCTTCCAGTTGCCTTCAATCCGATCCTTGTTCATTTCAATCTCCTTGTTTAGTCAACCGGTAGCGATCGCTGCCGGTCGGCAGATACGTCACACTGGTGGCCGGCGCCCGCTGAACACGTGCATCAGCAGGGAAACGGCCAGCAATACCAGAAAAACGAAGAATATGATTTTCGCAATGCCTGCCGCGGTACCGGCGATGCCGCCGAACCCGAGCAGTGCGGCTATCAGCGCGATCACGAAAAATATCAATGCCCAACGCAACATCGTCGTCTCCCCTGAACAGCGGCGGGCCGCGCCGCGGCCCGCCTGCCTCCGACAGGTCATGATGCAAGATCGGTGCCATCCCCGGCAGCTATGCGTCCTCGCGATCTTCGGCGCCGAGCAGCTCGGCGATCGGCTGCAGCGGCTCGACGTAACCGCACACTATGCGCAGGCTCGCGACCAGCGGCACCGCGAGCAGGGCGCCGATGATCCCCCACATCCAGCCGCAGACGATGACGGAGAGAAACACGACCACGGCGCTCAGCGCGAGCCGGCGGCCGAGTATGATCGGCGTGATGACCTGTCCTTCCAGTGTGGTCAGGACGAAGAATGTCAACGGCACGAGCAAAGCCAGGCCCATCGACTCGAAGGTCATCAGCCCTACGAAAGTCAGCACCACCAGGCTCACCGCGGCGCCGATGTAGGGGGCGAAATTGAGCACACTCACGAGCGCCCCCCAGAGCACCGGATTGGGCACGCCGAGGGCATGCAGCGCGAGAGCGGTGACCAGCCCGAGACCGATGTTGACGGCGGTCACGGTGACCAGATAACGGGAGATGTCGCTCTGTATGTCGCGCATGACGCCGACGACGCGCTTCTTCTGATCGAGACTCCTGCCAAGCTTGACGAGCTTGAGCAACAGTCCGTCCCCGGAGGCGAGCAGGAAAAAAAGCAGGAAGAACACCAGGCCTGTGGCGGCGGCCAGGCGCGTCGTGCCGCTCAACAGGTTGTCGAGCAATCCGGGGGGGCGCACGGTCAGGGTCTGCGATTGCACGGTCCGGCCGTTGTCGATGGTCGCCAGGTCCTGAACGCGCTCCGAAGCGGCCTGCATGCTTTCCATCGGTTCCTTGAGGCCGCTCAACCGGTGCTCGATCAGCGTCATGGTCTCGGGCGCTTTCGCGAGCCACTCCTGGGCCGGGGTCGCGAGCAGGTAGAACGCGCCGCCCACCATGGCGACCAGGCCCATCATGACGAGGGCGGCGCCGACGGAGTCGGGGACCCGCCATCGGGCCAGCCGGCGCACGAGCGGTGACAACAGGAGGCTCAGCAGGACCGCGAGCGCGATGGGCACGAACAGGGGTGCGGCGATGCGCAGGGTGTAAAGGAGCAGCATGAGGAAGATCCCGGTCAGCATGACTGAGCGGATCTCCCACGGCGGCTGCGGCAGCGACCCCTGCGGGTGTCCCGCTCCAGGGTCGCCGGTAGCCCCGGGCTGCTGCTTGGAAAGCTCGCCGTCCAGGAGCATCTCCCGGTTCAGATCGAGCCGAGGAACCTTGCGGCCTTCTGGGTCAGGTAAACCCGCAGCGCCCAGCTGCCGTAGCCGAGAGCCATGCGCAGCGGCGAGCCGCGGCGCTTCCCGTCATCGTCTCCATCGCCGCGCATTGCGCGCGTCCCGCTCAGGTGTCCGGCGACGATACCTGCGGTGAAGCTCGACACGAGCGCAGTCGGCGCGGTTATCCTGCGGTGCAGGCCCTCGCGCAGCTGCAGCGCAAGAGCACGCGTCTGCATACGCTGTGTGTCGAGACGCGCATCGAGCGCGGCCGCTTCACGCCCGACGCGGGTCAGCGACAGCATGTCCGCCAGCCTCCGGATGCGGAATCTCGTCGCTGCCCCGCAGCCGATGGCGCGTGCGGCGGAAGAGCAGGTTGCGGCTCAATGCGCGTATTGCAAGCCAGGCGATCCAGGCGAGCAGCAGGTTGGCCGCGGCGACACCGAGCAGCACGGCGGCAGGGGCCAGCCCCAGGCCCACGAGCCACAGGGACAATGCCGCGGCGAGCCCGAGCCAGGTCGCGAGCACGAAGGCCACCGAGGCGACCGCGAGGCCGAGCATGGCGGCGATGCTCATCGCCGCCAGACGGCTTTCGGTCGCCAACAGCTCCGCCGTGCCGCCGATCTCGGCGAGCATCGAGCGCCACAGGCCGCCGAGCAGCTCGGAGACCGATTCCGGGCGCGTGGAAACCCGCCCGGCGTCCGCCGCGCGGAGCGGGTCGGTCATCGGCATTGCGGCGGTCGGCTCGGGGGTCAACGACGCAGCAGGGAGGCAACCACGAGCCCGGCCGCGAAGGCGATGCCGAGCGACGCCAGCGGATGCTCGTCCACGTAGCGCTGGGTTTGCTGCGCGAGGTCGCCGGAGCGCTCCTGCAGCCGCTCGCCGGACTGGCGCAAGCGCGCGCGCGCCTCGGTCGCGGTCTCGCGCAACCGGTCCTCCGCCGGCCCGGCGCTGGCGGCGGCCCGGTCGATCGCCTCATGGGCGACCTCAGTGGCGCGGTTGGTCGTCGGGTGCGCCTTGGCGGTCTTTGCCGTCGTGCCCGTGTTGGGTGAATTGTTCGTCATCGATGATCTCCTTGTGTACACACTCTCGGTTCGTGGGTTGATTATAGGCGGCGAATCGGCGGTCAGCCGGCTTCGGGCGCGCGTTCGGGGATCTGCCCCGAATCGTCGGAAATGATGATCTCCACGCGCCGGTTGAGCTGCTGCCCGGCGGGCGTCTCGTTGCTGGCGACAGGATAGGCTTCCCCGAAGCCCTGCGCGCGAATGCGGCCGCGATCGATGCCCGCGGAGACCAGCGCTGCCTCGACGGCGCGGGCGCGCCGCTCGGAGAGGCCGAGATTGTAATCCTCGCTGCCGCGGCTGTCCGTGAAGCCTTCGATCACTACGTTGCGTTCCGGGTATTCCTCGAGAAAGGTCACCAGCTCATTGAGCGAGCGTTCGGCGCCGGACTTGAGCTCGGCTTTGGCCGTATCGAACAGCACGTCGCCCAGGGTCAGCACCAGTCCGCGCGGCGTAGGCCGGGCCTCGAGCTCGCGAATCTGGCTTTGCAGCTGTTCGGCCTCGGCGCGGAGCTGCTCCGCGCGCGCCTCGGAGGCGGCAGCCTGCTGTGCGCTCTGCTCTGCAGTGGCCAGCGCCGCGTCGGCTTCGAGCGCGCGGGCCTCCGCGCGCTGCTCCGCGCTGCGCGCCTCGCGCGTGCGTGCTTCGAGAAGCACTTCCTTGCGCTGCGCGTCCGCCGCAGCCACTTTCTGTTCGGCAACCGCAAGGCGGCCGCGCTCGCGGGCGAACTCCGCGTGGCGGCGGGCGAGATAGGCGTGATGCTCAACGAGCTCGATATCCGCGCCCTCGTCGAGCAACCGCTCTGCTCGCGCGAGCTCGTTCTCGGCCCTGTCGAGGCTCACAGCCGCCGCCTGCACCGCGGCCGGATCGTTGAGCGCCGCCTGATAGGCAGCGCGGGCGTCCTCGAGCATGGCATTCGATTCCGGTATCGTCGCGCAACCGGCCGCCAGCGCCGCGCACGCGACGCCGCCCGCAAACACATTGCGTGCCATACTGCGCAGGTCGGGGCAATTCTTCATTGTGTTCTCCAATTACCGCTGTTCAGTATTGCGCAGGGTTTCCTGCCGCAGGATCTCGAGGCTTTGCGCCAGGGCCTCTGCCGCCTGCTCGGCGTTCACGGCACGGGCGCGCGCCGCGGCGAGCTGCGCATCAGCCCGAGCCTGTTCGGCCAGCCGCGCGGCAACGAGATTGTCGTCGCGCTGCACCGCGGCCTCTGCGCGGCCGAGATTCTGCCGTGCGCTGGTCAGCTCCTGCGGTGCGTAGCGCTGGGCATCTGCCTGCACGGCCTCGTCGATGGCCGCGCGCGCGAGAGTGAGCTCCTGATTCGGCGGCGGTGTGCTCGCGCAACCGGCAATGGCGAGCAGTGCCGCCGCGGCCAGCGGATGCAGTGTCCTGTTTTTCATGTCGATCCCCTGGGTGAACCTGTCGTTTCGCCATTGGTATGCAGGATATGTGCCACATATTTTCACCGGGTGCAGCGGAGCGTCGGGGGCCGCGGACGCTGGCACACATCCTGCATCATGGCCGGTATTGCAAAATGAGCGCTCGCACGTGACTGCGCGCCCGTGGCTGCCCGGCGGCGCCGGAGCCCCTGCCCCAGGAGGTCTGTACAAAATGATCTACCGTCTACCTGAGCTGCCGTACGATTACGGAGATCTCGAGCCGCATTACTCGGCGAAAATTCTCGAGCTGCACCATGACAAGCATCACGCGACCTACGTCGAAGGGGCCAATGCCGCGCTCGAGAAACTGGCCGAGGCCCGCGACAAGGAGGCGTTCGACGACGTCAACCGGCTCGAGAAGGATCTCGCTTTCAACGTCTCCGGACACGTGCTGCATTCGATCTTCTGGCGCAACCTCACGGCCGACGGTGGTGGCGAGCCAGGCGGCGAGATCGCCGATCTGATCGATGAGCACTTCGGCTCTTTCGCTGCCTTCAAGGCGCAGCTCAGCCATGCCGCAAAAGGCGTGCAGGGCTCCGGCTGGGCGGCACTGGCGTGGGAACCGCTCGCCCGACGCCTGATCGTCGAGCAGATTTACGATCACCAGGGCAACGTCGGCCAGGGCAGCGTTCCCCTGCTGGTCTGCGACATGTGGGAGCATGCGTACTATCTCCAGTTCCACAATGTCAAAGCGGACTGGGTAAAGTCGTTCTGGAAGCTGGTCGACTGGAACGACGTCGCAAAACGCCTCGAGGCGGCGCGCCGGCTCGACCTGGCGCTCGATCACCCGGTGGTCGCCTGAGGCCGCATGCCGACCCGCCGCGACGTCCTCGCCTTCGCGCTGGGCGGCCTGATATTGCTGCCGTTGCGCGGGCGCAGCAGGCCGGCGGCGGAACGCGTCGCCGAGGACGAACCCCTGGCCCGGGCGCTGGGTTACCGGCACGACGCCACCACCGTCGATACCACGCTCTGGCCGAAGCGCGCCGGCGCTGAGGGCGCTGCGCAGCTCTGCGCGAATTGCCGCTTCCTGAGCGGCAAGGCAAGCGACGAATGGCGTCCCTGCGCCCTGTTCGAGGGCCGGCTGGTGAGCGCGGACGGCTGGTGCAACAGCTGGCTGCCGTTCGAAACCTGAATGCAGCGGTGCCCAGCCGGGCCGCGCATGCTGCAGCGCGGCCGGAAAAGACTCTATTGCCCGGATTAGTGTTACATTAAAGCGTACCGTCGAAGGCTCGACGGTCCCCGAGGCCGACCCAACAATTCAATTCGGCCGACCGTCCACTTTCCGCCGGGGGGCAAGAGCATTTGCGATGGCTTAAGTGGCGCGCCGCCGATGGCGGCGCGGCCGCCGTGGACGGCCCCTGCGGTCCGCCGCGCGATGGTGAGCAATAGAAAATGGCACAGGTCCTGCTAGTTGACGACAACGCAAGCTTCGCCAAGGCGACTTCGGAGCTGATCGAAGCCCATGGCTACGAAGTCTGCCGCGCCGAAACGCTTGCGGCCGCGCGGCGCGCGCTCGCCACCCACTCGCCTGACCTGCTGGTGGTCGATCTGATGCTGCCGGATGGCAACGGCCTCGAGTTGCTGGATCACGTCGGTCCGGGCAACCGTCCGGAAATCGTTATCATCACCGGCAATCCGAGCGTGGAGACGGCCGTGCGCGCCGTCAAGGCGCCGGTCATGGATTACCTGGTCAAGCCGTTCGGCAACGCCGAGCTCAAACGTTGCCTGGATCGCATCGGAAAGCCGGCGCGAGGCCGCCGCAACGGCAAGGCGGAGCCCGGCCCGGAGCTGCATCTCGGTTTCCTCGTGGGCGAATCCGCGCCGATGCAGAAGCTGTACGACACCGTGCGGCGCATCGCGCCGCTCGACGCCACCGTGCTCATCTACGGCGCGAGCGGCACTGGCAAGGAGCTCGTGGCCCAGGCCATTCACAAGTCGAGCGGCCGCAGCGGGCCGTTCGTGCCGGTGAATTGCGGCGCCATTCCCGAAAGCCTCATTTCGAGCGAGCTGTTCGGTCACGAGCGCGGCAGCTTCACGGGCGCGCAGAAGCGTCACGCCGGATATTTCGAGCGTGCCGCCGGCGGCACCCTGTTCCTGGACGAGGTCACCGAGCTTCCGGCCGGCTTGCAGGCGCATTTCCTGCGCGTGCTCGAAACGGGCGTGCTGACGCGCGTCGGCGGCAGCAAGGAGATCGAGCTCGACGTGCGCATCGTCGCGGCCACCAACCGTGATCCGGAAGCCGCCGTTGCCTCCGGCGAGTTCCGCGAAGACCTTTACTACCGGCTCATGATGTTTCCGATCGCGTTGCCGCCGCTGTCCAGCCGCGCCAGCGACATCCCGGAGCTGGCGCGGCATTTTCTCGCGCAAATGAACCGCAAGTACGGTACCGAGAAGACGCTCGAAGCGAAGGCCTTCAACCGCCTCGAGTCACACACCTGGCCGGGGAACGTGCGCGAGCTGCAGCACATCGTGCAGCGTGCGTTCATCCTCAGCGGCGACACCATTTCCCTGGAGCAGATCGCGCTGGCACTGGACGCCGGGCTGGGCAAGGCGCGGGGCAAGCTCGATTTCGAGGTGGGGCTGTCGATCAAGGATGTGGAGCGCCGGCTGATCCTGAGCACTCTGGAGCACTTCAGCGGCGACAAGAGCCTCGCCGCCGAGACGCTCGGCATCAGCCTCAAGACGCTTTACAACCGGCTCGAGCAATACAACGGCGAGGTCGGCAGAAGGAGCGAGCGGCCCGGCAGCAGCCAGGGCCGGGCGCGGCGCAAGAAAGCCGGTTGAGCGCATGCACGGCTCCGCCAGGGAAGGCGCAAGCCCGCCGATGCGCGATATCGAAGCCTCGCTCGAGGCCTTCGTGGAGCAGCACTCGCTCGCAAGCTTCGTGCTCGGCACTGATCTCCGTGTCGTCGCCTCCACTGCGTCCCTCCATGACCTGATCGGTGCGCCCGGGCGCCGTCGCGCCACGACGCTCGCCGACCTTCTGCCCGAGCAAGCCTGTACCACCCTCGAACGGCAGGCGCGACAGATACTGGACGCCGGCGGGGTCTGGCAGGGGATGATCCGCAGCAGCGACGACCGCAACCTCGGCGCACGCCTCGAGGCTGCCGAATCCGCGACCGGCCGCCGCGAATTCGTGCTCGCGACCCTGGTCGATATGAGCCGAGTCCTGCTCATCGTCCGCCAGATCGAAGAGCTGAACGTCGCTTTGCAATATCGGGTCGCGGAGCTCGCGGCCACGCTCGATTTCGCGCCGGCCGGCATCGTCATCTGCGAGGACCCGGAGGGTCGCGTCGTGCGCGCCAATCGCCGCGCGGCAGAATTCTTCGACGTCGATGTCGGGCGCAACCTGTCGCGCCACCGCTCGGTGCCGGAACCGGTCGACGTGCTCATCGAACCACACGGCGACTCGCTGTCACTGGACCGCTACCTGCTCGATCGTGCGCGCCGCAAGACGCGCCGCGACGAAACCGTCGCGCTGCGCTGTCCCAACGGCGACGTTGTGCACGTCTCCATGGCTGTCGCGCCCCTCGTCGATCAGGCGGGCGAGCTGCGCGGCGCCATCGGCTCGTTCACCGACGTTACCGAGCTCAAGCGCGTGACCGAGGAGGCCGGCGTGCGTGCGCGGCAACAGGCGGCGATGGCGCGGCTGGCACTGTACGCGGTCAACGAGCGCAGCCCCGATAAGATCATCAAGCGAGTACTGGAAGCCTGCACGAGTACGCTCGGGGTCAAGTACTGCAAGGTGCTCGAGCTCGACCGTGAGCACGACATCCTGCGGCTCAAGGCGGGCAAGGGCTGGAAACGCGGCCGGGTCGGCCACGCGCTCGTGTCGGCAGATCGCGACGGCTCTCCTGACGGCCTGGCGCTGCATTCCCATCGCACGGTCGTTGTCGACGATTTCGCCGCGGAGACCCGGTTCACCGACCGCAAACTCTTCGAGGATCACATGATCGTCGGCGGGGCGAGCGTGGTCATCGAAAGCGGCGACGGGCCGTGGGGAGTGCTCGGCGCGCACACGGATCGCAAGCGGGAATGGAGCCAGGACGACCTCAATTTCGTGCAGGCTATGGCTGCTTTACTGTCGACGGCCTTGCAGCGCAGAGACTTCGAGGAGCGATTGACCGAAAGCGAGGCGCAACTCACCATGGCAGAGAAGGAGGAACGGCTGCGCCGCACCGCGCGACTCGCCTCGCTGGGCACCCTTGCCGCCGGCATCGCGCACGAGATCAACAACCCGCTGAACTCCATGCTCATGAATGCCGAGCTCGGGCAGATGGTCGCGCGCAACCTCAATGGCGGCCAGGGCGGCGCACGCATCGAAGAGCTGTTCGCGCGGATCGTCGACGACTGTCGCCGCTGCGCGGGGATCACATCGGGCGTTTTGCAATTCGCGCGCAGCGACGACGGCCCCAAGGAGAGCGGCGATATCAACAGGGTTTTGCAGAGCTCGAAGGAGCTTTTGGCATCGATCTTGCCTCTTTACGATATGAGATGCGAGCTCGAGCTGCTCGAGCCCGCTCCGCCGGTGGCCCTCAACGAAACCGAGTTGGAGCAGGCTCTTGTGAATTTGATGCGCAATGCCGCCGAGGCGGGCGCATCGGAGTTGCGCATCCTGTCACGGCTGGACGGCGACCATCTCGTGATTTCGTTGCGGGACAATGGTCCAGGCATCGCCAGGGAATCGTTCGGCCGGTTGTTCGATCCGTTTTTCTCAACGCGGCGCGAGCAAGGCGGGACGGGTTTGGGGTTGAGCCTCGTGCACCGTATCGTGCACGACCACGGTGGCACCGTCAGTGGCCGCAACGTAGCGGACAACGGCGCACAGTTCGACATCAGACTCCCGATCGACTGGAGAGGCAACACAGGCGATTAGGCCGGTATGCAACCATGGATAGGGACACCGCAGCAGGCGGGCCATGTCTGCGGCGCCTTCGCGCCGCTCGACGCAGCGCAATCGGGCGTGTGATGGCGAAGCGCATACTCGTGGTCGAGGATGAGACGAACTCGCGGGTAGCGATGGCCGATTTTTTGAGCGACAACGGTTTCGACGTGGCGACGGCGGCAAGCAGCGACCGTGCCGTGGAGATCGGCAGGCGCTTCCGGCCCGAGATCCTTATCTGCGACTGGATGCTCGAGGGCAGTGGCGACGGGGTCAGCGTCGCCCGGCAGCTTCACCAGACGCTGCCCGATCTCGTCATCGTGTTCGTGACCGGCTATCCGCTGGAGACCTTGCACAAGGAGAGCGAAAGCCTCCATGTCCACCGGTACCTGTCGAAGCCGTTCGGGCTGTACGATCTCAATCGGGTCCTCGACGAGATCGTTAGCGACATCGGGCATTGAACGATCGCCGGTGCCGGGCACCGGTTATTCGGTTATTGAAAACGATCGGGGCTGGCGGCGGCCCAGGGGTCGGCGTAGCCGGGCGGCGCGCGGCCGGCCAGCAGCGCACCCGGCTCGAGGTAGTCGAACAGCTCACGGTAGCTGCGTGTCTCCGTGGGGGTCACCCGCCGCATGAGCCTCTCCGGCCCGAGTTCTTGCGGATGCTCGATCCCCGCCACGGCGAGCACCTTCAGAAAGTGCTGGATCGTCCGGTGGTGGTAGCTGGCAACGCGCTGCACCTTGTCGGCCACCACGAGGCCGTTGACCCGCCACGGATCCTGCGTGGTAATGCCGGTCGGGCAGGTATTGCGATGGCATTCGCGTGCCTGGATGCAGCCCAGCGCGAACATCATGCCGCGCCCCGAATTGCACAGGTCTGCGCCCATGGCCATCGCCGCCGCCATGTCGAAGCCCGAAATGATCTTGCCGCTGGCGACCAGGCGGACGCCGTCGCGGAGGCCGGCGCCTAACAGGGAGTTGTGCGCAAAGATAAGGGCGTCGCGCAGCGGAGTGCCCACGGAGTCGCTGAGCTCGAGCTCGGCCGCGCCGGTGCCGCCTTCCGCGCCGTCGATTACGATGAAGTCCGGACCCGAGCTGCATTCCAGCATCGCCTTGCAAATCGCCATGAACTGGCGGCGCTCGCCGATGCACAGCTTGAAACCCACCGGCTTTCCGCCGCACAACGCCCTCAGCTCGGCGATCCAGTCCAGCAGCCCGCGCGGTGTCGAGAACGTGCTGAAGGTCGGCGGCGAGCGCACTTCGCGCCCTTCCGGCACGCCGCGCGCATCGGCGATCTCGCGCGTAACCTTCGCGGCGGGCAGGATGCCGCCGCCGCCCGGCTTCGCGCCCTGCGACAGCTTGATCTCGATCATCTTGACGTTGTCGAGCG
>DATLFD010000043.1:0-4903 GCA_035524935.1 Gammaproteobacteria bacterium | reverse complement strand
GCCCCGCGCCGTAGGGCGGGTTTCAACCCGCCACGTGCGCAGCGGGCGCGGGAAATGTGCGGCCGATCCGTCCCGCGCCGTAGGGCGGGTTTCAACCCGCTACGCGCGCGCCGCGGGCTGTCGCCGCTCATTCTTGCGTTCGTGCTCGGCGGCTGCCTGCAACCTCAACAGAAGCCCGACGCGTTCAGCGCCGCGAGCTGGCCGGCGCGGCGGGCGGCGCTGCAGTCGCTCGCGCATTGGCGCATGGACGGGCGCATCGCCCTGTCCACCGCCGAGAAAGGCTGGAGCGGCACGTTGACCTGGCGGCAGAGCGACCAGCACGTGGACGCGCGCTTTCGCGGCCCGCTCGGCGTCGGCGGCTTCCACATTGCAGGCGTTCCCGGCCATATTGAGCTCGAAACCAGCGACGGCGAGCATTTCCTGTTGACCGACCCGGAAACCGAGCTCGAGGCCGCGCTCGGCTGGCGCGTGCCGCTGGCGAGCATGCGCTACTGGATGCTCGGCGTTGCGGACCCGTACGGCGGCGAAGCGGAGGAGTCTCTGGATGAGCAGGGCCGCCTCGAGCGGCTCGAGCAGCGTGACTGGACGGTGCGCTACACGAGCTACCGCGGCTTCGACGGCGCCACGCTGCCCCGCAAGCTCGTGATGGAGAACGGCGAGCTGCGCATTCGCCTGGCGATCGACGACTGGGCGCTCGGCGGGGCCGCGGGATGACGTGTACAATACCCGGCCTTTCGTGGGGTGTAGCCAAGCGGTAAGGCAACGGGTTTTGATCCCGTCATGCGCAGGTTCGAATCCTGCCACCCCAGCCAGTCAGTGGGAGGTGCCGTGGACAGCGCAGGCATGGTGGTCTTCACGGGCAACGCGAATCCCCAGCTGGCCCATGCGATCACCCGCCACCTGATGCTGCCGCTGAGCAAGGCCAACGTCGGCCGCTTCAGCGACGGCGAGGTGACCGTCGAGATACTGGAGAACATCCGCGGCCGCGACGTGTTTCTCGTGCAGTCCACGTCGCCGCCGGCAAACGACCACCTGATGGAGCTTCTGGTCATGGCGGATGCCTGCCGGCGGGCCTCGGCGGCGCGCATCACGGCGGTGATTCCTTACTACGGGTATTCGCGGCAGGACCGCCGGCCGCGCGCGACGCGCGTCGCGATCACGGCCAAGCTGGTGGCGAATATGATCACGAGTGCGGGGGTGAACCGCGTGCTGACGGTCGACCTGCACGCGGACCAGATCACCGGTTTCTTCGATATTCCGGTCGACAACGTGTACGCCTCACCGGTGCTGCTTGGGGACGTGTGGAAGCAGACCTACGATGACATGGTTGTGGTGTCGCCGGACGTGGGCGGCGTGGTGCGCGCGCGGGCGCTCGCCAAGCGCCTCGACGATGCGGAGCTGGCGATTATCGATAAGCGGCGGCCCCGGGCCAACGAGTCGAAGGTCGTGAACATCATTGGCCGGGTCGAGGGCAAGGTCTGCGTCATGGTGGACGACATGGTGGACACGGCCGGCACGATCTGCCAGGCCGCGGAAGTGCTCAAGGCCGAAGGCGCCAGCCGCGTCGTCGCCTACGTGACGCACCCGGTGCTGTCCGGCCCGGCGGTCCAGCGCCTGGCGGTATCCGAGCTCGATGAGCTGGTGGTGACCGACACCATACCGCTGAGCGCGGAGGCGAGGGCCTGCCCGGTGATCCGGCAGCTCGGCACGGCGGAGCTGCTCGCCGAGACCATGCGTCGAATCAGCGACGAGGAGTCGGTCAGCTCCCTGTACGTCGATTAAAAAGGGGACATTCCTGATTTTCTGCGAAAATCAGGAATGTCCCCATTACGCTGCCGGCCTGGTCGCGGGTTGGCGGATTCACCGAGGAGACGATGACATGGCGAAAACACTGGAACTGGTCGCGGAGTTCCGCGACGGCAAGGGGAGGGGTGCGAGCCGCCGCCTGCGCCGTCAGGACAAGGTTCCCGCGATCCTCTATGGCGGCAAACGCGAGCCGCGCGCAATCGTGCTCGATCACCAGGCGCTGCTGCACCAGCTCGACAACGAGGCGTTCTATTCCTCGGTGCTGACCATCCGGGTCGGCGGCGAGCAGCAGGAGGCCATCCTCAAGGACCTGCAGCGCCATCCGGCGAAGCACCGCATCCTGCACGTCGATCTGCAGCGCGTTATGGCGGACGAGAAAATCCGCATGCACGTGCCGCTGCACTTCGTCGGCGAGGCCGACGCGCCCGGCATCAAGCTCGAGCATGGCGTGTTCTCGAAGATGGAGTCCGACGTCGAGATCAGCTGCCTGCCCCGCGACCTGCCCGAGTACCTGGAGATCGACTGCTCGGACATGCGGATCGACGACATGCAGTACCTGTCCGACATCAAGCTGCCCGAAGGCGTCGAGCTCGTCGAGCTCGCGCATGGCGAAGGCCACGACCTCGCAGTAGCCGCCATCCACCATCCGCGCGTCGAGGCGGAGGAAGAGGAAGCGGCAGAGGCTGCCGTGACCGAGGCGGAGGCCGAGGGCGTCGCGAAGCCGGCGGACGAGGAGAAATCCGGAGACGAGGGCTGACCGCCGCCGCGAGGCGCGCATGGCAACGATCCGTCTCATCGCCGGGCTCGGCAACCCGGGCGCGGAGCACCTGCTCGACCGTCACAACGCCGGCTTCTGGTTCGCGGATGCGCTCGCGCAGGCCCACGGGGCCGCGTTCCGCGCCGAGCGGCGATTCAGCGGCGAGCTTTGCCGCATCGCCGCCGGCGGCAACGAGATCCTGCTGTTCAAGCCCACCGCCTACATGAACCGAAGCGGGCTGCCGCTCAGGAGCCTCTGCGACTATCGCAAGATTCAGCCCGCCGAGGTGCTGGTCGCGCATGACGAGCTCGACCTGCCGCCCGGCACGGTACGGCTCAAGCGCGGCGGCGGGCATGGCGGCCACAACGGCTTGCGCGACACCATCGCGCATCTCGGCGAGGGCTTCCTGCGGCTGCGGTTCGGTATCGGCCATCCGGGCAACCGCCACGAGGTCGTCTCCTATGTGCTGCACCGCGCGACCCCCGACGAGGAAAAGCTCATCGCGGCAGCCATCGGCGCGGCCGTCGAGGCGATGCCCCTGCTGCTCGAGGACGGCGAGGAGAAGGCCAAGCACCGCCTGCACAGCCGGGAATCGGGCGCTTAGCCGGTGGCCATTCGCTGCGGTATCGTCGGCCTGCCCAACGTCGGCAAATCGACGCTGTTCAATGCCCTGACGGCGGCGGCTATCGCTGCTGAGAATTATCCGTTCTGCACCATCGAGCCGAACGTCGGCATAGTGCCGGTGCCGGACCCGCGGCTGGATGCGCTCGCTGCAATCGCCAGGCCGGCGAAGATCCTGCCGACGACGGTCGAGTTCGTCGATATCGCCGGGCTGGTCGCCGGCGCCTCGAAGGGCGAGGGCCTCGGCAACAAGTTTCTCGCCAATATCCGCGAGACCGACGCCGTGGCCCACGTGGTGCGCTGCTTCGCGAATGACGACGTCGTACACGTGGCGGGCCGCATCGATCCGCGTTCGGATATCGAAGTCATCAACACCGAGCTCGCCCTCGCCGATCTCGAAACCGTCGAGAAGAATCACGACAGGGCGGTGCGCGTGGCGAAGACGAACGACAAGGCCGCCATCGTCCGCCGCGACCTGCTCGCGCGCGTCGCGGCACATCTCGACACCGGGCAGCCAGCGGGCGCGATGTCGCTCACCAAGGAGGAACGGCACGAGATTCGCGACCTGCACCTGCTGACGTCCAAGCCCACGATGTACATCGCCAACGTCGCCGAAGGCGGCTTCGACGACAATCCCTACCTTGACCAAGTGCGCGAGCAAGCCCGCGCGGAGGGGGCAGAAGTCGTGCCCGTTTGCGCGGCACTGGAAGCGGAAATCGCACAGCTCGACGCCGCCGACAAAATCGAATTTCTGGCTGATCTCGGTCTCGATGAGCCGGGGCTGAACCGGGTCATCCGCGCCGGTTACCGCCTGCTCGGCCTGCAGACGTTCTTCACCGCCGGCCCCAAGGAAGTGCGCGCGTGGACGGTGCGCACGGGTTCGACGGCGCCGCAGGCGGCGGGCGAGATCCATACCGATTTCGAGAAGGGCTTCATCCGCGCCGAGGTGATCGCTTACGACGAATACGTCGCGCGGGGCGGCGAGTCAGGCGCGCGCGACGCCGGCAAACTCCGCCTCGAAGGCAAGGAATACGTCGTCCAGGAAGGCGACGTCATGCACTTTCGCTTCAACGTGTAGGGCCGACTTCAGTCGGCCACACCGGCCGGTTGAAACCGGCCCTACGAAATTTGCGAGTTGAGTTTCCAAGCCCCAGTCGCCCATTCTCGTTGACAGACATTCCTTCAGACCGGAAAATTCACCTCCCCTGCCAGATCTCCCGATGGCTATGTAGCTCAGCTGGTTAGAGCGCGGCACTCATAATGCTGAGGTCGGTGGTTCGAGTCCACCCATAGCCACCACAGTCCGATTCAGCGACATCCAGCAACGTCCGGTCCGGCCCTTATAATCCCTTGATTTACAGCACTTACGATCCATTGGCTGACAAGGAAGCGCTCATGGGTATGGTCCTGAAATCTTCATACTCCGTCGCCGCGTCGCTGCTAGCCGCCGCGAGCCTGCTGACTTTCACCGGTGCGCCGGCCGGTGCACAGACAGCGGACGCCGAAACCGCCCGGCTGATCGCCGAGCTCGGCCTGAAGGAATCCGCGACCGCGCTCTCCGACCGACCGGATTGGCAAGCGCCGCGCAAGGTCGTCGTCATGGGCGCGGATGCGAAGCGCCTCGCCTGGATGCAGGCGGCGGCACCGGGCGTCGAAGTCGTCGGTACGCGCGACCGCGCGGAGGCCGTGCGCGAGATCGCCGACGCCGATGGCGTGATC
>DATLFD010000042.1:0-10230 GCA_035524935.1 Gammaproteobacteria bacterium | reverse complement strand
GCATGAAATATCTGCACCTGATCTGGGCGGCGCTGTTCCGCAGCAAGACCCGCACCGTTCTGACCCTGTTGTCGGTCGTGGCCGCGTTTCTGCTTTACGGCATGCTCGATTCGGTGCGCGTCGCATTCGCCTCCGGGGGCGACGTCGCCGGCGCCAACCGCATGGTGGTGACGTCCCGGTTTTCGATCATTCAGCCTTTGCCCTACAGTCTCAACGCCCGCATTCAGGCGGTGCCGGGCGTCCGGCAGGTCGTATTCGCAAGCTGGTTCGGCGGCATTTACCAGGATCGCAAGAATTTCTTCCCTAACTTCGCCGTGGGGCCGGGCTTTTTCGACGTGTACCCCGAGTACGCGTTGCCGCCCGAACAACTGGAGAAATTCCGGAACACGCGCACCGGCGCCATTGCCGGCGCCGCGCTGGCCAATCGGTTCGGCTGGAAGGTCGGCGACCAGATACCGCTGCAGGCGACCATCTTTCCGAATAAGACCAGCGGTAATGCCTGGACCTTCGAGCTGGCCGGCATCTTCCGGGTCACCGAGACCAATCGCCGCGGCGAGGAGAACCAGCTGGTCTTTCACTGGAAGTACTTCGACGAGGCGAACGCTTTCGTCAGCGGCACCGTCGGCTGGTACATCGTCAAGCTCGCCGACGGCGCCGATGCCGGCGCGGTCGCGCAGGCCATCGACGCGATCTCGGCCAACTCCGATCACGAGACCGAAACCCAGACCGAACAGGCATTCAATCAGGCATTTCTGGAGCAGTTCGCGAATGTCGGACTGATCGTCACGGCGATCATGGCGGCGGTATTTTTCACGCTGCTGCTGGTCACCGGCAACACGATGGCGCAGGCAGTGCGCGAACGGATACCGGAACTGGCAGTGCTCAAGACGATCGGTTTTTCCAACGGCTCGGTCCTGGCCCTGGTGCTTGCCGAATCGATTCTGCTGGTGCTGATCGGCGGTTTGATCGGACTGGCGCTGGCAGCGGTGCTGATGCCGGTGGTCAGCGCCGGCAGCGACGGCATCATCAACCTGCCGACCGTGCCGGCGCAGACCTGGGCGACCGGTATCGGCCTCATCATCGCGATCGGATTGGTCGTCGGGTCGCTGCCCGCGCTGCGGGCCATGCGCCTGAGAATCGTCGACGCGCTGGCCGGACGTTGATCGCTCCATGATTCGCCGGATTGCGCCGTGAGCAAGCTCAGGCACATTCTGCGCGGCCTCGCCACGACGCTGATCGTGATCGTCTTTCTGGCGGCATGGACGCTGTTGCCCTGGATCGGGGTGCTGGCCGGCGCGGGGGCGCTGGCCGCCTGGCTGGTGCTGAGTCGCGGCGGGCGGCGCAGCTTGTCCGTGGCGCGGATCGGTGTCGCGAGCATCCCGCAGCGCTGGGGGGCGACGCTCGTCATCGTCGTTGGAATCGCCGGCGTGGTCGGGGTAGTTGTGGCGTTGCTGGCGATGGCCGAGGGCTTCCGCGCCATGCTGACCCGGACCGGAAGCGAAGACACGGCGATCGTCCTGCGCGGCGGCTCGCAGGCGGAGCTGAACTCCACGATCACGCGCGAGCAGGTCACATTGATCGAGCAGGCGCCAGGCATCGCCCGCAACGATCGGGACGAGCCGATCGCCTCGGCGGAGCTGGTGCTGATCGCCAACGTGCCGAAAAAAGCCAGCGGTACCGATGCCAATGTGGAAGTCCGCGGCGTCGGCCCGGAAGCGTTCGAGTTGCGCGGCAACGTGCGGATCGTCGCCGGCCGCGCTTTCGAGCCCGGCCTGCGGGAGCTGATCACGGGTGAGGGCGCGCTCCGGCAATTCGCCGGCCTCGATCCAGGCCGGCAGATCGAGCTCGGCAATCAGCAATGGACGATCGTAGGCGTGTTCGCTTCCGGGGATGCTCACGAATCGGAACTGTGGGGCGACACCGAGACGCTGGCCTCGGCCTACCGCCGCCAGGGCTTCCAGTCGGTGTCGGTGCGCCTGGCCGAGCCGGGCGCGCTCGACACCTTCAAGGCGGCGGTGGCAGCGGACCCGCGGCTGAAGCTCGACGTGTCCACGACGCTGGACTATTACAGCAGACAGTCGGAACAGTTGACGAAACTGATCCGCATTCTCGGCATCACCATAGGCAGCATCATGGCCATCGGCGCCATCTTCGGAGCGCTGAACACCATGTACGCCGCCATTGCGTCCCGCGCGCGCGAAATCGCCACACTCCGGGCGATCGGCTTTCGCGGCGTCCCGGTCGTGGTCTCGGTATTGCTGGAAACGATGCTGCTCGCCCTGATCGGCGGGGCGTTCGGCGGATTGGTAGCCTGGGCCGTCTTCAACGGCTATACCGTGTCCACGCTCGGCGCCAATTTCAGCCAGGTCGTATTCGACTTCCGGGTTTCGCCGGAGCTGCTCTGGAACGGCTTGAAGTGGGCGCTCGCGATCGGATTCGTCGGCGGCCTGTTCCCGGCCATGCGGGCGGCACGCCTGCCTGTGGCGACGGCGCTGCGCGAAGCTTGATGCGCGCAGGCTCGTCCCCGGCGGCAATCGCAATGGCGCTGGTCGCCGTCGTCGGGCCGGTGTCGGTGGCTCACCAGCTCGAGACGCTTGCCGACGTTCAGGGGCGCATCCAGTATGCCGTTTACACACAGGATGCCAGGGGGTTGCAAGCCAGCCGCATCGATCTCGAGGCGCTCGCAGGCGACGAGGATCATGCAGCGCTCGCTTCGTATTATCTCGGCCATGTCGAGTTCAGGCTGGCGCAGCTTTCCATCGACACGAATCCAGACGCGGCGTCCGGCGATCTCGACGACTGCATCGAACGTGCAGGGGAAGCGCTGGAGCACGAGCCGGCGTTCGCCGAGGCGCACGCGCTGATCGCCGCGTGCCAGGGACTGCGGGCCGAGCTCTCGCCGATCACCGGCGTGCTCGATTCGCGAAGTGCCGCGAGCCACATGCGCAAGGCTCGTGAGCTCGAGGCGGAAAACCCGCGTATCGAGCTGCTCGCCGCGATCGTCCTCTATCGCAGGGCGCCGGAAGGCGACCCGCAGGTCGCTGCCGGCTTCGAGCAGGCGCTGCGGCTGTTTGCGCGGGAGAAGGTTTCCCTCGCCGGCTGGCCGGACTGGGGACTCGCAGAGGCGCACGCCTATCTGGGCAGCGTGTACCTCGCGAACGGCGACACCATGCGGGCACGCAATGAGCTCGAGCAGGCACTGCTGATAGCGCCGGATTACCTGTGGGCCGCCGAGCTTTACCGCCGGCTGCGCGCGCTCAGTCCAGGCGCCACTTGAAGAGCGCCGCGCCGAGTGCGAGAAACGCCGCGCTCATGAGCGCCAGCACTGCCACGTCGGCGCGCACGTCGGCCAGCGTGGCGCCGTCCAGCATGATCGCACGTGCCGCCTCGAGAAGCCGGGTCAGCGGCAGCGCCTGCGCCGCTCGCTGCATGAGCGGATGCGCGCCCTCCATCGAAAACCACACGCCCGAGATCAGCATCATCGGCCAGGTGATCATATTGAGAATGCCGCCGGCCAGCTCCTCGCTGCTGACGCGAGCCGCGACCAGCAGTCCGAGCGCGATCATCGACACGGCGCCGAGGACGGCGACCACCAGCAGGTCGAGATAGCTGCCGGCCATCGGCGTGGCAAGCAGGGTCGTGGTGCCGAGGAACACAAAGCTCGTGATGACGATGATGAGCATGAGACGCGACAGCACCTGTGCGACGATGAACTCGATGGAGAGCAGCGGTGTGGCGCGCAGGCGCTTCAGGAAGCCGCTTTTCCGGTAGCGGACTACGACGTAGCCGACGCCGAACAGGCAGCTGAACATCATGTTCATGGCGAGGATGCCGGGCAGCAGCCAATCGACATAGCGGATGCGGCGACCCGTGACCGTCTCCCTGGCGAAGCCGCCGGGATCCGACTGCAGGAGCAGCTTCTCGACGATATAGCTTTGCGGCGAATCCTCGTTGATCCAGTAGCGCGCGGGGTCGCGAAGATCGAGCAGTATGTCCATCCTGTGGTGCTCGAGCTTCCAGATTGCATCGGCCTCGTCGCCGGCGTTAAAAAATCCGACATACCGCGTATCCAGGAACGGATGCTGCGCGTCGTCCAGTGGTGCGCCCGATGTGAGCACGCCGACCCGGTACAGCGGTTTATCGGGGCCCGAGAACACGAAGGCGAGGCCGAACACCAGCAGGACCGGCAGGAGAATATTCCAGCCGAGCGAGGAGCGATCGCGCAGGAATTCGAGATTGCGCGCGTGCAGCACCGCAAGCGTGCGGCGGATCATGCGCGCAGCTCTTTCCCGGTCAGCTCGAGGAACAGGTCCTCGAGGTTACGCGGCCGGATGCGCAGGCGGCTGAACGACACCCGCGCGGTGGCCAGCGCGCGGATCGCCTCGTCGACGTCGGCCACCGAGATCTCGACCATGTCGCCCGAGAAAAGCACCTGGTAAGGCAGCGCTTGCGGATCAATGGTGAAGTCCGCGCGCGGCAGAACCAGCACCGTGTCGCGGAAATGCTCCTCGAGAAGCTGCACTGGCGGCCCCTGAGCGATGATGCGGCCGTGATCCATGATCGCGATCTCGTCGCAGAGGTGGTAAGCCTCGTCCATGTAGTGGGTCGTGAGGATGATGGTTTTGCGGCGCGCCTTGATTTCGCGGACGAGGTCCCAGAAGTTGCGCCGCGCCTGCGGATCGAGGCCGGTAGTCGGCTCGTCCAGGAACAGCACCGCCGGATCGTTGACGAGCGCGATCGCGAGCAGCACGCGCTGGCGCTGCCCGCCGGAGATCCTGCGCACGTCGCGATCAACCACCGACTGCAGCGAGCAGACCGCGATCAGCTCGTCGAGGTCGACATGCGACGGGTACAGCCGGGCGAACAGCTCGAGGGTCTCGCGCACCGTCAGGAAATCCTGCAGGGCCGTCGACTGGAACTGGATTCCGGCCTGAGCCCGGAAGGCCGTGCCGATCGGCTGGCCGCGATAACGCACCAGCCCCGCGCTGGGCGGCAGAATGCCCTCCATGATCTCGACGGTCGTGGTTTTGCCGGCCCCGTTAGGGCCCAGCAGGCCGAAGCAACGCCCTTCGCCGACCTGAAAGCTGACCCCGCGCACGGCTTCCACGCCGGGGTAGCTCCTGTGCAGATTCTGGACCTCGAGTACGGGCGCCATGGGGTGCTCACGAGCCGGAAAAAAAACCACCGGAAAATGCCCTGGACGACTGTTTAAGGCGCCTGCCGGTAATGTACCATCCGCCCGGAAAGGGATTGCCGAAAGCGCCGCCCGGGGTACGAAAACGAGCTTCGAGCCGCCCGGGCCGCGCCACCTTTGACGAGACCGTCCACGCTCATGAAACGACGTGCGCCAGACCGCGGCGTGAGCCCGGAGATACGCGCGGCGCGGACCGATTCCGCCCCGCGGAGCGCTCAACTGCAGTTATTTTCCACGCCCGGCGCGGAGCAGGAGCTACGTGTGCGCGTGAGCGCCCGCGCACGCCGCATGTCGATCCGTGTGTTTCCCTACGGCCGGGTCGAGGTCGTCGTGCCGAAACGCACACGGCCGCGCACCGTGCAGACCTTCGTCAGCCGTAATCGCGACTGGATCGACCGTACCGCCCGCGAGCTGGCCGGCGATCTGCCGCGCCTGCTGTCGCCCGAGCGCATCGAGCTCGCCGCCATCAGGCGCGCCTGGACCGTGCGATACGATTCGCGGCGTCCGGGTAGTGCCAGCGTGCTCGAACGACCGGGAACGCTCGAAGTGCGCGGCGCGGACGCGTGCGGCGAGGCCGGCCGGGCGGCGCTGCGCGACTGGCTGGCCGCGCAGGGCCGGGAATACCTGCCGGTCCGCCTGGCCGGTCTCGCACGGCGCCTCGAGCTCGGTTACGAGCGGGTGCAAATCCGCAACCAGCGCACTCGCTGGGGAAGCTGCTCGGCAGCGGGCACCATCAGCCTGAACTGCTGTCTGCTGTTCCTGTCACCGGAGCTGGTGCGCTATCTGCTGGTTCACGAGCTCTGTCACACGCGCCATCTCGACCACTCGCCGCGTTACTGGGCGCTCGTTGAGCGGCACCAGCCCGCCGCGCGGACACTCGACCGGCGTCTGGCCGACGCTTGGCGCGACGTGCCGCTCTGGGCGACGCCGCTGTGAAAAGGGGGGAAAAAAGGGGACATTCCTGATTTCCGGACGGAAATCAGGAATGTCCCCTTTTTTCTCCCCGTTACAGGAACAGGTCCGGAAGCAGGGGATTGCCGGGCGCAACGGCGTAATGCTCGAAGTCCTCGACGCCGGCCTCGCGCAGCACGTCCTCGTCGATGAAGAAGCGGCCGGTGTATTCGCGGCTGTCGCGCGTCAGTATCGCGTGAGCCGCATCCGCGACGATTTCCGGCTTGCGGCAGTTTTCCGGTCGCACGCGGCCGCCGAGCATGGCCAGTGCCGCCGTGGCGATCACGGTGCGCGGCCACAGTGCGTTCACGGCAATGCCGTCGCCGGCGAATTCCGCCGACATGCCGAGCACGCACAGGCTCATGCCGTACTTCGATATCGTGTAAGCGGTGTGGTCCCTGAGCCAGCGCGGATCCAGATCGGGCGGCGGCGAGAGATTGAGGATATGCGGATTGGCCGCTTCGCGCAGATGGGGGATGGCGGCCTGCGTGCAGGCGAACGTCCCACGCACGTTGACGCCGAGCATGAGATCGAAGCGGCGCATTGGCGTCTCGAGGGTGCCGGTCAGGTAGATGGCGCTGGCATTGTTGACGAGTATGTCGATGCCGCCGAAGGCCCGCACGGTCTCGGCGATGGCTTCGGCGACGCGCCGCTCGTCGCGGATGTCGACCTCGAGCGGCAGCGCACTGCCGCCCGCCGCTGCGATGTCGGCAGCGGCGGTGTGAATGGTTCCCGGAAGTCTGGCATGCGGCCGTGCCGTTTTGGCGGCGACGGCCACGTTGGCGCCGTCGCGCGCGGCGCGAAGTGCGATGGCATGGCCGATGCCGCGGCTGCCGCCGGTGATGAACAGGGTCTTGCCGGCGAGCGTCTCAGCCACGGCGGCGGCCCGCGGGGCGGTGGATCCCGGCCATCACGGCTCAGGCAGCTTTCGGCACGGCGAGCTGCCGCAGCACGTAGTGCAGGATTCCCCCGTGCACGAAGTAATCACGCTCGCGCGGCGTGTCGATGCGCACGCGCGCCTGGAAGCGGATCGGCGCGCCGTCGTCGGGCGTAGCGATCACCTCGACCTGCCGGGCGAGCCCGCCTTTCAGCCCTTCGATCGCGTAGGTCTCTCGTCCGGTCAGGCCGAGGGTTCCGGCATCCTCGCCGTCGGCGAACTGAAGCGGAAGCACGCCCATGCCGATCAGGTTCGAACGGTGAATGCGTTCGTAACTGACCGCGAGCACGGCTTTGACGCCGAGCAGCAAGGTTCCCTTGGCGGCCCAGTCGCGCGAGGAGCCGGTTCCGTACTCGGCCCCGGCGATGACGATCAGCGGCACGCGCTCGTCGCGGTAACGCAGGGCGGCATCATAGATGGTCATCTGTTCGCCGCTCGGCTGATGCTTCGTCCATCCGCCCTCGGTCCCCGGTGCGAGCCGGTTGCGCAGGCGGATGTTGGCGAAAGTGCCGCGCACCATGACTTCGTGATTGCCTCGCCTGGAGCCGTATGAGTTGAAGTCGTTCGGCTCGACACCGTGCTCGAGGAGGTATCTGGCCGCCGGGCTGTCGATCGCGATACTGCCGGCCGGAGAGATGTGATCGGTGGTGACGGAATCGCCGAGCAGGGCGAGCACACGGGCACCGCTGAGATCATTGAGCGGGGCCGGTCCCATTGCCATGTCCTCGAAATAGGGTGGATTCTTCACGTAGGTCGAATCCTCCTGCCACGCATAGATCTCGCCTTCCGGCACTGCCAGCGTGTTCCAGTTCGCGTCACCGGCAAACACGCTCGCGTAGCTCTTCCTGAACATGCCACTGTCGATATTCGCCAGAATCGTCTCGTGGATCTCGGCCTGGGTCGGCCAGATGTCCTTGAGATACACGGGTTTGCCGTCCGCGCCGGCGCCGAGCGGATCCGAATACAGGTCACGATCCATGCTGCCGGCCAGCGCATACGCTACGACCAGAGGCGGTGACGCCAGAAAATTCATGCGCACGTCCGGATGGATGCGGCCCTCGAAATTGCGGTTGCCCGAGAGCACCGCGCAGCCCACCAGGTCATGCTCGCGGACCGCTTCGGCGATCCGCACCGGCAGCGGTCCGGAATTTCCGATGCACGTGGTGCATCCATAGCCGACGATGTGAAAGCCGAGCGCCTGAAGGTCGTCGAGCAGCCCGGCCCTGGTGAGATAATCCGTGACCACCCGCGAGCCCGGAGCGAGCGAAGTCTTTACCCATGGCTGCGACCGGAGGCCCCTGGCCAGGGCATTGCGCGCCAGAAGCCCGGCGCCGACCATGACAACCGGGTTCGACGTGTTGGTGCAGCTGGTGATTGCGGCGATCAGCACGGCGCCGTCCTCGAGCACGAAGCGCTGGCCGTCCATGTCGACCGTCGCTTCGCGGACCGATCGGCCGCGCGCGATGCCGACTGCGGTGGAGCCGCCTTCGTCCTCGAACCGGCTCTCGCCGCGCGAGCGCGGCTCGCGCTCTGCCAGCATCGGCTCCAGGTGCCTGCGGAAAATGGCCTTCGCCTGCCGCAGCGGGATGCGGTCCTGGGGCCGCTTCGGTCCCGCCAGGCTCGGCTCGACGTCGCCGAGGTCCAGCTCGAGAAGGTCGCTGTAGCGTGCATCCGGCTGCCCCGCCTCACGCCACAGGCCCTGCGCCTGCGCATATGCCTTGACGAGCTCGATGTGCGCGCGATCGCGTCCGGTCAGCTCCAGATACCGCAGGGTCACCTCGTCGATCGGAAATATCGCGCAGGTGCTGCCGAATTCGGGCGACATGTTGCCGAGCGTTGCACGGTCCGCGAGCGGCAGGTCGCCGAGGCCGTCGCCGAAGAACTCGACGAACTTGCCGACCACGCCGTGCCGGCGCAGTATCTCGGTCACGGTCAGCACCAGGTCGGTGGCCGTGGCGCCCTCGGCGAGCTGACCGGTCAGCCGGAAGCCGACCACCTGCGGGATCAGCATGGTTACGGCCTGGCCGAGCATGGCCGCTTCCGCCTCGATACCGCCCACGCCCCAGCCGAGCACGCCGAGCCCGTTGATCATCGTCGTGTGCGAGTCGGTGCCGACGAGCGTGTCCGGATAGGCCTGTCTTACGCCGCCGCTTTCGCGGTCGAACACGACCCGCGCGAGATACTCGAGATTCACCTGGTGCACGATTCCCGTGTTCGGCGGCACGACCTTGAAATTGTCGAAGGCGTTCTGGCCCCAGCGCAGGAAGGCGTATCGCTCGCGGTTGCGCGCAAACTCGATGCGGTTGTTGGCGTCGAGCGATCGCACGCTGCCGAACTCGTCGGCCTGCACGGAATGATCGATCACGAGCTCCGCGGGCGACAGCGGATTGATCGCACCGGCATCGCCGCCGAGCTGGACGACGGCGTCGCGCATAGCGGCGAGATCGACGACGGCAGGGACGCCGGTGAAGTCCTGAAGGATGACGCGGGCCGGTGTGAACGCGATCTCCTGGCTCGGCTCGGCCTGCGGGTCCCAGTTGACGAGCGCGAGGATGTCGTCGCGGGTCACGTCGACGCCATCCTCGTGGCGCAGCAGGTTCTCGAGCAGGATGCGCAGCGAATAGGGCAGGCGGGCCGCGCTCGCGCCCTCGACCGCGTCGATGCGGAAGATTTCATACTGCCGGTCGCCGACCGCGAGGGTCGAGCGGACGTTGAACGTATCCTTCATGAGTCTCTCCGGCTGCGGGGACGATCGGCGGAATGACATTATAGGGGACGCGAACCTGCGCGTCGCCGCGTCAGCTGCGCTCAGCAGGCGGCGGCGCGGCTCGTGGCGGAAACCGTTGCAGGACCTGCGGCGGGGAGCACGCGCTCGATGGCGCCGCCGCCGAGGCACTCATCGCCGACATAGAATACGACGTACTGCCCGCGAGTGAGCGCACGCTGCGCGCGCTCGAAGCGCACCAGGACGCGTCCGCGTTCGAGGATCTCGACTTCGCAGGCCTGATCCGGCTGCCGGTACCGCGTCCGGGCATGACACCGGAAGCGTGAGGCCGGCGGCTTGCCGGCAACCCAGCGCAGCCCGGCGGCAATCAGCGTGCGCCGGCGCAGCAGGGGGTGATCATGGCCCTGCACGACCACCACCACG
>DATLFD010000041.1:0-2187 GCA_035524935.1 Gammaproteobacteria bacterium | reverse complement strand
TAGAATCGTCGAACAAAAGTCGGGTTCGCCCTTCATAACAGTTCGGTGTGATCCGCTCAGGCACATGCATCCCCTGCTTCAGGAGCTCAGACGGCGCAAGGTTCTGCGCGTGGCGGCGAGCTACGGTGTAGTCGCGTGGCTCGTCGTCGAGGTGTGCTCGGTCGTGCTGCCGACCTTCAATGCGCCGGAGTGGCCGCTGCAGGCGATCACGCTGCTCGCGATACTGGGATTCCCGCTGACGGTCGTGCTGGCCTGGGCGTTCGAGTGGACCCCGGAGGGCATCAAGCGCGATCGGGACGTCGACCAGCAACAAGCCGCGCCGGCGCACCGAAAGCTCAACTTTGCGGTCGTCGGCGTGCTCGCGGTTGCACTCGCGGCTTCGTTGACGCTGCACTTCATCAACATCGGCGGGGACCGGCCTGCCGGCGGCAGTGCCGCCCGCGGTAAATCGGTCGCCGTGCTGCCGTTCACGGCGAGCGCCATGAGCGGCGAGACGCCCTCGTTCCTCGCCGATGGCATACAGGATGATCTGCTCACCTTACTTGCACGACTAGATTCGCTCGAGGTCATCTCGCGCACTTCGGTCAACGAATACCGGGATACGCAGAAAAATGTCCGAACCATCGGCGAGGAACTCGGCGTGGCGAATATTCTCGAGGGCTTCGTGCAGCGTGCGGGCGACAACGTCCGCATCCGCGTGCAGCTCATCGACACTGCCACCGATACGCACCTCTGGGCACAGAGTTACGACCGGCAGCTCACGGCGTCGAATATTTTCGATATCCAGAGCGAAATCGCCTCGGAGATCGCGCGCGCCCTCGAGGCGACGCTCTCGGAGGAGGAGCGGCAGCATCTCGCGACCCGGCCGACCGAGAATATGGATGCCTATCTCGAATATACGGTCGGCAGGCAGGAAATGGACAAGCGCACGAGCGGCGGCCTCGAGCGCGCGGTGCAGCGTTTCCAGCGCGCCGTCGAGCTCGATCCGCACTATGCCCTCGCACATGCAGCGCTGGCCGATGCCTACAACCTGCTCAATGATTACGGTGACCTGAGCCTCGGGGAAATGCTCGAGAAAGCCGTGCCTGCTCTCGCCGAAGCGATGAAGATCGACGACCAGCTCGCCGAGGCGTTCACATCGCTTGCGAACCTGCGAGCGAAGCAGGGCGATATCGAATGGGCGGAACCGGTTTATCAGCGCGCTCTCGAGCTCAATCCCAATTACACGACGACCTATCTCTGGTACGGCGGTCTGCTGCGCGAGGCGCTCGGACGGCCCGAGGAAGCGCTGGCGCTGCACCGGAAGGGCCTCGAGCTGGATCCCCGATCGGCGTTGATGCAGGTGAACTACGCCTTCGATCTGCTGGCGCTCGGCCGCTTCGAGGAAGCGCAGGCGGCACTGGAGAAAGCCATAGAGCTGGATCCGCAGCATCCGAGCGCTTATGCCGCAATCGCCAAGCTCCACCACGTCCTGCTCGCGAATCCGGCAGAGGCGATCGGCTGGGCGAAAAAAGCGCTCGCCATCGACCCGGACAGCCCGGGCAACGCGGCGTTGCTCAGCTTGATCTACCTGGACATCGGTGACGCCCGCGCGGCAGGCGAGTGGAGCGCGCGCGCGCTTGAGAACGGTCCGGAGAATGCCGGGGCGCGTTTTGCGCAGGCCATGCTGGAAGTTTATCGACGGGATGGAACCGCCGCAGTGGAATCCGCCCGCTGGCTGCTGCAGAACGATCCGCAGCACGTGTTCGCGCTCTGGATATTGCGCAACGCGGACCTCGAGAACGGTCGTGCGGCCGACGCCCGCCGGCGATACGCGGAGGCGTTTCCGCAACTGTTCACTGACGAGCCCGAGGTCAATGCGGCCAATCTTGCTGCGGCCATCGACGTTGCACCCGTGCTGCTCGAAACCGGTGAGCGGGAGCGGGCGGAGCGCCTCCTGAGCGGGGCGCTACGGCAGGTCGAGGCCTTGCCGGCCGGCGGCGTGCACGGCCCGGGCATCGACGGCGCGCGCGCACTCGCGCTTCTGGGCCGGACTGCGGCGGCTATCGAAGCCTTGCAGACAGCATACGCGGCGGGCTGGCGTTCGGACTGGTGGCTGGCCGAGATCGATCCGGCGCTGGCGTCGCTGCGCGACGAGCCGGGCTTCAAGGCGCTGATGGCACGCCTTCGCGACGAGATGTCTGCGGC
>DATLFD010000040.1:0-5494 GCA_035524935.1 Gammaproteobacteria bacterium | reverse complement strand
GTGCGCCGTCCGGTAGCGGTCGCCAGTGAGGCGGCGGAAGCCTGATCCCGCCGCCGTGGCGGCACCGGACGATCCGGTAGCCGCCCGACTCGCGGCTCTCAAAATGCTCAATCGCCGTGACTACGGCGCCCGCGAGCTCGCGGAGCGCCTGGTCGCGCGCGGTTTTGCGCAAGCCGCGGCCGACGCCGTGGTCAATCAGCTCACCGCCGAGAAGCTCGTGGACGACAGCCGTTTTGCGGAGCATTTCGTCGCGTATCATGCGAATCGCGGCCAGGGGCCGGTGCGTATCGCGCATCGCCTGCGGGAAGCAGGCGTGGCCGGGGAGCAGGTTGCCGCGGCGGTCGACGCGAATGCCGCGGAATGGCGGCAGCGCTGCGCCGACGTCCGGCGCCGGCGCTTCGGAGCGAAACCACCCGCCACCTGGGCCGAGCGCGGCCGGCAGGGGCGATTCCTGTCGCAGCGCGGCTTCAGCGCGGACCAGATCCGCGCCGCGATCGGCAAGGATTTCGACGAGGAATGATGGCGCCGAAGAAGAAAAACCCGATGACGAGCGCGGAGCTGCGCAATGCCTTCCTGGAGTTCTTCCGGAAGCGCGGCCATGCGGTCGTGCCCTCGAGCCCGCTCGTTCCCGGCAACGACCCGACGCTGCTATTCACCAATGCCGGCATGGTCCAGTTCAAGGACGTGTTCCTCGGCAAGGACGAGCGCAGCTACAAGCGTGCGGTGAGCTCGCAGCGCTGTGTGCGCGCGGGCGGCAAGCACAACGATCTCGAGAATGTCGGCTACACCGCGCGCCATCACACGTTCTTCGAGATGCTCGGCAACTTCAGCTTCGGCGACTATTTCAAGGCCGACGCGATCGAGTTCGCCTGGGAGTTCGTGACCGGCACGCTCGGAATCCCGCCCGAGAAACTCTGGGTCACGGTCTTCCGCGAAGACGACGAGGCCGCCGACATCTGGCTCAAGAAGATCAAGATCGACGGCGAGCGCTTGACGCGCATGGGCGAGGCCTCGAACTTCTGGGCGATGGGCGATACCGGCCCCTGTGGCCCGTGTTCCGAAATTTTCTACGATCACGGCGCGGACATCGCGGGCGGG
The DNA here is from genome assembly GCA_035524935.1 of Gammaproteobacteria bacterium. GTDB lineage: Bacteria > Pseudomonadota > Gammaproteobacteria > Steroidobacterales > JACDCP01 > JACDCP01. The sequence continues at coordinate 4,396 of DATLFD010000040.1, read as the reverse complement.
CCGCCCGGATCGAAGGACGAGGATAGCGACCGCTTCGTCGAGATCTGGAACCTGGTCTTCATGCAGTACGAGCGCGGCGCTGACGGAAAGATGACGCCGTTGCCGAAGCCTTCGGTGGACACCGGCATGGGCCTCGAACGCACGGCCGCGGTCATGCAGGGCGTGCACTCGAATTACGACATCGACCTGTTCAGGGGCCTGATCGCGGCTGCCGCCGAGGCGACGAACACGAAGGACCGCAAGAGCCCGTCGCTGCGTGTGATCGCCGATCACATCCGCGCCTGCTCGTTCCTGATCGTGGACGGCGTGATCCCGGGCAACGACGGGCGCGGTTACGTGCTCCGGCGCATCATCCGCCGCGCGATCCGCCACGGCTACAAGCTCGGCCAGGAGCGGCCGTTCTTCCACCAGCTGGTGCCGGCGCTCATCGCGGAAATGGGCGAGGCGTATCCCGAACTCACGAGCAACGCCGATCACGTGATCCGCGTGCTCCGCCAGGAAGAGGAGCGCTTTGCGGAGACGCTCGCGAATGGCATGCGCCTGCTGGAAGACGCGATCCGCCAGCTCAAGGGCAAGACTGTCATCCCCGGCGACACGGTCTTCAAACTCTACGACACGTTCGGATTTCCGGTCGACCTGACCGCCGACATCGCGCGCGAGCGTGGGCTCGCGATCGACGAAAGCGGGTTCGAGCAGGCGATGACGTCGCAGCGCGAACGTGGCCGTGCCGCCAGCCGATTCGGCGTCGGCGAATTGAGCCTTCCGGCGCTGTCGGCATCGGGTGAGGGTCAAGTTCGGCCAAGTAGCGAATTCTGTGGTTACGACGCGCTGGAAGGCGTGGGCACCGTCACCGCCATCCTGAAGGCTGGCGCCGAAGTGAAATCGGCGGCGAACGGCGACGACGCGCAGATCGTGCTCGACAGGACGCCGTTCTATGCGGAGGCGGGCGGTCAGGTCGGCGACGTCGGCGTGCTGGCAAACGGCCAGGCGCGATTCAAGGTCACCGACACCCGGAAGCACGGCGATGCCCACCTCCACGCCGGGCGAGTCGAATCCGGAAACTTCACGGTCGGCGACACGGTCACCGCGACAGTCGACGGCGCTACCCGGCAGGCCACCGTGCTGAACCACAGCGCCACTCACCTGCTGCACGCGGCATTGCGCAAGGTCCTCGGCACGCATGTGCTGCAGAAAGGCTCGCTCGTCGCGCCCGACCGGCTGCGCTTCGATTTCTCGCACACCCAGGCCGTGTCGCCGCAGGAGCTCGACGAGATCGAGCGGCTGGTCAACGCCGAGATCCGGCGCAACTCCGCGGCGGACATCCGCCAACTGCCGTACGACGAGGCGATCAAGTCGGGTGCGATGGCGCTGTTCGGCGAGAAGTACGGCGACGAGGTCCGCGTGCTGAAGTTCGGCGAGTTCTCGACCGAACTCTGCGGCGGCACCCACGTCCATCGGACGGGTGATATCGGTTTCTTCCGCATCGTCAGCGAAGGCGGCATCGCCTCCGGCATCCGGCGCATCGAAGCCGTAACCGGCGAAGGCGCGCTCGAAGCGGTCAAGGCGACGGATGGCGCGCTGAAGCGCGTCGCCGGTGCGCTGCGCGCGACGCCCGCCGAGGTCGAGGACAAAGTCGCCCAGTTACTGGAGAAGCAGAAAAAGCTCGAGCGAGAAATCGCCTCGCTGAAATCGAAGCTCGCCTCCGGCGGCGGCCAGGACCTGGCGGCCGGCGCGGTCCAGGTGAATGGCGCGAACGTGCTCGCGCTCCGCATCGACGGTGCGGATGCGCAGTCGCTGCGCGCGGCGGTCGATCAGCTCAAGGCGCGGCTGGGATCCGCCGTAATCGTGCTGGCGACGGTTGCCGAAGACGGCAAGGTGACGCTGGTTGCCGGCGTCACCGAGGATCTGGTCGCAAAGGTGAAGGCCGGCGAACTTGCAGGCCTCGTCGCCGCGCAGGTGGGCGGCCGCGGCGGCGGCCGGCCGGACTTCGCGCAGGCGGGCGGCAGCGACGCGTCGAAGCTCGAATCGGCGCTCGCAAGCGTATCGACCTTCGTCGCCGGTAAGCTCGGAGGAACCTGAACCCGGACGCACTGTCGGAGAAGTTCATGCTGACGCTTTCGCTGTCCTTGTTCCTGCTTGCTGCGGAACCGCCGGCAGCCGTAGAACCCGTCGTCCCAGGGCCCGTCACGCCGTCCACAGTGACGCCGCCGAGCGTGGCACCGCCGCTTCCCACACCGCTCGAGGAACTCGCCGTCACCGCGGCCGAGCCGCGCTTCGTCGCGCCGACCAACCGCGATCGCATCGGACGCATCTGGGCGCCGGTATCGATCAACGGCAAGGGACCGTTCCGGCTGGTCGTGGACACCGGCGCCTCGCATTCCGCGGTCACGCCACGCGTCGCACAGATTCTGGGGTACTCGGGAGAGAGCCGGCACACCGCAACACTGCGTGGCGCAACGGGAACCGTGACCGTGCCGATGATCCCGATCGAATCGCTGGAGGTCGGCGAGCTCCTGATACTGCCGCGCCGCCTGCCGATCGTGCCGGATGCGCTCGGCGGCGCCGAGGGCGTGCTCGGCATGGACGGTTTCGCGAACAAGCGAATATTCATCGACTTCAGGCGCGACAACATCACGATCATGCGCTCGCGGAACGAGCGCCCGCGGCAAGGCTTCACCACCGTACCCGTGAAGTTCATGCGCGGGCGGCTGCTCATGGTGGACGCCTGGCTCGGCGGCATACAGGTCAAGGCGATCATCGATACGGGCGGCCAGGCGACGCTCGGCAACCTGGCGCTCCGCGAAGCGCTGGCGCAGAAGCGGAAAAAACAGGAAGCCGCAGCCGTTCCGGACGTGGTCACCGGCGCGACGCTGGACGTTCAGGTCGGCAACCGGATCTCGACGCCGTCAATTGCCATGGGCGAAGTGCTGGTGCGGAATGCCGCGATGACATTCGCGGATTTCGCGATCTTCGAATACTGGAAACTGACGGACGAGCCCGCCATGCTGATCGGCATGGACGTGCTCGGGCTGCTCGATACCCTGATCATCGATTACCGGCGGCGCGAACTACAGATGAAAATTCGCCGCGGCTAGGCTGCGCGCCGGGTCGGCATCGGCGCGCGTTCGTTGACGGCGAGGCGCTTGCGGTTCGTAATCATTCGGTCGTGCAGCTCGCCGATCATTTCGCTCGCCTTCGTGCAACAGAAGCCGGGCACGATCGCATGCACGATACAGACGAGTCCGCCCCAGATCATTTGCAGGCCAAAGCCCATGGCGCTCGCAAAGTGCTGCCAGTAGCTCTCGTTGACCGAGGCGGGATGATCCGAAAACAGGCGGCTCAGGACTGACATAGGCCCATAATACTCCCAAAAAAGGCAAAATATCTCCCATTTCATGTGACTAGGCATCACTGGATTGGGAAATTTTGCTAATCTGTTCGCATGCCATCCCTCGACAAGCTCGATCGCCAGATCCTGGCCCTGCTCCAGCAGGACGCCTCGCTGCCCATTCAGCAGGTCGCCGACCAGGTGGGACTCTCGGTTAATCCCTGCTGGCGGCGCATCCGGCGCATGGAAGCGGAGGGCGTCATCCAGGCGCGCGTGGCGCTCGTCGATCCTCAGAAGGTCGGCCTCGGGCTCACGGTGTACGTGCGCGTGAAGACGCGCGAGCACAGCGCGGAATGGGCCGTCAAGCTCAACGAGGTGATCGCAGCGATGCCCGAAATCCTCGAGTGCCACCGGATCGGCGGCGACGTGGATTACCTGCTGAAGGTGATCGTGCCGGACATCGCCGGCTACGACCGCACTTACAAGGAGCTGATCGAGCGGCTGCCTTCGCTCGCGGACGTCAGCGCGCTCTTCTCGATGGAGCGGCTGAAGAGCACGACCGGCCTGCCGATTCCCGCGGAAACCTGAAACAATCCGCGCTCGATGTCATTGATCGTCCAGAAATACGGCGGCACGTCGGTCGGTTCCGTCGCGCGCATCGACGCAGTCGCGGCCCAGGTCGCGGCGCTCGCCGGCAAGGGGCACCAGGTCGCGGTCGTCGTCTCGGCGATGGGCGACGCCACTGACCGGCTGATCGAGCTCGCGCGTGAGGTCTGCGCCGATCCCGATGCGCGCGAGCTCGACGCGCTGCTCGCGACCGGCGAGATGGTCTCGACCGCGCTCCTCGCGATGGCGCTCAGGAAGCGTGGCCGCGCCGCCTGCTCATACAACGCGCTGCAGTTGCCGATCGAAACAAGCGGTATTCCCGGGCGCGCGCGCATCGAGCGCGTCGACTGCGAGCGCCTGCGCCGTGATCTGGCAGCCGGCATCGTGCCGGTGGTCGCGGGCTTCCAGGGCCGCGCCGCGAGCGGCGACCTGACGACGATCGGCCGGGGCGGTTCGGACACG
>DATLFD010000039.1:0-30665 GCA_035524935.1 Gammaproteobacteria bacterium | reverse complement strand
GCCCGCACGTGCCCGACCTCCTTGAGATAACGCTTTAAGTTACGGCGCGTAAGCTTCGGGAATCCCGCCGTCTTTTGGCCTTATCCACAAAATGTGTGGATAACTCTGTGGACGATTTGGGTCTTCGTCGGCCGAAGTCGCGTCACAAAAGTGCAACAGTCAGATTGGCGAAAAACTAATCAATAAAATTCTGCCCTGTATATCAAAGACTTGGAAGCGGCCGCGCGTCCCTCCGGGCGACCCGGCCGGGCCGGAGCGGATCGCCGGCCGCCGCCGGCAGCGGTGTGTATAAGTGCCGCCGGGCGGGCTCGCGCTTAAGTTATTGATGCGCTTCGGATTGGTCTCCGGGCCGGCCGGGAGGCAGGGTCGAAGCCTGCAGGATGTGATCGAGCCGCACGCGCAGCCGGTCGCCGCCACTGGTGCGCGCGATCAGGAATTCCTCGCCCGCGCGCGTCTCGAGGTCGAGGGGCGTGACCACCTCGAGATGGTCGAGATCGTCCGCGCCGCGCCAGCGCATCCGCAGGCGCTGGCGTCGGATGATGGCAAGCTCGTATTCGCTGTAGGTCGAGCAGTCGATGGATTCGTAGTCGCTCATGGGCCCTCCGTCGTATTTCATGCCGCCTCGGCGAGAAACAGCGCCTGCAGGTCGTTGAGGAACAGGAGGCCGTGCGCGGTCGGCTGCCAGCCGTCTGCGGTCGCACGCAGCAGGCCGGCGTCGATACCGGCGCGCAACGGCACCGCGACGTCAGACTGCGCCAGCCCGGTGCGGGCCTCGAAGAGCGCACGCGAGAAACCGCCGGGGAGCCGCAGCGCGTTCAGCATGAACTCGAAAGCGCGGCCGCCAGGATCGACCTCGCAGCGGGTGTCGAGCCGGGCGTCGCCGTGCGCGTGTTGCATATACATGAGCGGGTGGCGCAGCTTGGCCATCCGCCAGACCCGGCCCGCATGGTCGGTCAGCTTGCCGTGCGCCCCGGCGCCGATGCCGAGATAGTCGCCGAAGCGCCAGTAGTTCAGATTATGCCGGCACCGGCGCCCGGGCAGCGCGAAGGCCGAGATCTCGTAGCGCTCGAAGCCGGCCTCGGCCAGCCGCGCGTGGCAGCGCTTGTGCATGGCGAAGCGCGATGCCTCGCCAGGCAGGCGCGGCGGCCGCCTGTGGAAGCGCGTGTTCGGCTCGATGGTCAGCTCGTAGTGCGACAAGTGGCTCGGCTCCAGGGACAGCGCAGTTTCGAGGTCGGATTGCGCACCCGCGACGCTCTGGCCCGGCAGGCCGGCCATGAGATCCAGATTCACGTCCTCGAACCCGGCGGTGCGCGCCTCGGCGACGGCGCTTACGGTGTCTGCCGCCGCGTGGATGCGCCCGAGCGCGCGCAGGTGCCGGTCGTCGAAGCTCTGTGCGCCGATCGAAAGCCGGGTGACGCCGGCCGCGCGGTAATCGGCGAATCGGCCATGCTCGACGGTGCCCGGATTCGCTTCGAGCGTCACCTCGATGCCCGGCGGGCACGCAACGCGGCCGCGCACGGCTTCGAGCAGCCGAGCGACTGCCCCGGCCGAGAACAGGCTCGGCGTGCCCCCGCCCAGGAAAATCGATACCAGCGGACGGCCCGGCACGAGCGCGAGATCCAGCTCGAGGTCCGCGACCAGGGCATCGACGTATCGGCGCTCGGGCAGCGTGCCTCGGCGCACGTGCGAGTTGAAGTCGCAGTACGGGCACTTGCGCACGCACCACGGCAGGTGCACGTAGAGGGCGAGCGGAGGGGCTGCGCGCATTCCCCTCACTGCCGCGCAGCGGGACGGCCGCCGGCCGCCGCGGCGAAGCGCCGCGTGAATTCGGCCAGCGCCTGGCCGCGGTGGCTCAGCCGGTTCTTGACCTCCGGATCGAGCTCGGCGGCGGTCAGCGGGCCGCCGCCCGGCAGGAACACCGGGTCGTAGCCGAAGCCGTTCCTGCCGCGCGGCTGCCGTGCGATGCGTCCTTCCCAGGTGCCTTCGCAGAAGAGCGGCTCGGGATCCGCGGCGTGGCGCAGGAAGCAGATCACGCAGCGGAACCGCGCCGTGCGGCGCTCGTCGGGTACGCCCTCGAGTTCCTCGAGCAGTCTGCGCAGGTTGTCGGCGTCGCAAGCCCCGGCGCCCGCGAACCGCGCCGAGCGGATGCCGGGCGCGCCGCCGAGGGCATCGGCCTCGAGCCCCGAGTCGTCGGCGAGTGCCGGCAGCCCGCTGCGCATCGCCGCGTGGCGGGCCTTGATGAGCGCGTTCTCGGCGAAGGTGGCGCCGGTCTCCTCTGCCTCGCCCGGGAACAGGTCGGACTGCGGCACGACCTCGATGGCGTGCCCCGCGAGCATGCGCTCGATTTCCTCACGCTTGGCTGGATTGCCCGACGCCAGAACGATCCGCTCCGGGCTGTTCCTAACGTCGCCGCGCACCGCCGTCCGCCTCGGGGCGGCCGGCCAGCGCCTCCCGCTGCAATGCGATGAGCCGGTCAATGCCGAGCGTGGCGAGCTCGAGCATCCGCTCGAGCTCGGCGCGGCGGAAGGCATGGCCCTCGGCCGTGCCCTGCAGCTCGACGAAGGCGCCCGCCTCGTTCATGACCACGTTCATGTCCGTTTCCGCCTCCGAGTCCTCCGCATAGTCGAGGTCGAGCATCGGCACGCCGCGGTAAATGCCGACGGACACGGCAGCGACCTGGCCATGCAGTGGATCGCGGCGCAGAGGGTTCGCGCCGGCGAGCCAGCCCAGCGCGTCGGCAAGGGCCAGATAGCCGGTCGTGATAGCCGCAGTGCGCGTGCCGCCGTCTGCCTGCAGCACGTCGCAGTCGACGGTGACCGTGCGTTCGCCGAGCGCCTGCAGGTCGACGACCGCGCGCAGCGAGCGGCCGACGAGCCGCTGGATCTCGAGCGTGCGGCCGCCCTGGCGGCCGCGGGCCGCCTCGCGCGGCATGCGGGTATGGGTCGCGCGCGGCAGCATGCCGTATTCCGCCGTCACCCAGCCGCGACCGGTGTTGCGCAGGAACGGCGGCACGCGGTCCTCGATGCTCGCCGTGCAGAGCACGCGGGTATCGCCGAAGGTGCCGAGCACCGAGCCTTCCGCGTGCAGCGTATAGCGGCGCTCGAAGCGCACCGCGCGCAGCTCATCCGCCGCACGGCCGCTCGGGCGCGAGCCGGCCGGGGCAGTCGCCGGGCCCACCGTCATCCCTGCCAGCGCAGCGCGACGGCGGTGGTGTTGTCGCTGTACGGCGCGGATACCTTGACGGCGCGCTCCCCGAGCGCCTGCAGCGCGCCCGCCAGTTCGTCGTCCGGTGCCGAGTGCAGCGAGGCGATGCCGGTCTCGTCGAGACCGGACCAGAAGCCGTCCGTGCACAGCACCAGCACGTCGCCCACAGACAGCTTGCGCGAGTTGGTCACGCTCATCTCCGGCAGCGCCGCATCGCCGCCGAGGCAGCATTCGACGAAGTTGCGCATCGGGTGGCCCGACACCTCGTCCTCGGTAATGAGCCCTTCCTGGAGCAGCACTTCGACGTGGCTGTGATCGCGCGTGCGCTCATGAACGGCGCCGTCGCGGATCAGGTAGACACGGCTGTCGCCGACGTGCGCCCAGTGCGCGGTGCCGTTCTGCACTACGCAGGCCGCGCAGGTGGCACGCGGCCGCGCGTCCAGCGCGCGCCCGGCGCCGAGGCGCACGACATCGTCATGTGCGCGCGCCACGGCAATTTGCAGAAATCCCTGCGGATCGAGGATCGGTCGCGCCGATTGCCAGAACTGGTCGAGCATCGACTTGCTCGCCGTCTCCGCGGCGCGCTCCCCCTCCGCGTGACCACCCATGCCGTCGGCGACGACGAGGAAAGCCACTTCGTCGTCGATTGCGATCGTGGCGCGGTCCTGGTTCTGTTCCCTGTCGCCAAGCAGCGTGAGCTCCGCGCTTTCGATCTGCAAATGCCATCTCCCCGGTCTGCTAGAATGCGGCGTTTTCCACGGCCAGTATTACAGAATCCTCGCCGCGACTGAATCGCGCTCCGCGGGCGTGGGTCGCGTGCAGGCGGACCCGGCGCAATGATTCTGAGCATGACGGGCTTTGCCAGGCGCGAGCGCCTCGTGGAAACGGGCGCCCTCGTGTGGGAGCTGCGCAGCGTCAATCACCGCTTTCTCGATGTCGGCTTTCGCCTGCCCGAGGAGTTTCGCCGGCTCGAGCCGCGCTTCCGGGCCACGGTCACGGCCGTCCTGGGCCGCGGCAAGATAGACTGCAGCCTGCAATTCCAGCGCGCTGCGCGCGGTGGGGGCGACCTGCGCGTCAACGAGGCGCTCGCGAGGCGCATCGCCGCGAGCGCACAGGCCGTCGGCGCCTTCATGGACGCGCCGCGCGCCATGAGCCCGATGGAAATCCTGCGCTGGCCCGGCGTGATCGAGGACGTGCCGCCGGTGCTCGAACCGCTGCATGCCGCCGCCGTCGAGCTTCTCGAGCTCGCGGTCGGCGACATCGGCGCGGCGCGGCGCCAGGAGGGGACGCGCATCGCGGACATGCTGGAGTCGAGGCTGCGCGCGCTCGGCGGGCTGGTCGCCGAGGTACGCGCCGTGCTGCCCGAGGCGCATGCGCGCATGCGCGAGAAAGTGCTCGAGCGCGTGCGCCAGCTCGGCCTGGAGACGCCCAATGAGCGCCTCGAGCAGGAACTGGTGCTGCTCGCGCAGCGGCTCGACGTCGATGAGGAGCTCGACCGGCTCGAGTCGCACCTGACCGCCATGCGCGACGTGCTCGACCAGTCCAAGCCGGCGGGGCGGCGGCTCGATTTCCTGCTCCAGGAGCTGAACCGCGAGGCGAACACGCTCGCCGCGAAATCGCAGGACATCACAACCACACGGGCTTCCGTGGAAATGAAGGTCCTCATCGAGCAGATCCGCGAGCAGGTGCAGAATGTGGAGTGAGAAGCGCGGTCGGCTGATCGTCGTCTCGGCGCCGTCGGGCGCCGGCAAAACCAGCCTCGTCAAGGCGCTCGTCGCGCGCGATCCGGCGCTCGTATTTTCGATTTCCTACACCACGCGCCCGCAGCGGCTCACCGAGGTGGACGGCCGCGACTATTTCTTCGTCGATCGCGGACGCTTCGATGAACTGGTCGCGGCCGGCGAGCTGCTCGAGCACGCCGAAGTGTTCGGCAACAGCTACGGTACGGGCCGCGGTCACGTGGAAGCGCAGCTCGCTCAAGGCTGTCACGTGATCCTCGAGATCGACTGGCAGGGCGCGCGTCAGGTGAGGGCCGCCATGCCCGGTTGCTGCACAGTTTTCGTGCTGCCGCCGTCTCTGGCGGAGCTCGAACGCCGCCTGCGCGGCCGCGGCACCGATTCGGAGGCGACCATCCAGCGCCGCTTCGCGGAATCGGCAGCCGACATCGGCCATTGGGACGAGTTCGACTACGTCATCGTCAACGACGACTTCGACACCGCGCTCGAGCAGCTCGCCGGCGTCGTGCACGGCACGACCGAAGCGCACCGGCGCGACGATCCGCGGCTCAGTGCGTTCGCGAACGCGCTTCGCGCCGGCGCCGATAACAGGTAAAATGCCGGTTTGCGCCCGTTCACGGCGCCTCCCCCTGTCGAGGATAGATCGCAATCATGGCCAGAATCACCGTCGAGGACTGCCTCGAGAAAGTCGACAACCTCTTCGAGCTCGTGCTCGTCGCCTCCAAGCGGGCGCGACGGCTCGCGAACGGCGCGGAGGCGCAGGTACCGTGGGAAAACGACAAGCCCACCGTCGTCGCCCTGCGGGAGATTGCCTGCGGCCATGTCGATGCCAGCATCCTCGAGGAGCCGGAGCAGCCGCCCGAGTCGGAACGCCCGGCCGAGCCCACGGCGGAGGACATCTTCGGCCACACGCCGGCGATCCGCGAGTGAGCGGGGGACCGGCGGCACCGCACGCCCAGGAATTCCGCCGCAGGCGCAGGGTCTGATAATCATGCGCTAGCGCACGGCTGCCTGCGGGCAGCCGGACCCTTGATCGAGCCATATCGTGGAAAACACCGCCTCAGTACTTGGCCGGATACCGAAGGGAAAGCGCCCGAAGGACGTCACGGCCCTCCTCACCAAGCTCGAGTCCTATCTGACCCCCGAGCAGGTCGGCCAGGTCTATGCCGCCTACCAGTTCGGTGCCGACGTTCATGAAGGCCAGACGCGGCTGTCCGGCGAGCCCTTCATCTCCCATCCGGTGGCCGTGGCCGGCCTGCTCGCCGACCTGCACCTCGACGGGCCCACCATCATGGCGGCCATCCTGCACGATGTCATCGAGGACACGCCGACGGCGAAGGAACAGCTCGCCGAGCAGTTCGGCGACGAGGTCGCGGCGCTAGTCGACGGCGTCAGCAAGCTCGACCGCGTGCAGTTCCGCAGCCGGGCCGAGGCGCAGGCCGAGAGCTTCCGCAAGATGCTGCTCGCCATGGCCGATGATATCCGCGTCATCATGGTCAAGCTCGCCGATCGCACGCACAACATGCGCACCCTGGGCGCCATGCCGCCGGCGAAGCGCCGCCGCATCGCCCGCGAGACGCTCGAGATCTACGCGCCGATCGCCAACCGGCTCGGCATCAACACCATCCGCCTCGAGCTCGAGGAGCTCGGCTTCAAGGCGCTCTATCCGTACCGGCACCGCGTGCTGGAGCGCGCCTTGCGGCGGGCCCGCGGCAACCAGCGCCAGTTCGTGCGCCGTATCCAGGAACGACTCGAGAAGGCCTTGCGAAAGGCAGGCATCCAGGCCCAGGTGCAGGGCCGCGAAAAGCATCTGTACAGCATCTACAAGAAGATGCAGCAGAAGGGCCGCTCGCTCGGCGAGATCGTCGATGTCTTCGGTCTGCGCATCGTCGTAAACGACGTCGACACCTGCTACCGCGTGCTCGGCATCGTGCACTCGCAATACCGGCCGATGCCGGGGCGCTTCAAGGATTACATCGCGATTCCGCGCATCAACGGCTATCAGGCGCTGCACACGACCCTGTTCGGGCCGAACGGCCTGCCGCTAGAGGTGCAAATCCGCACCGAGGACATGGATCGCATCGCCGAGTCCGGGATCGCTGCGCACTGGCAGTACAAGACCGGCGACAAGCTCGGCGCCGCGCCGCAGGCGCGCGCGCACGAGTGGCTCAAGGGCCTGATCGACATGCAGGGGAATTCCGAGGAGTTCCTCGAGAGCGTCAAGATCGACCTGTTCCCGGACAAGGTTTACGTGTTCACGCCCAAGGGCGAGATCCGCCGCCTGCCGCGCGGCGCAACGGCGCTCGACTTCGCCTACTCGGTGCATACCGACGTCGGCAACCGCTGCGTCGCCGCCAAGGTCGACCGGCGGCTCGTGCCGCTGCGCACCGCGCTCGCGACCGGGCAGAGCGTGGAGATCATCACCGCGCGCGGCGCGAAGCCCAATCCGGCGTGGGTCAACTTCGTCGTCACCGCCAAGGCACGCGCGGCGATCCGCAACTATCTGAAAAACCTCCAGCGCGGCGAGGCACGTGAGCTCGGCCGGCGGCTGCTCGATCAGGCGCTCGGCGAGTTCTCGACCTCCGTGCGCAAGGTCGGCAAGCGGCGCCTCAAGGCCCTGACCGAGGAGCTCGCGCTCGCCGGGGTCGACGAGCTGTTCGAGAAGGTCGGCCTCGGCGAGCGGCTCGCGCCGCTGGTTGCGCGACGCCTGGTCGCCGATGAGGAGACCGCAGTGACGCCGGGCGGACAGATCGAGCCGCTGTCGATCGCCGGCACGGAAGGCCTGGTGGTCACCTACGCGCGCTGCTGCTTCCCGATCCCCGACGACCCCATCATGGGTTACCTGAGCGCCGGCCGCGGAATCGTCATTCATCGCAACGACTGCGGCAATCTCGCCGAGTATCGCAAGCAGCCGGAGAAATGGGTCGCCGTCGACTGGCAGCACAAGGTGGCGCGCACGTTCTCGGTCGAGATCCGCGTCGAGGTCATCAACCGGCTCGGCGTCCTGGCAGAGGTCGCGGCGAACATTGCCGAGACCCAGACCAACATAGAGCACGTCTCGGTGGTCGAGCGCGACGGTGACACCTCGACCCTCATCTTCCAGCTGCAGGTCGCCGACCGCCGCAGCCTCGATGACGTGATGAGCCGTATCCGCGCGCTGCCCGATGTTTACAAGCTCGCGCGAAGCTGCGCCTAGTGTCGTGGCCCGCAAGTATGCTCGATCAATCGCGAATGGATGAGGTCGCCCGCCAGGGCGCGAGGAGCAGTCATGGCGGGACTATGGCGACGACGAGCAACGAAGGATGGCGGGCTCGGACCGAGCGGGAATTGACGCGCGCTCGCGGCACACGGCGCTAGCTGCGGAGGATCGGCACATCGCGCGAATCATCGTCAGCACCGCGAGCGCGCCTGCCGCAATCGGCACCTATTCGCAGGCCGTCAAGGTCGACGGCCGCGTGTATCTGTCCGGGCAGATTCCGCTCGACCCCGCGACCGGCCAGCTCGTCGCGGGCGACTTCGCCGCCCAGGCGCGGCGTGTCCTCGACAACCTGGCCGCGGTCGCCGAAGCTGCCGGCGGTTCACTCGCAGCGGCTGCGAAGCTCAATGTCTACCTCACGGACCTCGCCGACTTCGCCGCCGTCAACGAAGTCATGAAGGAATATTTCAGCGAGCCGTACCCCGCGCGCGCAGCCATCGGCGTCACCGCATTGCCACGCGGTGCGGCCATCGAGATCGACGGCATCCTCGAGCTGTAAGCGCCGGCAGCAAAGGGTCGGATCCAATTCCTGTGCGAGAGCGAAACGCCCCACGGGCTCGACCCGGTGAGTTGGCGCCCAACGCCGGGCCGGAACCGACGCCGCAGCCCCGTGCAGCGGTCGCCGCAGGACCGGTCACGAGCTTGCGCGGGGTCGGCGCGGAGCTTGCAGCCCGCCTGGCACGAATCGGCGTGACCACGGTCGAGGACCTGTTCTTCCTCCTGCCGCTGCGCTACGAGGACCGCACCCGGGTGGTGCCCATCGGCGCGCTGCGCGCCGGTGCGCGCGCCGTCGTCGAAGGCGAAGTGCAGCTCACCGAGGTCGCGTTCCGCGGCCGGCGCTCGCTCCTGTCCTGCATCGCCGACGGCACCGGCAGCCTGACGCTGCGCTTCTTTCATTTTTCCCGCGCCCAGGCCGGCGGGCTTGCGCGCGGCGTGCGGCTGCGTTGCTTCGGCGAGGTGCGGCGCGGCGCGGCGGGGCTCGAGATGATCCACCCCGACTACCGCGTAGTCGCGCCGGGGGCTGCACCGCCGGAGGAGAGCCTGACGCCGGTGTATCCCGCGACGGAGGGCCTCCAGCAGGGACGCCTGCGCCGGCTCACGGCGCTCGCGCTCGAAATCCTCGATCGCCACGGCCTCGAGGAGCTGCTGCCCGCGGAATTGCGCTCGCCGCTCGATCTGCCGCCGCTCGCCGATGCGGTCCGCACCCTGCACCGCCCGCCGCCGGACGCCTCGCTCGAAGAGCTCGCGGCCGGCCGCCACCCGGCGCAGCGTCGCCTGGCTTTCGAGGAGCTGCTCGCTCAGCACCTCTGCCTGCGCGCACTCCGCCGGCGCATGCAACGCGAGCGCGCGCCGGCACTCGCGGGTGACGGCCGGCTGCGGCAACGCTTCCTCACCGGCCTCGGATTCGTGCTGACCCCCGCGCAGCAGCGGGTGACCGCCGAGATCCGCGCCGATCTCGTCCGTCCGCGGCCCATGCTACGGTTGCTGCAGGGCGATGTCGGCTCGGGCAAGACTGTGGTGGCGGCGCTCGCCGCGATCGAGGCGGTGGAAAGCGGTTGCCAGGCGGCGATCATGGCGCCGACCGAGCTGCTCGCCGAGCAGCATTTCCGCAGCTTCGATGCCTGGCTCCGCCCGCTCGGGCTCGAGGTTGCCTGGCTCACGGGCACGCGCAAAGGGCGCGCACGGTCGGCGGCGCTGGCAGCCATCGAGTCGGGCACCGCGGCCGTTGCCGTCGGCACCCATGCGCTGTTCCAGTCCGGCGTGCGCTTCGCACGTCTCGCGCTGGTTGTCGTCGACGAGCAGCATCGCTTCGGCGTCCACCAGCGGCTGGCCCTGCGCGACAAGGGCGCGGTCGGGGGCACGCTGCCGCATCAGCTCATCATGACGGCGACGCCGATCCCGCGCACACTCGCCATGACGGCCTACGCAGACCTCGACAGCTCCGTGCTCGACGAGCTGCCGCCGGGCCGCCGGCCCGTGCGCACGGCTGTGGCGCCGGAGACGCGACGCGCCGAGGTGCTCGAGCGGGTACAGCGCGCCTGCGCCGCGGGCCGGCAGGCCTACTGGGTCTGCCCGCTGATCGGGGAGTCCGAGGCGCTGGCCTGCGAGGCGGCGGAGACCACGCACGCCGGACTTGCCGCGGCGCTGCCGCAGTTCCGGGTCGGACTCGCGCACGGCCGGCAGCCGGCGCGAGAAAAGGAGCGCATCCTGCGCGCTTTCAAGGCGGGCGAAATCGATCTGCTCGTCGCCACGACCGTCATCGAGGTCGGGGTCGATGTGCCGAACGCCAGTCTCATGATCATCGAGAACGCCGAGCGCATGGGCCTCGCCCAGCTCCATCAGCTGCGCGGCCGCGTGGGCCGCGGCGACGCGCAGAGCGATTGCGTGCTCCTGTACCGCCCGCCGCTGTCGGCGACTGCACGCGCGCGGCTGTCGGTGCTGCGCGAGACCATCGACGGCTTCGCGATCGCCGAGCGTGATCTCGAACTGCGCGGGCCCGGAGAGGTGCTCGGCACGCGCCAGACCGGTGAGCTCGCGTTGCGTGTCGCCGACGTGCTGCGCGATCAGGATCTGCTGCCGCAGGTGCGCAAGGCGGCCGAGCTCCTGGTCGCGCGCTATCCGCAGCGGATAGCGCCGCTGGTGCGGCGCTGGGTCGGCGCCGGCGCGCGCTACGGCGGCGTGTGATGCAAGCGGCCTGGCAGCCGATGAATGCGGCCAGCCTGGGCATCCCTGACCGGGGGTCGCGCGGCTGGCTCGCGGAGCGGGGCCAGCTCACGCACCGGCTTTGCGAAGCGAGCGGCGGCTACACGGTCGAGGTCGAGGACCACTCGGAAGCGACGTTGAGCGCCGCGGAGGCCGAGCTCCTCGGTTGCGAGGTGCAGCCGGCGCTGTTGCGCGAGATCGTGCTGCGGGCCGCCGGCGGCGAGCCTTGCGTCTTCGCCCGCACGCTCGTTCCCGCGGACACCCTGCGCGTGCATGGGTGGCTCGCCAATCTCGGCGGCATGCCGCTCGGGGCTGCGCTCGAGCCACGCACCGACGTCTCGCGCAGCGGCTTCGAGATCGCACGGCTGCAGCCCGGCGATGAGCTATACGTGGCCGCCGCGGGCCACGTCGGCGTCACGGCCGCCGCGCTGTGGGCGCGACGCTCGATATTCCGCGTGGGGGCGGGCGGCATCCTGGTATACGAAGTATTCCTGCCCGCCGTCGGCCGCTACGCGAGCTCGCCCGCGCATGAGCTCTAGACTGCTCGAGCAGACCCGGCAATACGCGCTGCTCATGCGCGTGGACAAGCCGATCGGCACGATGCTCCTGCTGTGGCCCGCGTTGTGGGCCCTGTGGCTCGCCGGCGACGGCCATCCCGACCCGCACGTATTCACCGTAATCGTCCTCGGCGTGCTGTTGATGCGCGCTGCCGGCTGTGTCATCAACGATTTTGCAGACCGCGACATCGACCCGTACGTCAAACGCACGCGCGACAGGCCGCTCGCCGCCGGCCGGGTGAGCCCGGCCGAAGCGCTCGCGCTGTTCGCGGCACTGGCGTTGATCGCCGTCGGGCTGGTGCTCACCCTCAACCGCCTCACTCAGCTGCTCGCCATCGGCGGCGGGCTGCTCACCGTGATCTATCCGTTTCTCAAGCGGCTGATCTCGGTGCCGCAGTTCGTGCTCGGCGTGGCCTTCGGCTGGTCGGTGCCGATGGTGTACGCGGCCCAGACCGGCAGTGTGCCGCCGATCGCGTGGTTGCTGTTCATCGCCGTCGTGCTGTGGGCGACGGCCTACGACACCATATACGCCATGGTCGATCGTGACGACGACCTGGCGCTCGGCGTCAAGTCCACGGCGATCCTGTTCGCCGATGCCGACCGTTTCGTCATCGCCGTCATCCAGCTCATGCTCCTGCTCGACCTGTATCTCGTCGGCCGCCTGGCCGGGCTGGGCGCCTGGTACCTCGGCGGTGTCGCCGCGGCCGCGCTGTCGGCCCTTTATCAGCAGCGCCTGATCCGCGATCGTGACCCGGAGCGCTGCTTCCGCGCGTTCCTCAACAACAACCTGCTCGGCGCGGCCGTGTTCAGCGGCATCCTGCTCGATTACACGTTCGCGTAGGGACGGTTTCAAGCGGCCAATTCCCATGGCCGAATGAATTCGGCCCTACGCGGCCCGCGCCACGCACCACACTTCGACCCGCCGCACGCCGGCCCTGCGCAGGCTGCGGGTGAGCTCGCATGCGGTGCTGCCGGTCGTCATGACGTCGTCGACAACGGCGACGTGCGCCGGCCAGCCGCCGGGCAACGCCGAGAACGCGCCGCGCAGGTTTGCCCGCCGCGCGCGCGCGTCGAGCCCGGTCTGCTCGAGCGTGGCGCGCACACGCGTGACGCGCCGGGTTTCGAGCGGCCGGCCGAACCGGCGCGCGAGCGGGCGTGCGATCTCGAATGCCTGGTTGAAGCCGCGCTCGCCCAGGCGGCTTCGGTGCAGCGGCATGGGCACGATGATCGCGGGCAACACGGGCGAAAAGCGCGCCACGTGCTCCGCGAGCAGCTCGCCGAGCAGGCGGCCGTTGACCAGCGCGCCGCGGAACTTGAGGGCCTGCAGCAGCCGGTCGACGGGGAAGGCGTAATCGAACGCGCAGAGCGCGCGCGCGAACGGCGGTGGTCGCTGCTGGCAGCGGCCGCAATGGGACTCACCGGTGCCCGGCAGCGGCAGCGCACAGCGCGGACAGGCCCGATCCGGTCGCGGCAGGTCGCGCTCGCAGCCCGCGCACAGATCCCGCCGTTCCGCGCCCGCGCCACAGAGTACGCAGGTCGGCGGGCAGAGCAGCACGCTCAGCCGCCGCCACCACTTGTCGACCTCGACCGAGCCTCCAGGTTGACAGCCGGCAGGGCCCATCCAATACTTCTCCGCGAGCCGCCGGGCCACATGCCCTGCGCGAGCGTGCGCGCTGCGCGCCGCGCCCGCAATGCGGATTTCGCGGCATGGCGGGGAGAAAATCCATGAACGATCGCGACCGCGCACCGATGCGCAACGACTGGACACTCGACGAGGTCCGCGCGCTGTTTGCGCTGCCGTTCGGCGACCTGCTCTACCACGCTCAAGGTGTGCACCGCGCCCACTTCGACCCCAACGAAGTGCAGATGAGCACCCTGCTCAGCATCAAGACGGGTGCCTGTCCCGAGGACTGCGCGTACTGCCCGCAGAGCGCGCGCTACGACACGGGTCTCGAGGTCGAGGCGCTCATGGAGGTCGAACCGGTGGTCGAGGCGGCGCGCGAGGCGCAACGGCGCGGCGCGACCCGCTTCTGCATGGGCGCCGCGTGGCGCAGCCCCAAGGACCGCCAGCTCGAGCGGGTCTGCGACATGGTCCGGGAGGTCAAGGCGCTCGGCCTCGAGACCTGCGCCACGCTAGGCATGCTGACAGGGGCGCAGGCGCGCCGTCTCAAGGACGCCGGGCTCGATTACTACAATCACAATCTCGACAGCTCGGCATCGTTCTATGCAACCATCATCAGCACGCGGACCTACGACGATCGCCTGGAGACCCTCGCCCGCGTGCGCGAGGCGGGTCTCAACGTGTGCTGTGGCGGCATCGTCGGCATGGGCGAAACACGGCTCGACCGCGCACGGTTGCTGCACACGCTGGCGACCCTGGAGGAGCATCCGCGCAGCGTGCCGATCAACCGGCTCGTGCAGGTGCCGGGCACGCCGCTCGACGGCACCGCGCCGCTCGATCCGATCGAGTTCGTGCGCACCGTCGGCGTCGCGCGCATCCTCATGCCGCGCGCCCACGTGCGCCTCTCGGCCGGGCGGGAGGACATGAGTGACGAGATGCAGGCGCTGTGTTTCCTCGCCGGTGCCAACTCCATTTTTTTCGGCGACAGGCTGCTGACCACCGCGAACCCCGGGCTCGAGCACGACCGCCGCCTGTTCGATCGTCTCGGCCTGCGTCCCGAGCCTGAAAGGGTTTGACGCGCCCGGGCCGGAGGCGGCGAACGACGTGACGAGCGGTGCGGGCCCTGTCGAATGGGAGCGCCGGCTCGCGGAGCTGAAGGCGGCCGGGCTGTATCGCACCCGGCGCGTGGTCGCCGAAGGCGGCGGCGTCGAGGTCGTGGCCGACGGGCGCCGGTGCCTGAGCTTCTGCGGCAACGACTATCTCGGGCTGCGCAATCACCCGGCCGTGGTGCGCGCTTTCAGGAACGCGGCCGGGCGATACGGCGTCGGCAGCGGCGCAGCCCACCTGATCAGCGGCCACACGCGCGAGCATCACGCGCTCGAGGAAGCGCTGGCGGACTCGCTCGGCCGGCCGCGCGCGCTGTTGTTCTCGACCGGCTACATGGCCAACCTGGGCATTGCCTGCGCGCTGGCAGGACGCGGCGACGCGTTCATCGAGGACCGGCTCAACCACGCCTCGCTCCTCGACGCGGCGCGGCTGTCGGGCGCACGGCTCGGACGCTACGTGCATGCCGACACCGCGGCCTTGCGCGAGCGGCTCGAGCGCGCCGGCACCGGCCGCCGTTTTGTCGCCACCGACGCGGTCTTCAGCATGGACGGCGATATCGCGCCGCTGCCCGACATCGCCCGCCTGTGCGTGGCGCACGGCGCCTGTCTGATCGTCGACGACGCGCACGGCTTCGGCGTGCTCGGCGCGCGCGGCTACGGCACGCTCGAACACTTCGCCCTCGACACGGAAGCAGTGCCCGTGCTCATGGTGACGCTCGGCAAGGCGCTCGGCACGTTCGGTGCGGCGGTGGCCGGCAGCGAGGCGCTCATCGAGACCCTGATCCAGTCCGCGCGCACCTATGTCTACACGACAGCGCCGCCGCCGGCCGTGGCCGCGGCCGCACGCGCGGCGCTCGCCCTGCTCGGCGAGGAACCCTGGCGCCGCGACCGCCTGCGTGCGAACGTCGCGCGCTTCCGCGCCGGCGCCGCCTCGCTCGGTCTCGCGCCCGGCCCGTCCACGACACCGATCCAGCCGCTCGCGATCGGCGACGACCGTCTCGCCGTCGAAATCAGCGAACGCCTGTTTGCGCGCGGCCTGTGGGTCACCGCCATCCGCCCGCCGACCGTGCCCGCGGGCGGCGCGCGCCTGCGCGTGACCCTGTCGGCCGCGCACGACGACGCGCACATCGACCGGCTGCTCGACGCAATCGCCGCATGCGGCTCCGGTTTGGCGGCGTGAGCGCGCTGCACAGCCGCGTGTTCGGCACCGGTCCCGCGCTCGTACTGCTGCACGGCTGGGGCATGCACTCCGGCCTGCTCGCGCCGCTCGCGCGACGCCTGGCCGCACGGCGCTGCGCAATCCTCGTCGACCTGCCCGGTTACGGGACGAGCGCCTGGCGGAGGCCTCCGGGAGCGTCAGACGCCCTCGGCACGCTCGCGTTGTCGGTCGCGGAGGCCGTGCCGGACAACGCCGCCGTGCTCGGCTGGTCGCTCGGCGGGCTGGTGGCGCTCGAGCTCGCACGGCGCAGTCTGTGCCGCATGGAGGCGCTTATCCTGGTGGGCGGCACACCGCGTTTCGTGGCAGGCGAGGGCTGGCCCTGCGCGATCCCGCGCCGGGAGCTCGCGGCTCTGCGCGAACGGCTCGCTGCCGATCCCATGCTCTGCCTCGAGCAGTTCGCCGTGCTCGCGGCGCGCGGCGACGTGCGCGCGCGCGCCGTGCTGGGCGAGCTGCGCCGGCACCGGCACGCGCCCCCGCCGCAGGCGCTCGAGGCGGGCCTCGACATCGTCGAGCACACCGACCTGCGCTCGACGCTGCCCTGCATCGCCGTGCGCTCGCTGGTCGTGAACGGCGACCGCGACCGGGTCGCACCGCCAGCGGCCGGGCGGTTTCTCGCCGCCGGCCTGCCGCACGCGCAGCTCGAGCTGATGCCCGGCGCCGCCCACGCGCCCTTCGTCGGCCGCGAGGCGCACCTGGCCGATGTCGTGGAACGCTTTCTTGCACAGGGCGCGGCGTGCGCACCGGCATGAGCGAGCCTGGGCATGACCGCGACCGGGCCGCGCTCGACACGGCACAGGTGCGCAGGGCATTCGAGCGGGCGAGCGTCGATTACGACCGCGCAGCCGTGCTGCAGAAGGCCGTGCGCGAGGAATTGCTCGAGCGCCTCGACCTCGCGCGAATAGCGCCGAAGCGCGTGCTCGACGCCGGCGCAGGCACCGGCCGCGGCAGCGCCGCGCTCGCGCGGCGATTCCCGCGCGCCCGCATCGTGGCCCTCGATCTCGCCGTGGGCATGCTGCGCAAGGCACGACGCAACCGCCCGTGGCGCGCGAAAATCGCCCTGGTCTGCGGCGACCTGACCCGCCTGCCGCTCGCCAGCGCCTCGATCGACCTCGCCTTCTGCAGCCTCGCGCTGCAGTGGTGCGACCCGCCGGCGCGCGCCCTCGGCGAGCTGCGCCGCGTGCTGGCGCCGCGCAGCCTGCTCACTTTCGCCAGCTTCGGGCCCGATACGCTCAAGGAGTTGCGCGCCGCCTGGGCGGAGGTCGACGACCTTCCGCACGTCAACCGCTTCATGGACATGCACGACCTCGGCGACTCGCTGGTGCAGGCCGGCTTCGCCGATCCCGTTCTCGACGTCGATTACGCGACCTTGACCTACGGCGACGTGTTCGCGCTGATGCGCGATCTCAAGGCCATCGGCGCGCACAATGCGGCTCAGGGCCGCGCGCGGGGGCTCACCGGCAAGCGCAAGCTCGCGGCTTTCGCCGCGGCGTACGAGCGCCGGCGGGACAGCGGCCGTCTGCCGGCCACCTACGAGATCGTCTACGGCAGCGCCTGGACGCCCGAGGCGCCGGCCGGGGTGCGCGCGGACGCCGGCGAGGCGCGCATCCCGCCGGGCATGATCGGCCGCCGCAGACGATGAGCGTGCGAGGCTGGTTCGTGACCGGCACCGACACCGGCGTCGGCAAGACCGTGGTCGCGGTCGCGCTGCTCGAGGCGCTCGGCCGCCGCGGCCTGCGCTGCGCGGCCATGAAGCCGGTCGCGGCGGGCGCGAAGCGGCGCCGGGGCGCGCTGCGCAACGCCGATGCGGAAATCCTGCGCCGGGCAGCGCAGGTGCGCGCCGCCTACAATACCGTCAACCCCTGCGTGTTCGCACCGCCGATCGCGCCGCACATTGCCGCGCAGCAGGCCGGCCTGCGCATCGACCTCGAGCGGATCGACGCCTGCTTCCGCAGCCTCGCCGCGCGCGCCGACCTCGTCATCGTCGAAGGCGCAGGCGGCTGGCTCGTGCCGCTCGACGAGCGATCCAGCATGGCCGACCTCGCCGGCAGGCTCGGCCTGCCGGTCATCCTCGTCGTCGGCCTCAAGTTAGGCTGCCTCAATCACGCCCTGCTCACGGCGCGCGCCATACGCGCAGACGGCCTTGCGCTCGCCGGCTGGATCGGCAACCAGATCGACCCGTCGTTCACGTGCGTCGAGGAAAACCTGCAGGCGCTGGGAGCGCGTCTCGATGCGCCCCTTCTCGCGCGCGTGCCCTGGATGGCGGAAGCGGATTGCTCGCGCGTCGCGGACGTGCTGGGGGGCGCGTTCGCCGCCGTGTGCTGAGCTGTCGTCGCGGTTAACGCCTTGTATTTACGATGGAAACTTGCCGCCGCCGCGACTGCGCGAGTTGCGCGTGCAGCATGCTTAAAGTAGCATAGCCGGGTTTTCGCCGACCGCCGTCCGAGCTCTGAAAAATTCCGCCTGCCGAGGCGCGCGCAACCTGGGATTCCGGTGGAGCAAAGGATCGAGCTGAGCCCCAACTGCTCGCTGACGCCGCGCGCCGCGCGCATTTTTTTCGCATCCATGGCCACGGTCTCGCTGGGCATCGCGAGCGTGTTCGCCGCGAAGGGACTCTGGCCGGTGCTGCCGTTCGCGGGCGCCGAGCTTGCCTTGCTCTGGGCGGCGATCGAGATCAGCATGCGCCGCGGACGGCGCCGGGAAGTGATACGCATCCTCGACGACCTCATCGTCGTCGAGAAGCGCGACGGGCGCGGCCGGCGCCGCGTCGAGTTTGCGCGGTACTGGGCGCGGCTCGCATTGGTCGCCGCGCCGCGCCCCGGCCGACCGAGCCGGCTGTTGCTGCGCTCGCATGGCCGGCATTGCGAGATCGGCAGGTTTCTGACCGAGAACGCGCGGCATGCGCTCAAGCGCAGGCTCGAAGGCACTCTCGGCCGCAGGAGTGAGAGTTGATGTCTGCAGCGGGTTTCATGGGCCGCGCGCTGAGCACAGCAGGTCTCTGGCTCGGCTTCGCTTCCGCCGCCTCGGCGG
This sequence comes from Gammaproteobacteria bacterium, assembly GCA_035524935.1. Classification (GTDB taxonomy): domain Bacteria; phylum Pseudomonadota; class Gammaproteobacteria; order Steroidobacterales; family JACDCP01; genus JACDCP01. Next base: position 12,236 of record DATLFD010000039.1, on the reverse strand, counting down.
CCTGGGAGCTCAACATGCCGGTCGGCGTGACCGAAATCACGCGCGAGACCTACCAGCTCCACATGCTGATCCTCGGCGTCTGCGTGGTCATCGGCATCATCGTGTTCGGCGCTATGATCTATTCGATCTTCGCGCACCGCAAATCCCGCGGCCGCGATGCGTCGCAGTTCACCCACAGCACGAAAGTCGAGGTGATCTGGACCACGATCCCGTTCGCGATACTGGTCGCCATGGCCATCCCCTCTGCCGGGACCCTGATTCGCATCGAGGACACGCGCGCCTCCGACATCGATATTCTCGTCACCGGCTACCAGTGGAAGTGGCATTACGACTACCAGGACGAGGGCGTCGCCTTCTTCAGCAATCTCGCACGTCCGAGCAATGTCGCGCGCCGGCTCCGCTCGGGGGTCGATCCGTTCACCGTGGATAACTATCTGCTCGACGTCGATCAGCCCCTGGTGGTGCCGGCCGGCAAGAAGGTCCGCCTGCATCTCACATCGAGCGATGTGCTGCACGCCTGGTGGGTGCCGGAGCTGTCCGGCAAGCGCGACGCCATACCCGGCTTCATCAACGAGATCTGGTTCCAGACCGACCAGATCGGCACTTATCGCGGACAGTGCGCGGAGCTGTGCGGCCGCGATCATGCGTTCATGCCGATCGTCGTCGAGGTCGTCAGCGAGGAAAACTACGCAAGCTGGCTCGACGAGCGCCGCGAGGCGCCGGCACGCGCCGCCGCCCGTGCCGGCGGCGTGGAGGACGCGGCGCCGCAGCAGTGGACGCTCGAAACCCTCATGGCGAAAGGCGAGGAGACGTACATGGCGACCTGCGTCGCCTGCCACCAGGCCGACGGACAGGGCATCCCGCCCATGTTCCCGAGCCTCGTCGACTCGGCCGTCGTCAAGGGCGGCGTCGGCGAGCATATCGATGTCGTATTGAACGGCCGTCCGGGCACCGCGATGCAGGCCTTCGGCCCGCAGCTCGGCGACGCCGAGCTGGCCGCGGTGGTCACTTACGTGCGCAATGCCTGGGGGCTCGACAGCGGCGACGTGATCGTGCCTGACGACATCGCGGCGGCGCGCGCCGGTGAGGCGGAAACGGCGGTTGCCGGGCGGACGGACGTAGGGCGGGCTTCAGCCCGCCATGCACCGGCCGAATAAATTCGGCCCTACACCAGGGAATAAGCATGGCATCTAAGGATCTCGACTCGACCGATCGTCTCGAGCAGCTTCGCGAAGGCGAGCACCACGGGCCGGATTCCGGCATCAAGCGCTGGCTGTTCACGACCAATCACAAGGACATTGGTACCTTGTACCTGGTATTCAGCCTGCTGATGTTCTTCATCGGCGGCGCCATGGCCATGGTCATCCGCGCCGAGCTGTTCCAGCCGGGCCTGCAGCTCGTCGAGCCCGATTTCTTCAACCAGATGACGACCATGCACGCGCTGGTCATGATCTTCGGCGCGGTCATGCCTGCATTCGTCGGGCTGGCGAACTGGATGATCCCGCTCATGATCGGCGCGCCCGACATGGCGCTGCCGAGGCTCAACAACTGGAGCTTCTGGATCCTGCCGTTCGCGTTCACCCTGCTGCTGTCGACCCTGTTCCTGCCGGGCGGCGCGCCGGCCGCCGGCTGGACCATGTATCCGCCGCTGGTGCTGCAGACCGGCAACGCGTTCCCGTTCATGATCTTCGCCATTCACCTCATGGGCGCGTCGTCGATCATGGGCTCGATCAATATCATCGTCACCATCCTCAACCTGCGCGCGCCGGGCATGACCCTGCTCAAGATGCCGTTGTTCGTCTGGAGCTGGCTGATCACCGCCTACCTGCTCATCGCCGTCATGCCCGTGCTGGCCGGGGCGGTGACGATGCTGCTCACCGATCATTATTTCAATACGAGCTTCTTCCGCGCGGCCGGCGGTGGCGATCCGGTGATGTTCCAGCACATCTTCTGGTTCTTCGGCCATCCCGAGGTCTACATCATGATCCTGCCGGCCTTCGGCATCATCTCGCACGTCATCCCGACGTTCGCGCGCAAGCCGTTGTTCGGCTACGCGGCCATGGTGTACGCCACGGCGAGCATCGCCTTCCTGTCGTTCATCGTCTGGTCGCATCACATGTTCACCGTGGGCATGCCGCTGGCGGGCAACCTGTTCTTCATGTTCGCCACCATGCTGATCGCCGTGCCGACCGGCGTGAAAGTGTTCAACTGGGTGGCCACAATGTGGCGTGGCGCCATGACCTTCGAGACACCGATGCTGTTCGCGCTGGCGTTCTTGTTCCTGTTCACTATCGGCGGCTTCTCAGGGCTCATGCTGGCAATCGTGCCCGCCGACTTCCAGTATCACGACACCTATTTCGTGGTTGCACACTTCCATTACGTGCTCGTGCCGGGCGCGATCTTCGGCATCATGGCCGGCGTCTACTACTGGATGCCGAAGTGGACCGGCAACATGTACAACGAGACCCTCGGCAAGCTCCACTTCTGGCTGTCGGCAATCTTCGTCAACGTGCTGTTCTTCCCCCAGCACTTCCTCGGCCTCGCCGGCATGCCGCGACGCATCGCCGACTACGCGACCCAGTTCGCCGATTTCAACATGGTGTCGAGCGTCGGCGCATTCGCGTTCGGCGCCTCGCAGCTCATATTCCTCTACCTGATCTACGATTGCGTGCGCGGCGGCCGCAAGGCAACGGCCAAGGTCTGGGACCGCCCGACCGGGCTCGAGTGGAGCGTGCCCTCGCCGGCGCCCTATCACACCTTCGAGACACCGCCCGACGTCACCTACGTGGACACCGCGCATGGCTCGCATGGCGCCTACCATTGACCGCGAACGCCGCGCCAGGGTGCGGCGCACCGCGATCCTTTGCGCGGCCGTGGTGATCGCGTTCTACCTCGGATTCATCCTCATGGGTGTTCTTCGCGCCTGAATGAACGCTCCGCCAATCAAACGCGGACGCACCGACCGCCGGCTGCTGGCGCAGCTCGGTGTGCTGGTCGCGCTCATGTTCGGTTTCGGCTTCCTGCTCGTGCCGCTCTACGACGTCTTCTGCGAGCTCACGGGCGTGCGCTACACGGCGCAGGCGACCCCCGCCCGGGAGATGGCCGTGCCGGTCGATGCGGCGCGCGAGGTCACCGTGCGCTTCATCGCAACTCACGACCAGGCCGCACCGTTCGAGTTTCGGCCGAACCGCACCGGAATGACCGTGCTGCCGGGAAAGCTGTACGAGGCGACGTTCCACACGCGCAACAAGGCGGGTCGCGCCGTGCGCGGCATCGCCACGCCCGACGTCAAGCCGATCGCGGCGGTCAAATACTTCCAGAAGACCGAGTGCTTCTGTTTCACGCCGCAATGGTTCGACGCCGGCGAGGCGCGCGAGCTGGTCGTGCGCTTCATCATCGATCCGGATTTGCCGGCGCACGTCGAGGCAGTGACGCTGGCCTATACGCTGTACGCCGATGAGCAGGTCGCCGCCGCCCTTTCAGAATGAGCATCCCGCATTGAACCCGGAACCGCACGCCATGGCCCACGCGCATCACGGTTACTACGTCCCGCACGGCAGTCGCTGGCCGTTCATCGGCTCGATCGGCCTGTTCGCGATCATGTTCGGCGCATCGCTATGGCTCGCCGACCTCGCACCAGGCCAGTGGCTGCTGCTCGCGGGCGTGGTCATCCTGCTGGTCATGCTGGTCGGCTGGTTCGGCACCGTCATAGGCGAGAGCGAACGCGGCATCTACAACCAGCAGGTCGATCGCTCGTTCCGCTTGGCGATGATGTGGTTCATCTTCTCGGAGGTCATGTTCTTCGCGGCGTTCTTCGGCGCGTTGTTCTACGCGCGGCAACTCGCGCTGCCGTGGCTCGGCGGGCAGGGCACGGAGTTCTTCACGGGCCTCATGCTCTGGGAAGGGTTCGAGCCGGCCTGGCCGAGCGACGGCCCGGGAGCGCTCGGCGGCGAATACGGCATCATGAGCGCGTGGGGGCTGCCGGCGCTGAACACCGCCATCCTGCTCTCCAGCGGCGTCACCGTCACCATTGCCCATCACGCGCTGCAGACCGACAAGCGCGCCGTGCTCACCGTGTTTCTCGCCGCGACCTTCGTGCTCGGGTTCCTGTTCGTGGGCCTGCAGGCCTACGAGTACCTGCACGCCTTCCGCGAGCTCAATCTCAACCTGGGCACTGGCATCTACGGCTCCACGTTCTTCATGCTGACCGGCTTCCACGGCATGCACGTGACCCTGGGCGCGATCATGCTGGTCGTCATCTGGGCGCGCTGCCTCAAGGGCCACTTCACGCCGAACCACCACTTCGCATTCGAGGCGGTGGCGTGGTACTGGCATTTCGTCGACGTGGTCTGGCTCGGCCTGTTCATTTTCGTGTATTGGCTGTAGCGAGGAAATGGGGACATTCCTGATTTTCGAAACGAAAATCAGGAATGTCCCCATTTCCTGCGCCGGCGCTTGCGCAAGACCAGCGCGTACGCCAACGCATTCACCAACAGCACGCCGATGCCGAGCGCGATCTGGATCTCGCGCGTCAGCGCGCCCGGATAGAGCACCGGCAGCAGATAGTGCTCGATGAAGCCGGCGTCGTACGCCTCGCGGCCGGCGGCACGGCGCAGCCAGTGCTCGAGCGGGGTGAGCGGACAGAACCAGCCGACAAATTCGATGAGCGCGCCCCATGCGGCGGCCGGCACGTGCACCCACGCGAGCCACGGCCAGCGCAGCACCAGAAACCCGCCGGTCACCACGAACAGCACGAAGCCGAGATGCACGACCACCACGGCGTCGGCCAGCAACGCGTAAACTGACCGCATCACGCACCCGGGCGGCGTGCCGTCTCAGCCACGATCCGCTTCGCGCGCCAGCCGCTCGAGCGCATCGCCGGTGGCACGATAGACAGTGAAGTCCTGCATCGGCTCAGCGCCGAGCCGCTTGTAAAAGCGGATGGCCGGCTCGTTCCAGTCCAGCACCCACCATTCGAGACGTCTGCAACCGCGTTGCCGGGCGATCAGCGCGAGGCGCGCGAGCAGCCTGCGCCCTATGCCGCGGTCGCGCGCCTGCTCGCGCACGTACAAATCCTCCAGGTACAGGCCCGGCCGGCCCAGAAAGGTCGAGTAGTTGTGAAAATAGAGCGCGAAGCCGGCAGGCTCGCCGGCCAGCGTGGCGATCAGCACCTCCGCGCGGGGCGTATCGCCGAACAGGGTCTCCCTGAGCTGCGTCTCGGTCGCTACGACCTCGTGGCGCAGCCGCTCAAAGTCAGCGAGCTCGCAGATGAAGGCGTGGATCAGCGGCACATCCGCCACGACGGCCGGACGAATGTCGATTTCTTCCGAGTCACTCATGGGCTGCGCTCGACCCCCGGCATTTCATCGTACCCGCCTCTTGTGAACTCGATCAGGCAGAAGCCGTGTCCGAACGGGTCGGCCAGGCCTGCGATCGCACCCCAGGCATGCCGCGAGATGCCCGCTTCCAGAGTGGCCCCGGCGTTTGTCGCACGCTTCACGGCCTGCGCGATATCCGCTACGGCGAAATCCAGGTGCACAGGGGTCCAGTGACGCGCATAGTCACGCGTGGCCGGAGCGCCCGGGCTCGCGCGGCTGCCCGCGGGTTTCGCCAGCAGGTCGATCGGCGTCGCGGTGCCGCTCAGCTCGGCCCACGCACTGCCGAGCCTGCGCGCCAGCTTGAGTCCCAGGGCGCGCTCATAGAATTGAATTCCCGCATCCAGATCGCTCACGTCCAGGCAGACGCGTAACGACGTCATGGTCAGCGCCTGCGCGCATAGCGCGTCTCGACGGCTTTCGCCTCCTCCCCCTGCGGAGTCACGTTCCAGGCCGTGATGACGATGTGGTCATCGTCCAGAACTTCGATCTCTGTGCGCCAGCCCCAGCGCGGCTCGCCCTCACCGGCAAAATAGCTGCCGAGGACCGCGATTCGTCCGCCGGCAGCGGGCCCGGCTGAAAAAAGGATCGCCGTGCCCGTGTGGAAGCTATCGATCCATGCGCTCTCGAAGCGTTGCTCGTCGAGATGACAGCCGATGATCTCGAGACCCTGCCGGGGCTTGCCGTCGATACTGCCTTCGTACTCGTGCACGGCGAAGCGGCCGTCGAGAAGCGCCCGGATGGTTCCGCGAACCGGCGACTCGTCGGCGAGCTTCCCCGGCTCGAACCACGTGCGGGCGGTGCCCTCCCAATTTCCGGCGAGCGCTGCGAGCCGGTGATGCGCGCCGCCGGGCTTCTTCGATGCGTCGAGCTTGTCGCTGGCCATGTCTAGTTCTCCTTTTGTTCTTGCTGGACAAAGCCGACGATCTGTCCCGCGTCGACGGCGATGAGATCTCGATCAGCATCCGATTCGCCCCGAGATTCGAACAACATGAGCTCGGTCCCGCTGTCCATTGCGCGCCGGGTCTCGAGATAGTGGAATCCGAGCTTGCCGAGCAGCCGGCACGAGGGGGCATTTCCGGGCACGACGACCGCCAGCAATCGCCGGAGCCCCAGTGCATCGCGTGCGTGGCGCATGACCGCCGCGGCCGATTCGTGCGCGTAGCCCAGCGAGCGGTGTCCCGGCAGGAATGCGAAGCCGATGTCGGAATCGGGCAGCTCGTCGCGCTTGAGCAACCCGCAGATGCCGATCGGACGCAAGCCATCTTTGAGGGCCACGAGCCACATGCCGAAACCGAAACGCTCGTAGCTTGCTACCACGCCCTCGGCGATATAGCGCGCCGCATCGGCCTCTGTGCGCACGCCCTTGTCGCCGACGTTTTCGACGAACGCGGGATCGTTCAGCAGCTCGAGCATGAATGCCGCGTCACCGCCCGACAGCCGGCGCAGCACGAGACGGGCGGTCTCGAACTCAACCATCCTCGCCTTCCCAGTAGCCCAGGGTCGCGGACTTGCGATAGCCCTCACCGGTAAGGCGCACGCCGACCCGGCCCGAATCCGTGTAGACAATCACGTCGTTCGGGTTGCGCTCGCCGATGATGAGGTATCGGCACGGCTGGTCGTATTCGTTGATCAGGGCGTGCCCGGCCTTCTGCGCAGCCGGGAAACAGACGTACTGACCCTCGCGGAGCTCGTAGGATCGCTCGCCGAGGCGCAAAGTGACGCGGCCCTCGAGGATCAGCACGTGTTCCTCCTCGAGCATGTGATAGTGGGTCGGATAGGCCTGCCTGCCGGGCTCCAGCACCTCCATGCACACGCCGACATGGGCGGCGCCGCCGTATTCCCCGAGCTGGCGGAAGCGCACGCCGAAGCGATCCCCCCGCTCATAATTCTCCCACGGCACGTCGTCGACGGCGAACGGCTCGAATATGCCGCCTTTGGCGGACGAAGGCTTGTCGGTCACGCGCCCTCCCCGATGGTCACAGGCGCCGCGCACGGAATGCACGCACGGGCCCGGTTGCTCAGCTTGCCGCGCGCACTTGCGGCACGCAGGCCGCGGCGATTCGCTCGACGTGCCGGTGATCCGTACCGCAGCAACCGCCGACGACGTTGAGCCGCGTGAGCAGCGCGCGCAGGTCCGCGTACTGCAGGCCGAGCTCGGCGGGATCGCCGATGTCGAGCTCGGCCGCCTCGTTGAGCTCGGCGTGGCTCATGCGCGAGGCATTTGCGCGCAGGCCGCGGATGCGCTGCAACGTCGGGCCGGCGTCCGCCAGCACGTGCTCGAAATGGGTCGGATGCGCGCAGTTGATCATGTAATAGGCGGGATAGCGCGCGGTCGACTCGTCCACCTGCTCGATCGCCTCGGTCAGCGCCTGGCCGGTCGGAAGCCGCCCGTCGGTCTCGACGGTGAAGGACAGCGCGACCGGCATGCCGGCCTGTTTGGCTGCCCGCGCGATGCCGGTCGCTTCCTCCGTGTAGTTCATGGTGATGGCGCAGACCATGTCGGCGGCAGTGTCCGCGAACGTGCGGATCTGCTCCCCGTGATAGGCCTCGGCCTGCTCCTCGGTCATGACTCGTTCGGGCACGTAGCCGTCGCCGCGCGGGCCGATGGCGCCGCTCACGACGATGTCGAGGTTCGGATATTCGTCGCCGATTTCCTCGAGCATCCGCACGGCCCGGCGGTTGGCCTCGGCGAGCTCCTCCCTGCTGTAACCCAGGCGCGTGCCCCAGTCGGCACTCGCCCGCCAGGTGGCGCTTTCCAGGATCAGGCCGGTGCCGTAGCGGCGGGCGATGTCGGCGTATCCCCGGAAGTAACGGCGCAGCCCGGCCTCGCCCTCCGGGTTGCCGAGCACGTGGAATGCCGCGAAGTCCGGAAGATCCAGCCCCTCATGAAAGATCAGCGTGGTCTCGATGCCGCCGTCGGTCAGGAACAGATTGTCGCCGAGCTGCGGCAGGGCGTGTCTATATCGGGCCATGGTGCGCTCCTGCTCGAAATCTTGTCCGCTTCGAGGAAGGGCGTGCGCGAAGGCCGTACGCCAGCCGCGCCCGCGCGAGGGGTGCCTGTCACGAGGATCCGCTCGCGAATATGCAACCGGACACTAACCGCCGCCCGCCCGTCCTGCAACCCCCCGCCCGGGGGCGGATCACGTACCCGATTCTGTCCGATGACACGCACGTTCTTGCGCCTTACACGCCGGCCCACTTGCCGCGAAAAACGAAGAACACCGCGCCGAGGATACACAGCGCAGCCCACAGGTAATCGAGCTTGAGAGGCTCGCGCAGGTAAAGCAGCGCGAACGGCACGAACACCGAGAGCGTGATCACCTCCTGCAGGATCTTGAGCTGGCCTGGGTGAGCAGCAGCAGAGTCAGGACCAGGGGGCGTGCCATGTGTCAGGTGCTGGCGGCGTGCAATGGATATCGAAGGCTCACAGCGCGGCGAACGCCGCATGGTAGCTGATCCGGCCGCGCGCGGCGCGAAGGTAGCAGGGGCAGAGCTCCAGCGCCATGAATGCCTCCTGCGGCGCATCGTATTCGCACTCCAGGCCGAAGCTGGCGGCAGGCACGAAGCCGAAGCGCGGGTAATATTCGGGATGCCCGAGCACGACGACCGCTCCGCAACCGAGCCGTCGACACTGTTCCAGTCCGGCCCGCACCAGCGCCGAGCCCACGCCCCGGCGCTGGTTATGCGGCACGACCGCCATGGGGGCAAGCCCCATGAGCAGGAGATCGGCACGGCCATGCAGGATGACAGGCGAAAACACGGCGTGGCCCACAATGGTCCCGCCTTCCTCGGCGACCAGCGACACGACCGGATGCGCCTGCTTGCGGAGCGTATCGACCAGGCCGGCCTCGACAGGGGTGTCGAACGCCGACGTATTGACCGCTCGCACGGCGTCGCTATCCTCGTCCTGTTCAGCTCGTATCCGCATTGCGATCGACCGCCGGCGTTCGGCAGCCTGCATGCACGCGATTCTATCGCGCCATTCCTTTGTCAATCGCCTGGCAATAGCCGCCTCGGGCTTTGCGCCCGCAGCGGCGAGCCGGAATGCCTGGGCAGAGCAGGTTGGCGGTGTCAGTTCGGCAGCAATGAATGCCGCGGTAGCTCGACGGTGAAAACGCATCCCTGGCCAGGAAGGTCGCGCACGTGCAGCACGCCGTCATTGGCCTCGACACCGCGCCGGCAGATCGTCAGGCCGAGACCCGCGCCGCTTCGATCCTTGCCTTCCTGCTTGAACGGACAAAACAGTTCCTCGGCTGTTCCCGCGGGGAGACCGCCGCATCGGTCCTCGATATCGATGAGAATGCGGTCACCGCTCTGGTGTACCCGCAAAGAGACGTCTGCGCGGCCGTTCTCGCGGGTGAACTTGAAGGCGTTTTGCAGCAGGTTCGCCAGCACTGCAGCCAGTATCTGCGGGTCGGCATCGACAGCGAGATTTCTATTCACGGGAGGGATGGTGAGCCTGATCTCCAGTGAGTCCGCTTCCAGCGCCGCCGCGGCTTCGACTTCCTCGATGAATTTGGCAAGGTGGATGCGTTCTCGGTGCGTGTCCACGGAAAGGCGGACCTCCGCCAGCGAGCGGTCAACAAGACCGCGCAGCCTCGTCAGGGCGCTGTCATGAATCGCGCTTGTGCTGCCATTGAGCGCCACGCTCCCGCGCTTGATCGCCTCGAATGACAGCGTCGCCGTATTCAGCAGGTTACGCAGTTCGTGCGCAAGGATACCGAGTCGCAGATTTGCGTTCTCGGCGCCAACGTCATCGAGTATTTGTTCGTGCCGGCGCGAGTATTCGGTCACAGCGCTGGCGATCGCATCGTCGAAGCAACGGTTGAGCGTGCCGAACTCGCTCGCTGTAATCGGTGCCTCCTTCTCGGCGGCCAGTTCGGTGATGGCCAGACGAATGTCCCCGTAGTCGTGGATGACCTGGGCGACGGTGAATCCCTTTCGCAGCAGTTCATCGCCGTGTCGTGTCGCGGTCGTCAACATGCCTGGGGGGGCCACTGGCCGATGAGCTCGCAGGGTGTCGATCAATTGCGCCAGGAAGAGAGGGATGCCGTGTTCGAACTCCGCCTCGGAAGGGCGGGGCGCCCGGCGGGTCGCGACCTTGGTGCGGCAGCGCGCAACCAGCTCGACTTTGTTCACCATCAGGAAATCGTGGAGCATTGAAATACTCCTTGCCGCCGCCGGGGCACGGCGGCGCTACCCGCGGGTGGGCCGATCCCATCCTGGCAGTCTGCCCGACGCTGGAGTTGAGCGGCGGCGTGATTCCTCCTCGGCCGACCCGCCTGAACCTCGAACGGTATGTTAGGCGCAGACCAGATAACCTGCAAGCGCTTCCAGGATCCTGCTGCGCCAGCCCGATCGTGCGGATGACAGTGCGATCAGGAGATGGGCGTGTCGACCCGCCGGCAAATGCGCCCGAACCCGGGTGACGGACAGCCGGAAATGTCCCGCAAAAACGAGGCGACTCGTCAGTTCGTCAGTAACGACATCCGCGGAAGCTCGACGGTGAAGACACATCCCTGGCCAGGAAGGTCGCGCACGTGCAGCACGCCGTCGTTCGCTTCGACACCGCGCCGGCAGATCGTGAGGCCGAGGCCGGCGCCGCTTCGATTCTTGCCTTGCTGATTGAACGGACGAAACAGATCCTCGGCTGCTCCCGCGGGGAGACCGCCGCATCGATCCTCGATATCGATGAGAATGCGGTCATTGGTCTGGCGTACCCGAAGGGAGACATCGACGTGGCCATTGTCGCGCGTGAACTTGAATGCGTTCTGCAGCAGGTTGGCCAGGACCGCCGCCAGTATCTGGCGGTCGGCATCGACGGCGAGACTTCCCTCGACGGGCCCGATGGCGAGGTGAATCTCCAGCGAGTCCGCTTCGAACGTAGCCGCTGCCTCGACTTCCTCGATGAATTTGACCAGATCGATTCGCTCTCTATTGGTGTCAACGCTCAGACGGACTTCCGTCAGCGATCGATCGACAAGATGGCGCAGCCTCGACAGGGCGCGGTCATGAACTGCGCTGGTGCTGCCATTGATCGCAACGCTGCCACGCTTGATCGCCTCGAACGAGAGCGTCGCCGTGTTGAGCAGATTACGCAGCTCGTGCGCCAGCACGCCGAGGCGCAGATTGGCGGTCTGGATGCCCTCGCCGTCAAGCCTGCGTTCCTGCTGGCGCGAGTATTCGGTCATGGCGCTCGCGATGGCATCGTCAAGACAGCGATTGAGCGTGTGAAACTCTGTCGTCGAAATGGGAGCCTCCACCTCGATGGCCAACTCGGTGATTGCCTGACAGAGGTCTCCATAGTCATGGATGACCTGGGCGACGGTGAACCCCTGCTTCAGCAGCTCATCGCCGTGCTGCGTCGCGGTCGATAACATGCCCGGCGGAGATTTGGTCTCACGAGCTTGCAATGTGGCGATCAACTGCCCGAGGAAGAGAGGAATGCCATGCTCGAGCTCCGACTCGGAGGGGCGCGGAGACCGTCGCATCGCAACCTTGGCGCGGCAGCGCGCAACCAGCTGGTCGTGGTTCACCGTCAGGAATTCGTGGAGCATCTGGGTTCTCCTCTGCCCGGCGCGGCACGAGCCGCGAGTACCAGGACTGCGGCCAATTTTATCAGGCAGTTGGCCCCAGGGCCAAGCCCGGCGTGCCCGGTCAGTCCTCGATGATCTGCGCCGTATCGAGGCGCGCGGACAGGCCGCTGTCCCAGCAGTTTACGTCCGAAATACCCCGCTCCGCCATCCAGGCAGCCATGCGGCTGAAGAACCCGCCGGAAAAGCGCGGCGGACCGTCGGGCGCCGGTATCAGGAAGGAGTGAAGCGCGCCTTCCAGCACGACGATCTCGTGGTCGCCGCC
>DATLFD010000038.1:0-59617 GCA_035524935.1 Gammaproteobacteria bacterium | reverse complement strand
CTGCCGGATCTCGAAGCCGTAGCCCGCATCCCAGAACAGATGACGCACGCCGTTGCACAGGTGATAGAAGAAGCAGAAGCTCACCGCGACCAGCAACAGCCGTACGAAGCCGGAGCCGAAGAGCCCGATCGCGTCCGCGTAGGCTGCCGGCCCCCGCGCGAGCGCGATCAGCCAGTACACGAGCAGCAGGGCCGCGAACGACAGGCCCACGCCCGTGAAGCGATGCAGGATGGACAGCACCGAGGTGAGCTGCGGCTTGTAGATCTGCAGATGCGGTGACAGCGGGCGCCGGTCGTCAGAATGCATTCCCCTCTCCGCACGGCCTGCGCCCCGCGCGGCTGCGAGCCAGCCGCGGCCGGAGCATGGCGCTCAGAAATCGATGCAGCGGCCGGCCTTTTCCCAGTCGCCGTAGCGGGTCGGGTCGGGGCCCTCGCGGCCGCCGATTTCCCGTTCGCCGGCGCCGGGATCGCCGTTGTTCTCGCCCGCAGGCCGGGGGCCGGTCTGCGGATCGTCAGTTTTGCGGGTCCCCGACACCGGCTTAGTCTGCCAGATTCGACCCGCGGTTTCACGCGGGCGCAAGCCTCGCCTTGATATCATCCCGGCATGAGCGTGAATGCCGGCACGGCCGCGGTGCACGGTGCCTGCCTGTTGCCGCCGACCGCTGCGATCGAGCTCGCGGGCGCCGACGTGCGCGGCTTCCTGCAGAGCCAGCTGACGAGCGACGTTCGCAACCTCCAGCGGCATACCAGCCAGTTGAGCGCCTGGTGCAATCCGCAGGGCCGTGTCATCACCACCCTGCGCATCGTCGCCAGCGGCGAGGCCCTGTGGCTGCTGCTGCCGGCCGATCAGGCGCAGCACGTGGCGGATCGATTGCGCCGGTTCGTGCTGCGTGCCGATGTCGCCGTCACGCTTCACGGCGGCCCGCTTCCCGGCGCGGGTCTGCGCGGTGCGGCCGGACGCACCCGGCTCGAGGACGCCGGGCTGCCCGTGCCGGATGGAATCGACCGCGTCGCCGGGGATGACGCCGCGTGGGTGGTTCGCGTCGCAGGCGAAGGCGAACGTTACGAAATCTATGCGCGCCCGGGCGCGGAGCCGGCCGGAAATCCCGACCCCCTGCCGCGCTTGGGCGGCGACTGGCGCCTGGGCAATATCCGCGCCGGCCTGCCGGTCGTCGGCGCAGTGCATCGCGAATGGTTCCTGCCGCAGATGCTCAATCTCGACGCGCTGGCCGCGGTCAGCTTCGCCAAGGGCTGTTATCCGGGGCAGGAGATCGTTGCCCGGACGCAGAACCTGGGCCGGGTCAAACGGCGAATGCTGCGTTTCGCGGCAGGCGCTGCGCCGGCACCGGGCAGCCCGGTGCATGCCGGGCGCGAAGTGGCGGGGTCGGTGATCGACAGCGCTCCGACCCCCGATGGCGCCGAGCTGCTGGCCGTGATCCGGCTGGATTGCGCGGGCAGCCCGCTTACGGCGGCGGGCGGCAGCGATACCCTCGAGCGCCTGGCGTTGCCTTATCCGCTGCCCGATGGCGGCGTCGTCGGCTAGTGTCCTGTCCCGCAAATAGGTTGCATATTTCGCGAGCGGATTTTCGCGACTGGCTAGGCGCGGCGACGAGGAATAGCGGGACTATTGCGAGGAGCCGCAACGAAGCCAGGCGCGAAAAGACGCCGCGAAATATGTGAGGTATTTGCGGGACAGGACACTAGCGACCGCCCCGGCCGTCAGCGCGGCAGCGGCGGTTCCGGACGCATGTGCGGAAACAGCAGCACGTCGCGGATCGACGGCACGTCGGCGAACAGCATCACCAGGCGGTCGACCCCGATGCCGAGGCCGCCGGTCGGCGGCATGCCGTGCTCCAGCGCGCGGATGTAGTCGGCGTCGAAGACCATCGCCTCGTCATCCCCGGCCGCTTTGCGTTCTGCCTGTTCGACGAAGCGCTCGGCCTGCTCCTCCGGATCGTTGAGCTCGGAAAAGCCGTTTGCGATCTCGCGGCCGGCGACGAACAGCTCGAAACGATCCGCGAGAAAGCCGTCGGCGTCGTTGCGCCGCGAAAGCGGCGACACTTCCGCGGGGTAAGCGGTGACGAAAGTCGGCTGCTCGAGCTTCGCCTCGACGGTCTTCTCGAACAGCTCGGTCAGCAGCTTGCCGGGACCGTGGCGCGCGTCGCAGGCAATCCCTGAGCGCTTGCATGCCGCCCGAAGATAATCGGGATCTCGCAAACGCGCCGGGTCGAGCTCGGGATTGTGCGCCCGCACCGCGTCCTCCAGCGTCGTGCGGCCGAAGGCAGGGGCGAGATCGACGCGCGACCCCTGCCAGCTGAGTGCCGGGGAGCCGAGCAGCGCCTCGGCCATGCCGCGAACGAGGATCTCGGTCAGCTGCATCATGTCTTCGCAGTCGGCATAGGCGCGGTACAGCTCGAGCATCGTGAACTCGGGATTGTGGCGCGTCGAGATGCCCTCGTTGCGGAAGCTGCGATTGATCTCGTAGACGCGCTCGAAGCCGCCGACCACGAGGCGTTTGAGATAAAGCTCGGGCGCCACGCGCAGATACAGGTCCATACCCAGGGCGTTGTGGTGGGTGACGAAAGGCCGCGCGAGCGCGCCGCCAGGCACGGCCTGCATCATGGGCGTCTCGACCTCGAGGAAGTCCAGGGCGTCGAGAAAATTGCGCAGGTAACGGATCATGCGGCTGCGCAGCCGGAATACGCTGCGCGCATCCTCGTTCATGATGAGGTCGAGATAGCGCTGCCGGTAGCGGATCTCCTGATCCGCGAGCCCGTGGTATTTCTCCGGCAGCGGCCGCAGGCACTTGGCGAGCAGGCGCAATTTCAGCGCGCGCACGCTGAGCTCGCCGGTGCGGGTGCGGAACAGCACGCCCTCCGCCGCGACGATGTCGCCGACATCCCATGACTTGAACCGGCGGTAGTCCTCGTCGCCGAGCACGTCGCGCTGCGCGAAAAGCTGGATGCGCCCGCTGCGATCCTGCAGGTGCGCAAAACTCGCCTTGCCCATCACGCGGCGGCCCATCATGCGGCCGGCGACGCGCACCTGCACGGGTTCCCGGGCGAGATGCCCGTCGCTCCAGTCGCCATAGGTGCGATGCAGCGAAGCCGCGAGCGTGTCGCGGCGGAAATCGTTCGGAAACGGATTGCCCTGCCCGCGCAGCTCGGCGAGCTTCCTGCGCCGGTCGGCGACGAGCGCGTCTTCGTCGGGCTCCCGGTCGGGCACGGCGCTCACAGTCCCTGCTTCAGGCTCGCCGACATGAAAGGCGTCAGGTTTCCGTCCAGCACCGCCTGCGTGTTGCCGACCTCGTAACCGGTGCGCAGGTCCTTGATGCGCGACTGGTCGAGCACGTAGGAGCGAATCTGGCTGCCCCAGCCGATGTCGGCCTTGGAGTCCTCGACGGCCTGCGCCGCGGCGCGGCGCTTCTGCATCTCGAATTCGTAGAGCTTGGCCTTGAGCTGCTTCATCGCGGTGGCGCGGTTCTTGTGCTGCGAGCGGTCGTTCTGGCATTGCACGACGATGCCTGTCGGGTTGTGGGTGATGCGCACCGCGGACTCGGTACGGTTCACATGCTGGCCGCCGGCGCCGCTCGCCCGGTATACGTCGACGCGCAGGTCCGACGGATCGATGTCGATGTCGATGTCGTCCTCGACCTCCGGCGACACCCACACGGCGGCAAACGAGGTGTGGCGCCGGTTGCCGGCATCGAACGGCGACTTGCGCACCAGCCGGTGCACGCCGGTCTCGGTGCGCAGCCAGCCGTAGGCATACTCGCCGACCACGCTCACCGTCGCGCTCTTGATGCCGGCAACCTCGCCCGCCGAGGCTTCGATGATCTCGGTTTCGAACCCCTGCGCCTCCGCCCAGCGCAGATACATGCGCAGCAGCATCTCGGCCCAGTCCTGCGCCTCGGTGCCGCCCGAGCCGGCCTGGATGTCGAGAAAGGCGTTACTGGGGTCCATGTCGCCGGAAAACATGCGGCGAAACTCGAGCCGCTCGATCTCGGCGAGCACGGCAGCCACATCCCTGTCGATGCCCGCCACCGCGGCCGGGTCGCCCTCGTCCGCGGCCAGCTCGAGCAGCTCGCCGCTCTCGGCGAGCGTGCGCCCGATGCGCTCGAGCGTGCCGACGGTATCCTCGAGCTGCGAGCGTTCGCGGCCGAGCGCCTGCGCGCGCTCGGGATCTCGCCAGACATCCGGGTTCTCGAGCTCGCGGCCGACTTCGATCAGGCGGTCCTTCTTGCTCTCGTAGTCAAAGGTACCCCCTGAGCGCAACGCCGCGCGCGGCGAGATCCTCGATCGATTCGCGAAGGGCGTTGATTTCCATCGCCGGATGTTAGCAGCCCGGCCGGGGCCAGGTCTCGCTTTCGGACGGCATCGCGAGCGTCCGTGCAATCGTCCGTGCGGAGCGAAACCTCATCCCTCCGCCGAGAGTGATTCGACGACGAGCTGCAGGCGCCGCGCGCCTCGCCAGGCATTCACGTCGAGGCGATAGACGAGCCGCGCCCGCGACGGCGGCAACTGGCCCGCCTGGTTGAACGCGATGGCATCGCAGACGGCGCCGCCGCGGCTCGCGCGCACGGAGAGCTTGAGATGCGACGCGCCCACCGTGCGCCTGCCGACGACGTCGAACAGGCCCTCGAACACAGGTTCCGGGAATCCCTGACCCCAGGGTCCGCAATGGCGCAGACATTCCGCGAGCTCGAGCGTCAACTCCGCGCCGTCGAGCTCACCGTCGGTCAGCAGCACGTTCTGCCGCGACTCGTCGGTCAGCCGGCGCGTGACCTCGCGGCTGAGTGCCGTCTGAAAGCGCTCGAGCGACGCGCGCGGCAGGCTCAGGCCGGCGGCCATGGCGTGCCCGCCGAACCTGTCGAGCAGCCCCGGCTCGCGTGCGGCCACCGCATCCAGCACATCGCGGATATGCAGGCCCGGCACGGAGCGCGCCGAGCCTTTGAGCCAGCCGCCCTCGACGGGGGCGAACGCCGCCACGGGCCGGTGCACACGCTCCCTGATGCGCGCCGCCACCAGTCCGACGATGCCCTGGTGCCAGCGCTCGTCGAACAGGCACAGCGCCGACGGCAGCTCGCCGGCCGTCCGATCGGGGCGGAGCGCCTCGACCGCCGCGATCGCTTCGGTCTGCATGCGCGCTTCGATCTCGCGGCGCTCCGCGTTCAACGCGTGCAGGCGGGCGGCGAGCTCGCGGGCGCGAACCTGATCGTCGGTCAGCAGGCACTCGATGCCGAGCGACATGTCGGCGAGCCGGCCGGCCGCGTTCAGGCGCGGCGCGACCCCGAAGGCGAGATCCGCAGCGACGGCGTCAGCGCGGCACCGTCCGGACACCTCGAGCAGCGCGCTCATGCCGGGCACGCAGCGGCCGGCGCGGATGCGGCGCAGCCCTTCCTCGACGAGCACGCGATTATTGCGATCCAGGGTCACCACGTCGGCCACCGTGCCGAGCGCGACGAGATCGAGCAGGTCGGCGACGCGGAAGCCCGGGCCGCGTCCGGTGCCCGCGGCGCGGTGCAACGCGGCCATCAGATAGAACGCGACTCCCGCGCCGCACAGATGCTTGCTCGCGAAGGGCTCGCCGGGCAGATTCGGGTTGACGATCGCATCGGCGGGCGGCAGCAGCATGCCCGGCAGATGGTGGTCGGTGACCAGCACCTGGGCGCCCTGCGCATGCGCGGCCTCGATGCCTGCGTGGCTGGATATGCCGTTATCGACGGTGACGATCAGCGCGGGCTTGCGCGGCGCCGCCAGCGCGACGATCTCCGGGGTGAGCCCGTAGCCGTATTCGAAACGGTTCGGCACCAGATAGTCGACGTGGGCTGCACCGGCCGCGCGCAGCGCGCGCACGGCAATGACCGTGCTGGTGGCGCCGTCGGCATCGAAGTCGCCGACCACGAGGATGCGGCTGCCCGCGCGCAGGTGCCTCAGGAGCAGCCTGACGGCGGCCTCGATGCCCGACAGGCTGCCGACCGGCAGCAGCCGGTCGAGGCGCAGGCTCAAATCGTCCGCGCAGAGCACGCCGCGGGCGGCGAGCACGCGCGCGAGCACCGGGTGCAGGTCGCCCGGCAGCGCGTGCGCGCCCGGCACGGCGCGCCGTTCAATGCGCATGCGGCATCCGCCCGGCGAGCGGCCGGCGGCGGCGCCAGAACCGGCGCAGGCCGACGCGAGTGAGCGTGTAACGGTGTCTGCCGCCGACGACGTCGAGCGATGCGAGCTCGCCTCGCGCCAGCGCCGCGAGCAGCGGTGCGCACCAGTCGCGCTCCAGCGCCTGGTGCCAGGGGCGCCCGGCGTCCGGCGGCGCATCCAGAACGGCGGCGCCGTCCGACCCGGATAGCGCCAGCCATTGCGAGGCATCCGCGGGCAGCGGCTGCACGCGGTTGCCGGTCAGCAGCCAGATGCCGCGGGCATAGGGCTCGTCGCTCCACAACGCCGGCAGCGCCGCGGGCTGCGGCCGCGGCGGGCACCCTTCGCCCCAGATCCACACGCTGTTGACCTCCGCCTCCCCGGCGGTGCCCGCCGCATCGTGAAGGATCATCTGCGCTTCGGTCATCAGCCGCCTCGCCAGCACGGCATCCGGCCCGGCCGGCAGGAAGGCGAGGATATCCCCTCCCGCCACCTGTTCCGGCGCCCAGGTCGCGACGCGCAACGGCCGCGCAGGGCGCAGATACCAGCGACGCGGGTGCGGCGCCTCGAGCCGGTGGCCCTCCGGCGCGAAATGCCCGTTACAGGCGCGCACCAGCGTGGCGGCGCTCCGGGCGTCGATGCGCAGGGCCGCCGGCGGCAGCAGGCGAAGGCGGTCGCCCGAAGGCAGCAGGCAGACCGGGTCCGCGCGCAGCCAGCCGGGACCGGCCGTCTCGCCGCCTGGCTCGCCGAGCCGGCAAATCCCTGCGACGCTCGTCCCGGCGTCGATCCGCACGCCGGCAAGCCAGTCGGCGACTCCGGCGACGCCGCCGGCGGGCAGCGTGCGCACCCGCGCGCGGGCCAGCAGGGTTTCCAGCGCCCGGTACCGTCCGCTCCCGGCCGTGCCGCGCGCGGCCTGCACCGGAAACCCGGGCACCACCAGGACCATGCGCCGCTTCACCGCGCTGCCGTGCGCCGCGACGGCGGATGATCTATGGTGTTCGGCATGAAATTCACGCTGGAAAGCGATCGATCCGTCAACCTCGTGCGGGCATATGCGCCAGGCAGGATCAAAGTCGGAGGACGCGAGTACGCGAGCAGCGTGATTCTGACACCGGAACGGATCATACCGGACTGGACGCCGGCCGTGATCGCCGACCTGACGGCCGCTCATCTCGACGAGGTGCTGGCCGTCGAGCCCGACATCGTGCTGCTCGGCACGGGCGCGCGCCTGCGATTTCCCGCGCCGGAGCTGCTCGCCGGCGTGCTCGGGCGCGGCATCGGCATCGAGTGCATGGATACCCGTGCCGCCTGTCGCACCTACAACGTGCTCGTGCACGAAGGCCGCCGCGTCGCCGCGGCGCTGCTGATCAGCAGCGAGGGATAGGACACTATCGCAGCAGTGCGTCGCGCGAGAGACCCTGGCGCTCGGCGATCGAACGCAGCATGTGCAGGGCGTCGAGTTGAATCTGCCGAACGCGCTCGCGCGTGACCCCGATTTCCAGACCGACCTGCTCGAGCGTGGCGCGCTCGCAGCCGTGCAGCCCGAAGCGTCGCTCGAGCACCTGTCGCTGCTTGTCGTCGAGCTCGCGCAGCCAGGCCTCGACGGCCTGGCCGAGATGCGCGTCCTCGATCTGCCGGGAGGGCTCGGCCTGCTCGGTATCGGGAATGGAATCGAGCAGGCTGCGCTCGCCGTCGCGGGCCACCGCCGCGTTGACGGCGCACAGACGCTCGTTGAGGCCGAGCAGGCGCTCGACCTCCGCCGGTGGCTCATTGAGCAGCGCGCCGATGTCGGCGGCCGTCGGTTTGCGGTCGAGACGCTGCGCGAGCGTGCTCGCGGCCCTGTGGTAGGCGTTGATGGCCTTGACGACGTGAATCGGCAACCGGATGGTCCGTGCCTGGTTCATGATCGCGCGCTGGATCGTCTGCCTGATCCACCAGGTCGCGTAAGTCGAGAAACGAAAACCGCGGTCCGGATCGAACTTGCCGACCGCGTGAATCAGCCCGAGATTGCCTTCCTCGATGAGATCGAGGAGCGGCAGCCCGCGCTTGAGATACTGTCGGGCGATCTTGACGACCAGGCGCAGATTGCTCTCGATGAGCCGCTGCCGGGCGCGACGGTCGCCGCTGCGCGCACGTTCTGCGAGCGTGCGCTCCTCGTCGGCCGAGAGCAGCGGCGAAAAGCCGATCTCGCTCAAATAAAGTCGCGTCGCGTCGAACGCGTCGCCGCCTCGAATGCTCATGCTGATCCCCGTCCGGCTCGCGGCCCTGCGGCGCCCGCCCTCAGCGGGCGGGCAGATGCTGCAGCGGGTCGACCGGCTTGCCGTTCAATCGAATTTCGAAGTGCAGCACCGGTTTTTTTTCGGGTCCCATCCCCATTTCGGCGATGCGCTGCCCGCGCTCGACGGCGTCGCCCTCGCTGACGAGCAGCGCGCGATTATGGCCGTATGCGCTGAGATACGTGTTGTTGTGCTTGATGATAATAAGCTGGCCGTAACCGATCAGTCCACTGCCGCTGTAAACCACGCGGCCATCCGCCGCCGCACGAACCGTATCGCCGGCACGCCCGCCTATGTCGATGCCCTTGCCGGCGCCTCCGCCGTTGCCGAAGCCGGCCACGAGCTCGCCGTCGGCGGGCCAGTGCCAGCCGGGCGGCGGCGACCGGGGCGCGGTCTGCGCGGCCGGCGGCGTTGCTGCAGACCGCGGCGCAGTCGGCGGCGCATCGGCGCGCGCCGACCGCGGCGCGCTGCGCGGTGCGGCTGGCGCCCGGCCGGTCGCGCTGCGCGCGGGCCCGCTCAGCCGCAGGCGCTGCCCGGGATAGATGAGGTCCGGATTGTCGATTCCGTTCCAGCGCGAGAGGTCGCGATAATCGAGCCGGTATCGCCAGGCGATCGCATACAGCGAATCGCCGGCACGCACCGTGTACGTTTCCGGCTCCCAGCGCAGAGCAGCCCCGCCACAGGCCGACAGCGCCAGGCACAGCCCCGCGACGAGAGGAGCGTGCGCGCGCACGGTCAGAGCGTGATGAAAAAATAAGCGGCCACCAGCAGCACGACCACCGCCCAGCCGATGACGTCGATGTGCCGGCGCAGGTGCGCCTCGACCCGTGGGCCGCCCCACATCACGAGCCCGGCAACGAGAAAGAAGCGCGCGCCGCGACCGAGCGCGGAAGCGAGGATGAACAGCGGCAGGTTCATGCGCAGGGCGCCGGCGGCGATCGTGAAGACCTTGTACGGTATCGGCGAGAAGCCGGCGACGAAAATCGCCCAGAAGCCCCAGTCCTCGAACCAGGCGCGCGCGCGCAGGTAGCCGTCCCAGTAGCCGAACTCGAGCAGCAACGGCTCTATCAACTCGAGCGCAAACATGCCGATCAGATAGCCGGCGATGCCGCCCAGCACGGACATGACCGTCGTGATGAGCGCATAGCGCAGACCCTGATCCGGGCGGGCCAGGGTCATGGGCGCGAGCATCACATCGGGCGGAATCGGAAAGAACGACGATTCGGCGAAGCTCAATCCGCCGAGATACCACTTGGCGTGCGGATGTGCCGACCAGGCGAGCACGCGCGTGTACAGGGCCGAGAACAGCCGCACTATTTCACCCCCTCGACGAGCGGCACGAAGCTCACCAGGCCGAGCCGCTCCCGTTCAAAGCCGTCCCGCCCGCGGCGGATCCGCACCAGCTCCTGGCGCCCGCGCGGCCCGACCGGCAGGATCAGGCGGCCGCCCGGTGCGAGCTGGTCGAGCAGCGTCGCGGGCACGTCCTCCGGCGCCGCGGCGACCAGAATGCCGTCGAACGGCCCCTTGACGGGCCATCCGCCCCAGCCGTCGCCGTGACGGAACTGGACGTTGTTGATGCCGAGCTGGCGGATGCGCCGGCGGGCGCGCACGAGGAGCGGCGCGATGCGCTCGATGCTGTAGATCCTTCCGACGAGCGGAGCGAGCACGGCCGTCTGATAACCGCTGCCGGTGCCGATCTCAAGCACGCTGCCCGGCCGGCCGTCCTCGATCAGCGCTTCGGTCATGCGCGCGACCACGAAAGGCTGCGAGATGGTCTGGTTGTGCCCGATCGGCAGGGCGATGTCCTCATAGGCCCGGCTGGCGAGCGCCTCGTCGACGAAGATATGGCGCGGCACACTGCGAACTCGCTCGAGCACGGCCGGATTGCGGATGCCCTGCTCGCGCAATCGCCGTATCAGACGCTCGCGCGTGCGCGCCGAGGTCATGCCGATGCCGGAAAAGTGGTCGCCGCCCGTGCTCATTGCTGCGGAGTCTATCGCATAAGTTCGCGCGCGCCGCCGGCCGGCGCGGCCGCCCGCGGCACCTCACTCAGGAACGGGACGCCAGCCAGTCGCCGATTCTCTGCAGGTCAGCGTGGTGCGTGAGGTCGAGCTTGAGCGGCGTGATCGACACCCAGCCGTTCTCGATGGCGTGAAAGTCGGTGCCCGGCCCCGTTTCCTGGCCGGCGCCGGCAGGACCGACCCAGTAAATCGGCCGGTTTCGCGGATCCGTCGCGCGGATCACCGGCCCGGCGCGGTGCCGGTTGCCGAGCCGCGTCGCCCGCATGCCGGCGAGCTGCCCGTAAGGGACATCCGGCACGTTGACGTTCAGGATCGTGCCTGCGGCGAGCGGCGTCTCCTCGAGGCGTTCGACGAGCTCGCGCGCGACCCGCGCAGCCGTGTCGAAATGCGTCGGATAATCGGCGGCCAGCGAGACTGCGATCGCGGAAAAACCGAGGAAGCGGCCTTCCATGGCTGCGGCGACCGTGCCCGAGTAATGCACGTCGTCACCGAGATTCGGCCCGTCGTTGATCCCGGAGATCACCATGTCCGGCTCCTCGTCGAGCAGCCCTGTGATTGCGAGATGCACGCAGTCGGTCGGCGTGCCGTTGACGAAGCGCACCCCGGACTCGCTCGTCGCGACCCTGAGCGGCATGTCGAGGGTGAGGGAATTGCTCGCGCCGCTCTGGTTGCGATCGGGCGCAACGACGGTGATCTGCGCAACCTCCTGCAGCGCGCCTGCCAGCGCGCGCAGCCCCGGTGCAAGATAGCCGTCGTCGTTGCAGAGCAGGATTTTCAAATGACGCGGTTTCTCGCAGTGGCCGCCGGCACTATACTCGATTACCCCATCGCACACCCGGCGGGACACGATGACCGACGATACGGACGAGGCAGCTGTGTTGTTCGCGCGCGCCGCGCGCGGCGCACGTCCTCTGAAATCCCAGCGCGCCTGGCCGGAGCGGCCGCGCGCGGAGCCCCGTGCGCGTTTTGCGCGCATTGACCGCGCACAAGTGCTGGTCGAGAGCCTGCACGGCACCGCGGATCAGCCCGGGCCCGGCGACGAATTGCTGTTTCATCGGCCGCAGGTGTCGCGCCGCGTGCTGCAGCGGCTGCGTCGGGGGCATTACAGCGTCGCTGCCGAAATCGATCTGCACGGATTGCGTGCGCGCGATGCGCAAGCGGCGCTGGGGACGTTTCTGGAGCACAGCGTGGCGCGCGGATACCCGTGCGTGCGCGTCGTTCACGGCAAGGGACGGCGCTCCGGGCGCGGCGGTCCGGTACTCAAGGCCGGGGTCGACGGCTGGCTGCGGCGCCGCGACGAGGTGCTCGCTTTCGCCTCCGCGCGGCCGGTCGACGGCGGCACCGGCGCAGTGTACGTGCTCCTGCGCGGGGGCCGCTGACGTCGGGCTTCGCAGGGCCGAATTTATTCGGCCGGCGCGGCGTCCGGCGGGTTGAAACCCGCCCTACGGGGCCGGCGCGTTGAAAACGGCATCGGCGGGTTGAAACCCGCCCTACCGTTTCCCTCCGAGGGAGGCGAGCACGGCGCGCATGGTCTGCTGCGTCTCATCGGCCATCCAGCGGTCGGCCATGCGCGCGCAATCGGCGGGGCCGATGTCGTCGAACAGGGCGACCAGGTCGGCGCGCGCGTTGGCGCGGGTCGCAAGCATGGCGAGCGGCGGCAGCTCGACGAGCTCGCGCGCCCACGCAACGGTCGCGGACACGACCTCCTCGGCCGCCACGACCCGATCCACGAGCCCGCACTCGAGGGCGGCCGCAGGGGACAGCATGCGTCCGCCGACCCCGAGATGCTCGGCCAGCCGTGCGCCGACCTGGCGGCGCAGCGCGGCCAGTATGACCTCCGGAAGCGGCAGCCCCACGCGCACTTCATTGAGACCGATGGCGAAGGCACCGTCCGCCATGATGCGATGGTCGCAGAACAGGCCGAGCACCGCGCCGCCGGCCGGGCTGTGGCCGGTGATCGCGGCGCCGATCGGCACCGGGCAGCCGGCGATCGCCCGCAGGGTGCCGAAGAACCGCCGCCAGTAGTCGGCGACGCCGTCGCGCTCGAGCGCGAGCAGGGCGCGCACGTCGATGCCGGCCGAGAACAGGCCGGGCCGGCCCGACACGACGAGCGCCCGCGCGCCTGCCTGCACCGATGATGCGAGCGCCTCGACGAGCCGGTCGAGCAGGGCGCCGTCGAGCGCATTGACGGGCGGGCGGGCCAGGCTGATCTCGGTTACCGCGCCGTGGCCGTGGATCTCGAGCACTATCGTTCGGCTTTCGGCAAGGGCTCTTCGGGCAACACGACCTGATAGAACGACTCGTCGCGGCGAATCATGCCGAGATCGTTGCGCGCCCGCTCCTCGATCGCCTCCATGCCGCCCTTGAGGTCGCGGACCTCTGCCGAAAGCTTGGCGTTACGATCCTCGAGCCCGTCGTTCTCGGCGCGCTGCCCC
Source organism: Gammaproteobacteria bacterium (assembly GCA_035524935.1). Classification (GTDB taxonomy): domain Bacteria; phylum Pseudomonadota; class Gammaproteobacteria; order Steroidobacterales; family JACDCP01; genus JACDCP01. Next base: position 46,755 of record DATLFD010000038.1, on the reverse strand, counting down.
GCGACTGCCGCGCGCAGCCGCCACACCTCGCGCATGCCGTCGTTCGATACCCACAGCCGAAGCTGCAGCAGCAGGAGCAGCCCGAGCAGAGCGAGAGACAGTATTCGCGCCATGGCTGCTGCCGGAATCAGGCCCTCATCGAGCCGGCCCGGGACCCGTTCATCCGCCCGGCCGCAGGATGCGCGGAAACGCGGCGGCGCCTGCGTAGTCGCCGTCGGGGCCCAGCGCCTCGCCGATACGCAGCAGCCGATTGTATTTGGCCGTGCGTTCCGACCGGCACAGCGAGCCGGTCTTGATCTGGGTCGCCCGGGTCGCGACGGCTATATCGGCAATGGTCGTGTCCTCCGTCTCGCCGGACCGGTGCGAGACCACGGCAGCGTAGCCGGCCGCGCACGCCATGTCGATCGCCGCGAGCGTCTCGGTGAGCGTGCCGATCTGGTTGGGCTTGATGAGGATGGCGTTCGCGACGTCTTTCTCGATGCCGCGCGCGAGTATGCGCGTGTCGGTCACGAACAGGTCGTCGCCCACGAGCTGCACGCGATCGCCGAGCCGCCGCGTCAGCAACGCCCAGCCGTCCCAGTCGCTCTCGTCCATGCCGTCCTCGATCGAGATGATCGGATAGCGGTCGACCAGGCTTTCCAGATAGTCGACGAAGCCGGCGGCTTCGAATCGCTGACCCTCGGCGGCGAGCGTATAGGTGCCGTCGGCGAAGAATTCCGAGCTCGCGACGTCGAGGCCGAGATAAACGTCCCGTCCGGCCGCGTAGCCGGCCGCATCGACTGCCTGCAGGATGGTGGCAAGCGCCACCTCGTTCGAGTCGAGGTGCGGGGCGAAGCCGCCCTCGTCGCCGACCGCCGTGCTCAGACCCGCCGCGGCCAGCACCTGTTTCAGCGCATGGAATATTTCCGCTCCGCAGCGCAGCGCCTCCGCGAAGCTCGGCGCACCGACGGGCAGGATCATGAATTCCTGGATGTCCACGTTGTTGTCGGCATGCGCGCCGCCGTTGATGATGTTCATCATCGGCACCGGCAGAATGAGAGGTCCAGCGCCGGCCAGCTGACGGAACAGCGGCACGCCGGCATCCGCCGCCGCCGCGTGCGCGCAGGCCAGCGATACGCCGAGCAGCGCATTGGCGCCGAGGCGGCTTTTCTGCGCGGTGCCGTCGAGCTCGACGAGACGCGCATCAATCGTTTGTTGCGCATCCGCCCGCATGCCGAGCACCGCGTCGCGGATCTCGCCGTTGACGTTGGCGACGGCCTTGAGCACGCCTTTGCCGCCATAACGGCGCGGGTCGCCATCGCGCAGCTCGACCGCCTCGCGGCTGCCGGTCGAGGCGCCGGAGGGCACCGCGGCCCGGCCGCTGGGGCCGGAAGCGAGCGTGACCTCGACCTCGACGGTCGGGTTGCCGCGGGAATCGAGGATCTCGCGCCCCTGCACTTCGGCGATGACCGTCACCGTGCGGCCCCGCCGATGAGATCGGCCTCGGCAAACGGCCGCGACTTCACGGCGCGGTCGAGCTCGACCAGCACCTCGAGCAATTCGCCCATGCGCGCGAGCGGCCAGGCATTCGGCCCGTCGCTCAAGGCCTGCTCCGGTCGCGGATGCGTTTCCATGAACAGACCGGCGACGCCGGCCGCGACCGCCGCCCGCGCAAGCACCGGCACGAACTCGCGCTGCCCCCCCGAAGCGTTGCCGAGCCCGCCCGGCAACTGCACGGAGTGCGTGGCATCGAAGACCACGGGGCAGGCGCATTCGCGCATCACGGCCAGCGCGCGCATGTCCGAGACGAGGTTGTTGTAGCCGAACGAGAAGCCCCGCTCGCAGGCCATGATCTGCGAGTTGCCCGTGGAGCGGGCCTTGTCGATGACGTTGCGCATCTCCCAGGGCGACAGGAACTGCCCTTTCTTGATGTTGACCGGCTTGCCCTGCGACGCCACGCGGACGATGAAATTGGTCTGCCGGCAGAGGAAAGCGGGGGTCTGCAGCACGTCGACGACCGCGGCCGCTTCCTCGAGCGGCGTGTCCTCGTGCACGTCCGTCAGCACCGGCACGCCGAGCTGGCGGCGGACCTCGCCGAGCACGCGCAGCCCTTCCTCGAGCCCCGGACCGCGGAAGCTCTTGCGCGAGGAGCGGTTCGCTTTATCGAACGACGACTTGTAGATGAGCGGCACACCGAGCGGCGCGGCGATTTCCCTGAGCCTGCCGGCCGTATCCAGGGCGAGCTGCTCGCTTTCCACGACGCAATTGCCGGCGATCAGAAAGAACGGCCGCTCGAGCCCGACCTCGAAGCCGCACAGGTTCATGCGCGTGCAGCGGCCGGAAGCTGCTCGGTGCGATACTGGCGCGCGGCCTTTATGAATCCGGAGAAAAGCGGATGGCCGTCGCGCGGGGTCGAGGTGAACTCGGGATGAAACTGGCAGGCGACGAACCACGGGTGTCCGGGCAGCTCGATCATCTCGACCAGCCCGTCGACGGAAAACCCGGAAAAGACCATGCCGGCCTTGCGCAGGGTATTCAGATAGCGATTGTTGAACTCGTAACGATGGCGGTGGCGCTCGAAGATACTGTCGCTGCCGTAGATCATGTTGGCCAGCGTGCCGTGCTCGATGCGACATTCCTGGCTGCCCAGGCGCATGCTGCCGCCCAGCTCGGATTCCTCGTCGCGCTCCTCGACGGCACCTTCCGCGGTCTGCCATTCGGTGATCAGGGCGATGACCGGGTGGGTGACGTCGCGCTCGAACTCTGTGCTCTGCGCGTCGCTCAGGCCGGCGACATGGCGCGCAAACTCGATCACCGCGACCTGCAGCCCGAGGCAGATGCCGAGGAACGGCATATCGTTCTCGCGAGCGAAGCGCACCGCCTCGATCTTGCCCTCCACGCCGCGCTCGCCAAAGCCGCCGGGAATCAGGACGGCATCCATGTCCTGCAGGCAGTCGGCGCCCTTGTCGCCGATTTCCTGCGACTCGAAGTAGTGGATATTGACGCGGGTGCGGGTCTTCAGGCCGGCGTGGACCAGGGCCTCGCTGAGCGAGATATAGGAGTCGCGAAAGTGCACGTACTTGCCGACCATGGCCACGTTGACCTCGCCCTCCGGCTCCCCCTTCGCGTGCACCACCTCTTCCCACTCCGACAGGTCCGCCGGCGGCACGTCGAGACCGAGCTTGTTGACGACGATGTCGTCGAGACCCTCGTGGTGCAGGAGGATCGGGATGCGGTAGATGTCGCGGGCATCGACCGCCGAGATGACGGCATCGCGCTCGACGTTGGTGAACAGCGCGATCTTGCGCCGCTGCTCTTCCGGCAGCGTCCGCTCGGCGCGGCAGAGCAGCACGTCGGGCTGGATGCCGATGGAGCGCAGCTCCTTGACCGAATGCTGGGTCGGCTTGGTCTTGATTTCCCCGGACGTCGCGATGTACGGCACCAGCGTGAGATGGATGTAGACGACACGATTTCGGCCCGCTTCGACCCCCATCTGGCGGATGGCCTCGAGAAAAGGCAGCGACTCGATGTCGCCGACCGTGCCGCCGACCTCGACCATGCAGATGTCGGCGCCGTGCGAGCCGAGCACGATGCTGCGCTTGATCTCGTCGGTGATGTGCGGGATGACCTGCACGGTGGCGCCGAGATAGTCCCCGCGCCGCTCTTTGGCGATCACGCTGGCGTAGATGCGCCCGGTGGTGAAGTTGCTGTTGCGGCCGGTGGTGGTGCGCACGAAACGCTCGTAATGGCCGAGATCGAGATCGGTCTCGGCGCCGTCGGCGGTGACGAACACCTCGCCGTGCTGGAACGGGCTCATGGTCCCCGGATCGACATTGATGTACGGGTCGAGCTTGACGAGGCTGACCTTGAGGCCGCGTGCCTCGAGGATGGCGCCGAGCGACGCGGAGGCGAGGCCTTTGCCCAACGAGGAAACGACGCCGCCGGTGACGAAAACATAACGGGTCATGGGGAATACCGCCGCTCGGAACTGCGCAGGGCGCAGATGAAGGACGGGTTTGCAAGTTACCAGATCGAGGATGGAACCACAAACGCGAAGCGGCCGGGATCGTGCAGACGGCAACTCACGGGATCGGCGCGCTCAGTACAGCGGCGGATGATCTCGCCATTCGATTCGAAGCCCGGGTTCTCCGGGCTGCGCGGCGTTTCCATGTTCATACCAGAGGTCGGCGACCGCCGCCAGGCCGCCCGGCGCGTACACGAGCGGCACGCGCTCGCGCATCCAGGGCACGACGCCTGCTTCCTGAAGCATGTTTTTCAGTGTCCGCCTGTGCGCTGCGCCGAGCGGCCGGATGCGCTCGCCGCCGGCGCGAAAGCAGACGCGCAGCACGGCGCCGGTACCCGGCGCACGAATGCCGGCGCCGGTCGCCGGCACGGCCCGCAGGCTGCCGAGCCCCGCCGGGAGCTCGAACGGCCGGTCGGTGCGCCATGCGGCGTGGCGCGGCGCTGCCAAGGGCGCGAGCGGCGCGAGCAGGTACAGGCGCCGGCGATAGCGCCTGAGCTCTGCGCCCGGCCAGCTCACGAGCGGAGCCGCGTCGGCGCGACAATGCAGGACGTCGTCGAGGATCGCTTCAATCCGGGCCGAGTCCGGCACCGGGAATCCGCGGCTGCGGATCCAGTGGCGCAGCACCGCACGCTGCAATGGCACCGCGAGGCTCGCGAGACCGTCGGCACGCAGGCATTCGCCCTCGGTGAGCGGCTCGGCGGCCTGGGCAGCCGCACGCTCGATGAGCGCGTCGGCCGCGGCCTGCTGCCTGGCCGCGCGCGCGAGGCTGCGTGAAGCGGCGGGCCAGCGCGCGTGGAGCACCGGCATGACCCGGCGGCGGAGATAGCTGCGCGCGAATCGATCGTCGTCGTTGGCCGGATCGTCAAGCCATGCGAGCCCTGCGCTGCGCGCGTAGGTCTGCAGCGCGTCGCGCCCGAAGCCGAGCAGCGGCCGCAGGTGGCTGCCCGCGCCGAAGGCCCGTGCGGCGGGCATGCCGGCAAGGCCGCGCGGACCGGCGCCGCGCAGCAGCTGCAACAACACGGACTCGGCCTGGTCGTCGAGGTGATGCGCGGTCAACAGGTATTCGCCGGGCGCCAGGCTGGAGGCCAGGGCGGCGTAGCGCGCCTCGCGCGCAGCGGCCTCGATCCCCCGCCCGCCTGCCGCGACCTGCACGGCCAGCACGTCGAGCGCCACGCCGAGGCGGGCCGCCATCGCCTCGCAATGGCGCGCCCAACGGGGCGCATCGGCATGCAGGCCGTGATCTATATGCACCGCGCGCAGCCCCATGCCCGGGTGCGCCGCGGCCAGATCACGCATGGCGTGCAACAGCGCCGTCGAGTCGACGCCACCGCTCCAGGCTACGCAATAGCGCCCGCCCAGCTCGCCGCCGCGCAGATGCCGCAGCGCGAGCGCGAGCGCGTCCGCATCGAAGGACGTTTCAGGTTTCCCTGAAGCTGCCGAAGCCGGCCAGGCGGTCATGACGGGACTGCACGAGCTCTTCGGGCGGCACCGATTCCAGGCGCGTCAGGTTCACGAGCAGCACGTTTTTCAGGGCTTCGGCCATGGCATCCACGTCGCGGTGGGCGCCGCCGAGCGGCTCCTGCACGATTTCGTCGACGAGTCCGAGCGACGCCAGCCGCTCCGCCGTGATGCCCATTGCCTCGGCCGCTTCCTCCGCGCGGTCGGCGCTCTTCCAGAGGATCGACGCGCAGCCTTCTGGCGAGATGACTGCGTAGATCGCGTACTGCAGCATGAGCAGCCGATCGGCGACGCCGATCGCGAGCGCCCCTCCCGAACCGCCCTCCCCGATGACCGCAGCGACCACGGGGGTGCGCAGGGTCGCCATCTCGAAAAGGTTGCGGGCGATCGCCTCGCTCTGGCCGCGCTCCTCGGCGCCGACCCCGGGATAAGCGCCCGGCGTGTCGATGAGGGTCACCACCGGGATACCGAAGCGTTCCGCCATGTGCATGAGGCGCAGGGCCTTGCGATAGCCCTCGGGCTTGGGCATGCCGTAATTGCGCCGCATGCGCTCCTTCGTGTCCCGCCCTTTCTGATGGCCGATGAACATGACCGTGCGGCCGTCGAGGCGGCCGAGGCCGCCGACGATAGCCGGATCGTCGGCATACATGCGATCGCCGTGCAGCTCCTGGAAATCCGGCGCGATGCGGATCAGGTAGTCGAGCGTATAGGGCCGCTGCGGGTGCCGCGCGAGCTGCGCGATCTGCCAGGCACTCAGCGAAGCGAACAGGCTGCTGGTGAGGGCCTGGCTCTTGGCCTTCAGCCGCTCGATCTCTTCGCTGATGTTGACTTCCGAGTCATTGCCGACGAATCGGAGCTCGTCGATCTTGGCTTCCAGCTCCGCGATCGGCTGCTCGAAATCGAGGAATTTGAGATCCATGCGGCCGGACAGTACCGCGCCCGGAGGCGCGGCGACAAGTGACACCCTTAATGAAGGCGGCGCGGGTAGACGAGGCGCACGCCCGTGCCGCCCACCAGGCCGGCGAGCCGGTCGATGAGCTCGCGGGCAGGCCGGACCCGCCAGTCTTTGCCGAGCGACAGCCGCGCGCGGGCGCCGGGCCCGCGATAATTCACCCACACCCCGCAGGTGCCCTGCCGGAACGGCAGCAAGGTTTCGCGGAGCGCATGGATGAACTGCGGGCCGCCGCCGGCGCTCGGCCAGTCGATGACGAGCCGCCGGGCATGCTGCTCGCGAGCCTCGTCGATGTCCACGATCTCCTGCGCCGTCACGCGCCAGTCGTCGATGAAATCGTCGAAGCGCAGGCTGCCGGTGACGACGAGTATCGCGTCGCGCGCGAGCATGTGGCGGCAGCGCTGGTACAGCTCGTCGAACACGGTCACCTCGACCCGCGCGGTGTCGTCGTCGAGCACCAGCGTCACCCGGTTGCCGCGGCGCCTGAGCTCGTGCACGAGCCCGGCCACCGTGACCGTGCGCGCGGCCTGAGCGTACTGGCGGGCGCCGTTGCCGTTGCCCGACGGGCGTTCGCCGGCCAGCGCAGCGAGCCGCCCGCCGCTCAGGTGCGCCAGATCGCGCTCGTAAGCCGCGATCGGATGCCCGGTATGGTAGCGGCCGAGCGTCTCACGCTCGCCGGCCAGGCGCACGCGTTCGTCCCACTCCGGCAGCTCGGGAAGCCGGGCATGCGCGTCGCCCGGTGCTGCCGCCGCAGCCAGGCCGAACAGGTCGTCCTGGCCGGACGCGGCGGCCTGCGCATTCTGCTCGCTGAGCCTGATCGCCTGGGGCAAAGCCGCCATGAGGCTGGCGCGGTTGACGCCGATCGCATCCATCGCTCCCGAGCGGATCAGGGTCTCGAGCACCCGCCGGCTGATCCGGTGCATGTCCATGCGCCGGCAGAAGTCGACGATGCTGCGAAACGGGCCGCGCGCAGCGCGCTCGGCGACCAGTGCATCGAGCACGGCCCTGCCCACCCCCTTGATCGCACCGAGGCCATAGCGAATCGTTTTCGGCGATGAAACGCTGAAACCGTAGTCGGAGGCATTCACGTCGGGGGCCTCGACCTCGAGGCCGAGGTCGCGGCGACAATGATGGATGAGCTCGACGACCTTGGCGGTATGGTCCATGTCGGCGGACAGGACGGCGGCCATGAAAGCGGCCGGATGGTGCGCCTTGAGCCAGGCGGTCTGACAGGCCAGCACGGCGTACGCCGCGGAATGCGACTTGTTGAAGCCGTACAGCGCGAACTTCTCCATGATGTCGAAGATGCGGCTGGCGAGCACCTCGCCGACGCCGTTGTCGAGGGCGCCGCGGATGAACACCGAGCGCTGGCGGGCCATTTCCCGGCCTTTTTTCTTGCCCATCGCGCGGCGCAGGATGTCCGCCTGGCCCAGACTGTAGCCGGCCAGCACCTGGGCGATCTGCATGACCTGCTCCTGGTAGAGGATCACGCCGTAGGTCGGCTCCAGGATCGGCTTGAGCGCGGGGTGCAGATAATCGACGGCCGCGCCGGCGCCGGCGTGCTTGCGCTCGATGAATTCATCGACCATGCCCGATTGCAGCGGACCGGGACGGAACAGCGCGACCAGCGCGACGACGTCGTCGAAGGTGTCGGGCTTGAGGCGCTTGATGAGGTCTTTCATGCCGCGCGACTCGAGCTGGAACACGGCAGTGGTCGCGCAGCGGCGCAACAGTACATAGGTTGCATCGTCGTCGAGCGGGATGTCCGTCACGTCGAGACGCGGCTCACCGCGTGCCGAGCGCGCAGCATTGATGGTGCCGAGCGCGCAATCGATGATGGTCAGCGTGCGCAGGCCGAGGAAGTCGAACTTGACCAGGCCGACGAGCTCCGCGTCGTCCTTGTCGAACTGGGTGACGACGTTTTGCCCTTGCGCATCGCAATACAGAGGCGCGAAATCGGTGAGGCGCGTGGGCGCGATGACGACGCCGCCGGCGTGGGTGCCTGCGCTGCGCACCAGGCCCTCGAGCGCGCGCGCGAGGTCGATGAGCTCACGGACCTCGTCTTCGTTCTGGTAGAGCGCCTTGAGCTCGTTGTCCTGCTCGAGCGCCTTGTCGAGCGTCATGCGCAGCTCGAACGGGATCAGCTTCGCGATCCGGTCGACGAAACCGTAGGGATGGCCGAGGACCCGCCCCACGTCGCGCACCACGAGCTTCGCGGCCATACGGCCATAAGTGATGATCTGCGACACACGCTCGCGGCCGTAGGTCTCGGCCACGTAGTCGATGACGCGATCGCGGCCTTCCACGCAGAAATCGATGTCGAAGTCCGGCATCGACACGCGCTCGGGATTGAGGAAACGCTCGAACAGAAGATCGTGCTCGAGTGGATCGAGGCCGGTGATGCCGAGCGCCCAGGCCACCAGCGAGCCGGCGCCCGAACCGCGGCCCGGGCCGACCGGTATACCGTTGTTGCGGGCCCAGGCGGTGAAATCCGCGACGATGAGGAAGTATCCGGCGAAGCCCATGCCGCAGATGACGCCGATCTCCGTCTCGAGGCGCTCGCGGTAGGGCCGGCATCGCCCGGCAAAAGCGGCGTCCGTCGCATCGAAACGCGCGCCGAGCAGGATCTCGAGGCGTGCGCGCGATCTGCCCGCCAGGAAGGTCTCGGCGGTTTCGCCGGCCGGCACCGGAAACTGCGGCAGGACGCTGGTGCCGAGCTCCAGCCTGAGGCTGCAGCGCCGGGCGATCTCCACGCTGTTGTCCACGGCTTCGGGCAGGTCGTCGAACAGGGCGCGCATCTCGGCGGGGGTGCGCAGGTACTGCTGCTCGCTGTAGTTGTGCGAGCGGCCCGGGTCGGCAAGCGTGCAGCCCTGCTGTATGCAGACTCGCGCTTCGTGCGCCTCGAAGTCGTCGCGGCGCAGGAAGCGGACGTCGTTGGTCGCGACGACGCCGGTGCCGGTCCGCGCGGCGAGCTGCACGGCCGCGTGCAGGTAGCGCTCCTCCCCTTCCCGGCCCGTGCGCTGCAGCTCGAGATAGTAGCGATCGCCGAACAGGGCCAGCCAGGCATCGAGCCGCGCGCGCGCCTCGTCGTCACGGCCGGCGAGCAGCGCGCGGCCGACGTCGCCGCCGCGCCCGCCCGACAGCGCGATCAGGCCGTCGGCGCCACCACCTCCGAGCCATTCACGCGCGATCATCGGCACGCCATGGCGCTGGCCCTCGAGGAAGCTGCGGGTCACCAGCGTCGTCAGGCGGCGATAGCCGGTGTCGTTCTGGCACAGCAGCACGAGCTCGCTGGATTGCGTGCCCTCGCCCGGCTCGTGCACGCGCAGCTCGACGCCGATGATCGGCTTGATGCCGGCCTGCTGCGCGTCGCGGAAGAACTTGACCATCGCGAACAGGTTGCCGCGATCGGTGAGCGCGACCGCGGGCATGCGCGCCGCCGCCACGGCCGCCATGAGCGCGGGGACCCGCAACAGGCCGTCGGCAATGGAATACTCGGTGTGCAGGCGCAGATGTACGAAGCCGTGCATCAGGGCATCCCGGCCGGGCGCAGCGAGGCACGCACCGGTGCGAAGCTGCGGCGGTGGACGGGGCACGGACCGTGGCGATCGAGCGCCGCAAAGTGCTGCGGCGTGGCATAGCCCTTGTGCCGGGCGAAGCCGTACAGAGGGTAGCGTATGTCGAGCCGCCGCATGAGCGCGTCGCGATAGACCTTGGCGAGTATGGAGGCCGCGCTGATCGCGCGCACCGCGCGGTCGCCACCGACGACGGCTTCGACCGTCAGGCTCAAGCCGGTCAGCACCGGACAGCAGTTGCCGTCGATCTGCACGTGCGCCGGCGCGCGGCTCAGGCCGCAGACCGCGCGGCGCATCGCGAGCAGCGTGGCCTGCAGGATATTGAGCTGATCGATCTCCTCGACATCGGCCCAGGCCACCGACCAGCAGTGCACGCGGCTCTCGATGCGCGCCGCCAGCCGCTCGCGCTCGGCGGGCAGCAGCAGCTTGGAATCCTTCACGCCGCGAACGGGACGGCGCGGGTCGAGGACGACCGCGGCAGCCACGACCGGCCCGGCCAGGGGCCCGCGGCCCGCCTCGTCGACGCCTGCGACCCACTGGCGAAGCAAGCTCATGGAGCGCCTCCGATGCTGCAGAGGCGACTGGATTGCGGCTTTCGCCCTGACGACGGAGACCGCGCGCGCCGCAATGCGACGTCACACCGGCGCAAGCCGGCGCCAGGGCTGCACGGCTGATCGCCGCCGATACCGGTCATGCCCGCGTTTGCCTCCCCGCCAGGCCCAGCAGGGCCTCGGCCGCGCGCTGGCTCGCATTGCGCCGCAGCTTGCGGTGCATGTCGGCGAACGCGGCGGCGAGCGCGCGCCGGCGGTCCGTGTCCTCGAGCTGCTCGAGCACGGCGGCGCCGAGCGCCGCCGGCGTCACTTCGTCCTGGAGGAGCTCCGGCACGAGATCCTCTCCGGCGAGCAGGTTCGGCAGCGCGTATCGGCGCAGCTTGAGCAGGCGGAAACGCTCGAGGATCCAGCGCGTGGCCGGCGCCAGCCGATAGGCGACGACCATCGGCCGCCTGAGCAGCGCCGCTTCCAGGGTTGCCGTCCCGGAGGCGACCAGCACGACGTCGGCCGCGGCCATCGCCTGCTGGGCCCGGCCATCGAGCAAGGTGACCTCACGGTGTGGGGCGTCGCGTCGCAACTGAGCCTCGAACTGTTCCCGAACCGCGGAGTTTGCCATCGGCGCCACGAAGTGCAAATCCGGACGCCGGGTGGCCATCCAGTCGATGGCGCCGGCGAAATCGCCGCCCAGGCGGATGACCTCGCCGCTGCGGCTGCCGGGCAGCACGGCGACGACCGGGCCTCCGCCGTCGAGGCCGAGCGCCTTGCGCGCGGCGGCGGCGTCGACCTCGAGCGGTATGTCGTCGGCGAGCGGGTGGCCGACGAACACCGCGTCGATGCCGTGGCGGTCGTAATAGTCCTTCTCGAAGGGAAACAGGCAGAGCACCAGGTCGACGGCCCGGGCGATCGTCTTCAGCCGGCCCTGGCGCCAGGCCCACACCGACGGGCTCACGTACTGGGCAGTGCGGATGGACGCCGCGTGCAGGCGGCGCTCGAGGCCGAGGTTGAAGTCCGGCGCATCGATGCCGACGAACAGGTCGGGAGGATCGTGGAGAAAGCGCCGCGCCAGGCGGCGCCGCAAAGCGAGCAGCCGAGGCAGGTCGCGCGCCACTTCCGCGAGCCCCATCACCGATAGCGCCTCGGCTCCGGCCCAGGCCTCGCAGCCGGCGGCACGCATTGCCGGGCCGGCCACGCCCATGCTGCGCAGCGCCGGTTCGCGACCGGCCAGCGCACGCAGCAGGCCAGCGCCGAGCTGGTCGCCCGATGCCTCGCCGGCAACCAGGCCGACGCGCATCAGCGGACGATGCTGCGGCGGCTGGCCTTGAGGAACCGGACGAGCGGCGCAATCTCGGGCTGCGAGCCGGCGAGCTCGGCCAGGCGCGCCTGCGCCTCGTCGAGCTTGAGCCCGGAGCGGTACAGCAACCGGTAGGCGTTGCGGATATTGCGGATCTGCCCGGCGCTGAAGCCCCGCCGCTTGAGCCCCTCGGCATTGATGCCATGCGGCGTCGCCGGATGGCCGGACACGGTCACGTAGTCCGGCACGTCACGAGTGACGCCGCTGAACATGCCGAGGAAGCTGTGCGCGCCGATGCTGCAGAACTGGTGCACGCCGGAGAAGCCGCCGAGCACCGCGTGATCGCCGACCGCGACATGGCCGGCCAGGGTCACGCCGTTCGCGAGCACGGTGCCGTTGCCGACCACGCAATCGTGCGCGACGTGCACGTAGGCCATGATCCAGTTGTCGTCACCGATGCGTGTGATGCCGCCGTCCTGCACAGTGCCGCGATTGACGGTGCAGAATTCCCGGATGGTGTTTCGGTCGCCGATCTCGAGCCGGGTGACCTCGCCGGCGTACTTCTTGTCCTGGGGATCGTCGCCGAGCGAGGCGAACTGGAAGATGCGATTGTCGCGGCCGATCGCGGTCGGGCCCTTGATGACGGCATGCGGACCGACGGTCGTGCCGGCGCCGATGCTCACCCCGGGGCCGATGACGGCGAACGGGCCGATCTCCACACCGTCGGCGATGCTCGCCTCTGCGGCGACGATGGCGCACTCGTGAATCGAGCCGCTCACACCCGGGGCTCCGTTCTCATGGCCTGCGATCACGACCTGACCGGTTTACCGGGCGCGCACATGAGCACGGCGGTAGCGACCACGCAACCGTCGACCTCGGCGCGCGTGTCGAACTTCCACACGCCCTTCAGCGAGCGCAGCAGCTTCGCGTGCAGCATGAGCTGATCGCCGGGCTCGACCGGGCGGCGAAAGCGCGCCTTGTCGATGCCGACGAAGTAATACAAGGTGTCGTCCTCGGGAGAGCGCTTCGCCGTCGCGAAGGCGAGCAGTCCGGTGGCCTGAGCGAGCGCCTCGACGATGAGGACGCCCGGCATCACCGGCCGTGCCGGGAAATGGCCTGCGAAGAACGGTTCGTTGAAGGTGACGTTCTTGAGCGCCAGCAGCGAGTCGCCCGGCGTGCACGCGATGACCCGATCGACGAGCAGGAACGGATAACGATGCGGCAACTGACTGAGCACCGCGTGTATGTCCATCGCCCCGGGTTCACTCATGCTTCCTGCCCGCCTTCGACGACTGCTTTTCGAGCTGCGCCAGGCGCCGCGCCATCTCGTCGAGCTGGCGGAAGCGCGCGCTGTTGCGGCGCCAGCGGACTGCCTCGTCGAGCGGCAGCCCGCCGGAGTAGGTGCCCGGCCGGTCGATCGAGCCGGTCACCATCGAACGGCCGGTGATGACGACGTCGTCGGCGATGCTCAGATGGCCTACGAAGCCGACCTGACCACCGATCATGCACCGCCGGCCGATCAGCGTGCTGCCGGCGATGCCCGTGCAGCCCGCGATGACCGTGTGCGCGCCGATGCGCACGTTGTGCGCGACCTGGATCTGGTTGTCGAGCTTCACGCCGTCCTCGATGACGGTATCCTCGAGCGCGCCACGGTCGATGGTCGTGTTGGCTCCGATCTCGACGTCGTCGCCGATGCGCACGGAGCCGAGCTGCGGCACCTTGATCCACGCCTCGCCGTCGCGCGCAATGCCGAAGCCGTCTGCGCCGATCACGACCCCCGGATGACAGATGCCGCGCGCGCCGAGAATCACTCCGTCGCACAGTGTCACGCTGGCTACCAGGCGGGCATCGTCGCCGATCGCGCAGCGCTGGCCGATCACGCAGCCCGGTCCGACGAAGACGCGCTCTGCGACGCGCGTGCCCGCTCCGATCACGGCGCCGGCACCGATGTGCGCCGATGCCGGGATCGCCGCGTCGTCCGCGATCACGGCCGACCGGTGCACACCCGGCTCGGGGACCGGCTGCGGATGCAGGCGGGCGGCGATCCGCGCATAGAGGGCGTAAGGATTATCGCTGATCAGTGCGGCGACCGGGCACTCGTCGGCCAGATCCGGGGCGAGGATGACGGCGGTGGCGTGCGTTCCGGCGAGAAACCTGCGAAAGCGGGCATTGGCGAGGAACGAGATCGTCTGCGGTCCCGCCCGCTCGAGGGGCGCCACCTGCTCGACGCGCAGATCGGGGTCGCCACGCAGCTCGCAGCCGAAGCGAACGGCGAGCTCACCGAGGCTCAGCGCCATTACCGCCGTGTCCCGCAAGCAGGCGCCACGGATCGGGAAAGGCCGGGTCCGCCGGGCAAGCGCCTAGCCGATTCGAAGGTTACAGGTCACTGGTCCGCGGCCTGAGGGCCGGCTTCGAAGCGCTCCTCCAGCCCCTTCAACACCTGCGACGTGATGTCCACCGCGTCGCTGGCGTAGAGGACGTCGCTGACGATGAGGTCGAAGTTCGCCGTACGCGCGTAGGCCTGCACTTCTTCCAGCAGCGACTTCTGCAGCCGCGCGAGCTCTTCGTTGCGGCGCAGATTCAAATCCTCGAGATACTCGTTCTGCCGGCGCGCGAGCTCCCGCTGGCCGTCGCGCAGCTCGCGTTCCGCCGAGCGCCGCTCGGACTCCCCCATGACGGCGAGATCCTTCTGGATGGTCTCTTCCTTTTCGCGCAGCTCCTGCTGCCGCGCGACGATCTCGCGCTGCCTGGGCGCGAACTCGTCCTGAAGGTGCTGCATCGCGCTTTTTGCCTGCGGTGCCTCGTCGAGAAGCTCGGCGATGTTGACGACGCCTATGCGGAGCTCGGCCGCGGCGGCACCGCCGGCGGTCAGCAGCAACGCGGCCGCGGCGCCGACGAGACGCGTCGACATGGAACAAAAGAACTGCCTCGTCATGCGCGATCGCACCTCAGAAAGTCGAACCGATGGAAAACTGGAAGCGCTCGACCTCGTCGGGAAACAGACGCGAGTCGCCGTCGTATTCATTCAATGGGATCGCATAGCTGAACCGGAATATGCCGATTGGCGCCACCCACTCCGCCGCGATGCCCGTCGAATGCCGGAGCTCATCATAATCGAAATCATAGTCGATGGGATCGCCCATGCGGTCGAGAAACCTGACGTCGCCGGTCGCGAACACGTTGCCGATGTCATAGAACACGCTGAACCGCGTGGAATTCTGCAGCTTCTCCGGCGTCGGCAGCAGCAGCTCGAGCTGAGCCGCGACCCTGAGATTGCCGCCGTACGGATTGCCGAGCGTGTCGACCGGGCCCAGATGATTCTCGCGAAAGCCGCGCACGGTATCCGGCCCGCCGGCGAAAAAGTTCTTGAACGGCGGCACGTCGGTGGTTTCGTTGAGGTCGTCGCCGAACGCCAGGTTGGATTTGAGCGCGACTGTCCAGTCACCGACGATCGGCCAGTACTTGCGCATCTCGTACTGGACCGTGTAGTACTCGACCTCGCTGCCCGGAATCGTCGTCGTCAGGCTGATCCGGTGGCGCGAGCCGCGGTCCGGGAACAGAAAACGGTTGGTGCTGTCGCGCGTCCAGCGCGCGAGCGCCTCGTACGCACGAAAGCTCGTGCCGAAAACCGACAGGGTCGGATTCAGCATCTCGGTGAACGAATCGCCGTTCCTGGTCACCCACTGCACCGATTGCAGGGAGCTGAAATTGCTCGTCAGCAGGTCCGCTTCCTGCCAGTTGAAGCCGAAGTTCAGGCGCTGGAACTCCGTAATCGGATAGCCGTACTCGATGCCGGCGTTGAGCGTCTCGGTGGAGAAATCCGAGGCGCCGGAGGTGAACTGGGAGATATCGCGAAACTGCAGCGACAGTGTCCTGCTGATGCCGTTCGGCGTGCGGTACGGGTCCGTATGCGAAATGCTGTACAGGGTCGCAAAACGTCCCGAGTTGACGTCCGCCTGGATACGGTCGCCCGTGCCGAGAAAGTTGCTGTGCACGAAGTTGCCGTTCAGGATCAGTCCCTGCGACTCCGAAAAGCCGATGCCGCCGCCGAACTGACCGTCGATGCCCTCGGTCACATCGACCTCGATGTCGACGAGATCCGGCGCGTCCGGCACCGGTACCGTTTCGACCTCGACCTCCTCGACGAACGGCAGCCGGCGGATGCGGTCCTCCGAGCGCTCCAGCGCCCGATTGTTGAGGTAGGCGCCCTCGAACTGGCGCATCTCGCGCCGATAAACCTCGTCGTTCGTATCCAGGGCGCCGGTGAAATTGATACGGCGCACGTACACGCGGTTGCTCGGCTCGACGTAGAACGTTACCGCGACTTCCTTGCTGTCGCGATCGATGTCGGGGATCGGCTCGATCTGCGCGAAGGCATAGCCTTCCTGGCCGAGCCTGAAGCCCATGAGCTCGCTGCTCTGGGTCAGCAGGCGCAGAGAGAACGTCTGCCCGGGCTTGACCAGCACGAGGCTGTTGAGCTCCTCTTCCGGCACCACGAGATCGCCGGCAAGCTTGACGTCGGAGATCGTGTATCGCTCTCCCTCGTTGACGTTCATGGTGATATAGATGTCTTTTTTATCCGGCGAGATCGCAACCTGCGTCGAGGCGATCTCGAAGTCCGCAAACCCGCGATCCATGTAGAACTGGCGCAGCTTCTCGCGGTCGCCGGCCAGAGTCTCGCGCGCGTAACGGTCGTCCTTCTTGTAGAAAGACAGCCAATTCGGCGTCTTGAGCTCGAACGTGTCGAGAATCTCCTCGTCATCGAAGCTTTGGTTGCCGACGATGTTGATTTGACGGATGCGCGCGCGCTCGCCCTCGTCGATGTCGAGCGTGATGCTCACCGTGTTGCCTTCGAGCTCTTCGACCTTGCTGTCGACGACCACGCCGTACTTGCCGCGGCTGTAGTACTGGTCTGTGAGAAAGCCGGTCACGTCCTCGAGCACAGAGCGATCGAAGGTGCCACCGCGCTTCAGGCCGACGCGCTTGAGTGATTCCAGCAACTCCTCGGTTTCGATGTCCTCGTTGCCGGTGATGGTGAACTCGGCGATGGAGGGCCGCTCGAGCACGGCGATCACCAGCGTATCGCCGTCGCGGCGAAACTCCATGTCGCTGAAGAATTTGGTCGCATAGACGGCGCGCAGCGCCTCCTCGACGCGCTGCTGGTCGAGGCGGTCGCCCGGGTTGACCGGCAGGTAATTGAAGACCGTGCCCTCGTCGATGCGCTGCAGGCCCTCGATACGGATGTCGCGCACGACGAACGGCTCGATGGCCGCCAGCGCGGCCTGCGCCCAGGCGCAGCCGAGCAGCGCAACGGTGCAAGCCGCGGCCCGGCGTAGCCTGCTGCGGCAGCCCGGCATCAACCGACGAGCCGCGAGATGTCGTTGTAAAACGCGAAGCTCATGATCAGCAGCAGCAGGGCAATGCCTATCTGCTGGCCGAAGAGCTGCGCGCGCTCGGACACGGGGCTGCCCTTGACGAGCTCGATGAGCTGATACAGGAGCTGCCCGCCGTCGAGCAGCGGAATCGGCATCAGGTTGAGAATGCCCAGGCTCAGGCTGACGATCGCCAGGAAATTCAGGAACGGCGCAACCCCGGCACTGGCCGTGTAGCCGGCATACTGGGCAATGTTGATGGGGCCGCTGATGTTCTTGACCGAAACGTCGCCGAGCACCATCCGCCAGAGCATGCGAAGGGTCAGCGCGCTCATCTCCCAGGTGCGCATCACGGCGGCGGCCGCCGCCGCGGCCGGCGCATAGCGCTGCTCTGCGCGCAGCCTGTCGGCAAGCCCTTCAGGCACGGCGGGGGCGGCGCCGATCCGGCCCCGTGGCGTGCCGTCGATCGGCATGCTGCCGATGACCAGCTCGAGCATGCGGGGCTCGCCGCCCCGCTCTATGGCGAGCTCGACGCGTTGCCCGGGCCGCGCCCGCACGAACTCGACCCATTGCACCCAGCCCGCAACGGGCTCGCCGTCGGCGCTCAGGATTCGGTCGCCGGGCTCGAGCCCGGCGCGCGCCGCCGCCTCGCCGTCTACGACCTCGCCGATGACGGCCGGCAGCTCGGGCTCGAAAGGCGCGAAGCCCAAGCCGTCGAGCAGCGCGCCGGGCTCGGTGAGCTCGGCCTCGCGGCCGCCGGCTTCGAGCACTGCAATGCGCTCGGCGCCGGCGCCGTCGCGCAGCGTCAGCTCGATACGGCCGTCATCGAGGAGGCCTTCGAGCAGGCCGAGCAACGCGCTCTCCCAGGTGGCGACGCGCTCGCCGTCCACGGCGATGATCTCGTCCTCCGACTCGAGGCCCGCCGCTTCGGCGGCCGATCCTGCCGCCACCTCGCCGATGATGGGTCGCGCCCCGGGCACGCCGGCGACGAACATGAGCCAGTAGGCGACGAACGCGAACAGGAAGTTGGCGAGCGGTCCGGCCGCCAGCACGGCCATGCGGCTGCCGACCGGCTGCCGGTTGAAGGCGCGGTTGAGCTCGGCCTCAGGCACCGCGCCCTCGCGCTCGTCGAGCAGCCTGACATAGCCACCGAGCGGGATGGCCGACAGCACGTACTCGGTTTCGCCGGCGTGGCGCCCGGAACGCGATCGATAGCGCCAGATCGGCTTGCCGAAACCGATCGAGAAACGCAGCACCTTGACGCCGAGCGCGCGCGCGACAGCGAAGTGGCCGAGCTCGTGAACCGCCACCAGCAGGGCGATGGCGGCGCAGAACGCCAATATGGAAACCAGGATGCCGCTCATCGGTTGTCTCCCGCTTTCTTCGAGACCGCCGCGCGGTGCCGATGTTCCGTCTTCAAGTCTCCACCCCGAGCCAGTCCAGGCCGAGCAGGAACAGCGGCGCGGCTGCCGTGATGCTGTCCATCCGGTCGAGCAGTCCGCCGTGGCCCGGGAACAGGTGCCCGGAGTCCTTGAGCCCGCTGCGGCGCTTGAACAGGCTGACCGTCAGATCGCCGACGACGGAGATGGCGGCGACCGCCAGGCACAAGGGCAGAAAGGCGCGAACAGGCAGCTCGAACCACAGTGTGCCGGCGACGGCAAACAGGCCGGCCGCGGCGATGCCGCCGACCACGCCCTCCCAGGTCTTGTTCGGGCTCACGGCCGGCGCGAGCCTGATGCGACCCCAGGCGCGGCCCGTGAAATAGGCGCCGATGTCGGCTGCCCACACCAACCCGAGCATGAACAGCAGCAGTTCGGGGCCGCGCGCCGGTATCAGGTCGAGACGCGCCAGCGCGAGCCAGGCAGGCACCAGCACCAGCAGCCCGCAGAGCGCCACGGCCACAGTCGGCAGTCGGAACGGAAAACGAACGATCATGATCCCCGCGGCGATCCACCACGCAAGCGTCACCCAGAGCAGATCATCGAGCCAGATCTCGCGCGCGGCAAGCCACCATGCCCCTGCCATGACACCCGCCGTCAGCAGCACATAACTGGCGCGGCCGAACCAGCGGCGAAGGTCCAGGAAGCCCGCCCATTCCCAGGCGCCGGCCAGGGCCAGCAGGCTCAGCACGGCCACGGTCAGCGGCCGCGGCAGCAGCAGGATGACTGCCAGCAGCAGCAACACGAGCACGACGGCGGTGACGACGCGCTGTTTCAGCATTTCTCGAGCGGCTCCTCGATGCGCCCGAACCGGCGCTGCCGGCCCGCGTAGAAATCGAGGGCCGCGGCCAGCTGCGGTTCACCGAACTCGGGCCACAGCACGTCGCAGAAATAAAGCTCGGTATAGGCCAGGTTCCAGAGCAGGAAATTGCTGATGCGCCGCTCGCAGCCCGTGCGGATCAGCAGGTCGGGATCCGGCAGGTCGCCGAGCTCGAGATAGCGGCTGAGCGTCTCCACACCGATCCCGGCCGGGTCGACGCGTTGCTCGCGGGCCTCGGTTGCGAGCCGCCGGCAGGCCTGGGCGATGTCCCAGCGGCCGCCGTAGGCCATCGCCACGACCAGGGTGAGGCGCGCGCCGAGCCGCGTCGCCGCCTCGGCGCCGGCGATCTGCGCCTGCAGCGGGCCGGACAGGCTCGCCCGGTCACCGATGAAGCGCAGCCGGATCTGATTGCTCACCAGCTCCGCGACCTCGCGCTGCAGCGCCTCCACGAACAGGCCCATGAGCATGCCGACCTCGCTGCGCGGGCGCTGCCAGTTCTCGCTCGAAAAGGCGAACAGGGTCAGCACTTCGATGCCGCGTTCCGCGCAGGCCTCGACGAGACGCCGCGCCGCGCGCACACCCGCGCGGTGGCCGGCGTGACGCGGCAGCGAGCGCTGTCGGGCCCAGCGGCCGTTGCCGTCCATGACCACGGCGACGTGCCGGGGCGGCGCCAGCTCAGGCGCGCTCGCCGGCGGCAACCGGGCGGTGCCGGAGGAGTCCTCGATGCGGCTCATCCGCGCGCCGCGCAGGCGGGTCCCGCCGAGCGCGCCTGAGCTGTGCCCTCTGGCCACATGGCGTCAGACTTCCATGAGCTCGGCTTCTTTCGCGGCGAGGGCCTGATCGATCTCCTCCACGTAGCGGTCGGTCAGCTTCTGGATCTGCTCCTGCGCGCGGTGCTCGTCGTCCTCCGTGATCAGCTTCTCCCGGAGCAGTTCCTTGACGTCGCCGAGCGCGTCGCGCCGGATATTGCGCACGGCGACCCGTGCGTTCTCGGCTTCGTGGCGGACGATGCGCGTCATGTCGCGGCGGCGTTCCTCGGTGAGCTGCGGCAGCGGCACGCGAATCACCGAGCCGGCGGTGGCCGGGGTCAAACCCAGGTCCGAAGTCAGTATGGCCTTCTCGACGACCGCGACCATCTGCCTGTCCCACGGCGTGACCGTCAACGTGCGGGCGTCCTCGACGCCGATATTGGCCGCCTGCGAGAGCGGCACCTGGGAACCGTAATATTCGACGGTCACGTGGTCGAGGAGGCTCGTGTGCGCGCGGCCCGTGCGGATTTTCTTGAATTCGGCCCTGAGCGCGCCGGCGCTCTTTTTCATGCGCTCGGCGGCTTCCTTCTTGATGTCTTCGATCATGCGTGCAGTCTAATCGTTGCTGACCAGTGTGCCGACATCCTCGCCGCGCACGATGCGCAGCAGGTCGCCCGGCTCGTTCAGGTCGAACACGCGCAGCGGCAGATCGTTGTCGCGGCACATGACGATGGCCGTGGCATCCATGACGTTGAGCCGGTCATTGAGCACCTGGTCGAAAGAGATGCGCGAAAAGCGCTTCGCGTCCGGCTCGCGAACCGGATCGGCAGAGAATACGCCGTTCACCTTGGTGGCCTTGAGCAGCAGGTCGGCGCCGATTTCGATGCCGCGCAGACTGGCCGCCGTGTCGGTCGTAAAGAAAGGATTGCCGGTGCCGGCCGCGAAAACGCACACCCTGCCCTTCTCCAGATGGCGTATGGCGCGGCGGCGGATGTAGTCCTCGCAGACGGCGTTGATCTGCAGCGCGGACATGACACGGGCGAACACGCCGAGCCGTTCCAGGGCATCCTGCAGCGCCAGCGCATTGATGACCGTGGCGAGCATGCCCATGTGATCGCCGGTCACGCGATCCATACCCGAGCGGGCGAGGCCTTCGCCGCGGAAGATGTTGCCGCCGCCGATGACCACGCCGATCTGCACGCCGAGCCGGTTCACGTCGCGGATCTCGGTGCCGATGCGCCGGATGACGGCCGGATCGATGCCGTATTCGACATCGCCGAGCAATGCCTCGCCGCTGAGCTTGAGCAGGATGCGCCGCGGACGCGCGGCGCTGCCTGTCTCTTTGTCCATCGCCGTCTCCCGGGCACGGTGCCGCCGGGGCTTGTCGCCCGAACGAATCTGACCTTACGCGCCGCGCACCTGCTTTATGACCTCGGCGGCGAAATTCTCTTCCTTCTTCTCGATGCCTTCACCGACCTCGAAGCGCAGGAAACCGTTGACCCGCGCCCCGCGCTGCGCGACAAGCTGGCCTACGAGAACGTTGTCGTCCTTCACGAACAGCTGGCCGAGCAGAGTGATGTCGGCGAGAACCTTGCGCAACCGTCCCTCGACCATTTTCTCGACGATCGCCGGCGGCTTGCCCTCGGCATGGGCTTGTGCGCGCAGAATTTCCCGTTCCTTGTCCAGCACCTCCCGCGGCACGTCATCTGCCGCGATCCACACCGGCCGTCCGGCGGCCACCTGCATCGCGAGGTCGCGCGCCAGGGCGCCGTCGCCGCCCTCGATCGCCACCAGCACGCCGATACGGGTGCCGTGCAGATAGTGACCGAGGGTGCCGCGCGATTCGAGCAGGCCGAACCGGCGCACGTGGATGTTCTCACCGAGAGCCGCGACCAGGGCGCGCCGGCGCTCGTCGACGGTTGCGCCTTCGAGTTCGACAGCCAGCAGGGCATCGACATCCGCCGGCCGCGCGGCCAGCGCCGCGCCGGCCACATCGTCGGCGAAACCTCGGAATTTGTCGCTGTTGGCGACGAAATCAGTCTCGCTGTTGACCTCGACCAGGGCCGCGCTGCGGCCGTCGGCAGCAATCCGAAGCGCGATCACTCCCTCCGCCGCAACCCGTCCGGCCTTCTTGTCTGCCTTGGCGAGCCCGGCCTTGCGCATCTGCTCGACGGCCCGGTCGAGGTCGCCGTTCGCCTCGACCAGCGCCCGCTTGCATTCCATCATGCCGGCCCCGGTGCGCTCGCGCAGCGTCTTCACCAGCTGTGCGGTCACCGCCATCTCAGCTCTCCTTCGCCGTGGGCGCATCGGCAGACGCCTCGCCGGATTGCGGCGCTGCGGCGTCCGCTTCCGCGGCCGGGGCGGCGGGCGGCGCCTCGCCCGGCCCCGCGTTCGCTTCCGCGGCCGGGGCGGCCCTCTTCCGGGTCGCGGCCCCCTTGCGGGCAGCGGCCGGCTTGCGCGCGGCGACCGGCTTGCGGGACGCCGCCTTCCTGCGGGCGCCGCGGCGGCGCGGCTTGCCTTCCTCGTCGAGCTCGACGAAGTCGTCTTCGCCGAGGGGCACTTCAGGAATCGAAGCCTTG
This sequence comes from Gammaproteobacteria bacterium, assembly GCA_035524935.1. Taxonomy (GTDB): domain Bacteria; phylum Pseudomonadota; class Gammaproteobacteria; order Steroidobacterales; family JACDCP01; genus JACDCP01. The sequence continues at coordinate 23,966 of DATLFD010000038.1, read as the reverse complement.
CCGTCGAGCACGGCGTCGGCGATGCCGGCAGCGTAGAGCTCGATCGCCCGCATGGCGTCGTCATTGCCCGGTATGACGTAATCGATCTTGTCGGGGGCGCAGTTGGTGTCGACGACCGCGACCACCGGGATGCCGAGCTTCTCAGCCTCGTGCACGGCGATGTACTCATGGCCCACGTCGACCACGAACAGGGCATCCGGCAGCCCGGTCATGCTCTTGATGCCGCCCAGGCTGCGTTCCAGCTTGGCCTGCTCGCGACGCAGCTCGAGGACCTCCTTCTTGGAGAGTTGCTCGGCGGTGCCATCCGCGTGCATCTCCTCGAGCTCGGCGAGCCGCTTGATCGACTGCTTGACGGTCTTGAAGTTGGTCAGCATGCCGCCGAGCCAGCGGTGACTGACGTGCGGCATCGCGCAGCGTTCGGCCTGGGTGCGGATCGCCTCACGCGCGGAGCGCTTGGTGCCGACGAACAGCACGGTGCCGCCGTCGGCGACCACCGACTTGACGAAGGCAGCGGCCTCCGCATACAAGGGCAGCGTCTTCTCGAGATTGATGATATGGATCTTGTTGCGCTCACCGAAGATGAACGGGGCCATCTTCGGGTTCCAGTAGCGGGTCTGGTGTCCAAAGTGAACGCCCGCTTCCAGCATCTGGCGCATGGAAACGCTAGGCATGGAATCGCTCCTCGGGGGTTAGGGCCTCCATGCACCCCATGCGGCAACCCGGCCGGCCTCAGGCCTGGCGGGCACCCCGCCGCATGTGACGATGCATGTGTGGATTAAGCCTTCGCGACGCCGCAGGCGGCTCGCGAGGCGCGCGTTTTATAACACAATCCGCCAGCTGCAACAAACGCGCTGTAAATGGGGACATTCCTGATTTCTCGGCACCAGAATCCGGCACGAACACTACGAGCCGGGAAATCAGGAATGTCCCCATTTACAGTCGAGCCGGGAAATCAGGAATGTCCCCATTTCCCGCGCTGGGGGAAATCAGGAATGTCCCCGTTTACGTTAGACTGAGGGCGTGGCCGTTTCGATCAAAACTGCCGAGGAGCAGCAGAAAATGCGGGTCGCCGGGCGGCTGGCGGCGGAGGTGCTCGACATGATCGGCGAGCACGTCGTGCCGGGTGTCACCACCGACGAGCTCAACGACGTCTGCCACGAGTTCATCGTCAACCGCCAGCAGGCCATACCGGCGCCGCTCCACTACAAGGGCTTCCCGAAGTCGATCTGCACTTCGGTCAACCATGTCGTCTGCCACGGCATTCCGGGCGATCGCAAGCTCAAGAGCGGTGACGTGATCAACATCGACGTGACGGTCATCAAGGACGGCTTTCACGGTGACACGAGCCGGATGTACTTTGCCGGCAAGCCGAGCGTCCTCGGCGAGCGGGTCTCGCGCGTCGCGCACGATGCCATGTGCAGGGGCATCGACAAGGTGCGACCGGGCGCGCGGCTCGGCGACATCGGCCACGCCATCCAGCAGTTCGTGGAAGCGGCCGACTGCTCGGTCGTGCGCGAGTATTGCGGCCACGGCATCGGCAGGGTCTTCCACGAGGACCCGCAGATCCTGCATTACGGCGAGCCGGGCACCGGCCTGCGGCTCGAGCCGGGCATGACGTTCACGATCGAGCCGATGGTCAACGCGGGCAAGCGTCACGTCAAGCTGCTGCCCGACGGCTGGACGGTCGTCACCAAGGATCACTCGCTGTCCGCGCAATGGGAGCACACGATCCTGGTCACCGACGACGGCTGCCAGGTGCTCACGCTGGGGGCGAGCGGCGACCTCTGAGCCGGGATGCGGAATGCGGGGTGGCGGGATGCGGGCGTCCTTTTTCAGTCGCTCCACGATATTCGCTTGGTGAAAAAGGACGCCCGCATCCCGTTGTCGGGGCGTGATAAAAGGGGGTGACAATCTGGCGGGGTCGGAGCCTGGAATCACTACGGTGAAATCGATTCATACCGCAGACACCGGGTCACCGGCGCGCGCGGGCGCGGCGCAGGACGAACTCGTGGCGCTCGATGCGGCGCTCGCCGCGGGTGGCGGGGAGGTGCCCGCCTTTCGCGCGGCGCTCGCGGCCGGCGACGAGCGGCTGCGGCGTGAATTCGACGCCGGAGTTTCCGCCGAGGCGCTGGTGCGGGAACGGGCCGGCCTCGTCGACGGCCTGCTGTTGCGCGCCTGGCGGCGGCACGCGCCCGGCGCCGAGCTCGCGCTGATCGCCGTCGGCGGCTACGGCCGCGGCGAGCTGCATCCGGGCTCGGATATCGATATCGGCGTCCTCGCGGGCGCTCGCGGCGGTGCGTGGCAGTCAAAGGTCGAAGCGCTGCTCGCCTTTCTCTGGGACATCGGGCTCGAGGTGGGCCACAGCGTGCGCACCATCGAGGAATGCGCGGCCGCGGCCCGCGACGACATCACGGTCGCAACCAGTCTCATGGAAGCGCGCCTGCTGGACGGTCCGCGCGGGCTGTTCGAGGCCATGCGCGAGGCCACCGGCCCGGCGCGCATCTGGCCGTCGCGAGCCTTCTTCGAGGCGAAGCTCAGGGAGCAGCTGGCCCGCCATCGCCGCTTCGACGACACGGCCTACAACCTCGAGCCGAACGTGAAGAGCGGCCCCGGCGGCCTGCGCGATATCCAGATGATCGGCTGGGTCGCCCAGCGCCACTTCGGCGCCTCGACCCTGCACGAGCTGGTGGCGCACGACTTCCTCACGGCCAACGAGTACGCGCGGCTCGCCGCCGGTCAGGCCTTCCTGTGGAAAGTCCGTTTCGCGCTGCACGTGCTCACCGGGCGCCGCGAGGACCGGTTGCTGTTCGATCATCAGCTGCGCCTCGCCGCGCTGTTTGGATACGAGGACGCCAGCCATACGCTGGCCGTCGAGCAGTTCATGCAGCGCTATTACCGCACCATCATCGAGCTCAGCCGCCTCAATGAAATGCTGCTGCAGCTGTTTCAGGAAGCCATCCTGCTCACGTCCGTCTCCGAGCCGAAACCGGTCAACGCGCGATTCCGCATCCGCAACGACTATCTGGAAGCCGTGGACGACGGCATATTTGCACGCGAGCCGTCCGCCCTGCTCGAGCTGTTCCGCCTCATGCAGCAGATCCCCGGCCTGCGCGGCGTGAGCGCCGCAACCATCCGCCTCGTGCGGCGCAACGTGGAGCTCGTCGACGAGGAGTTCCGCCAGCATCCCCGCAACCACCGGCTGTTCATGGAAATCCTGCGCGCGCCTTCCGGCGTCACCCACGCGCTGCGCCGCATGAACCTGTACGGCGTGCTCGGCCGTTATATCCCGGCGTTCGGCCGCATCGTCGGCCGCATGCAGTACGACCTTTTTCACGCCTACACGGTCGACGCCCACACCTTGTTCGTCGTGGCCCAGCTGCGGCGTTTCGCGCTCGAGCGCTACAATCACGAGTTCCCCTACTGCAGCGAGATCATGCAGGCCCTGCCGAAGCCGGAGCTCGTGTATCTCGCCGCTGTCTTCCACGACATCGGCAAGGGCCGCGGCGGCGATCATTCCGAGCTCGGCGCCGTGGACGCCGAGGCGTTCTGCATCGAGCAGGGACTCAGCCGCTACGACGCGCGGCTGGTCGCATGGCTGGTGCGCCATCACCTGATGTTCTCCATCACGGCGCAGAAGAAAGACATCAGCGATCCGCAGGTAGTCAACGACTTCGCGCAGTGGGTCGGCGACCAGGTCCATCTCGATTACCTGTACGTCCTGACTCTGGCCGACGTGCGCGCGACCAATCCGAAGCTGTGGAATTCCTGGAAAGCGGCACTGTTCGAGGAATTCTACGAACGCACGCGGCGCGCGCTGCGGCGCGGCCTCGAGAACCCGGTCGACCGCGACGAGCTCATCGCCGAAACCCAGGGCGAGGCGCGGCGTCTGCTCGGCGAGCGCGGCGTGTCGCCATCGCGCCTGGAAACCGTCTGGCAGGGACTGGGCGACGAATACTTCCTGCAGCACCGGCCCGAGGAGATCGCCTGGCACACTTCGCTGCTCGCTGCGCGCATGGATGCCGCGGCGGAAGGCCGCGAAACGGAGGATGCCGTCGTCGCCGTCGAGGCGCAGCCGGGCCGCGGGGGCACGGCCGTTTTCCTGTACGCGCCGCACTACATGCAGGCGTTCGCACGCAGCACGGCGGCGATCGACGCGCTGGGTCTGACCATCGTCGACGCGCGCGTGTCCCGCGGCACTCCGGGTTACAGCCTCGAAACCTATTATGTGCTCGAGCAGTCCGGCGCCATGCTGGACGGGGAGGCGCGGCGCGCCGAGCTCGCGCAGGCCATCCGGCGCGGACTCATGACGAGTGAAGACGCGCCGGTGCGCGTCGCGCGCAGTGCGCCGCGCCAGGTACGCATGTTCTCGACACCGACCCAGATTGGCTTCAGCGAGGATCCGACGAACTCGCGCACGATACTCGAGCTCATTGCCGGTGATCGGCCCGGCCTGCTGTCGGAAACCGGCCAGGCCTTCCTGGCCGCCCGCGTCGAGCTCAGCGCAGCCAAGATCATGACCGTCGGCGAACGTGCCGAGGATGTCTTCTTCATCACCGACCGTTCGGGCCGCGCGCTCGACGCGACCGGCCGCGCCCGTCTGCAGACCGAGCTCGAGCGCCGCCTCGGCGGCGGGCGCCCGGCATGAACCGCGCGCTCGCCAGGCTGCATCGCTATCCGTTCGAGCGGCTGGCCGATCTCAAGGCCGGCCTCGTCCCGCCCGCATCGCTCCCGCATATCGCGCTTTCGATCGGCGAGCCCCGCCATGCGCCGCCGGCGTTCATCGCCGAGGCGCTGGCCGGTGCGCTCGACCGGCTGAACTGCTATCCGCTCGCGCACGGCATGGCCGAGCTGCGCGAGGCGATTGCCGCCTGGCTGGGCCGCCGCTACCGCCTGGCGCGCGGGGCCGTCGATGCCGAACGCATGGTGCTGCCGCTCAATGGCACGCGCGAAGGCCTGTTCGCGTTCGCGCAGGCGGCGGTCGACAGGCAGGGCCGACCGCTCGTCATGATGCCCAACCCGTTCTACGCGATTTACGAGGGGGCGGTGCTGCTGGCCGGCGGCGAGCCCCGCTACCTGAACGCGGTGGAAGCGAACGCCTACCTGCCCGATCTCGATGCCGTCCCGGACGCGGACTGGCGGCGCTGCAGCCTGCTGTTCCTCTGCTCGCCGGGCAACCCGACCGGCGCGGTGCTCGATCTGCCGTATCTGAAGCGCGTGCTGGAGCTCGCGTCGCGTCACGGTTTCGTGGTCGCCTCGGACGAGTGTTATGCCGACGTCTATTTCGAGACCGGCGAGCCGCCAGTCGGCCTGCTCGAGGCCGCGCGCGCCTGCGGACACGACGATTTCGAGCGTTGCGTGGTCTTCCACAGCCTGTCCAAGCGCTCGAGCGTGCCCGGCCTGCGCTCCGGCTTCGCCGCCGGCGATCCGGCCGTCATGCGCGAGTTCCTGCGCTACCGGACCTATCACGGCTGCGCCATGCCGGCGCACGCGCAGATCGCCAGCGTCGCCGCGTGGGGCGAGGACACGCACGCCGCAGCCAATCGCCGCCTGTATACGGAGAAGTTCCGCCGCGTGCTGCCGATCCTCGCGCCGGTTCTGGACGTGCAGATGCCGGACGCGGCGTTTTACCTCTGGCCGCGCATCGCCGGCGATGCAGAGGAATTCGCCCGGCGGCTGTACGCGGAGAAGAATGTCACTGTCCTGCCCGGCACGTACCTGTCGCGCGAGACCCCCGCGGGCGATCCGGGCGCGGGCCGCCTGCGCATCTCGCTGGTCGCCGGCGTCGACGAATGTGTCGAGGCCGCGCTGCGCATCCGCGATTTCCTGCGGGACTCCTGGCGGAGCGCAGCGTGAGCGACGATGCCGGCACGCTCGAGGCCATCATCGATGAGGCCTGGTCAGGCCTCGAGGGATTGCGCCCCGGAGCGATCGCCGATCGCCACAGGGACGCGGTGCACGCGGCCGTCGAGCGGCTCGATGCCGGCACCGCGCGCGTCGCGGAAAAGATCGACGGCGAATGGCAGGTGCACGAATGGCTGAAGAAGGCGGTGCTGCTCTACTTTCACATGCAGCCGAATCGTGTCGTCGAGGCCGGCGCGCTGCGTTTCTACGACAAGGTGCCGCTCAAGTACTCCGACGCCAGTGAAGAGGTGCTCGCGTCGGGGCGCGCGCGCATCGTGCCGCATGCCGTCGTGCGCAAGGGCGCATACATCGCACCGGACGTAGTGCTCATGCCCTGCTACGTCAACATCGGCGCGCGCGTCGGCCGCGGCAGCATGATCGATACCTGGGCGACGGTCGGCTCCTGCGCGCAGATCGGCGCCAATGTGCACATTTCCGGTGGCGCCGGCATCGGCGGCGTGCTCGAGCCACTGCAGGCGCGGCCGACCATCATCGAGGACGACTGCTTCATCGGCGCGCGCTCGGAGATCGTCGAGGGCGTGATCGTCGAGTCCGGCGCGGTCGTCTCGATGGGCGTGTTCATCGGCCAGTCGACGCGAATTTATGATCGCGAGCGGGACGAGATCATCTACGGACGGGTGCCGGCCGGTGCCGTCGTCGTGCCGGGCAGCCTGCCGGCGCGCGACGGCCGTTGCAGCCTCGCCTGCGCGGTGATCGTCAAGAGGGTCGATGCGAAGACCCGTGCAAAGGTGGGATTGAACGAGCTGCTGCGGATCTGACGCTCCGCTCGCGCAGGACGCTTCGCGGCGGCGTATCATGCGGCGTCTTTCGACAAAGAGGGTGTTTGCTCATGCCGCGGACAAAGCTGTTGGTCATCGGTCTCGATGCCGCAGAGCCGGCATTGCTGCGCGCCTGGGCCGGGGACGGATCGCTGCCCCATCTGGCACGGCTGCTCGACAGCGCCGCCTGCAGCGAGATGCTCGCCCCTCCGGGCCAGTACGCCGGTGCGATCTGGCCGACGATCCACACCGGATGCTCCCCGGCCCGGCATGGCCGCTATCTGCACACCCAGCTCAAGACCGGCACCTACACGTACGCGCCATTCCTGCCGCCGGACATCAAGGCGCCGCCGTTCTGGGAGCGGTTATCGCGAGCAGGAAAACGCGTGGCTGTCATCGATGTGCCCAAAGCGCCGGTGGTCGAGCCCTGTAACGGCGTGCAACTCCTCGACTGGGGCGCACACGATCCCGAATACGCGCATGTCCGCAGCTCGCCGTCATCGCTCGCTCAGGAGATCGAGGCTCGATTCGGCGCCGATCCGGTCGGCGTTTGCGACCGGGTCGTGCGCGCGGACCCGGGGCTCGCGGGGCTGCGTGACAAGCTTCTCGAGCGCATCCGAACCAAAAAGGACATCGTCCGGCACGTGCTGGCGGACGGCCCCTGGGATCTGGTGATGGCCGTGTTCGCCGACAGCCACTGCGCCGGCCATCAGTTCTGGCACATGCACGATCCGCAGCACCCGAAGCATGATGCGGCCGCGGCCCGGGTCATGGGCGACCCGCTCAAAGACGTTTACCGGGCGCTGGACGACGCGATCGGCGAGCTGATCGCCAGTGCGGACGCGGACACGGGCGTCATCGTCTTCACGAGCCACGGCATGGGCGCGCATTACGACGGCACCTTCCTGTTGCGGGACATCCTCCGAAGGCTGCAGGCGCGGGCGGGCCGCCGCAATGGTGCGCATGTCGCAGCCCTGCGCTGGCTGTGGGGCAAGCTGCCGGAAGCAGCGCGCAAGTGGAGCATCGGCACCCTTTCCCCGATGAAGCGCAATTTCGATATCGCAGAGATGAGGGATCGCGACTTTTTCGCGGTGCCCACCAACGACAACTGCGGCGGCATCCGCATCAACCTCAAAGGCCGCGAACCCGGCGGGCGGGTCAGCCCCGGTGCCGACTACGATCGGCTCTGCGCCGCCCTCGCCAGTGACCTTGGCGAGATCGTCAACCAGGACACCGGCGAGCCGCTTGTGCGCGCAGTCGTGCGCACCGACAGCCTTTTCGAGGGACCGCACGTGCGCGACCTGCCCGATCTCAATGTCGTCTGGAATCGAGAGACGCCAGTGCGCAGAATTCAATCCCCAAAAATCGGCGTGATCGAACGCCGCTACGAGGGCAATCGTACAGGTGACCATCGCTCGAAGGGGCTGTTTATCATGCGGGGGGCCGGCATCCCGGGCGGCAAGCAGCCGCCGATCTCGGCGATGGATCTCGCACCGACCATCTGCCGCTGGCTCGGGGTCGAGCTCGACGCGGACGGCTCGCCGCGAGTGCCCTCGGTGGCGATGGCGGACACTTAACAAAGAGCTGCTGCGCCTGTAAGCAGGGGACTTCGCTGTTTTCTCGCGGCGAGCAATCCGGCGGCCGATCACCGGCAAATTTCTCGAACCGTGCTCCTGTCACAATTCTGTCATGATAGGACAACATACTTGTAACGGTGCCCGAATAAGCTGACGCACGGTGTCGCGGAGCAGTGGACGGTCCAGGTGATTTTGGACGTTCCACCACCGGCCATTCTGTCAGTACAGTGGAGTTCGGGATTATGAAAACGTTGCGTATGACATTGGGTGTGCTGTCGATGTGCGCCGCGCTGACCAGCGGGGCCTTTGCAGCCGAGGGGCCGGATCAGGGCCTCGAGAACTACGAGGCGGTCAGTGGCATTTCGGGCAGCCTGAAGTCGATAGGCTCGGACACGCTCAATAACCTCATGACGCTCTGGTCGGAGGGATTCCGCAGCGAATATCCGAACGTCCGTATTGAAATCGAGGGCAAAGGCTCATCCACGGCACCGCCTGCGTTGATCGCCGGGACAGCGCAGTTCGGACCGATGTCGCGGCCGATGAAGGCAGCAGAGATCGATGAGTTCGAAAAGAAATTCGGCTACAAGCCTGCGGTGCTGCGCGGCGCCGTGGATGCGCTCGCTGTCTACGTTCACAAGGACAACCCCGTAGAGTGCCTGACCATGCAGCAAGTCGATGCGATCTTCTCCAGGACCCGCAACGGAGGCCTCGACAAGGACCTTCTCACCTGGGGAGACGTGGGCCTCACTGGCGGCTGGGCGGAGCGCCCGATCTCGCTGTATGGCCGCAACTCCGCGTCCGGCACCTACGGCTACTTCAAGGAAGTGGCGCTGTTCAATGGCGACTTCAAGGACAGCGTGAAGGAGCAGCCGGGCTCGTCGACGGTGGTCCAGGGGGTCGCTTCCGACAGGTACGGCATCGGTTATTCCGGCGTAGGCTACAAAACAGCGGACGTGCGCAGTGTCCCGCTGGCAGCACGCCTCGGCGGTGAATGTTATGACGCGACGGCCGAGAATGCCTATTCGGGCGATTATCCCCTGGCGCGGTTTCTTTATATCTACCTGAACGTCGACCCGAACCGGAAGCTCGATCCGCTGCGGGCCGAGTTCGCGAAATTCGTGTACTCGAAGCAGGGTCAGGAGGCAGTCGTCAAGGACGGGTATTTCCCTATCACCGCGGCAATCGCCGAAGAAGACCTTCAGGCACTCCAGGTAAACTGACCGCGCAAACTCCGGAAACGGGAACTCGCATTCAGCGACCTCCCGCGTGGCACGCAGCCTGGCGGATTCGGCAACCCATCCGCCACGCTGCAATTTTGCTGACGGGGCCGCGACCGGCTGGCAGGACGCGGAAACATTGTTACCCCGACGGATTCACATAGCCGATGAAACTGGCCTACCCTCGCCTGGTCACAAAACGCACAGCCGCGACGCGCCGCACGGTCATCATTGCCGACCGGATCGCCGATTGGACGATCCGTATCGGCGGCATCGGCGTCATTCTGGCCGTGCTCGGCATCATGATCTTTCTTGTCGACGTCATTGTGCCGCTTTTCACCGGCGGTGAGGTCGTCGACGAACGGTCGCTGACCCGGCCCGCGCACGCCACGCGCAGCACTGCGCTGACCGAGATCATGGACGAATATGCCACGCTCTCCGTCATCATCCATCGTGATGGAAGCGTGACGGTCACGCATCTGGACACCGGCACGGAAATCCAGGCTCCGGAGTTCAAATTTCCGAGCGGCGATGCCACGGCCGTTGCGCGTACGCTGTCCGGCCGGGACCTGGCATTCGGCTTCGACGATGGCAGCCTGATGTTCGGCACGCTGGACCTGCCCGTGAAAATTTACTCTACGGAGACGCTGCCGGATGGCCTGAGCCGCCTGGCCGGCGGCGATTTCACCGACGGCTCGTCGATTTTCTCGCCAGCGGCGGCGGGACAGTTCCGCCGCGTCAGCGTCGACTTGCAACAAACCGATCCGGCGCAGATCGCGGAGCCCGGCGTGGCGATCGTTGCCGCTGATTATCGCGTCGGCGGCACGACTGAGCGGCCTACGCGGTCCTTCGTCACCGTCGGCGCCGACGGCATCGTGCGCTTGAGCAGGGCCGAAACGCGCCGCAATCTGCTTACCGGCGCGACGCAGACCGATGTCACCACGTCAACCTTGCCGACACTGCCCGCTGGCACGCACGCGCTCGCGGTCCTGATGAACGACCAGGCCGACACGGTACTGGTCGCGAGCTCGGAGGGGGTGATTTATCGCTTCGACACGCGCAACTTCGAGCGCCCGGTGCTGGCCGAAACGGTCGACTTGTTGCCCGACGGCATACATTTGACCGCAATCGACTACCTGATCGGCGACACGGCGCTGATCGTGGGCGGTTCGAACGGCTCGATGCAAGTTTATTTCCTGTTGCAGCGCGAGGAGGCCCGAAGCACGGATGGCTATACGCTGGCGCTGGCCTACGAGCTCGAGCCGCACTCTGACGCGGTGCTTGCCATTTCGCCCAGCCAGCGCGGCCGTATGTTCGCGACGGCAGACGCTCGCGGCGAAGTCTGGGTCAGGCATTCAACCAGCCGGCAGACGCTGCTCAAGCCAGGCCGACCGACGGGCCGACCGTACCAGACGCTCACGCTCGCACCCCGCGAGAATGGCGTGCTGGCCGTACGCGCTGACGGCCTGATGCATTACTGGCAGATCCGCGTGCCGCACCCCGAAACCACCCTGCAGACCATTTTTGGCAAGGTATGGTACGAGGGTTATCAGGAGCCGAGCTACACCTGGCAATCCTCGTCCGGCACGGACCGTTTCGAACCCAAGTTTTCGCTGGTACCGCTGATTTTCGGCACCTTCAAAGCAACGCTGTACTCGCTGCTGTTTGCGATACCCATCGCGTTGGCTGCCGCTATCTACACCTCCGAGTTCGTCCACTACCGTGTGCGAATGGTCGTGAAGCCGATAATGGAGATGATGGCCTCACTGCCGTCGGTCGTGCTGGGCTTCATTGCCGCGCTGGTCCTCGCGCCCATCGTTGAAACCTGGATTGCTGCGGTATTGCTGGCGTTCGTTGCGCTGCCGCTCGGTTTCATCTTCGCGGCGTATCTGTGGCAGTTGCTGCCCGGCGAAGTGCAGCGGCGTATGGACGGCACACCTAAACTCGGGCTGATGCTGCTTGTACTCCTGGCCGCAATGTATAGCGCCTACGCCTTCGGTCCGCTCTTCGAACGCGTTTTTTTCCTCGGCGACTTCAAGGCGTGGGTGGACGGCCGTATCGGTACCGGAACGCCGTTCCTGTTCCTGCTGTTGTGGCCCATCAGCTTTGCCGTGGCCTACCTGGCTCTCAATCGGCTGAGCAGCGAACGCTACCGCGTCTGGCTGCGCCACCGGTCGGACTTCGCTGCTGCGCTCATGGATGCCGCACGGTGGCTCGCACTTTTGCTCGGCTCCGCCGTCGTCAGTTACCTGGCAGCCCTGCTGCTGAGCAGCGCAGGCGTCGACCCGCGGGGCGGTATCGTGGATACCTACGTGCAACGCAATACCCTGGTCGTCGGATTCGCCATGGGCTTCGCGGTGATCCCGATCATCTACACGATTGCCGAAGACGCGCTGAATGCCGTGCCCGAGCATCTGCGGGCAGCCAGTCTCGCCTGCGGGGCAACCCGCTGGCAAACCGCGACGTCGGTCGTGCTGCCGACGGCCGTGAGCGGCGTTTTTGCGGCATGCATGATAGGGATGGGCCGCGCGGTCGGTGAGACGATGATCGTCGTGATGGCCGCGGGCAACACGCCGATACTTGACTGGAACATTTTCAATGGACTACGCGCTTTGTCCGCCAACATCGCCGTGGAACTTCCGGAAGCCGTCAAGGACGGCACTCTCTACCGGATGTTGTTTCTCGCGGCGCTCACGCTGTTCGTAATGACCTTCGTAGTCAACACGATGGCAGAATTCGTGCGCTTGCGTTTCCGCAAGCGGGCAATGTCTTTGTGAATTCCGTCATATGAACAGAGCACGTTCCACGCCGGGCTCCGATACGCCGGCAACGGGTATCAGCCGTGGGAACAGAGCCCGTCACAGGATCGACCTTTCGGCACGCGGAGAGCCGTTTCGCTGGGCACTCGGCGGCGCATTGTTGCTCGGCATGGCGATGATCGTCGGGTTTCTATTGATGGTGTTGTGGAACGGCGCGTTGACTTTCGTCCCGAAACCGGTCGCGGTTGTTACTCTCAAGGACGGCAGCCTCGTCGCCGGGGCGCCGACACGTTCCGAGCTGTTCCGGCCCTCGGCCGCTATCCTGGGGTCGCTCGACGAGGCCGATCGATCGAAGATCGAGGCTGACGGCGGCTATGCCAGCCGCACGCTCTACCGCATCGGTAATTACGACATCTATAACGAGGATTTTCGCTGGGTCCCGGAATACACGATCGCGCGCGTCGAGTTCCCTATCGATATGGTTTTTGCCGAGCGTCTCGAGTGGGGCGTTCTGGTCGGTCGTATCCGCTCGCTGCAACTGGGCGAGCGGGTGATCGAGAACGTCGGTGCACGCGATGCGACGCTTCGTCGCGAGCACAGCGCCGCGCGGGACAGATGGCTGAGGATGCGTGAGATCGAAAAGAGCGACATTGGCAGGTTGAATTACCAACTGGAGCAGGAAAGGCTGCGGCTGCGCAAAGTCGGGCTGCATCACGACCGGGACAGCGCAGAGTACCGTGCCGCCGAGGCAAGGCTGGAGAGCCTGTCCGGAGAACTCCAGGCGGAATACGATCGGCACTCCAAGGAAGTCCAGGCGATCCGGGCCCGCGACGAGCAATACCGGGTGACGTTTACCGAGATCGGCGGCGAACGAATTGACATACCGCTTTCCTCGATTGTGCGTTTCTTCCCGGCCAACGATCTGTCATTTGCCGAGAAGCTCGGCATCTATTTCTCGCGTTGGTGGGAGTACATATCGGACGAGCCCCGGGAAGCCAATACGGAAGGTGGCGTCTTCCCGGCGATCTTCGGCACATTCGCGATGACTTTGATCATGGTTGTATTCGTGGCACCCTTCGGCGTGATAACCGCCCTGTATCTGCGCGAGTACGCGCGGCAGGGCCGCATCGTCTCCATCGTGAGGATCTCCGTAAACAACCTCGCGGGAGTGCCATCGATCGTCTACGGCGTCTTCGGCCTGGGATTCTTCGCCTACGTGGTCGGCGGATCGATAGATCAGTTGTTTTACGCGGAAAGGCTGCCGAACCCGACTTTCGGCACGGGCGGCCTGCTCTGGGCCTCCCTGACGCTTGCGCTGCTGACTGTGCCTGTAGTGATCGTGGCGACCGAGGAAGCCCTGTCGGCCGTGCCGCGCAGCATGCGTGAGGGTTCGCTGGCCTGTGGCGCCTCGAAATGGCAGACGATCCGCAACATCGTCCTGCCGCGCGCGATGCCCGGCATCATGACGGGCATCATTCTGGCCATGGCTCGCGGCGCCGGGGAAGTTGCTCCCCTGATGCTGGTCGGCGTGGTAAAACTTGCGCCGGAGCTGCCCTTCGATGGATTCTTTCCATATGTGCACCTCGAGCGAAGCTTCATGCACCTGGGATTCCACATTTTCGACGTCGGTTTCCAGTCGCGTAATTCCGAAGCCGGCAAGCCGATGGTCTTCGTTACGACGCTGCTGCTCGTGGCGCTGATCGCCATTATGAACATGAGCGCGATCATGATACGCAACCGGTTGAAGCGGAAATTCGCGGGTAGCCAGTTTTGAGACCCGACGGATGTTCGGAAATCAGTAATGAATGCAGCGCTTGAACCGGACCGGACGGACGAAGAGCAACAGACCGTTTACCACCTCAAAGATGGCGGTCAAGGCGTTGCGCTCGACATCGAAGATTTCAACCTGTGGTACGGAGTCGTGCAAGCCCTTCACGCCGTGGCGATGCCAGTTCATCGCGGGCTGGTCACGGCGCTGATCGGGCCGTCCGGCTGCGGTAAGTCGACGCTGCTGCGCTCTCTCAACCGGATGAATGATCTCATCGATGGCGTATCGATAACCGGACGGGTGACCCTGGACGGCTCCGACATCTACGCCCCGAATGTCGACGTGATCGCCCTGCGCAAACGCATGGGCATGGTGTTTCAGAAGCCGAATCCTTTCCCCATGTCGGTCTTCGAGAATGTCGTTTATCCGTTGCGGGTAGACGGTGTCCGCGACCGCAACGTACTGTCGGAGACCTGCGAGGAAGCCCTCAGGGCCGCTGCGCTATGGGACGAGGTCAAGAAACGGCTGAATGAAAACGCGCTCAGCCTCTCAGGCGGCCAGCAACAACGATTGTGCATTGCGCGCGCCATCGCCGGCGGGCCAGATCTATTGCTGATGGACGAGCCCTGTTCGGCGCTTGACCCGATAGCCACTGCCAGGATAGAGGACTTGATCGATAAGCTTTCCGGTATCTTCACCATCGTCATCGTCACGCACAACATGCAACAGGCCGCTCGTGTCTCCCATAACACTGCGTTCATGTATCTTGGAAAGCTCATCGAATACGGCGAAACCGACACGATCTTCACGAATCCGAAGGTCGGCCAGACCGAAGACTACATAACAGGCCGGTTCGGCTGAGCGGGAGTGGCCCGACCGATGGCAGATGATGCGCAGGACGAGGTCCTCGCACTGGCACGCATGCTGATTGCCAGGCCCTCGCTGACGCCCGACGATGCCGGTTGCCAGCCGTTGCTTGCGACGCGCCTGGCGGCCAGTGGATTTTCATCGGAGGCGCTGCGTTTCGGCGCGGTCGACAATCTCTGGGCCCGGCGCGGCCACGATCGGCCGCTGCTGTGTTTCGCCGGACACACGGACGTCGTGCCCGCCGGTCCGTTCGAGAGCTGGACGAGCGATCCGTTCGATCCGGTCGAGCGCGACGGCCGGCTCTACGGCCGCGGCGCCGCCGATATGAAGGGCGGCCTGGCGGCGATGGTCGTCGCTTGCGGAACGTTCGTCCGGCGCCACCCCGGACACACGGGATCGCTGGCAGTGCTGCTGACCAGCGACGAAGAAGGGCCGGCGCAGGATGGCACGCGGCGCGTGATCGAGACGCTGGAGGCGCGTGGCGAGAAGATCGACTGGTGCGTGCTCGGCGAACCCTCCAGTTCCACGCGGCTCGGCGACACGGTGCGCGTCGGCCGCCGCGGTTCGCTGAACGGCCACCTGAAAGTTCGCGGCCGACAGGGCCATGTGGCCTTTTCCACCGGCGCGGACAATCCTGTGCATCGATTCGCGCCGGCGCTCGCCGCGATGCTGGCCGAGAGCTGGGACGAAGGCACCGTCGAATTTCCCGCAACCGGCCTGCAGATCTCCAATCTGGCGGCCGGCACGGGCGCGTTGAACGTCATTCCCGGTGCGCTCGCGGCGGACTTCAATTTTCGCTTCTCGCCGGCCGTCACCGCCGGCGAGCTGCGCGCACGAGTCGGGGCGATCCTCGATCGTCACGGGCTCGACTACGAGCTGCGCTGGGAATTGTCCGGCGAGCCGTTCCTGACTCGCAACGGGCGGCTCCGTGAAGCGGTGTGCGAAGCCGTCGCGGATACGCTGGGCCTGAGGCCGGAATTCTCGACCGGCGGCGGCACCTCGGACGGGCGTTTCATTGCGCCGAGCGGCGCCGAGCTCGTCGAGCTCGGACCGGTCAACGCGAGCATTCACGCAATCGACGAGCACGTGCTCAGCGCCGATCTCGGCCGCCTGGCGGCGACCTACGTCCGCATCATGGAGAAGCTGCTGCTGCGGTAATCCAGTTCGCGAGCACGCCCACCGAGCCCAGCAGCGCCATACAGATCAGCACCCATGCCGGCATGCCGAGGCCGAGAAAACTCCAGTCCACGCTCGCGCATTCGCCGGACGCGGTGAACACCAGCTTGAGCGTCTCGGTTAGCGGAAAGACCTCCAGCATGTAGTCGAGACCCGGGCCGCAGGATGGAGTCTCGCTGGCGGGCAGATGCTGAAGCCGGACGTGCCATGCGGAGACGCCGGCGCCGGCCAGCGCGATCGCGCCGAGCAGCACGGCATAGACGCGCGCGCCCAGGCACTTCGGGTCATGCAGCGCGGCGACGAGGAACACGGCGCCCAGGCCGATGACCGCGAGCCGCTGCAGAGTGCACAACGGACAGGGCTCGAGCCCGCCAATGTGCTGCGTGTACAGCGCGTAGGCGATCAGCAGCGCGCAGGCGGCGAAACCGAGCAGGTTCCAGGCCCGCCGGCTCGGCTGATCGATGATCGACATGCCGCAGGACCAGCAGGAGTTACGACGCTGCCGTCAGCCGTCGCCGCTCTCGCGGGCAGTCTTTTCCAGGTGCGACAGGCCCGTATGGCGCACGTCCTCTCCCTGCACCATGAAAACCACGTACTCGCAGATGTTCTTGGCGTGATCTCCGACGCGCTCCAGCGCGCGGGCCGCCCACAAGACGTCGAGCACGCGCCGGATGGTGCGCGGATCCTCCATCATGAAAGTGATCGACTGGCGAGAGATCAATTCGTATTCCTCATCGACGACGCTGTCCGACTTGATGACTTTTACAGCCGACTCGGTATCGAGGCGCGCGAAGGCATCCAATGAGTCGCGCACCATCTGACCGACGTGGCGCCCCAGGTGCCGGATTTCGCGGTAGTTGTTCGAGGGCCGTTCCACTGAAGCCAGCCGCGAGGCCAGGAAACCGATTTTTTCAGCTTCGTCTCCGATACGCTCGAGATCCGTGATGGTCTTGATGATGGCGACGATCAGACGCAGGTCGCTCGCCGTCGGCGAACGGCGCGCGAGAACGCGGTTGCATTCCTCGTCGATTGCGACTTCCATCTCGTTGACCTTGTCGTCGTCGTGCGCGACCTGCAGACCGAGCTGGCTGTCGCCGTTAACGAGTGCGTCGAGCGCTTTCGCCACCTGCTCCTCGACGAGCCCGCCCATTGCGAGCACGCGCGAGCGCAATCCCTCGAGATCCTCATTGAAGCGGTGCGAGATGTGTTGCGCAAATTCCATGGTTTAGTCCGTCGTCGTCCCTTCCCGCGGGGCGGGTCTCGACCGGCCATGTCGGCTCGAAAGAATCCGGTCCTGGTCAGAAATCAAAGGCGGCCCGCACCTGCAGGATGTCGGGCTCCTCGTCGCCGTTGATGCCGCCTTCAACGTCCGCCATCACGTAATTGAGCATGAACCTGAGATGCGGGTTCACATAATAATTCACGCCGAGCGTGATGTCGTCCTCTTTGCCACCCGCCACGGTGCCGTCATCGAGATCGAGACTGCTGTAACGCAAGGCGAATTCCCAGGCGTGGGTCGCCTCGACGCGGCCGAACGCGCCGTCCTTGTACGGGCGCTTTTGCCCGCCCGGGAACCAGCTGCCGAAGACGTACCAGCCGTCAAAGTCGAAATCGCCGAGGTCGGTATCGACGGACGACAGCATGTACTCGCCCTGCAGGGACAGCGAGCCCAGATTCCAGGCGCCCTCGAGCCCGTAGCTCTGCAGGCTGCTCGCCCCGTCCAGCGTGCCGGTATCCACGAGCCGCGTGCCGGTGACGTGGGACTCGGGACGCTGGCGGATGCGGATGCCGTCCGTTCCTGTGTCGGTCGTCTCAGGCTCCATGAAGGTAGCGGCCAGGCCGAGATGCAGCAGCTGGTCTTCGCCCAAAGCCGGCGCGAATACCACGCGGCCTGCGGCGCCGACGCCTTCGTCCTCGTCGTTATCGTCGACGGTATTGCCGAATACGCCCGCCGCGTAACCGAACGGCCGGGTATAGTTTTCATAGCCGACGCCGATGCGTCGGCTCGGCACGAACACGTTCGGCAGTGCCCGTTCCATGAAGGTAATGTAATTGGAGCTCGTCAGCTCCTCGAGGCTGAACGCCTGCTTGAAGTGGCCGAGCTTGAGCTTGCCGGCCGCCAGCCCGTTGTATTGCAGGAACGCATCCTTGAGATCGGCGGTGCTCTCGGCGAAATCGTATTCGGCCTTGTACTCCCAGCGCTCGTCGAAGTTGCCCTGCACGAGCAGGCGCGCGCGCCGGAACTCGGTGCCGCTGCCGAGCTCGGTCAGGTCCTCGTCGTACACTGCCGCATCGACGTGCACCCGCCCGCCGACGTCAACCGTGATGTCCGCAGCCGCTGCGCTCGCGTAACCCGCGCCGCCGAGCAGCAGCGCCAGGACCGCTGTCGAAAGTCCGCTGGATGATCCCCTGACAGGTTGCATGAACGACTCTCCCGGCTACTTGCCGCTGGCGAGGGCGCCTGCCCTCGGGCTCGCGGAAAGTCTAGGCAGACGTTGTTTCGGAAAAATGACCGCGACGTTGCAGTTTCGTGACAACTACACGCCGTCCCCGGCGGTCGGGCCCCCGGTCAGGGAGCGGGCGCAGGACGGTGGATTCGCGCGGCGGGGAACCGGCAGGTGAAGGTGCTGCCTTTGCCGGGTTCGCTCTCGATCAGCAGCGTGCCCTGGTGGTTCTGCAGCGCGTGCTTGACAATCGCCAGTCCGAGGCCAGTCCCGCCGCTGCTCCGCACGCGTCCGGCATCGAGACGGTAAAAGCGCTCGGTGAGCCGCGGGATCGCTTCCGGCGGGATGCCCGTGCCGGTATCGATGACGGACATCTGCGCCCCGCCGTTGTCGTCGCGCCAGCACATCTCGATGCGCCCGTCAGCGGGAGTGAACTTGACCGCGTTGCCGACCAGGTTCGAAAACGCCGAGTAGATCTCGGACTCGCGCCCCAGCAGGCGCGCGTCGCTGTCGATGCTCAGCACGATTTCAGCCGGACGCGCCTCGAGCGCGAGCGTTTCCCTGCGGATGAGCGCGAGCAGACCGGCAACGTCGATCTCGTTCTGCTCCGCGTCCGCGCCGGGCGCCTCGAGCCGCGACAGCTCGAGGAGATCGTCGACGATCGCCTTCATGCGCTGCGACTGCCGCTGCATTTCCCGCAGCGGACCGCCCCAGACCGCGTTCATTTTCTCGTCCTCGACCAGGTCGTCGAGATAGCCGCTGATGACGGTCAGCGGCGACTTGAGCTCATGCGAGGCGTTGGCCACGAAATCGCGGCGCACCTGCTCGAGCTGCGACTGGTAGGTGATGTCCTTGACCAGCACGAGCGACTGCTCGTCGCCGTACGGGATCGTCTGCAGCGAGAGCAGCACGCCGTCGTCGATCGGCGAGGCGAGCTCGACCGGCCCTTCCGCGCCGCTGTCGTCGAGATGAGCCGCGAAGCCGGGATGGCGGACCAGATTATCGAACCGCAGGCCCCGGTCGGCGTGTGCGCGCAGGCCGAGCAGGCGGGCTGCCGCTTCGTTGCACCAGAGGATCTCGCGGCGGCTGTTCAGCAGAATGGCGCCGTCGGGCAGCGCATCCGTGGAATGCCGGAACTCCCGCAGCAATTGAGCCAGCCGGCGCTTGCGCAGCCGGTTGCGGCGCCGCAGCCGTTCCACGTGGGCGACGATCTCGGCCCATTTGCCGGAAGCCTCGATGAGGTTCTCCTGAACCCGCAGCGCCAGCCAGCGCTCCAGCCGGTGCAGGTTGGCGAGCTGCCAGCCCAGGAACGCGAGCGGCAGCACGGCCAGCCAGACCCAGGTATCGCCGAACAGCCAGCCGGCGACGAGGGCAACGGCGACGAGCGCCAGCAGCCGCGATGCCGCATAGCTCCAGGCCGCAATCATGCTCGGCTGAGGCTCAGTCTGTGCGCGTCGAGAAGCGGTAGCCGGCACCCCGAACGGTCTGAATGAAGCGTTCGTAGCCGTAGGGCGCCAGCGCCTTGCGCAGCCGGCGGATGTGCACGTCGACCGTGCGCTCCTCGACGTAGACGTTGCCGCCCCAGATGCGGTCGAGCAACTGGCCGCGCGCATATACCCGCTCAGGATGGGTCATGAAAAAATGCAGCAGGCGATACTCGGTCGGCCCGAGCTTGACGATATCGCCGCCGACGCTGACGCGGTGGCCTGCCGTGTCGAGCGCCAGCTCTTCGGCGCTCAAGACTTCCTCGCCGCCGCCGGGCGCCGCCCTGCGCAGCACCGCACTGATACGCGCCGTGAGCTCGCGCGGCGAGAACGGTTTGGTGATGTAGTCATCCGCGCCACTGTTCAGGCCGGCGACCTTGTCGCCCTCCTCGGAGCGTGCCGTGAGCATGATGATGGGCACGTGGCGGGTGCCCTCCTCGCGCTTGAAGGCGCGTGTCAGCTCGAGCCCGCTCATCTCCGGCAACATCCAGTCGATGAGCATCAGGTCCGGCTGGCGGTCGGCGACCAGCCTGCGCGCCGCCTGGCTATCGGCTGCCTCGCTGACCTCGAAGCCGGCGCGGCGCAGGCCGAAGGCGATCATCTCGCGGATCGGGCGCTCGTCCTCGATGATCAGAATGTGCCTGCCGCTCATGTTCCGTCGTCCCCGACGAGCCGGTGTGTGCTATTCCAGCAGCGAAGTATGACAGTTTGGTTACGCCGAGGGAGAACCGGCGCGGAATCGTCATCAGCGCGTAGCGTGGTAACGATGCGCTATCTGGACCACGCCACCCGGTCGCGCAGATACACCGGCAGGGCTTCGTCCGCTGCCACGGCCGCCCCTCGCGCGAAGTCGCGCACGGCGAGCCGCGCCACGTCGGACGCCTGCGGCAGGCAGCCGGCATCGTGCGGCACCTCGCGGCCGAGCGCCGCGGCGAGGGCCGGGCCGTGCACGGCCCAGCCCGGCCCGGCGCCGTGCCAGTCCGGCCCGCGGCCGGCCCGCACGGCCTGCGGCGGGCTCACCGCCTCGGCGGTCGCGGGCACGGCCCACCCGGCCTCGTCGTGCACGTATCCGCCCCAGTACACCTCACCCATGCGCGCATCGAGCGCGGCGAGCACGGCCGGCCAGCCGTGCCGGCGCATGGCGCCCTGCGCGAGCGCGGCCAGATCCGATACGGCGACGACCGGCAGGTCCGCGCCGAGCGCCAGTCCCTGCACGATGCCGGCGGCGATGCGCAGGCCGGTGAAGGAACCCGGACCGCGCCCGAAGGCCAGCGCATCGAGCGCCACCAGTGCCATACCCGCCTCGTCGAGCAGGCTTTCGATCATGGGCAGGATGAGGCGGGCGTGTTCGCGCGGCGCGAGCACCGAGCGTTCGCGAAGATCCCGGTCGATGAGCAACGCAGCGGAGCAGGCGTCGGTCGCCGTGTCGATCGCGAGCAATTTCATGGGCCGAGAAAGGCTGTCACTTCGTCGAGATTGCAGGTACGGGCCATCGGCGGCAGGCTCGCGAGCAACAGCCGGCCGTAGCCCCGGGTCGTCAGGCGCGGATCGCAGAGCATGACGACCCCGGTGTCGCCGGCGTCGCGGATCAAACGGCCGACCCCCTGCTTGAGCGCAATCGCCGCCTGCGGCAGCTGCTGCTCGACGAAGGGATTGCCGCCGCGCTTGCGCACGGCGTGCAGCCTTGCCTTGAGAACCGGATCGTCCGGGGCCGCGAACGGCAGCTTGTCGATGACCACCACGCGCAAGGCGTCGCCGCGGACGTCCACGCCTTCCCAGAAGCTGCCGGTGCCGAGCAGCACCGCGTTGCCGGCGGCGCGGAAACGGCGCAGAAGCTCGTCGCGCGGCGCGTCGCCCTGGACCAGCAACGGGAACGGCGGCTGACGGCCGAGCCGCGCGCGCAGGAACCCGGCGGCGCGCTCGAGCGCGCGGTAGCTCGTGAACAGCAGGAACGCGCTGCCGCCGCTCGCGGCCAGGACCGGCAATGCCGCGTCGATGACGCGTTCGGTGTGCTCGACCGCTGCCGGCGGCGGCAGGCCCGGCGGCAGGTACAGGAGCGCATTGTCTCGAAACGGGAACGGGCTTTCGAGCCGCAGGGTGCAGGGGCCGTTGAGCCCGACGCGGGCACAGAAGTGGCTGAAATCGTCGCCGACGGCGAGGGTCGCGGAAGTGAAAATCCAGCTCGCCGGCTGCGCCGCCATGCAGCTCGCGAGGTCGGCGGCGACGTCGACCGGCGTCACGCGCAGGGTGAAGCCGCGGGTGGTGACCTCGGCCCAGCGCACCGCCCCGGATGCGTCGCCCGCGAGCAATTGCTGGAGGCGTCCGAGCAGATCCGTCGCGCGGCCGCGGCAGTGATCGAGCCCCGCCGTGTGGCCGGCGACGACCGCGAGCTGCGTCGTGTTGAGCGCCAGCGCATCGCGCAGGTCAGATAGCGCCGCGCCGGCCGCCGCCGGCAGGGCTTCCCAGTCGACGCGGCCCACGCCTTGACCGAACGCGAGGCGGAGATCGCGGGTGGCCTTGACCAGGGCATCCGCCGCGCCGCCGAAGGCGCGCAGGTCGTGTCCCGCTCGCACGGCCTCGGCAAGGACGTCTTCGGCAAGCGAGCTCAGCTGCCGGCTGCCGACGGCGACGCCGAAAAACCGGGCGGCCGTATCCGCGAACTGGTGCGCCTCGTCGACGATGACGGCATCGGCGCCGGGCAGGAGCTCGCCGAAGCCCTCCTCCTTGAGCACAAGATCTGCGAGCAGCAGATGATGATTGACGATGACGATGTCGGCCGCCAGCGCCTCGCGCCGCGCGGCGACGACATGGCAGCGCGCGTATTCGGGGCACGCCTGGCCGAGGCAGTTGTCGATCGTCGAAGTGACCTGCGGCCAGACCGGTGAGTCCTCCGCCAGGTCCGTGACCCCGGCGACGTCGCCGTCGACCGTGCGTTCGGCCCAGGCGCTGACTTGCGCGAGTGCGCGCGCCATCGACGGCGACGGCCGGGCCTGCGCTTCGCGGGCGAGACGCAGGCGATGCCGGCAAAGGTAATTGGCGCGGCCCTTGAGCAGCGTCACCCTTGCCGGGCAGCCGATCGCCGCTGCGATCAGCGGCAGGTCGCGCCGGTAGAGCTGATCCTGCAGCGCGCGCGTGCCGGTGGAGATGATCACCCTGCGGCCCGACCGGAGCGCGGGCACGAGATAGGCGAA
This sequence comes from Gammaproteobacteria bacterium, assembly GCA_035524935.1. Taxonomy (GTDB): domain Bacteria; phylum Pseudomonadota; class Gammaproteobacteria; order Steroidobacterales; family JACDCP01; genus JACDCP01. Next base: position 803 of record DATLFD010000038.1, on the reverse strand, counting down.
GGTCTTGCCCGTGCCGGTGCCGGCCTCGACGACGAGCGCCTCACGGTCGGCCATGGCCTGCGCGACGGCCTCGCACATCGTGATCTGCTCGCGCCGCGGCGCGTAGGCGGACAGGTTCACCGCCAGCGGGCCTTGGGCGCCGAAGAGATCGTCGAAATCTGACAAGCTCACCACCCTCGGGAGCGGGCGACAGCCATATCGCCGGCAGAGCGGAGCACGGCCTGCGCCGGCATTCCGCCCGGGCACGCGCAACATTCAACGGCCCATCCTAGCGATTTTCGTGCGGCTGCGGGATTCCCGAATGACGGAGCTGACGACAGATTCAGGCCGACATGCCGGGGTGCGCGTCTCGTCATGGAGCGACGGGTTGCGCGAATCGATCTGGGTCGCCAGCCTGCCGCGGCGCGCGTTCGCGGACGAACGGCTGCGCGAGCTTGCCGAAACCATCGCGGTTGCGCTGCGGAGCCGGCTGGGCCGGGTCCTCGTCCCGCTTGGGTCGGCCGGTGGGCTCGCCCGGACGCCGGCGGAGTTCGCGCTGCCTGGCGCGTTCCGGTGCCACGGCCCGGAACCGTGCATACCCTGTCGCCGCGGGCGCCAGCGGATGGCGCATCGTCCAGCGGATGTCCGTGTAGAATTCCGCGGCGACGAGACGGCGCTCGCTATCCTGTCCGAAATTGAGCTCGTCCGGCTCGGCAAAGCTGGCGCCGCCGTCGATGGAATAACCGATGTCCGTGCCCGGTCCGGCAGCCGAATCGGCCACGTAGCGCATGCCCGGGGGGATGGTCACGGTGACGGTGGCGTGC
>DATLFD010000037.1:0-15386 GCA_035524935.1 Gammaproteobacteria bacterium | reverse complement strand
ATGTTGCGAATGACGATCGACGCCCGGAGTGGAACGACAACGATTTCTTCGGCGACCGGTTTGCACGCCGCCCGCCATCGCGCTAGCTCCCGCCGGCCCGCGGCACGCCGACCGGACACGGGAGGTTTTTCGTGAGTGAATCGCTGCCTGCGCTCTCGCTGATGCAGATTGCTCTTTGCCTGATACCGGCCGTCATTGTCGTGTGGATCCTGTGGCGCTGGTCGCTCGGCGCGGGCGAAGCGACTTACGGCCTTTTCCGGATGCTCGCCCAGTTGCTGCTGGCGGGCTACGCATTGAATTACATCTTCGCCGCGAATGACGCGCGCGTAACGGCGGCGGTGCTGGTGCTGATGTTTCTGTTCGCTGTCTGGATCGCGCTGCGTCCGCTGCGGCGGCGCAGCGGCGGGCTGTTCATCGTCGTTTCAGCGGCCATGATCACGGGCGGCGTTTCGACACTCCTGTTCGTTTTGATCGGAGTGCTCGGGGTCGCACCGCTGAACACGCCCCAGTTGCTCCTTCCACTCGCCGGGATGGCTTTCGCCAATGCGATGAATACCTGCAGTCTGGGCCTCGAACGTTTCTTCGGTGAAATTGCTCGCGGTGAAAGCGAGCGCAGCGCGCGTGGCATCTCGTATCGAGCAGCCATGATTCCGACGATCAACTCGCTGTTTGCCACCGGCATCGTGTCGCTGCCCGGCACGATGACCGGCCAGATCATGTCGGGAATATCGCCGCATGTCGCAGCGCGATATCAGATTCTCGTCATCGGCCTGCTCTTCGGCGCTTCAGGCATCTCGGCAGCATGCTGCCTTCTGTGGGCACCAACTACATCAGTGTCTGCGAGCGTGTCGTCGCAGAGATAGGTTCGCTCGGCGGGTGTTATCTATTGCGGTGGCCCCAGCTTCCGATCCCGGTACACGGACCAGAGCCACGGCAACCATGTCGCAGTAAATCCCATTTCCCAATCGTGGTAGCGTTCGTCCAGCTCATCAACATCGCTTTCAGCCGTCGGGTGTCATTCACGCGTCCTGTGCGGAGGCGTACTTCGGCACGACGGACGTGCTCGAACGCCTCCGCCACTCCAATCCGGCGCTCGATGCCAAGGAGCTCCATGCGATCGAGGCCGCACTGTGCCGCGAGCGAACATCGCCATCCTGACACCGGCGGATCGCCGCGAGCGGATGGCCCGAACAGCCGCGGCGGCAAGCACGCTATCGAAGCAACGGCGACTCGAAAGCCTCGAGCTCGCTATCACCCACTGATTCGCTGGCCTCTCGCAGATCGTCGAGATCGACGCGTCGTTCCTTCATCAGCACGCGGGCGACGTCATCCAGGTCGCGCTTTCCGTCCGTCTTTGCACGGATCTCGGCGTCGAGGTCCTGAAAAAACAGCACGGCGCGGGCCGTGCGCTTTCCGGTGGAGTGGTCTGAACGCAGGCTCTCGATCTCCTTGCTCCAGTCCTGCATGAAGTCGCGCACTTTCTCGTAGCGCTCGTCGCTCATGCCGCCGGCGCGGTAGATCAGTTCCACGGCGTAGAATTCGGCGAGCCCTTCGGGAATCCAGTCAAAGCCTTTCTCACCGCGGATTCCCGTGACGATATGAACCATTTCGTGCACCAGGGTCGAGGTGTAATTGCCCGAGATCAGCGGGCGGTCGCTGTGCAGGTAGATCGAGTTCGGCCCGGACAGGCCGCCGCGCCACATCGGGTCGTCGGCGCCGACGATCAGGACCTTGTTCGGCATCTTGCCGAAGGCGCGCTTGGTCTCCGGCAGCACCCAGGTGAACAACGCCACCACATCGTTGCGATGCATGTTGCTGCCCTTGGGGGCCGCGACCGACAGCTCGACGCCGGCGATACGTTCGAAGCGATTGCCGACCTTGCCGGCGATGATCCATCCGACCGGCCGGTCGAAGCTGCGCTCGGCATTGGTCACGACGAAGCTGTCGCTGTGGTCGATGCGCCCGAAGCCGGTATCGACCATGGTCCAACCCCGGGGCAATTCGAAATGCAGCCTGGTTTTTGAGTCGGCGCCCTTGGTCAGGCGCACTGCGGCTGCCGGAAACAGGTCGTCGCCGCGCAGTATGGTCCAATCCTCGGTGATACGGGCGTCATAGCTGCCGCCGTCGCGCTTATGATCGATCGGCCCGTATCGGTAGCGGAAGATGCCGCCCTTCTCGGGCACCATCCAGACGACCTGGTCACCCTCGATCGAAACACCCTTGTCGGCTTCGATCCGGTTGTAGCGTGCCGGGTCCATCTTGAACGTGAACTGTTTGGCGCGGCCGGTATCCGGGCGCACCTCCATGGTCACGTCGGCGGCTTTCTCGGCCGGCAGGAAGCGCACGGTGTAGTTGACTACATAATCGGTGCGCTCGGCCGCGAAGAGACCCGCGGGAGTCGTGAGGACAAGCAGCGTGACCAAAGACAAGGTTCGCAGCAGGTGCGGAGAAATTCGTGACATAGCTGATGCAGCCCAAACGAAAGGCGCGCAGTTTACCATCTGCCGTCGACCGATCAGGACTCAAGGCCCGGCACGCTGACTTCGAACGGGATTCGCAGCGAGCTGATAGTCGGACACACCGACCTTCTGCAGGAAACTCTCCAAGCGAGGATTCTCGCGCAGGTTGTCCCACAGCCGCATGAGGCGCCATTCGCCCCAGCCGGCCGGGCCGCTGACCTCGTAATCCTTCTCGAGCCACTCGAACGCCGCGTCCATGTCGCCGCGAAAGGCGTACACATGAGCGACCTCACGGCCACTGCTCGCCCCAGCGCTGCTCGAGCTCCTCGAGCGCAGCAAGGGCTTCGGATTCCTCGCCGAGCGCTGATGCGGCGAGCGCGCGGCCCTTGACGCGAAACGCCTCGTCGGTTTCCTGCTCGAACGCCTCGCGGGCCGCGGCCGCCTCGCCCTGCAACAGGAGAATGGTTCCCCAGCCGGTAATAGGCTGAATAATAATCGGGGCTCATCGCCAGCACCTTGCGGATGCTGCGCTCCGCGCCTTCGAGCCGATCGGCGAAATAGTAGGCGAGCGCGAGGTTGTGGCGCGCCCTCGCATCGGCCGGTGCGCGGGACACCGTGTATTCGTGCCGCCGGAGCATTATGCTCGACTCATGCGGATGATGTCCGACATCGAAGGCGTCGTGCAAAGGCGGTTAGGGGGTTTACGCAGCGCGCGCTCCACTGTGGACTGAGGAAAATTCGCTTTCCCCTGATGAGCATTGGATTGCTGACCGCCGTCGCGATGCTCGCCTTCGCCGCCAATTCCCTGCTCTGCCGCATGGCGCTGGAACAGGGGCTCATCGATCCGGCGAGCTTCACCACCGTCCGCGTCGTTTCCGGCGCGCTCGCCCTGGGTCTCATCATGCTGCCCCGCTGGCGGGCCCGCGGCCGCATCGCGGCCGACTGGCGCTCCGCCGCCATGCTTTCGGCCTACCTGGCGTTCTTTTCTTTTGCGTACGTCACGCTCGGCGCCGGCACCGGCGCTTTGATACTGTTCTCGGCAGTGCAGCTGACGATGTTCGTCGTCGCCCTGCGGCGCGGGGAGCACTTCGCGCCGATGGGCTGGACCGGCCTCGTCATGGCGATTGTGGGGCTCGTTTATCTCGTCGCGCCGGGCCTCACGGCTCCGCATCCCTTCGGCGCCGCGCTGATGGCGGCCGCCGGCATCGCCTGGGGCATCTATTCCCTGAGGGGCCGGAACGTCGCGGACCCGCTCGAAGCGACGGCCGCCAATTTCATCTGCGCAACGCCGTTGGTGATCGGCGTCAGTGTCCTGTTCGCCGGCGAGCTTCATGGCTCGTGGCGCGGTATCGCCCTGGCCGCGGCTTCCGGGTCCGTGGCATCGGGCCTCGGCTATGTCATCTGGTACGCGGCACTCAGTGGCCTGACGGGCACGCGAGCCGCCACCGTGCAGTTGTCGGTGCCGGTCATTGCCGCATTCGGCGGCGCGGTTCTGCTGGGCGAGGCGTTTACCTTACGCCTGTTGCTGGCGTCCATGCTGACGCTCGGCGGCATCGCGATCGTGCTGACCCGGCGCGCGCCGGCAGCACGCTAGATTCACGCCCGCTTGCGCTGCCTGCTCTCGCGGGCTTTCCCGATCTCGGGGAACCAGCGTTCGACCACCGGCCTGCCGAGGCGCTCGAATGCGAAGTATCCGCCCGCGAGCACGGCAAAGCCCCATGCGCCGAGCCACGACAGCACGAAAACGGGCCAGATCAGCGCCAGCACGCCGTTGACGAGCGACAGGACACCGAAGCGGAACACGTACTCCAGTATTTCACTGGTCACGAACCGGATGAAACTCTCGCTGCCGAGGAACTCGCCCGTGAACAGCTTCACCTCGAGGACGATGAACGTGACGACGTAGCCCAGCCCGTAAAAGCCGCCGCCGCGGGCCTGCCAAAGCCTGACCAGCGCCGCGCGCAGCATCCGCAGCGCGGAACGCGGCTCGCGGCGTATTTCCCGCGCTGCGCCGAGATGCCGGGCGAAGCGGCCTTCTTTCTTTCCCGGCGCGGTCACAGCAGCGTATCTTTCCGATCACGATCGCGTTGCAGACTATACTTCGCTTTACGGTTTCAAGTGAATTTGCGGGTTTCCGGCTGATGCATGGTGCGCGGTACGTCTCATGGTTACTGGTGCTCGCCTGCGTCCCGGCGCCGGCCGCGGGCGGCGACGCTCAGACTGCACTGCCGCTCTTCGAGGACGAGGCGCCGCTCGAGCTCGCGATCAGCGGCCCGTTCACCAGCCTGATCCGGGACAAGAGCGAAGAGCCCGAGTACCGCGAAGGGACCCTCAAGCTCGTCGACGACGCCGGGCTGGAGCGCGTGCTCGCGATCAAGCTGCGGCCGCGCGGCCGTTCGCGGCGCGACAAGAACGCCTGCAACTTCCCGCCGCTGCGGCTGAATTTCGCGAAAAAAACCCTTGCGGGCACGGTATTGGAGGGCCAGGACAAGCTCAAGCTCGCCACGCATTGCAAGGACCGCAGCCGGCGACACGAGCAGTTCGTGCTGCAGGAGTACCTGCTCTACAGGGCTTTCAACGCGCTCACCGAGGACAGCTTCCGGGTGCGCCTCGTCGACGTCGAGTACACGGAAACGGACGGCAGGCGCAAGCCGGTCCGCGCGCCTGGATTCCTGATCGAGCACCACAGCGAGCTTGCGCGCCGGCGCGGGCTCGAGGTCGTCGAGGTCGAGCGCATCAAGTCCGCAGAGCTCGAGCCGGCCGCGACGGCCCTGCTCGGCGTGTTCCAGTACCTGATCGGCAATACGGATTGGGAAGCGCTGGCGGGGCCGGCCGGGGACAAATGCTGTCACAACGTCGTGCCGTTCGCCGATGCAAGCGGCAGCTACGTGCCCGTTCCCTACGATTTCGACTCGACGGGCGTCATCGATCCGCCCTATGCCGCCCCGCACGAGAGCCTGAAGATCAGAAGCGTGCGCACTCGCCTTTACCGTGGATACTGCCAGCCGGGACCGCATCTCGACGCGGCGCTCGAACGCGTCGCGAGCCGGCAGGCAACCATCTACGAGCTGTTCCACGCACAGGCAGGGCTGGAGAAAAAGATCGTCCAACGATCGCTCGATTACCTCGACGATTTCTATGCCGTCATCGACGACCCGCGCAAGCTCGATCGCGAGATCAGGCAGGCATGCCGGGAATGAGCTGGTCGGCGCAGAGCCAGTCGGTGATCAGTCTCGTGATGCGCGGATGGATCAGGTATCCCGATGCGGAGTGCGGATTCGACCGGCCATAGCGCACGCACAGGTTGTAAATAGAGATGTCTTGAATCCGGCTGATCAGCCGGTGCTCGAGCATGGCGGCGTAGTCATTGGCCAGCGCTTCGTCATGCGCCAGGTAGTCGTCCTCCGCGGATACGTTGTACCAGTTGAGCACGTTTGCCGGATAGCGCTCCGCTCCCGACCGGTCCGCGCCGTTCAGCCGGCTTTTCACCGACTCGTCGCCGAGCGGGCTGCCGAACGTGACCCACACGTTGACCTTCGGCGCGGGCGCGTCTCCCGCGGCCGCGCCCCGCGAGAGCTGCCAGAGCACGTCGTAGACGATCACGCTGCCCAGGCAGTGAGACAGCACCATGACGTCGTCACCGCGATCCAGCGCCGCGAGCAGCGGCTCGGCGATACGCTCCTGAACTTCGGCCCGGTAGCCGTCGCCGGCGCGCCAGTAGGCGGCAAATTCGGGCAGCACGGACGAAGCGACGTGCTCGGACAGACGCAATGCACGCAACAGCGGCGCACCGGCATCGGCGAGGAATTCCTTGAGCGAGGTCTTGCCGGGCAGTTTCTCGTAGCGCGCACGGCGGAACTTCCTCGCCTGGTCGAGTTGCTTGAGCGCAGACAGGGCATTGCAGCGGTCGGCGACGTCGAGCGCCTCGTCATAATCGCGGCCTGAGTCGCGCAGCAGGCGATTGGTGCAGTCGCCGAACCAGGCCAGCCGGTGCTCGACGCGCTCGAAGCGGTCGAGCGCCGCCGGCGCGTCGCGCAGCAGCCCCCAGCGGATTGCCTCGAGCCAGAGAGCGGCGAGCGTGTCCGCGGCGGGCTTGAAGTGATGGCCGTGAACGAGCAGCAGAAATCTTGCCATCGACGCTCAGACGTCCTCTTCGTCGCGGTCCCGGCCGGTCAGGAACGAAAAGAACGGGCCGGTCAGGCGGCTGCCGTAGTCGAGCTTCCAGAGTCCCAGGTTGACGTACACGAAGGCGATGGAAATGACCGCCGCGATGCCGATCGCGCCGATGCCGGCGCTGAGGCCAATGCCGATGGCCGCGAAAATGTACAGCGCGTGGGCCGGCTCGGTCAGCGTGAAGCGGAAGCGCACGGCGGCGACGACCCCGGCCAGGCTGAACGCGAGCGCGAGGCTGTTCTGCACGACCATCGCGATGCCCGCCACCACCACGGGCAGGACAACAATCGTCTGCACGAATGACCGATCGACGTCCTGCGAACGGGTGGTGATGAAATAGACCCAGGACACGGGGATCACCAGCGCCACGGTGCCGACGATCGCCACCGCCAGGCGGACCGGCCGATAAGGATCGTCGGCGGGAACGGAGGCCGTGGCCGCCTGCAGGCCGTGCGCCCCGCGCGCGAGCAGCTCGTCGATGCCGCCGACCGGCAGCCATTCAATCCATTGCGGGAAGGCCATCACGGGGACGAGGATGGCGGCGACGCACAGCCCGTAATACAGCGTGATCAGGGCGGCTGCCGCGGAGAGCCGGGTCGATTTCCGCATTGCGCTACCTCGCAGCGGCCGATGCCGCGCAGTTGATATCTTGCTGCGCCGGCGGCCAGCGCTCGAGAATTCTATCGCGGCGCCTGAGGACGGCACCGATCTGGCGCCCCGAGAGCAGGTCGCCGAGCAGCGCTTCGAGGCGTTCCTGATCGAGGGCCGCAAGGCGGGACCCGAGTTTTTGTGGAACCACCACATCGGCATTGCGCAGATACTCCGGGATGTTCGACTCGGTGCCGAACGCTTGCCGATGGTCCGCCAGAACGAGGCTCTTTTGCGCCCAGGTATAGCGAATCGACTCCGTCGTACGCGGGTTGTGCAGCAGGGCGTCGAAGACGTACATGAGTTGATAGTCGTTTCCCGTTGCGCACCAGTTCGGCCGCTCGAATTCCGCCTCGACCCTGTCTGCCTCGCTCCGCAGCTTCCCGGCCCACAGCATCAACGCACCCTTCCTGCCCGATACTGTGCGCCGCACGGCAGGCGGCACCATGCCGAGACCGAGCTCCCGATCCAGTCGCCAGGCCGCGATCTCTTTTTCATAGCCGCGCGCCGACGTGAAACGTGCGTCGAGCCGGGACTCGCCTTCGGCGACCTCGAGCGACGTATAGTGGCGGTCGCCGGGCCCGGCCTCCACGTCCGCGGATGCCGCGGCTTCGGCGAGCATGCGCTCGATTTCCGCGACGTTCCGGTACGGCGCGAGCGCGTTCGGCTGTTCGACGCTGAGTGCGGTTCGCGCGGGTTCGCCGGGATATAGCGCCGACATGCCGTCCGGCTCCGCGACGAGGGCCGCGCCGCGGCCATGGAAATACGCGGCGTAAATGCCGGTATCGACGAGGAGGGCGCCGCCGTCCAGACGGGAGACGATGCGGCGATTGGCGGTCGGCGAATGACCGATCACCACCCGTTTCACGCCGAGGGCGGCAAGCGCTCGCTCGAGCACGGCTTCTTCCAGGAGCGGATGGCAGTACGCCGTGCCGCGATACCAGAACGGTCCGGTCTCGTCGAATGCTGCAGACCGGCTGTATGCGACGAAATCCTGCGCCGCTGCGCGATGCTCATCGTCCGGCCACCCCCCTCGCGCACTATCGCGGAGCCGTTCAGCCAGCTCCCCGGCCGCGTCGAGAGGATCCGTCTCCCATGCGATGACGCCGGCGGAGGTGAGCTCATGCCAACGCTCGATGAAACCGCGCAGATCGCGGCGCAGGGTCTCGTTGAGGGCGTCGTCGCCGAGCTCTGAGACGATCGGCGGCAATCCGCCGTGGACGAAGGCCGTATCGCCGATCGCGACGAGCACGGGCAGCGAAAGCAGCCAGGACCCGTACACGCCGGTCGGCGAGAACGCAGCGCGCCGTCCGAAATAGCCGGGCGGGTAGCGTTCGAGGAATTCCGTGCGGATTTTGTCGGCGGAGGATCGCGTCTGCGCGGCCGAGAACGCTTCGAGCGCCTGCTCGCGGCGCCCGGGCGGTTCCAGGTCGATGAAATCGGCGAAATCCTCATCGCTCACGTAGCGATAATCGGCGAGCAGGTTCATGAGCTCGTGATTGCCCAGCACGACATGAAATCGGCCGCCGGCCGCCTGCGCCTCGTCCTGCAGGCGCATGACGAGGTCCAGGACGGGGCGCGAGTCTGGGCCGCGGTCGATGAGGTCGCCCAGGGCGACGACGTGCGCAGTGTCCGCAATCCAACGGTCCGCATCGTCTATCGCGTCCGCGGCTCGCAGCAGACTGACGAGGTCGTGGTACCCCCCATGAACGTCGCCAAATGCGATCACATGGGAAGCATCGTTCCAGCGCCACGGCAGGCTGTCGGCGGCCGATGCACCGGCGGAATGCAGCACCATCCCGGCAAGCAGGATGCCGGTCCACTCAGGGGAAAAGCGCGGGTTCACGTCCGTCTGGCCGAACCGGCAAATTCGAAGCAGATACTCTTGATGAGGAAGAGGCTGCCTGCCGCGAGCGCGAGATTCATCATCACCACCGCGAGACTCGAGAGTTCCAATCGATCGACGAACAGATAAATCATAAATGCCTGCAGCAGGTCGCCCAATCGCCAGAAGAGCGTCTCGATGGTTGTTTTACCATGGCACTTGGCTGTGGAGTCAAGTGGAAGATACATAACATGTCTCGACAAGCTCTGCGTCGAGTAATTGATGCTCGCCTCGAGTGCTTTGACCAGATAGATAGCGGAAAAGATCGGCAAAAAACCCACCACGGCATATCCGGCAATCATCACGAGCGGCAGCAGCAGAGCCGTCGTCCGCACTCCGCCGCGGCGAAACAGCCGTGGAACCACCAGAAGCTGCAGCAGCAGGCCGAGCAGGCAGACCCATCCAAAAAAATCTCCATAAAGCTCGCCGATCAGCACGTCGTTTTTCAAAGCCGGCATCAGCGCTGCCATCTGTTCGGCCCGGGTGCGAATTGCGCCGGCCAGCAGAAAATCTCCGGCCGATTCGATCCAGTTCAACAACATGACGAGTATGGCGATCTTGAGCAGATATCGATTCCTCCATACCAGTTTGAGTCCAATGGATGGCGGTACCGGCTTTCCGGGAGTGCTTTCCTTCGGGCCGGCGCATGGATCGAGAAAGCGCTGGACGGCGAGACTCATCGCGAGAATCGCAGCGGCCATGAGCATCAGGCCGTACGGGCCGGCGCTCGCGAAAGAGCGCGAGGCGAGCTGGCAACCCATCCAGGCGCCGAGCGACAGCCCGGCGGCGATTGCCGGAAACGCCCGTTGTCCGCTGTCGACTCCGAACAACATTGCGGCCGTTGCCCAGAATTGAGCGACCAGCAGCAGGCTGAAACTCCCGAGGCAGACGAAAAAGAGCAGTCCTATCTCCAGCCCCGCGGCGCCGGCCGATGCAAAACCGGTCAGCATCAGGACAAAGCATCCCAGCACACACGAGAAAACTTCGCTTACGGGTCGGGCCTTCAGCCAACGGCCATAAAGGGGAATGACGACGAGGAGCAGGAGAGCGATCGCGCCGACGGCATAGCTGCGGACCTCTTCATCGCCTTGCGTCAGTACGAGGGCCTCCCGAACCGGCCGCAAAAGATAGTAGGCGAGCATCAGCAGAAAGCCGCTCGCGCCGAGCAGAATGGTATTGCGCAGTTCGGAATGCGCGATGAAATCCGGATGCAGTGTCCGGGACATCGGCGGATCGTTCGGTTGCAGCATACGATATCCTCCCGGGGCAAACGGGCGCGGCTCTTGTCGGCGAGCCGCGCCCGCTGCGATTCACCATCAAATGAGGCCGTTCGAGAGCACGTAGACCAGCCAGGTGCAGGCGAACGCGATGGCGCCGGTGGCGCTGTAATAAACGACTTCCTTCAACATGGTCGTAACCTCCGGTTGGTGTGGGCCGCTCCCTGGAGTGATCGGGCGGTCCTTGCCACGGCTCAAAGCGTGCCGGAGGACGAAGCTAAGTACCTGATAAATTGCTGAAATTTTTCTGCGGAATGCCTGCGGATTCCTGCGGTTCGCACGAGCGCAATGACCTCATCGAATGTGTCTGGGGCCGCAAGCTCATCAACGATGAAGTGCTGACCCGCTGCATCAGCGAGCTTCGGCACGCGCTCAACGACAAGGTTTGTCCAGTCGGGCGGGCCCGGATTGCAAGCAGGCGGAAAGTACGCTATTCCTGCACGGTCACACATGACGGAATGACGACCAATGTCAGCCAGACACTCACTGTGGCTTCTCGCGGCAGCCGGCGCGCTGGGGTGGATGGTTGGATCCCAGCACTCCGCGGCCCGCGCGCAGGGTCTTGACGAGACCGGCCTGGTCGGCCAATCGCCGGGGGTGAACGAAATCACCGACGCCTTCGTCACACTGGCCGTGATGCCGCGCTATCCCAAGAGCGCGCTCAAGCGCGGCACCGACGGCGAAGTCACCCTCGAGTTCGACATCTCGAAGCACGGCCGCGCGACGAACATCGAAGTCGTCGCCGAATCGCCGCGCGGCGTGTTCGACGACGAGGCCGCCGAGACTCTCGAGTACTGGGCGTTCTCGCCGGCGCGGCTGCCGGATTGCGGCACGACCGGGCAGACGGCCAGGCAGACCATCGTTTTCGATCACGACGCCGATCCGCAGATCCGCCTGCAGCCTCTGGTGGTCGACAACATGCCGCAACCGCCGCGCGAGACCCGCGAATTGACCCTGCGTGAGTACTGGGAGGAGCAGGAAGCCGCCCTGCACACGCCCCACGCCTGGGATCCGCGCGGATTCTTTCCCCTGCGCAGGGTCGATCCGGAATACCCGACCCGGGCGCTGGACCGCCGCAAGGAGGGCATGGTGGCGCTGGCGTTTCTCATCGGGACCGACGGCGCCGTGAGCGACGTCGAGGTGGTCGACTCCGTCGAGGGCACCTATTTCCAGAAGCCCGCCCTGAGCGCTATCCGCCAGTGGCACTTCAGGCCCCGCATCAAGAACGGCGAGCCCGTGGACGCGGTGGCCTGTCACGAGTTCGTCTTTCACGTCGATGAGTACGAGCGCTCCGGCAAGCTCGCGCGCGAGCGTGCCATGGACAACGTGCAGACCTCGAACTGAGGCAGTCCACTCCGGGACGTTGGCAAAGCACGACAGCATCCTCGACACCATCGGGCGCACGCCCGTCGTCAGGCTCGACCGGCTCGCGCCGCCCGGCGCGAATCTTTACGCGAAGCTCGAGGCCTTCAACCCGATGGGCTCGGTCAAGGACCGGCTGGCGCTCGGCGTGATCGAGGACGCCGAACGCAGCGGCGCGCTTTCCCCTGGCCAGACCGTCGTCGAGGCAACGAGCGGCAACACGGGCATCGGCCTGGCGATGGTCTGCGCGCGCAAGGGCTATCCGCTGGTCGTGACCATGGCCGAGAATTTCAGCATCGAGCGGCGCAAGATGATGCGTTTCCTGGGGGCGAAGGTCGTGCTCACGCCGGCCGCGCTCAAAGGCAGCGGCATGCTCGCCAAGGCCGTGGAGCTCGCGCGCGCACACGGCTGGTTTCTCTGCCGCCAGTTCGAGAACGAAGCCAACGCGAACATCCACTCGCAGACGACGGCGCGCGAAATCCTCGATGACTTCGCCGGCGAGCCGCTCGATTACTGGGTGACCGGCTTCGGGACCGGCGGCACGCTCAAGGGGGTCGCGCGCGTGCTCAAGGCGGAGCGGCCGGACACGGTGATCGTCGTCTGCGAGCCCGACAACTCGCCCGTGCTCGGCAGCGGCATCCCGCAGCCGCGCGCGCCGGACGGCACGCCTGCCGAGAGCCATCCGATGTTCCGGCCGCACCTCATGCAGGGCTGGGGCCCGGACTTCATTCCGAAGCTCACGGAAGACGCCGTGACCTCGCGGTTCATAGACCGCATCGTGCCCGTGAAAGGCGCCGAGGCGCTCAGGCTGTCCCGCGAGCTGGCGCGCCGGGAAGGCATCTTCACCGGCATCTCCGGCGGCGCGACCGTGGCGGGCGCGCTCGAGGTCTGCCGCTCAGCCGCCGCGGGCGCGGTGGTGCTCTGCATGCTGCCGGACACCGGCGAGCGCTATCTGAGCACCACCTTGTTCGAGGACGTTCCGGCCGACATGAGCGCGGAGGAAATCGCCATCTCCCACTCGACCCCCGGGGCGCGGTTCGATCGGCCGCTGCCCGCGGTGGCCGCCGCCGCGGCTGGCGAAGAGCCGCGCGTCAGCGAAGAGGCCGAGGATTTCGTCGCCGGGGTGATCGGGGATCGCACAACCCCCGTGGTTTTGTTCGCGCTGGAATGGTGCGAGTTCTGCTGGTCCGTGCGCAAGCTGTTCGCACACTGCGGTATTCCGTATCGCTCGGTCGACCTCGACTCGGTCGCCTTCCAGGCGGACGACCGCGGCGGACGGATACGCGACGCGCTCGCGGCCCGCACGTCGTCCCGCACTATCCCGCAGGTCTTCGTCGGCGGCACTTGCATCGGCGGTTCTGCGGAGGTCTTCGACGCCTGGCGCGAAGGCCGGTTTCAGGCGCTCCTGAAGCAAAGTGCGGTGCGATTCGACGAAACACGCTCGGTCGATCCCGACACCTTTCTGCCCGCTTGGCGCCAGCGCGCATAGGCCGGCGACCGTCGATTCAGTGTTCGTCACCGGCGGCCGCCAGTCAGTCGAGGGGTCCACGGCGGTGGCGGTGTCGCAGGCTGTTGCAGTTCCGGCATTCAGGGAGCTCGAATGAATATCAGGCACGATGAACGGATCGGCCGGTTCGTCGCCGACATCAACGGCGACGAGGCCGTGCTCGATTACACGCGAGCGGGTGCGGACACGCTCGACTACAGGCACACTTTCGTGCCGCCCGAGCACCGCGGCCATGGCATCGCGGGCCGGCTGGTGCGGCACGCGCTCGATTATGCCCGCGATCGCGGCTCGTCGGTCGTTCCGTCGTGCCCCTTTGTGGCCGACTTCATACGCAAGAACCCGGAATACCAGTCCCTGCTTGCCGGCGACGGTTGATCTCGGGCCCAGGTCCGCGCTCAGCCCGTCTCGACGATCGGCTGCGCGAGAATCCAAAGGCTCAGCATCGTGTAGCCGATCATCGCCGCCAGCATGGGGATCTGGCTCAGGAGCGCCGCGCGGTTGTCGCGAAAGGTGCGCAGCGCCATGACATGGGCGAGGAACACCGCGACGATGTGGCCGATGACGATAGCGATCACCGAGACGATCCACACGAAACGGGCATTGACGATTCCGATGTCGACCAGGTAATGCCGCGTGCCGAAAAGGTCCCAGCCGAAACCGAACGGATCGGATGCGAGCGGGATCAGGTACTGGCCGACGATGAGGAGGTAAGACAGATAATGCGCGAGATGATAGGCGAGCGCGATGGGCACCAGGCTCAGCACGAACAATCGCGCGATCTCGCCGGGACGCCTGCCGCGGCGCGCGCCCGCCGGCGCAAAGACATGGATCAGGCCGGCGAGCAGCAGATACGCGAGCTGGAATGACCCCATGAAAACCAGCAATGCAATGGTGGCGACCGCGCTGACGGCGTCGCCGGTGACGTCCTGGAGCACGAGCACGGCGGGGCGCAACCCCTCCGAGTAAAGCATCCAGCGCGCGACTTCGCCCCACAGCGGCGTCGCCAGCAGGCCGTCGAAGGTCACGGACGAGAGCATCACCACGGTGAAGACCATAAGAGAGGGCGTTACCGGCCGGTCCGTCAGCAGGCCGATCGCCCACGGGCGCAGGTTGAGCTCACGCCGGCCGCCGCGGATCCGGTACTCGGTCGGCGCGAACCGCGCCAGCAGACCGAACGCGACGGAGAACGCCTCGCCCCCGTGCAGCCACACCTGCCTGCCGAACGCGAGCATGCCCGCCCAGGTGACCAGGCTGTAGATCACGGCCGCCCGGGCCAGCGCCGCGGGATGGTCGCTCGAGGGCCAGACGAGCTCCGCCCAGACGAATCCCGCGAACAGCAGCACGGCGGGCCAGCAGCCAAGCCACTCCGGCCAGGGCAGGCCCAGGTCGACGCGTGCGCCGGGCCGGATCCGGCGGACGAGCGATTCGATCCACGCGTGAACGGTTTTCCACGGATTGACGAGCCCCCAGAGGTTGCCCATCAGGCCGGCGACATAGGCCAGGCCCACCCACCAGATCACCCAGACGAGCGTCGGTGCGATATTCCTGAACGGATTCTCATGCCCGACGTATCCGGCGACGATGACGAGCGCGAGGCCAGCGATCCCAGCCAGGCGCGGGAGGACGGCGAGGTGCGCGATCACGCGGCCGGCCGGCATGGCCAGCAGGTCGAATCGGGGATAGCGCTCGACGGTGCGTCGGCCGCGAATGAAGACGGCCGCGACCAGGAACGAAAACGCCACCGCCGCCGCCGCGCCGGCGATGTACAAGTGCAGCGGGACGGGCAGATCGTAACGCTGGGCGAAGCCGTGCGCGAGGGCGGCCGGCGAGGCGGCCGACACCGTGAGCGCGGCTGCAAGTCGGCGCGCCCGCGTGCTGCCCCGGCTGTCGTGCGCCATGCGGCCGGTTCAGTCCGGGTAGACTTCCAGGTACATGAGCGTCTCGTGCCCGTGGTCGCCGCCGTGCCGGGTGATCGGAAAGCGCCCGGTGGCATGGGCGATGAAGCTCATGATGGCCGGCTCGTCCGGGGTCACTTCCAGTTCCAGGTCGTAGCCGTGCAGGTGAAGGCGGATGCG
>DATLFD010000036.1:0-12883 GCA_035524935.1 Gammaproteobacteria bacterium | reverse complement strand
TCCGAGCCGGAGTCGCTGGTCGCCTCGATCTCAATGGTGTCGGGAATGTTGCCGGCCGTCGGGCTGATCGCTATCGGCAGTCCCTGCTCGGGCAGGGCGCCGTCCTGCGGGGTGAGCACGACGCGGCCGAAGGTGAATTCGCCGGTGGCGAACCCGGTGACGTCGACGGCAATGTCGAGGACCTGTGTTTCGCCGGCGGCAAGCGTGAACTGGGCCGGCGTAACGGACAGGACCGCGCTGGTCGCAGAAACGTCCCAGGTGCCGTCAGTCGTGGCCCTGAGCGTGCGCTGGAAATTACAGACCTCGAGGCAGGCCGCGCTGCTCAGCAGCGCCAGGTTGAGCGTCGAAGGGTCACCGCCATCGGCCGGGTCGACGTCCAGGAAGTTCGCGGCAGTCTCGTCGAGGACGAGCCCGGCCTGGACGGCGAGATCGACGCGAACGCGACCGCCGCCTGCGTCGTTGGCATCGGCAGGCACGAGCATCCCGTTCTCGTCGAAGTCGAAGACCAGCGGGTTGGCAGTGCTGACGAGCGCGGAGTGAACCTCGGCGTCCGTCCAGTCCGGCTGCACCTGTTTGACCAGGGTGGCCGCACCGGCTGCGTGCGGTGCCGCCATCGAGGTGCCGGAGATGATGCCGAAGGGCGTAGGCACGGACGGGTCGTCGGTGAGCTGCGGTGTCGCGATCCCCGGGTGTTCGAACATGAGGTCGGCGCCGGCCGCAAAGATGTCGACGCCCGGCGCGCTCACGTTAGGCACCAGGAAGTCGAAAGCGGCCGGACCGCGCGAGCTGAAGTCGACGATGATGTCGGCACGGGCCGGATCGGGGACCACCGGGCCGGTCGGCGTTATGGTGGCCATGTGGCCGCTGCCGGTGGCCAGCCAGTCGAGCAGGACGGTCCGGTCGGTATCGCTGATGTGAATCGCGGGTATGACATGCGGGTCGTCGTTCAGCGTGCTCGGCGTCACGTTGGCGAGCACGCATCCGGCGGCGCCGCCGTCGCGCACGTTCTGGCATTTCGCCACGCGCGCAATGGTGCCGCGGTCGCAGACGACGATTTCGCCGTCGGTCCAGGTATCGGCCGGGAATGGCTCGAGGCACTGCTCGGGCTCGGTGTCGTTGGCCGAGCCGTTGCTGGTCGGGAAGTCGCCGGCATAGACGATCGGACCGGTATAGCCGCCGGTCACGCCGGTGCCCTCTATGTCAGCCGGCGGCGGCGTGTCGCCGCCGGTCATGTCGGCGAGGAACTTGCTCGGAAACGCGCGGTCGTGGGTCTGCGCCGCCACCGAAAGTAGCCAGGGCGCATTCTTGCCGACCGCGGCACTCGAAGGGCCTGGACCGTCGTTGCCGGCCGAGGTCGTCGCGAAGACGCCGGCCTCACGGGCGTTCAGGAATGCAAGCGCCGTCGAGTCTTCCCAGGGGCTATCAGGGTCGCCTGAAATGGACATGTTGATCACGTCGGCGCCGTCGGCGATCGACTGATCGATCGCCGCGTTGATCGCCGAGGTCGGACATCCCGGCGCGCAGACCTTGTAGGCGATCAGGTTCGCGTGGGGAGCGACTCCGGAGATGCGGTCGAAGATGAAGTCGCCGGGGTTACCGTCGGCGTCGATGATCGGCACGTCGAACAGCACGTTGCCGCCCGCGGTGGACATCACGTGGCTGCCATGGCCGTCAGTGTCCTGCGACGGCGGGTCGCCCGGCTGGGTCAGATCGTCATCGAGAAAGGCATAGCGGCCGATGAGCTTGTTGTTACAGAGCGCGGGGTCGTCCTCGCACTCGCCGAGGAAGCCGCCGAGCGGATTCATGTGCAAGTAGCCGTCGCCGCCGACTTCGGCGAACGAGGGATGCACGGTCCTGCCGTTGGCCGGGCTCGCGCCGTTCACGCCCGAATCGATGATGCCGATGATCAGGCCTTCGCCCTGCGCCTCCAGGCCGCCGGTGGCGGTGCCGTCCCAGACCTCCGGCGCGCCGATGAGGATCGGGCCGCGGTCCGTGTCGAGCTCGTGAATGCGCTGGCGCTCGATGCGCTTGACCCCCGGGATGCCGGCTACCTGCATGGCCTCGCGCTGCGTCATGCGCATGGCCAGGCCGTTCAGCGCATAGCGGTAGCTGAACTCGACCTCGTGCCGGCCCGTCTTGATGGCGATTTTCTGGCGGTAGCCCGCCTGCTTTGCGGACAGGTAGCGGAGGTAGGCCTCGCTCGCGGCGCTCTTGACATCGACGCGGCCGCCGCGACGCGCGGCCGTGGCCTTCAGGCCGCCCGTGCCGCCGCGATAGGTGGCGAGTGGTGCCTCTTCGAAGAGGACGATGTACACGTCCTCGCCGGTCAAGCCGGCTTCCGGCGTGAACACGCTGCCGAGGTCGCGCGTGAAGGAGCCATGGAGCTTGGCACCGGCCGGTGTCGGCTGCGGAGCAGCGACAGCGATGCCGACAAAAGCGGTGAGCAGGCCGGCGACGATGGTGGCAATACCTTTGTGTATCACGTGGTTATCCTTTGCGATCAGCTCGCGCAACGCACCCGTGCCGTTCAGGCCGGACCGTCGCCGAAGTAGTGGTTCACCCGTTTCTTCTCTTGATCATGCGGATGCGACTCTAAAATTATACTTTCTTCAGCGGGAGATCAATCCCGTATGCGGCCCGTGCGCGGATGACGAGCCGCGCTGCGGTCCTGTCCGTTTCGGCGCCTGAGCGTCGGCCTCGAACAGCTCCTGCAACTGGCGGGCGGAGTCCTTGGACGACTCGATCAGGGCTTCGCGGTCGTCCCGAATGGCGAGCTGCCGCTCGAGCGTCTCCTGATCGTGGCGGCGGAAGATCTCGGCGGCCCGCCTCGCATCGCTGGCGGTCAGGCCTAGTCCGAGCAGCACCTGCTCCGCGAGGTGCAGGCTGGACAGGAGGGTCTCGCGAATGATCGCATCGGCTCCGAGGCTCTTCAGGTGCATCTCGTGCTGCCGGTTACGTGCGCGCGCATACAGCTTGAGATGCGGAAAGTGGCTTTTCACCGTCTCGGCGATCTGCACCGAGCTCTCGACGTCGTCCACCGCGAGCACGAACACGCGCGCCTTGTCGATGCGCGCCGCGCGCAGCAGGTCCAGCCGCCGCGCATCACCGTAATGGATCTTGTTGCCGAAGCGGCGCACGAAGTCGACCTGTAGCGGGCTTGCGTCGAGCGCTGTGAACGGGATCCGCATCGAAGCCAGGATGCGCGCAATGATCTGGCCGAAGCGACCGAAGCCGGCGATGACGACCTGGTGATCGGTATCCTCGACCATGTCGAACGGCCGCTCGGGCACGCGCGCGCGGGCGCGGGCGAGGCGGGCCTCGTACCACGCGTAAAGGAGCGGCGTCGAGGCCATCGAGAGGGTCACGGCCAGGATCAGGTGCTCGGCGATCTCGCGGCCCATGAGCCCGCCGTTCTGGGCGGCTGTGAACAGCACGAACGCGAATTCCCCACCCTGAGACAGCACGACCGCGAAGGCGCCGGCGTTGCCGCGCGGCAGGCCCGACGCCAGCGCGAGCGCGAGCGCGAACAGGACCAGCGCCTTGACCGTGATCAGCGCGGCGACGATGCCGAGCACGAGCCACGGCGCGGAGGCGAGCAGGCCGAGATTCGCAGACATCCCGACGGCGATGAAGAAGAGACCGAGCAGCAGGCCCTTGAACGGCTCGATGTCCGCCTCGAGCTGGTGCCGGTATTCCGAATCCGCGACCAGCACGCCGGCAAGAAACGCGCCGAGCCCCATGGAGATGCCGGCCGTTTCCATGAGCAGGCCCGCACCGAGCACGAGCAGCAGCGCCGCCGCCGTGAAGATCTCGTGGATCTGCGCCCGAGCGACGATCCGCAGCAGCGGCCGTAGCAGATAGCGCCCGCCGAACACGAATACCGCGATCACCAGTGCGACCTCGGCCATCTCGAGCAGCATGGCGCGGTCCATCGCGAGGCCATTCGCGCTGCCGAGCAGCGGTAGCACCGCGATCGCCGGAATCACCGCGAGGTCCTGGAACAGCAGTACACCGAACGATGCGCGGCCGTGCGCCGCCGTGAGCGCCTTGCGCTCGGCGAGAAGCTGCAGCACGAATGCCGTGCTGGAGAGCGAGAGCGCGAAACCGACGACCACGGCAACGATCGGCGCGAGGCCGGAGGCGAGCGCGATCCCGGTGAGGACGGCAGTCGTGATCAAGACCTGCGCGGTGCCGAGCCCGAACACTGTTCGGCGCAGGACGCGCAGGCGCGCCGGCTGCAGCTCGAGGCCGATGACGAAGAGCAGCATGACGACGCCGATCTCGGCGAAGTGCAGGATGTTCTCGACGTCCGATATGAGCGCGAGACCCCACGGGCCGATCAGGACGCCGGCCGCGACATAGCCCAGCACGGCGCCGAGCCCGAGCTTGCGGAACAGCGGCACGACGAGGGTCGCGGCGCCCAGAAACACCACAGCTTCCACGAGAAAGCCCATGCGCGAGAGTCCTCACGACGAGTGCGATCGAACTGGAAAGCGGCGACCCGCCGGGGCTGCTGCAGCCG
The DNA here is from genome assembly GCA_035524935.1 of Gammaproteobacteria bacterium. Classification (GTDB taxonomy): domain Bacteria; phylum Pseudomonadota; class Gammaproteobacteria; order Steroidobacterales; family JACDCP01; genus JACDCP01. The sequence goes on along the minus strand of DATLFD010000036.1, from coordinate 8,361 downwards.
CTATTGTGCAGTATGCGGTCAGATCACGGTGCGGCGCAGCTCGGCGTAAACGAGCGGGACCAGGCGTTCTGCCGCCTCGGCGTCTCCGTTCTGCCACTGCTGGAGCAGCCCGGTGACGGACATTGTCGGCAGGCATGGCAGCATCATCCTGCGACTTTTTTTTTCGATTTCTGTGAAATCCCCCGATTCTAGTGACTTTCGTCAACTCTGTCCGCAGGCTGCGCGTGCTCTGCCGCCGAGATCACGCGCCGCTTGCAGATTGCGAAAGCCGCTGCGTTTCAGGATGTCCGCTACGGCTTCGCGTTGATCATAGCCGTGCTCGAGAATCAGCCAGCCATCGGGACGCAGGCAGCGTGGCGCTTCCCGCGCGATGATGCGGATCGCGTCGAGTCCGTCGATGCCGGCCGCGAGTGCAAGGCGTGGTTCGGCGCGTATGTCGCCCTGCTCGAGATGCGGATCGGCGTCGGGCACGTAGGGCGGATTCGAAACGATGAGATCGAAGCTTCGCGCAGCGAACGGCGCGAGCCAGTCGCCCGCGACGAAGGCCAGCCGGCCGGCCGCGAGCCGTTCGGCATTTCGCTTCGCCACGGCCAGCGCGGCAGATGATATGTCGCTGGCTACGATACGGCAGCGCGGGCGCTCTCCGGCAATTGCGAGCGCGATCGCCCCGCTGCCGGTGCCGGCGTCAAGAATGCGCAGACGGGCATTCGCTGGAATTCGCGCGAGCGCCAGCTCGACGATGAGCTCGGTCTCGGGGCGCGGAATGAGCACTGCGGCGTCGACTGCGAGCGGCAGTGAGAAAAACTCACATCGACCGGTCAGGTACGCCACCGGCGCGCCCGCGCGGCGGCGCGCGACGAGAGTGCGAAACCGCTCGGCCTCAGTTTGCGTAGGCGTGCGCTCGGGCCAGGCGTGCAGCTGGCTGCGCGACCGCTCGAGCGCAAAGGCCAACAGCAGCTCGGCATCGAGCCTTGCGGAGTCGCTCGCATCTGCGAGCGTCGTCGCGGCTGATTTGAGCAATGCGGCGATAGTGACCGCGGGCGCGGCGTCTCTCGGGAACGAAGCCATTGGGCCTATTCTGGCCGGTCGAGACGCCGCGCGAAATGGGGGAAATGGGGACATTCCTGATTTTCAGCCGGCGCACTGAGTGCTCTCGATTAACCGGGCCACGCAAAATCAGGAATGCCCCCATTTCCCCATTTCGCGGCGCGGCGATGGCATAGAATGCTGCATGGCCGTCTACTCTAGCGTGCTGGACATGGTGGGGCGCACGCCGCTACTCGAGATCAGGCGGTTCGAGACGGGGCCGTGCCGGCTGTTCCTCAAGCTCGAGCTCATGAATCCGGGCGGGTCCATCAAGGACCGCATCGGCATCTCGATGATTGAGGAGGCCGAGAAACGCGGCGATCTCGAGCCCGGCGGCACAATAGTCGAAGCCACCGCCGGCAATACCGGCCTCGCTCTCGCGCTGGTCGCGGCGCAGAAAGGCTACCGGTTGATCCTGGTGCTGCCCGACAAGATGAGCCAGGAGAAAATCTTCAATCTGCGTGCCATGGGCGCGGACGTGATCCTGACCCGCTCGGACGTGGCGAGGGGACATCCGGAGTATTACCAGGATCTCGGCCGGCGCATCGCCGAGGAGCAGGGCGCTTATTTCATCAATCAATTCGGCAATCCGGACAATCCGAAAGCGCACGCGACGACCACCGGCCCGGAAATCTGGGAGCAGATGGGGCAGGATCTGGATGCCGTGGTCGTCGGTGTCGGCTCGAGCGGCACGATCACCGGGCTTACCGAATTCTTTCGCGAAGCTGCGCCGCATGTCGAGCTGGTGATCGCCGATCCGAAGGGCTCCGTGCTGGCCGATTACGTGCGGACCGGCGAGCTCGGCCCGAGCGGCTCGTGGCTCGTCGAGGGCATCGGCGAGGATTTCATCCCGGACATCTGCGACCTCTCCGCCGTGAAGCGCGCATACACTATTTCCGACGCGGAGTCGTTCTCGACGGCACGCGAGCTGCTGCGCCGGGAAGGGCTGCTGGCCGGTTCCTCGACCGGCACGCTGCTCGCCGCCGCGTTGCGCTATTGCCGCGAGCAACAGACCGCCAAGCGCGTCGTGAGCTTCGCCTGCGATACCGGCAACAAGTACCTGTCCAAGCTGTTCAACGACTTCTGGTTGCATGACCAGGGATTCATCGAGCGCGAGGAGAGCGGCGATCTGCGCGACCTCGTCAGCCGCCCCCACGCCGAGCACGCGACCGTCGTGGTCGGGCCCGGGGACGTTCTCACCACCGCCCACAACCGCCTGCGCAACGCCGGATATTCGCAGCTGCCGGTCATGGAAGACGGCAGGCTGGTCGGAGTGCTCACCGAGGAGGACATCATGCGCTTCGCTTTCGGCAAGCCCGAGCGCCTGCGCGCACCGGTCGGCGCGGCCATGCGCACGTCTTTCATCCGCGTCGACAAGAACACCTCGCTCAACAACCTGGTGGCGCTGCTCGATGTGCAGCCCTATGCGGCGGTCATGGAGGGCGATGAGTTCCTCGGGCTGATCACGCGCTCCGACGTGCTCAACCATCTGCGCCGCCAGATGCCCGACTCCGCGGTGCGCCAGCCATGAGCGGCCGTAGGGCATCCCCGCCGGGGCGGCGTAAGAAGAAATCACCCGCCCCGCCCGCGAGCGGGCAGCGCAAGGGCAAGCAGGCCGCGTTCGCCACGCGCGCCATTCACGCCGGGCAGGCGCCCGATCGGGCGACCGGCGCCATCATGCCGCCGATCTACGCGACGTCCACTTATGTGCAGGAGAGCCCCGGGGTGCACCGGGGCTATGAGTACTCGCGCACGCACAATCCTACGCGCCAGGCTTTCGAGCGCTGCATCGCGGATCTGGAGTCGGGCCGGCACGGCTTTGCCTTCGCCTCCGGCATGGCGGCGACCGCCACCCTGCTCGAGCTGCTCGATGCGGGCGATCACGTGGTGGCCATGGACGATCTCTACGGCGGAACCTTCCGCCTTTTCGACAAGGTCCGCAAGCGCTCGGCAGGGCTCCGCTTCACGTTCGCCGACCTGTCTGATGCCGCGGCGCTCGAGAGCGCGCTCGAGCCCGCCACGCGCATGATCTGGCTGGAAACGCCGTCCAACCCGCTGCTCAAGCTCGTCGACTTGCAACACGCTGCAGACGTCGCGCGCAAGCGGAAGATCCTGACCGTCGTCGATAACACTTTCGCGACCCCGTACGCGCAGCGCCCGCTCGAGCTGGGCTGCGACCTGGTCATGCACTCGACGACCAAGTTCCTGAACGGGCATTCCGACATGGTCGGCGGCGTCGCGGTCGTGGCCGACGACGTGCTGGCGGAGCGCCTCGCGTTTCTCTCCAACGCGATCGGCGCCGTGAGCGGCCCGTTCGACAGCTTTCTCGCGCTGCGCGGCCTGAAGACGCTCGCGCTGCGCATGCAGCGGCACGCGGAGAACGCGCAACGGATCGCCGAGTGGCTCGAGGGTCAGGCGAAGGTCGCGCGGGTGATCTATCCGGGGCTCCCCAGCCACCCGCAGCACGCGCTCGCGCGCGCGCAGATGCAGAGCTTCTCGGGGATCGTGACCTTCTTTATCGACGGCGGCCTGGCGGCCGCGCGCCGCTTCCTCGAGCGCTGCGAGCTGTTCGCGCTGGCCGAAAGCCTGGGCGGCGTCGAGAGCCTCGTCGATCATCCGGGCATCATGACGCATGCCTCCGTGCCCGTGGAGCAACGTGCGGCGCTGGGCATCGGCGACGATCTCATCCGCCTTTCGGTCGGCGTCGAGGATGCCGACGACTTGATCGCCGATCTGCGGCAGGCGCTCGGTTGAAAATCACGGCGGGTTGAAACCACGCGCTGTAGGGTCGAATTCATTCGACCCGCCCAGGCCGGTTGAAACCGGCCCTACGGCCGAAATGATTCGGCCGATTCATATAACCCGTAGGGCCGAAGTCATTCGGCCGATGCACACATCCCGTAGGGCCGAATTCATTCGGCCGTTGAAACCGGCCCTACGGCCGAAATGATTCGGCCGATTCATATAACCCGTAGGGTCGAATTCATTCGGCCGATGCACACATCCCGTCGGGCCGAACTCATTCGGCCGTTGAAACCGGATCCCGCCGATTCATTAGCCGAGGCTTGCGAGCTGCTCGGCCTGGTGCTCCCGGGCGAGCGGCGCCAGCACGGCATCGAGCTGACCGGCGAGGATCTCGTCGAGCTTGTACAGCGTCAGGCCGATGCGGTGGTCCGTGACCCGCCCCTGCGGGAAGTTGTACGTGCGGATGCGCTCCGAGCGATCACCCGAGCCGACCAGCAGCTTGCGTTGCGCGGCCTGCTCGCGCTGCTGCCTGCGCTGGGCCTGGTCGAGCAGCCGTGCATGCAACAGGGACATGGCGCGCGCGCGATTCTTGTGCTGCGACCGCTCCTCCTGGCATTCGACGACGATGCCACTCGGCAAATGGGTGATGCGCACCGCGGAGTCGGTCTTGTTCACGTGCTGGCCGCCGGCACCCGACGAGCGATAGGTGTCGATTCGCAGGTCCGCTGAATCGACCGCGACGTCGTCGATCGCCTCGACTTCGGGCAGCACCGCGACGGTGCAGGTCGAGGTGTGGATGCGTCCCTGCGACTCGGTCTCCGGGACGCGCTGCACGCGGTGGGCGCCCGATTCGAATTTGAGCTTCGAATAGGCGCCGCGGCCGGCGATGCGGCTGATCACCTCGCGATAGCCGCCGTGCTCTCCCTCGCTGCTGCTCAGGATCTCGACTTCCCAGCCCTGCATCTCCGCGTAGCGCGCGTACATGCGGAACAGATCGCCCGCGAACAGCGCCGCCTCGTCGCCGCCGGTGCCGGCGCGAATTTCGAGGAAGATGCTGCGCTCGTCGTGCGGATCGCGCGGCAGGAGATGGTTCTGCAATGCCGTCTCCAGCTGCGCCCGCCGCGTGTCGATCTGCCCGAGCTCCTCCTCGCCGAGCGCGCGCACGGCCGGATCCGCATCCGCGATCATCTCACCGGCCGCCTGCCGGTCTGCGAGCACGCGCTCCCAGGCCGCGTAGTCCCGCACCAGCGGATCGAGGCGGGCGTATTCCCGCGACAGCTCGCGGAACCGCGTCTGGTCGCCAATCGTGTCCGGGTCTGCGAGCAGCGCGCCGAGCTCCTCGAAGCGCTCGCGCAGCCGGTCGAGATTCTCGCGCAGGGTGGATCTCATCGCCGCTCTCCTTGCCGCTTTCCCTTGAGGGGGTGCGGCACAGCGGGCGCCCCGGTGTCGGGCTTGTCGTCGAGCCCGAACAGCTCGCGCGCGGCGTCGATGAGCGCCTGGTCGGCTTCCTCGCCCGCGCGCCGCAGGCGCCGGCTCGGCGCATGCAGCAGCTTGCCGGTCAGGGTCGTCGCCAGCTGCTCGAACACGTCGAACGGGTCGCGTCCGTTGGCCATTTGTCGCCGCGCCTGCTCGACGGCGTCACTGCGGATACGCTCGGCATCCTCGCGCAGCCTGCGGATGGTCGGCACCGCATCGAGGGTGCCCAGACTCTGGTCGAAGCGCAGTGCCTCGGCCGCGATCAGCTCGCAGGCTTCGCGCGCCGCATCCTGGCGCGTGCGCAGATTCTGCTGCACGACGTTCTCGAGGTCGTCGATCGTGTACAGGTACACATCCTCTAGCTCGGCTACACGCGGTTCGACGTCGCGCGGCACGGCGATGTCGACGATGAACACGGGCCTGTGCCTGCGCGCCTTGAGCGCTGCCTTGACCATGTCGTAGGTGACCACAGGCTCAGGGCTCGCCGTCGAACTGATGAGTATGTCCGCCTCGTCGAGATGCGCGGCCAGGTCGGCGAGCGCGATGCCGAAGCCTGCGAATTGTGCCGCCAGTGCGTGCGCACGTTCCACGTCGCGATTGGCGACGATCATGCGCGCCAGGCCGTTGCCATGCAGGTGCCTGGCCACCAGCTCGATAGTCTCGCCGGCGCCGACGAGCAGGGCAGTGTGACGCTCGAAACCGGAAAATATCTGCCGCGCGAGCGCCACCGCGGCATACGCCACCGACACCGCGCTGGCGCCGATCCGCGTACGCGTCCTCACCTGCTTGGCGACCGCGAAGGCCTGCTGAAACAAACGGTTCAAAGCCGGCCCGACGCAATGCTCGCTGCTCGCGATGCGGAAGGCCTCCTTGACCTGGCCGAGGATCTGCGGTTCGCCGACGATCATCGAGTCGAGCCCTGAGGCCACGGCGAAGCAATGGCGCACGGCATCCGTCTCGCGGTGCAGGTAGAAACGATCGCGCAGGCTGCCTGCCGCGCCATGGTGTGCGTCGAGCCAGTCCACTACATCCGTAGCGCGCTCGGGATCCGCGCTCAGGTACAGTTCCGTACGGTTGCAGGTGGAGATGACCACGGCCTCGTCGACCCCGGACAGGCGGGCGATCTGCCCGAGGACCAGCGGCAGGCGGTCACGCTCGAAAATGATTTGTTCGCGGATTTCAACCGGCGCGGTGCGGTGGTTGATACCCAGTACGAAGAGCGCCATACGGTTGCAGGGGGTCAAGGAAAGCCGAGCGCCGGCGAATCTGCAGCGAATTGTCCGGCATGACGTGGTTCATAACAAGCAAACGCCTTATAGTGTGCGCCCCCGAGATGCCCACTCCTCCTATGCAAAAGCTTCTGCGGATCGCGCCGATCGTCTGCGCCCTCTCTGTCTGCGGCTGCGCGGCCGAGCGCGAGGCCCGCATCGGCACGCTCGAGCCGGTCGTCTTCGACACCGTCGAGTCGGCGCCGGAGGCCGATTATCACATCCTCGTTGCCGAAATTGCGCTGCAGCGCGGGGAATACGACGTGGCCGCCATGGAATACGCGGCAGCGGCGCGCCTGAGTAACGACGTCGACCTCGCCATGCGCGCGACCGAGGTCAACTTCCAGCATGGGAGCCTGTCCGATGCCATCGACAGCGCCGAGCGCTGGCTCGGCCTCGATGCCGAAGCCGGCGATGCACGGCGGTTTCTCGTACGCCTGTATCTGCGCGCCGGCGATACGGGCGGCGCCCAGCAGCAACTCGAAGAGCTCGTGCGCACCAGCGAGCCGCCCGCGTCGGGCGACGCCTTCATGAACGCGCTCGCGCTGCTGTCCGACGTGCAGGAGCGCTCGCTCGCGACGCGGGTCATGAAACGGCTCACGGCGCAGTACCGGGATTCGGCTGAAGCGCAGTACGCGCTGGCAGCGCTCGCATTGCGCTCCGGCGATGCGGGTCTCGCCACCCACAGCGCCCGCCGCGCGCGCGAGCTCAAGCCCGACTGGACCGATGCGCGACTGTTGTTCGCACGCGCGCTGGTGCTGGATGGCGATGTGGATGCCGGCCTTGCCGAGGCGAGGGCCCTGGTCCGGGAGGCGGCGGGCTCTGCCGAGCGGCTCGAGTACGCCCTGCTGCTCGGCAGCACGGGGCATGTCGACGAGGCGCGCGCGCTGCTCGAGGAGATGCTGATCGAGGAGCCGCGCGACGTCGACGCCCTGCGCGTGCTCGGCCTTCTCGAGCTCGAAGCCGGCAATTCCGAGGCCGCCGAGACGCACTTCAATGCGTTGCTGGTCACCGGGCGCTATCCGTACGAGGCGTTTTATTATCTCGGCGCCATAGCCGAGCAGCGCGAAGAATACGAGCGGGCGCTGCAGCTCTATACTCGCGTGCGCGCCGGCCAGCACGTGGCTGACGCCCAGATCCGCAGCGCCCAGGTGCTGCTGGCGCTCGGCGACGCCGAAGCCGGCATCCGGCACCTCGCCGAGATGGCCGAGCTGCTTCCCGACCACGCCGCCGATCTGCTGGCCGCGCGCGGCCAATTGCTCGAGCAGATCGGCGATATGGATGGCGCGCTCACCGCCTATGACGAAGGTCTGCGCATGCACCCCGAGAACGAGTCGCTCCTGTATGCGCGCGCGTTCCTCTACGAGCGGCTCGACCGGGTCGAGGATGCCGTGGCTGCGCTGCGGCGCATGGTCCAGGCACGTCCTGATGATGCCGCCGCGCTGAACGCGCTCGGTTATACGCTCGCGGATCGCACGGACCGCCATCGCGAGGCGTTGCGGTACATCAGCAAGGCGCTCAAGCTCGACCCGGACAATCCGGCCATCATCGACAGCATGGGCTGGGTGCTCTTCAAGCGCCGGCGCTATGCGGCGGCGATCGAGCATCTCGAGCGCGCCTATGCGCTCGCGCCCGACGCGGAAATCGCCGCACACCTGGGCGAAGTGCTCTGGGTGAGCGGTCATGAGTCAAAGGCGCAACAAGTGTGGCGGGATGCGCTCGACGAGTTTCCCGACGCACCGGCGATCCTCGACACGATGACGAGGCTGGGCGCATGAGGCGCACA
>DATLFD010000035.1:0-33059 GCA_035524935.1 Gammaproteobacteria bacterium | reverse complement strand
TGGTGCACGCCCGCGCCGGTGACGTCGAGCCCGCCCTGCGCGCCGTCGAGCGCGCCGTGGAGCTAGGATATCCGGCGGCGCTCTTGCCGGTCGATCCAGGACTCAAACTACTCGCAAAAATCGAACGATTCAAGCAACTTCATATATCTGCCAATCGGCAAGATCACGATATCTGAAGCGATGAATATACAAGGAAAATATGTCATGAACATCCCGAAGAAAAGACACTGGCTGACGGTTGCAGTTGCCTCGTTTGCGATCACAGGCTGTGGGCCGGGGCCGCAAGATGACGCCGTTTTTCCAATATCCGGCACCGAAACAGAGCCATTCATACTCTTCATTCCTACCGATGGCAGGTGTCCGACGGCAGATCCGCTCCTACATGTCGGCACGGCGTGCGATCCCGAAAATCTCGGAATTTTGTGTGTACCAGACGGCAAATGGGTACGCTGGACGTCGAAAGGCAACCCTATCGAAGCGATCAGTAAGAAACAATTGGAGGAAGATTTTCTGAAATGTAAAAACAACGATCCGTCGCTCTGCAAACTCAAGAAAATGAAAGACCCCGGCGCAACCTACGACTACGACGTTACGCTGGACGGTTGTCCTGTCTGGGATCCGAAGATCATCATCACGAACTAACGGATCGCCATCAGGATTAATTGGCGCGCCCGACAGGATTCGAACCTGTGACCTTCGGCTTCGGAGGCCGACACTCTATCCAACTGAGCTACGGGCGCGTGAAGGGGTCGCTGGAGCCGGCTCGCGCGACGACGGCGCGGGCCGGTAATGATACCCGCGGCAACCGGCGCGAGTCCACGCGCCGCCCGCTTTATGGGCACATGCATTGCCGATATACTGCGCGCCTCGCCCTCCTCGCGCCTGACCGGAGCATCGCCGCGTGACCGAAAGCCGCCATGAGGACCGCGTGTTCTTCGACACCTTCATGCTCATCCTCGGCGGGCTTGTCGCGTTCTCCGCGGTGATCTACGTCATTGCACGCATCATTGCGGCGAACACACAGGTTGCCTATCTCGCGGAGAACGAAGCCGTGCGCGCGCAGCTCGCGCAGCGCATCGAGCCCGTCGGCCGCGTCGCCCTGGCCGGCGAGGAACCGCCGGGGCCTGAGCAGTCCGCGCCGACAGTCGTCGCACAGGCGGAGCCCGCCGAGGCGGCGATGACCGGCCCGCAGGTGTACAACAGCGCCTGCCTCGCCTGCCACGCAAGCGGCGCCGCGGGCGCCCCGATGATGGGCGACAAAGCGGTTTGGGAGCCGCGCCTCGCCAAGGGCATGGAAGTGCTGGTCAAGCACGCCATCGAAGGCTTCCAGGGCGAGACCGGCTTCATGCCCCCCAAGGGCGGTCGCACCGATTTGTCCGACGAGGAAGTGACCGCCGCCGCCGAGTACATGGTCGAGCAGAGCCGCTAGCGCGAATTCACACCCGCCGATTCGCCACCCCTTTCAGACCCCGACCTGTCGATCGAGCCGTCGCAGCGCGACGGCCTCGGCGACGTCGCCAAGCGCGATGCCTTCCCGGCCGGCGAGATCGGCGATGCTGCGCGCGACCTTGACGATCCGGTGGCAGGCGCGTGCGGACAGACCGAGCTTGTCGACCGCCTCGTCGAGCAGCATGGACGAGGCCTCATCCAGCCGACAGACCTCCGCGACCGCGCCGGCTTCGAGCCGGGCATTGATCGCGCCGCGGGCGAGCTGCCGTTCGCGCGCCGCGCAGATGCGTGCCGCGACCTCGACGCTCGATTCCGCGGCAGTGCCGCGCCGGCGCAACGCGCCGGCCGGCAGACGCGGCACCTCCACGTGCAGATCGACGCGGTCGAGCAGCGGCCCTGAAATCCGCGCGCGATAGCGCAGCACCTGGTCGGCCGTGCAGGCGCAACGGCCGCCCGGATCGCCGAGGTAGCCGCACGGGCACGGATTCATCGCGGCGACAAGCTGGAAGCGGGCCGGGAACTCGGCCTGGCGTGCCGCACGCGAAATCATGATGCGGCCGGACTCGATGGGCTCGCGCAGGACCTCGAGCACGTGACGGCTGAACTCAGGCAACTCGTCGAGGAACAGCACGCCGTTGTGCGCGAGCGAGATCTCCCCCGGCCGCGGCACCGAGCCGCCGCCGACGAGCGCCACGCCGGACGCGGTGTGATGCGGGCAGCGGAACGGCCGCGTACGCCATCGCGCGACGTCGATCGCGCGTCCGGCAATCGAGTAGACGGCCGCCGTCTCCAGCGCCTCGTCGTCGGTAAGCGGCGGGAGGATGCCGTTCAGTCGCGCGGCCAGCATGCTCTTGCCGGTGCCGGGCGGACCGATCATCAGAAGGCTGTGACCGCCGGCCGCAGCGATCTCCAGCGCCCGCTTCGCCTGCTGCTGCCCGCGCACCTCGGCGAGGTCCGGGGCCGCTGCCGGTGCCGGGGAGCCAGGCGCCGCGCGATACTTTTCGATGTCCTGCGTCGTGCGCAGATGCGCGCAGACCTCGAGCAGATGCTGCGCCGGATAGACGTCCAGCCGCTCGACGAGCGCCGCTTCGTCGGCGTTCGGGGCCGGCAGGATGAGCGCACGGCCACAGTCGCGCGCGCGTAACGCCACCGGCAGCGCGCCGCGCACGGGCAGAAGATCGCCGGTCAGCGAGAGCTCGCCGATGAGCTCGCAGGATTCGAGCCGCGTCCGAGGCAATTGCGCCGATGCGGCGAGGATGCCGATCGCGATCGGCAAGTCGAAGCGGCCGCCTTCCTTCGGCAGGTCAGCGGGCGCCAGATTGACGGTGATGCGCCCTTTCGGAAATTTGAAGCGCGAGTTGATGAGCGCGCAACGCACGCGATCGCGGCTTTCGTTGACGGCCTTCTCCGCCAGACCGACGATAGAGAATCTCGGCAGGCCGCCCGAGAGGTGGGCCTGCACGGTGACGAGCGGCGCCGCCAGTCCGTTCTGCGCACGCGAATACGCCTGCGCGATCCTGTCCATATCGGCCGCCCCGGCTCCGCCCCGGCCCAGTGGACTGCGCGAAGGCCCGGCCCGCCAGCGCCGAATGCGGGCATTACGCCGACATACTATGCAGCGGCAGAATCGCTGCCGCAGACGCCGGGCCCGCAGCAGGTCGACGGGGCGGCGTGCGATGGCGCGTGCGATGCCGGCCGATCGTCGTCGCCGTAGACCGTCGCGTCACCGTAGGTATAGAAGGTCTCCCAGCTCACGCCGGACGGATCTTCGCTCCAGGTCTTGTGCGAGCGGGCGTAGCAGCAGCTCGCGGCCTGCTGGCCGGTCGTGATCTCGGCCGCCGCCTCGAGGCGCGCCGCGATGTCGCCGAGCTCCTCGTGGGTGTCGACCTGGATACCCAGATGGTTGATGCCGGGCGCTTGTCCCCGGCGCGACACGGCGAAGTTCACCTGCGGGTCCTCGAGCAGCCATTTCGCGTAGTCGGGCTTCAGCACCGTAGGTCCCGTGCCGAAGAGGACGGAATAGAATCGGACCGATCGATCGAGATCAGTCGCGCCGACGTGAACGTGCAGACGTTTCATGGGAACGGCTCCTGCGAGCACGCGGCTCGCGTTGTGATGCTGATAAGGCTGCGCCCGGGCAACAGGCATCCTCGGCGCAGCAGTTTTCCGAAAGATAGGTGAGCAGGGCATTCATGGTCGCAAACGCGGCCGTGTAGACGATCGAGCGCCCGTCGCGCCGCGCATCGAGCAGGCCGCAGCGCTCGAGATGCGCGAGATGGAACGACAGGGTCGCGGGTGCGATGCCGAGCTGCTCGCCGATGGCGCCGGCCGCCAGTCCCTCCCGCCCCTGGCGCACCAGCAGGCGGAATATCGACAACCGTGTTTCCTGGCTCAGGCCGGTCAGGGCGGCGAGTGCGGCCTTCATTTCCATAATTCCAATATAATGGAAATATTGACCGAGTCAAGGGCCGGAGGAACCGTCGGGCGAAATCAGTCTGCGGCGGAGGTCCCGGGGGGGCGCGGAACCCCGGCTTCGAGCCTGTCGAGACGCGCCTGCAGCACATCGAGCTTCTCGCGCGTGCGCTCGAGCAACGCCACCTGGACATCGAATTCCTCGCGCGTCACGAGCTCGAGCCTGGCAAGCGTCGATTGCAGCACCGCCTTGAAATTCTGCTCGAGATCTTGCTGCATGTCGCGCAGCGCCTGCGGCACCGCCTCGTGCAGTCGCCGCGCGAGATCGTCGATGATGCCGGGATCGAAACCGGATCTGGTGCTCATGCGACCGATGCTACCCTTGATCCGCGGTGCTGAAAAGGACGATATTCCGCTCAAGTCCCCCTCCCGGAGCAAGCGATGAAAATGGTATCGGCCATCATCAAGCCGTTTAAGCTCGACGACGTGCGCGAGGCGCTGGCCGAGATCGGCGTGCAGGGCATCACAGTCACCGAGGTCAAGGGCTTCGGCCGCCAGAAGGGGCACACCGAGTTGTACCGCGGCGCCGAGTACGTGGTGGATTTTCTGCCGAAAATGAAGCTCGAGCTCGCCATCGAGGACGCCCTGCTCGAGCAGGTCGTCGAGGCTATCATCCGCGTCGCCCGGACCGGTAAGATAGGCGACGGCAAGATTTTCGTCTCCGACCTGGAGCAGGCGATCCGGATCCGCACCGGAGAAGTCGACGCCGCAGCCTTGTGATCCGGAGGTGACCGCCATGATTCGCATTTTCGTGCTCGTCATCCTGGCCGCGGCAGCCGGCTCGCCGGCGGCTGCGGTCTACCGCTGGGTGGATGCCGAGGGTCAGGTGCACTACAGCGACACGCCGCAGCGCAATGCAGAGCGGATCGAGATCGAGTCGCGGCCCACGGACCCCGAGCTCGTGCGTGCGCGCGAAAATCAGGCGGCGGCGCTGCGTGCGGAGCGTGAGCTCCGCACGACGCAGCAGGCCGAGGACGCAACCGCCCAGGCGAACGACGCGGAACGCGTTGCAGCCGAGCGCGCCGCCAACTGCGAAACCGCCCGCCAGCGGCTGGCCACCTATGAGACCGCGCACCGTCTTTACCGGCCCATGGCCGACGGCGAGCGCGAATACCTGAGCGACGAGGAGCTCGATACCGCGCGCGCCGAGGCGCGCCTCGGCGTAGAGGAGTGGTGCGGCTGACCGTGGTCCTCGCCTCTGCCCCCGGCCCGGCGGGGACGAGGCGCGACAGCCCCGGATGAAGGCCGGGTTCATCGGGCTCGGCGCCATGGGCGAGCCCATGGCACGTAACCTCGCGCGCGCCGGCTGCCTGGCCGGCGTGTTCAATCGGACCGCGGCCCGCGGCAGGCGTTTCGCCGCAGAGACGGGGGTCCCCGCGTTTCCGGACCCGGCAGCGCTTGCAGGCGCCTGCGATGCCGTACTGCTCTGCGTTTCGGCGGACGCGGACGTGCTCGAGGTCGTCGGCCGGCTCGGCGGGGGTCTCGGGCCCGGCACGCTCGTCATCGACTGCTCGACGGTGGCGGCCGATACTGCGCGCGAGGCTGCGCGGCGTCTCGCGCGGCACCGCGCCGATTTTCTCGACTGCCCGGTCAGCGGCGGCACCGAGGGCGCGCGCGAAGGCACGCTCGCGGTCATGGCGGGCGGCGATACGGCCGCATTCGAGCGCGCCCGGCCACTGCTCGAGGTTGTCGGCCGCCACGTTCATCACCTGGGCCCGGTCGGCGCGGGCCAGGCGACCAAGGCGACCAATCAGATTATGGTCGCCGGCATCAACCAGGCGGTCAGCGAGGCGCTCGCGTTCGCCGCCGCCCAGGATCTGCCGCTTTCGCAGGTCATCGACACCCTGCGCAACGGCGCGGCGGCCAGCTGGTTCCTGACCCATCGCGGACCGAACATGGTGGCGGGCCGCTATCCGCTCGGCTTCAAGGTCGAGCTGCACGCGAAGGACCTGGAAATCTGCAGGACAATGGCCGCGCGACAGGGCGTCCAGCTGCCTGTCGTCGAGATGACCTTACTCCACTATCGGCGCCTGATTGCCGAGGCGCACGGCGACGAGGACATTTCCAGCCTGTTCCGGCTCAAGGCCGCGCTCTTCGCCGCCGGCGGCAACGACGCGTGATGTCCCGCCGGCCCACCCCGCCAGCGTTATTCATTCCGGACTTCTGCGCCGCGCGCATGGTATTCGCCACCGTGCTGATCGCGGAGCTGGTGGCCATCATCCTGACGCTGGCCCGGCATGGCTCCGCCGCGGCGTTCTTTCCCGGACTCGCGCGCACCTCGCTGTTCCTGCTCTGGATCGCGCTCACCAGCGCCGCGCTGCTCTGTTCGGCGCGCCGCTGGCTGGCGGGTCTCGGCGTGGCCGGCGCGGCAGTGCTGTCCTTCGGCTTGCTGCTGTTCAGCACCGCGCTCGTATCCGAGGGGGCGTGGTGGCTCGGCCGCTACTGGCACGGTATCGACCCGGTCGGATTCCGGGACCTGTTCCCGGAGCGGCACGGACGCTTTCTCGCCGCCAACCTCGCGATCAGCGCCATCGTCAGCGCCATGCTGCTGCGTTACTGGTACGTCGCCCACGAATGGCGGCGCAATGTGCAGATGGAGGCGCGCGCGCGCATACACGCGCTGCAGGCACGGATCCGGCCGCATTTCCTGTTCAACAGCATGAATACCATCGCGGCGCTGACCCGCACGAGCCCGGCGCGCGCGGAAGAGGCGGTCGAGGACCTCGCCGATCTGTTCCGCGCGACGCTCAAGGACGCGCAGGAACCGATACCGCTCAAAGAAGAGCTGGAGGTCGCACGGATTTATCAGCGTATCGAGCAATTGAGGCTTGGCGATCGGCTCAAGGTGACCTGGGACGTTGCGCCGTTGCCGATGCGCGCGCGCGTGCCGAGCCTCATCGTGCAACCGCTCCTCGAAAACGCCATCTACCACGGCGTCGAGCCCCTGCCGGAAGGCGGCAGCGTAACCATAGAGGGCCGCGTGGACGCGGGCCGCGTGCGTCTGAGCGTCGCGAACCCGGTGCCCGCCGACGCCCCGGCACAGCGCGAAGGCCACCATCTCGCCCTCGACAACATACGCGAGCGCCTGAAGCTCACCTACGGCGACCGCGCGCGGCTCGAGGTCTCGCACGGCGAGCGCGAGTATCGTGTCACGCTCGAGTTTCCACTCGTCGAGGAACTCGTGTGAACGTGCTCATCGTGGACGACGAGCCTCCGGCCCGCGAGCGGCTCGCCGGCCTGCTCGCGGAGCTCGACGGCTGGAGCGTGGCCGGCGAGGCGCGCAACGGCCGTGAGGCGCTCGACTTCTGCGCCCGGCAGCGGCCGGACGTCGTGCTCATGGACATCCGCATGCCCGGCATGGATGGTGTCGAGGCGGCGCGGCATCTGAGCATGCTCGACGAGCCGCCGGCGGTCATTTTCACGACCGCCTACGACGAGTACGCGATCGAGGCTTTCGAGGCGCAGGCCATCGGCTACCTGCTGAAGCCGGTGCGCCGCCCCAGGCTCGAGCGCGCGCTCGCGCACGCCGTGCGCCTGACCCGGCCGCAACTCGCGCGCATGGATGCGCGAACCGCGAACGTCGCGCCGCGTGGTCACGTTTGCGTGCGTGTGCGCGACGAGCTCAAGCTGATCCCGGTTCGCGACGTGCTCTGCTTCGTCGCCGACCAGAAATACGTGACCGTGCGTCACAAGGGCGGCGAGGACCTGCTCGATGAGTCCCTCAAGGATCTCGAGCGGGAATTCGCTGCCGAATTTCTGCGCATCCATCGCAACGCGCTGATCGCGCTGCGCCACCTCGACGCCGTCGAGAAGACCGCCGACGGCAGCTGTTTCGCCCGCATCCGGGGCTGCGACGAGCGGCTCGTCGTCAGTCGCCGCCAGGCGGGCGAGCTGCGCCGGCGGCTGCGCGGCCGGTGACGGACCGGCCCGTGCGCGTTGCGACGCGCGCCAGCCGGCTCGCGCTGTGGCAGGCGGCGCAGGTGTGCGACCGGTTGCAGGCCGCGCATCCGAACCTGGTCGTCGAGCTCGTGCCCATGACCACGCAGGGCGACCGGCTGGGGGGCGCGAGCCTGGCCGCGGCCGGCGGTAAAGGCCTGTTCGTCGAGGACCTGGAGTCGGCAATCGCGGACGGGCGCGCGGACCTCGCCGTGCATTCGATGAAGGACATGCCGGCGCGAATGAACCCGGGCTTCGTCATCGGCGCCGTGCTCGAGCGGGCCGATGCACGCGATGCGCTGGTCTCCGGCCGGCACGCGCGGCTGTCCGATCTCGGCCCCGGCGAGCCGCTCGGCACCTCGAGCCTGCGCCGGCGCAGTCAGCTCAAGTCCCTGCAGCCCGGACTCGAGATCGTGCCGGTCCGCGGCAATGTCGACACCCGCCTCAGGCGTCTCGATGAAGGCCGTTACGCGGCACTCGTATTGGCCGCCGCCGGACTCGAGCGGCTCGGCCTCGGCGAGCGCATCACCGAAAGGCTGCCGGTCGCGGTGTGCCTGCCGGCCGTGGGCCAGGGCGTGATCGGCGTCGAATGCGGCGACAGCGACGAGCGCGCGCGCAGCCTGGTGGCTGCGCTCGAGCATGCCCCGACGCGCACTTGCCTGAGCGCCGAGCGGGCCTTTGCCGCCGCCCTCGGCGGCAGCTGCCAGTCGCCGATCGCCGGCTACGCCGAGCTGTCCGGCGACAGCATAGGCCTGCGCGGCTATGTCGGTCTGCCAGACGGCAGCCGCGCGCTGCACGGCGAGCGAACGGGCCATGCGGATGCCGCCGAACGCCTCGGCCGGGAGCTCGCCGACGAACTGCTCGCCGCCGGCGGCGACGACATATTGCGCCTGGCCGAACAGGTCTGACCGCCATGCGAGACCTGGGCCTTGTGGGCGTGCTGGTCACGCGCCCGGCGTTGCAGGCGGCGCCGCTCTGCCGCCTGATCGAAGCCGAAGGCGGCAGGGCGATCGCGTTTCCGACCGTGGTCATCGAGCCCGCGCCGGACCAGGAAGCGCTGCGCGGCCGGCTTGCCGACGTGCAGCCCGCCGACCTCGCGATATTCGTGAGCCCGAACGCCGTGCTGCACGGCGCCGCGCTCGTCGCCAGCCTCCATCCCCGGCCGCGCATTGCCGCCATCGGGCCGGCCACTTCCGCAGCTCTCGATGCCGCCGGTCTCCGCGTGGATGTGCAGCCGCGTGACGGCTACACGAGCGAAGCCTTGCTGGCAGAGCCTGCTCTTGAACGTGCGCCGCATCTGCGCATCGTGCTGGTGCGCGGCGGCGAGGGGCGCGCTCTGCTCGACCGCGAGCTTCGCCGTCGCGGCGCCGAAGTGAGAGCGCTCGACGTGTATGTGCGCCGCCGGCCCTATGTTAACGAGCACGATGTCGCTACACTGACCAGGCGCTGGCAACGCGGAGAGGTTGACATCGTCATCGCGACGAGCGTGGAAACGCTGACCAACCTGCATGCCCTGCTCGACCGCGACGCGGCCGAGCTTCTCAAGCGAACGCCGATCCTGACCTCGAGCGCGCGAGTCGACCGCGCGGCGCACCGTCTCGGTCACCGTGCGCCGTCGGTCATTGCCGCCGGTCCGGACCCGCGCTCGCTCGTGGCCGCCCTCGCCGATTGGCAGCGCAGACAGACAGGCAGGGATCGATGACGAAGGACGAATCTGAACGGACCTCGACCGCGGCGGCAGACAGCCATGCCGAGCCCGCTTCCGGCGCGGAGCCGCCACCCGTCGTGGCTCGCCCCCCGGAGGAGACTGCAGCTTCGTCCACCGTCGTGAACGCCCCGCGGGGTTCGCGACTGGTGCCGCTCGCGCTGCTGCTCGCCCTCGCCGCTCTCGCAGCCGCCGCATACACGATCTGGGAAATGCGGCGTCAGGCCGGAGAGCACGAGGCGTCGCGCGAGGCTGTGACGAGCGCCCTCGCCCAGATGCGCGCCGCGCTCGAGAATCAGGCGGCCGTGCTCGGGCAGCTCGCACGCGGAAACGAACAGCTCGTCGAGGCCGGCGAAGCCCGCTCGCAGACGATTTCCGGGCTCGACCGGCGACTGCGCGCCGCCGAGCGCGGGCTGGACGCGGCCGCCGGCGGGGTCGACGCAGCCCGCCGGGCACTATGGCGCAATGAGATCGAGCAATACCTGCGCCTGGCCAACCGCGCCGCGCAGCTGGCGCGCGATCCGCAGACCGCCCTCGCTGCGCTGCGCATCGCCGACAACCGGCTGCGGACGCTCGACGATCCCGCTTTGACCCGGGTCCGCGAGTCCCTGGCGGCGGAAATCGACTTGCTCGAGAACCTGCCGCGCATCGACGTCGACGGCGCCGTGCTGCGCCTGGGCCGGCTGGCCGCGCGCGTCGACGAACTGCCGCTCGACGACCGCGCAGCAGGTGAGCGCCCCGCGGCGGAGGTTGAAGCAGGCGGCGAGCAGGGCTTCTGGGCGCGGGGCTGGGCGGCGATACGCGGCGCTTTCTCGAACCTCGTGAGCGTGCGGCGGACGGAGGAGCGGGTGAGGCCGCTGCTGGCACCCGCGCAGACGTTCTTCCTGCGTCAGAACCTGCGCCTGGAGCTCGAGATCGCGCGCCTTGCGGCGCTGCGGGGCGACCAGTCGAATTACGCTCAGAGCCTGCGCAACGCGCGCGAATGGCTCGCGACCTGGTTCGACCTGACCGATGCCGCCACCCGCAACGCGATCGCGACCCTCGATACCCTGGCGCGCATGCAGCTCGCGGCGGAATTGCCGGACATCTCCGGCTCGCTCGATGAGCTGCGTCGTGCCGGCGCGCAGCCCGGGACGCCTGAATGAAGACCGGCGCGCTCGTCGTCGCGGCGCTCATCGCGGGCGCGTTCGGAGCCCAGTGGCTGCTCGCGGACGCAGGCTACGTGCTCATCAATGTGCGCGGCTACCTCGTGGAGATGTCGGTTCCGGCGCTGCTTCTGATCCTGGCGCTGCTGTACTTCGCGATCCGGCTCGCCGTGCATCTCGTCATGGCGCCGCGCCGGCTCGGCGAGGCTGCCGGGCGCTTCCGGGCGCGCCGGGCGCACGAGGTATTCGCGCGCGGTCTGCTCGAGATGGCCGAAGGCAACTTCACGAAGGGTGAGCGACTGGTCACCCGCGGCGTGCGCAGGAGCGATACCCCCGTCGTGAACTATCTGGCGGCTGCCCGCGCTGCGCAGCTCCGCGGCGCCCCCGAGCGCCGGGACAACTGGCTCAGGATGGCCTACGAGCAGTCGCCGCACGGGACCGACGCGGTGCTGCTCACACAAGCCGAGTTGCAGATCGCCGACGGTCAGCACGAGCAGGCCCTGGCCACCTTGCGCCAGCTCGAAGAGCGCTCGCCGAACCAGCCCCGTGGCCTCGCGCTCCTCGCCGGCCTGTATGCCGGGCTCGGCGACTGGGACAGCCTGCGTGACCTGTTGCCGCGCATCGCCGGGCGGCGCGCGGTCGATGCAGCGACCCTGGAAGCATGGACCATCGCGACCCACCGGCACGCGCTCGAATCGGCGCCTGCCGATGGCGCCCGCATCGAGGGGCTCTGGCGCTCGGTGCCCCGCGCTTATCAGCATTCCCCCGCACTGCTGCGCCCTTACCTGGAAGCCCTGGCGCGAAGCGGTCGGACGGCAGCCGCCGAGAAGACGCTGCGCAAGGCCCTGAAGCGCGAATGGGACGGCAGCCTCGCGTTGCTGTACGGCGACCTGGAGACCGATGATCCGGCGGCGCAGCTCCAGCACGCCGAGGAGTGGCTCAAGATTCGCGGCGATGATCCGGACTTGCTGCTCGCGGCCGCGCGCATCGCCATGCGTAACGAGCTCTGGGGCAAGGCGCGCAGTTATCTCGAATCGAGCCTCGCCATCCAGCCCCGGGCGGTCGCCTACCAGCTTTACGGCCGCCTTCTGGAAAAGCTCGGCGAGGCCGCGTCCGCCGCCACCGCGTTCCGCTCGGGTCTTGCCCTCGCCACCGACCGCGACGCCGACAGCGTGCCAGCCCTGACCGGCCCCGCGACGGGGTCGAGCGTCGCTTCCGCAAACGGACAGTCCTGATATTGGGGAAATGGGGACATTCGCCGCCGGCGAAATCAGGGTCCTCGGTTGCCCGAAGCGGACCCGATGCGTGCAAGCACGTCGGGGGCGAAATCGAACGAGTCGAAAAAAAACCGGTCCGGGCCGAGACCGCGCGCGGGAAATTCGCGCTGGCCGGCCTCGATCATGGCCGGCGGTCCGCTCATGTACACGTCGCAACCGGCGAGGCTCGGGTAGTCGTCGAGCACCGCGCTGTGCACGAGACCCGTGCCGCCGGTCCAAGCATCGCCGGGCGCCGGCTCGGAGAGCACCGGCGTGAAGCGCAGCTGCGGCCGCTTTGCAGCCCAGCTCCGCGCAAGCGCCAGCTCGTAGAGATCCCGGCGTGCCCGCGCGCCCCAGTACACGTGCATCGGCCGCGTGTCGTCCGCCGCGAATGCTTGCAGAAGCATGGCCTTGAGCGGCGCGAAGCCGGTGCCGCCGGCGATCAGCAACGATTCACGGCCGCCCGGCGCACGCCAGAAGAAGCCGCCGAGCGGGCCTTCGAGCCGCAGCAGCGACCTGGGTTGGAGGGCTGTAAATACGAACTCGGTGAACTCGCCCCCCGGTACCCGCCGCACGTGGATCTCGAGCAGGTGGCCGTCGCCGGGCGGATTGGCGATGGAAAAGCTGCGCCTTCTGCCGTCGGCGAGCAGGATGTCGACGTACTGGCCGGCGAGGTAGCGGAACGGCTCGACCGAAGGGAGCTTGAGCCACAGCGCCATGACGTCGTGGGAGAGCTGCTGCATGTCCTGGACCCGGCACGGCAACCGCCGGATGCGGATATCCGGCGCTGAGGCAATCTCCCGCGTCTCCACCACGGCGTCGCCGAGCGGCACCGCGCGGCAGAGCAGCGCATAGCCCTGCGCCTCGTCGGCGGCGGTGAGCCCCAACGGGCGGCCGGCGGGGTAGGCCACTTCGCCCTCGAGCAGGCGCGAACGGCAGGCCATGCAGCTCCCGCCGCGGCAACTGTGCGGCAGGTTGAGACCGGCCCTGAGCGCCGCATCGAGAATGGACTCGCCCGCCCGCACGGCGATGCGCTTGCCGGAAGGGTGAATGCGGACGTGCCGGGTGGGGCTCACACCGCGATGGCACCGGCCGCCATGAGGCTCGCACGCCCGACAGGTACCGGGACGCGCCGGCGGCGACCGTGCGCCGCGTGTGCCGTTGCTACGACGGTGCCCTGCGCGGCTGGCTGCGCCGGCTGTCGAGCCACTCGATGAGCGGTTCCCACTGCTCCCAGTCGGGCCAGGCCAGGTATTCCGGCAGCTCGAAGATGCCGATGCCGCGGGTGTAAGCGCGAACGTAGTTCTGCGCGTCGCGCAGCGCCGTCAGGTAGGGCACGCGCAGCCCGGACAGGTAGTCGTCGAGCTCCTCGAAGATGAGCGTCTGCTCGCGCACGCGGTTGCCGAGCACGCCGAGCTTCGCTTCGCGCCGCGAGACCTTGCCGACTTCCTTGAGCTCGGTCACGAAGCGCTTGCTCGCGTTCATGTCAATGGTCGAGGGCAACACGGGTACGAGGATCGTCTCCGCCCGGCCGACGAGCTCTGTCAGCTCCTTGCCGTGGGAGCGCGCCGGCGCATCGATGATTACGTAGTCGGCGTTGCGAGGCAGGCTGCGCAAGCCGTGCTCGAATGCCGCGACCCCGTGCACTTCCGGGTACCCGGCCGGGCGCGCCGCCAGCCAGTCGAGGCTGGAGCGTTGCGGGTCGAAATCAGCCAGCGCGACATTGTAGCCTTCGCCTGCATAGTAGCTCGCAAGGTTGGTCGCCAGCGTGCTCTTTCCACAGCCGCCCTTGGCGTTCATGACCATGATGTGCCGCATGCTGCCTCCCCGATCTCGCGAAACCCCATAGGGCGGATTTCAATCCGCCTGGCCGAACGAATTCGACCCTGCGCCCGTAGGGCGGATTTCAATCCGCCGGCCGAATGAATTCGACCCTAGCGCCCGTAGGGCGGATTTCAATCCACCGGCCGAATGAACTCAGCGCGCCCCCGCGTGAGTATAGTCAATGCGCTGCGGTTCACGCACCCTCGATGCCGAGCTCCGCCCACAACGCATCGATGCGCGCGACGATCTCGTCGCTCATGCGTATCGGCTCGCCCCACGCGCGGCTCGTCTCGCCGGGCCACTTGCGCGTAGCGTCGAAACCGAGCTTGCCGCCGAGCCCGGCGACCGGCGAGGCGAAGTCCAGGTAATCGATCGGAGTGTTCTCGACGATGACGGTGTCGCGCGCGGGGTCCATGCGCGTGGTCATCGCCCAGACGACGTCCTGCCAGTCGCGCACGTTGATATCCTCATCGGTAACGATGACGAATTTCGTGTACATGAACTGGCGCAGGAACGACCAGACGCCGAACATGACGCGCTTGGCGTGGCCCGGGTACTGCTTGGCCATGCTCACCACTGCGAGCCGGTACGAGCAGCCCTCCGGCGGCAGGTAAAAATCGACGATCTCGGGAAACTGCCGGGTGAGCAGCGGCACCAGCACCTCATTGAGCGCCGCGCCGAGCACGGCAGGCTCGTCGGGCGGCCGGCCGGTGTAGGTGCTGTGATAGATCGGCCGGTCGCGAAAGCTCATGCGCATCACGGTGAAGACCGGG
Organism: Gammaproteobacteria bacterium; assembly: GCA_035524935.1. Lineage (GTDB taxonomy): Bacteria > Pseudomonadota > Gammaproteobacteria > Steroidobacterales > JACDCP01 > JACDCP01. Next base: position 18,499 of record DATLFD010000035.1, on the reverse strand, counting down.
AACCGTTCGACCTCGTTGTAGTAGCCTGTGTGGTCGCCGAAAGGCCCCTCCGGTGCGGTGTCGTCCGGCGCGATATGACCCTCGAGCACGATTTCGGCGCTCGCCGGCAGGTCGAGTTCGCTGCCCGGGCCGCGCGTGACCTCGGTGCGGCTGCCGCGCAGGAGCCCGGCGAAGGCATATTCCGACAGTGTGTCGGGGATCGGGGTGACGGCCGCCAGCATGGTCGCTGGGTCGGCGCCGAGTGCGACCGCCACCGGAAACGGCTCGCCAGGGCGCGCGCGCTGCCAGTCGCGGAAGTCCAGCGCGCCCCCGCGGTGAGCCAGCCAGCGCATGATCAGGCGGTTGCGGCCGAGCACCTGCTGGCGATAGATGCCGAGATTCTGGCGCGGCTTGCCGGGCCCGCGGGTCACGACCAGTCCCCAGGTGATGAGCGGCCCGGCGTCGCCCGGCCAGCAGGTCTGCACGGGCAGCCGGCCGAGATCGAGGGCCTCGCCCTCGACCACGTTTGCGTGGCAGGGTGCCTCGCGCACGCTCTTCGGCGCCATCTGCAGGAGCTTGCGGAATACGGGCAGCTTCTCCCAGGCGTCGCGCAGCCCGACGGGCGCGTCGGGCTGGCGCAGTGCGGCGAGGGTTTCGCCGACCTGGCGGAGCGCGGCGACCGAATCCGCACCCATGCCGAGCGCCACGCGCTCCGGGGTGCCGAACAGATTGGCGAGCACCGGCATGTCGTGGCCGCGCGGATTCTCGAACAGCAGTGCCGGGCCGCCGCGTTTCAAAGTGCGCGCGCAGATCTCGGTCATCTCCAGCACGGGGTCGATCTCCGCCGCGATGCGCTTGAGCTCGCCCGCGCGTTCGAGCTGCGCCATGAAATCCCTCAGATCGCTATACTGCATGCGGTTTTCCCAGAGGTGCCGGACCGCCTGACGTCGCAATGACGGCGGCTGCCGATTATGGAACTGCGTTTCACCAAAATGCACGGGCTCGGCAACGACTTCGTCATCGCCGATCTGCCGCGGGGGGCCGCGCCGCCGGCGGGCGAGACGCTGCGGCGGCTCGCCAACCGGCGCACCGGCATCGGCTTCGACCAGCTGCTCCTGCTGGAGCCGCCGCGGCGGCCGGGCACCGAGGTCTATTACCGGATCTTCAATGCCGACGGCGACGAGGTCGAGCAGTGCGGCAACGGCGCGCGCTGCATCGCGCAGCTTCTGGGCGAGCGGAAGGGCACGACCGGCGAAGGGACGCTGACCCTGGACAGCGCGGGCGGCCTCGTGCAGGCGCGGATCGGCAACGGCGGGCAGGTATCGGTGAACATGGGCGTGCCGCGCTTCGCACCGCGCGATCTGCCCTTCGAGGCGACAACCGAGGCCTACATCTATACCATTGAGGTGGCCGGCACCGAGCTCGAGATCGGCGCGGTGTCGATCGGCAACCCGCATGCGGTGCTGACAGTGCCGTCCGTGGAGTCCGCGCCGGTCGACCGCATCGGCCCGGCGCTCGAGCGGCATCCCCGCTTTCCGCGACGCACCAATGTCGAGTTCATGGAGATCGTCGATGCCGGCCATATCCGCCTGCGAGTCCACGAGCGCGGCACCGGCGAAACGCGCGCCTGCGGCACCGGGGCCTGCGCGGCGGTCGCGGTCGGCCGCCGGCACGGCGTGCTCGGCGAGGCGGTGGCGGTCGACCTGCCCGGAGGGCGCCTCGCCGTCCAGTGGGCCGGGCCGGGCGAGCCGATCTGGATGACCGGGCCGGCTGAGAAATCGTTCGAGGGGACCATCGACCTATGACCACCCAGCACAAGCGCGGCGAAGCGTTCGAAGGCCTCTCCGAAGACGCGGTAGCGTATTACCTCCAGGCACATCCGGAGTTCTTCGAGCGTCACGGCCACCTGCTCGCGCACCTGCGGCTGCCGCACCAGACCGGCGGGTCGGCGATCTCGCTCGTCGAAAGGCAGGTCGAGATCCTCCGCGAGCGCAACCGCAAGCTCGAGCGCAAACTGCACGAACTGGTCGAGGTGGCGCGCCTGAACGACAAGCTGGCCGGCAAGATCCTCGGCCTCGCGCGTCAGCTGGTCGGCGCGCGCCCGGCCGCGTCCGTGCTGAGCCTCATCGAGTCGTCGCTGCGCGAAGATTTCGGCGCCGACGAGTCGATCATAGTGCTGTTCGACGCCGTGGGCGCCGACATCGCGGCCGTGCCGCAGCGCCGTTTCCTGCGCCACGCGCCGCGCAGCGCACCGGTGCTGCAGCCGTTCGAGACCTTCCTTGCCGCGAACCGGCCGCGCTGCGGCCAGATTCGCGACGCGCAGCGCGATTTCCTGTTCGGCAAGGACAACAATGAGATCGGTTCGGTTGCCCTGGTGCCGCTCGGCGAAGGCGCGTCGCTCGGCCTGCTCGCCATAGGCAGCCGTGACGCCGATCGCTTTCACCCGGCCATGAGCATGGATTTCCTCGCGCACATCGGCGAGCTCGTCGGCCAGGCACTGAAGCCGCGCACTGCCCCCGATTGAAGCCATGGATGCCGCCGGCCGGCCCGGGATCGAACGCTTCCTCGCGCATCTCGCCCACGAGCGGCGCCTGTCGCCGCGCACGCTCGATGCCTATCGCCGCGACCTCACGGTGCTCGACGAGTTCCGCGTGCGCCAGGGCATCGAGGACTGGAGGGGCCTGGACAGCCAGCATCTGCGCGAGTTCGCCGCCCACGACCACCGGCGCGGCCTCAAGCCGCGCAGCATCCGTCGTCGCCTGTCCGTGGCGCGGAGCTTTTTCGGCTTCCTGATCCGCGAGAGCGAGCTCGGCGCCAACCCGGCCGCCCAGGTGCGCGCGCCGCGCGCCCCGCGGCGTCTGCCGAACACGCTGGACGCAGACACCATGGCGCGCCTGCTCGACTTCACGCCGGCCGGCGCGGTCGAGGCGCGCGATCTGGCCATGATGGAGCTCTTTTATTCGGCCGGGCTGCGGCTGGCCGAGCTCGTCGGCCTCGACCTGCCGGACCTCGATCTCGCCGAAGGCATGGCGCGGGTCACCGGCAAGGGCAGCAAGACCCGCATCGCGCCGGTCGGTCGCAAGGCCGCCGAAGCGCTCGGCGGCTGGCTCGAGCGCCGCGCAGGGCTCGCGGCCGCCGGCGAGCCGGCGGTCTTCGTCAGCCGCCGCGGCGGGCGCATCCATCCGCGCACGGTGCAGGCCCGCGTCCGCTACTGGGCGCGGCGGCAGGGCATCCCCTCGCACGTGCACCCGCACCTGTTCCGGCACTCGTTCGCGAGCCACCTGCTCGAGTCGAGCGGCGACCTGCGCGGCGTGCAGGAGCTGCTCGGCCATGCCGACATAGGCAGCACGCAGATCTACACGCACCTTGACTTCCAGCACCTCGCCCGCATATACGACGCAGCGCACCCCCGCGCGCGCCGTAAATAACCGAATCTCGGTGCCGGGCTCCGGTCGTTCGGTTATTCGATTTCACCGGCGGCGTTTTCTGTCGATCGTGACATCCCGTGACGACTGAAATGCACGAAGCCCGGCACCGTTGACGCAATAACCGAACGACCGAAACCCGGCACCGATAACCGATGACACAGTTTCGCGGAACGACCATCCTGTCAGTGCGCCGCAACGGCATTGTCGCCGTCGGCGGCGACGGGCAGGTGTCGATGGGCAATACGGTCGTCAAGGGCAATGCGCGCAAGGTGCGCGCGCTCTTCGGCGGCAAGGTGCTGGCAGGCTTCGCGGGCGGCACCGCCGACGCCTTCACCCTGTTCGAGCGCTTCGAGGGCAAGCTCGAGCAGTACGGCAACCTGACGCGCGCCGCTATCGAGCTGGCCAAGGACTGGCGCACGGATCGCATGCTGCGGCGGCTCGAGGCGCTGCTCTGCGTCGTGGACGTCGAGAAATCGTTCATCATCTCGGGCAATGGCGACGTCATCGAGCCCGAGCACGACCTCATGGCCGTGGGCTCCGGCGGTGCCTATGCGCAGGCGGCCGCGCGCGCGCTCCTCGAGAACACGCCGCTCGACGCGCGCACGATTGTCGAGAAGGCGTTAGGCATCGCCGCGGAGATCTGCGTGTTCACGAACCGCAACCTGGTGATCGAGACCCTCGGCAAGGAAGCCTGAATGTCGGAAATGACCCCGCGCGAGATCGTCCAGGAGCTCGACAAGCACATAATCGGCCAGCAGGCGGCAAAGCGCGCCGTCGCAATCGCGCTGCGCAATCGCTGGCGGCGCGTGCAGGTCGATGAGCCGCTGCGCAGCGAGATCACGCCCAAGAACATCCTCATGATCGGGCCGACCGGGGTGGGCAAGACCGAGATCGCGCGCCGGCTTTCGAGGCTCGCCAACGCGCCTTTCATCAAGGTCGAGGCGACCAAGTTCACCGAGGTCGGCTATGTCGGACGCGAGGTGGATTCCATCATCCGCGACCTGACGGACGTCGCGGTCAAGATGACACGCGAGACGGAGATGGACAAGGTCCGGCACCGCGCGCAGGACGCGGCCGAGGAGCGCATCCTCGATGCGCTGCTGCCGCCGCCGCGCGCGCGCTTCGCCAACGAGCCCGTCGAGGCCGACGGCAGCCAGGCGGAAACGCGGCAGAAGTTCCGCAAAATGTTCCGCGAGGGCCTGCTCGACGATCGCGAGATCGAGGTCGAGACCCGCAGCCTTCCGGTCGGTGTCGAGATCATGGCGCCGCCCGGCATGGAGGAGATGACCAGCCAGCTGCAGAGCATGTTCCAGAACCTCTCCGGCAACCGCACGCGCACGCGCAAGCTCAAGATCAGGGACGCGTCCAAGCTTTTGCTCGACGAGGAAGCGGCCAAGATGGTCAACGAGGAAGACATCAAGCTGCGCGCGCTCGAAGCCGTGGAGCAACACGGCATCGTCTTCATCGACGAGCTCGACAAGGTGGCCCGCCGCAGCGAGACGACGAGCGGTGCCGACGTGTCGCGCGAGGGCGTGCAGCGCGACCTGCTGCCGCTCGTCGAAGGCTGCACGGTCAGCACCAAGTACGGCATGGTGCGCACCGATCACGTGCTGTTCATCGCCTCGGGCGCGTTTCACGTCTGCAAGCCGTCCGATCTGATACCGGAGCTGCAGGGCCGCTTCCCCATTCGCGTCGAGCTCAATGCGCTCAAGTCCGAGGACTTCGTGCGCATTCTCACCGAGCCCGACGGCTCTCTGTCCGAGCAATACAGCGCGCTCATGGGCACCGAAGGCGTCAAGCTGGAGTTCGATCCGAGCGGCGTGCGGCGCATCGCCGAAGTGGCCTTCCACGTCAACGAGCGCACCGAGAACATCGGCGCGCGCCGCCTGCACACAGTCATGGAGCGACTGCTCGAGACCGTCTCGTTCGAGGCCGCGGATAGCAACGGCCGGGCGCTGGTCGTCGACGCCGGCTACGTCGACGAGCACCTGGGCGAGCTCGTCAAGGACGAGGACCTGACGCGCTACATCCTGTAGTTCGCGAGTATCGCCGCCACGAGCGCTCAGGGCTCGATGAGCCCGTTGCGCAGCGCCATCAACGTCAGCTCTGCCTGATTCGAGGCGTCGAGCTTCTGCTTGATGTTGTACAGGTGGGTGCCGATCGTGCGCGGGCTCAGCGACATGATTTCCGCGATCTCGATGACCGAGTGCCCCTGCGCCAGCGCGAGAAACACCTTGAACTCCTTTTCGCTGAGCGTATCCACGGGGCTTTTCTCTCCGCGCATCTGCTGCACGGCGAGCTGCTGGGCGATCGCCGCTTCGATGAAGGTCTTGCCGCCCGCCACCTGGCCGATGGCATCGAGCAGTTCCTCGCCGGCACTGCGCTTGCTCAGATAACCTGCGGCGCCCGCCTTGAGCACGCGCCGGGCGTGAATGGCATCGGCGTGTGCCGACAGGACCAGGATCTTGGCCGACGGCTGCTTGGCCACCAGCCGGCCGATGGCCTCGAGGCCGCCGATACCGGGCATCGAGAGGTCCATGACCACCACGTCAGGCTTGGCCTCGGGACACAGACGCAGCGCCTCCTCGCCGCTGTCGGCCTCGGCGACCACCATAATGTGGGGCGCGCCGTCGAGCAGCAGGCGGAAGCCCATGCGCACGACCGCATGGTCGTCGACGAGCATCACCCGGATGGGCCGGTCCGCCACTTCAGCTCACCCGGCCCCGGCACGTTGCGGCTGCGCCGTGCCGCCCGCCGGCATGATTGGAATCGACGCGAAAATCTGCAAGCCGCCGCCGGCACGGCTCTCGAGCTCGAAGCGGCCGTGCAGTGCCTGTACCCGTTCGCGCATGCCCATGAGGCCGAAGTGCGCGGCATCGCTGTCATCCCGCTCGTCCAATCCCTTGCCGTCGTCGCGCACCCGCACCTCGACCCGGTCGTCGCTGCGCGTCACCGCGATCTCCACCCGCGTGGCGCCGGCATGGCGCGCGATATTGGTCAGGCATTCCTGAACGATGCGGTAGAGGGTGATATTGACCGTCTCGCCCAGGTCGTCGAGCTCGCCGTCGAGCGTGAGCTCGCAGGCGATTTCGGGCAGGCGCTCGCGCCAGCCCGCCAGCAGGTCCTCCAGCGCCTCGCGCAGTCCCAGATTGTCGAGCGCCGGTGGGCGAAGCTGGCGGACGATACCGTGCACGACGTCATAGATGTGTCCTGCCACCTCGACGATGGTCCGGGCGTTGTCGTGGATGTCGGGTGCCCCGTCCCGTGTCCGCTGAGCGATTGCGGCCCCGATCGTCCGGATGCCGGTCACGCACTGGCCGAGCTCGTCGTGAAGCTCGCGGGCCAGGGCACGCCGTTCCTCTTCCACGCGCGTCTGGATCAGCTGCGTGAGCTGGCGGTTCCGCTCGAGCTCGCCCGCGGCTTTCTGCGCGCTCTTGTGCTCGGTGATGTCGCGGATGCTGAAAATTTCGCCGATCACGGCGCCACCGTTCGGATCGATCAACGGCGCGGCCGACAGGGCCACGTCGATCACGCGTCCGTCGCGTCCCAGGCGCTGGGTCTCCAGGTTCTCGATCACGCGCCGCTGTAGCAGCGACTCGCGTCCCGCGGCCATTTCGGCTTCGCGGCCGGCAGGTATCAGCACTTCGCCGGAATGCCCGACGATGTCCTCGGCAGCATAGCCGAACAGGCGAGCGGCGGCCGGGTTCCAATAGGAGATGTTACCGGAGAGGTCGCAGATGACGATCGCGTCGCTCGACTGCTCGGCGATCAGCGCCAGGCGCCGGCTCTCAGTCTGGCTTTCCCGGAGCGCGTTGGCCATGCGGTTGAACGTATGGCTGATGGCCTCGAACTCCGGCAAGGAGGAATGCGGCAGGCGCGTTTCGAACCGGCCGCGCTCCATCTCGGACAGCCCCGCCAGGACGCTGCCGAGGGGGCGCAGGAAACGCCCGACCAGAAAGAACACCAGCGCGTTGATCGCGGCCAGGAACACCAGCACCAGCCACAGCAGCCCGGTCAGATCGTCCCAGGCATCGAGCACTGCCCGCGAGGCGTCCGTCGTCACGACGATGCGCCCGCCCGGAAGCGCGAACTCCAGCGCAGCCAGCGCAGGGCTGACCAGCCGCGCAAACCATCGCGGCGCCTCTCGCCCGGCTTTGTAGGTGGGCGGCGGCGAGGTGTACACGAGCCAGCCGCCCGCGTGGTAATAGCGAATCTCGTGGGCGCGTATCCGGCCGAGGCTCTCCAGGAATACGAGCATGTCCTCGCCCGTGGCGCGCGGGTCCCGCACCAGGCTGCTGCTCTCGAGCACGGAGGTCAGCATCTGCTGCGCAACCCTGCGGCCCGCATTCATTTCCTCGGAAATCGAGCGGCGCGTGTTGTCGATGACGATCGCGGCGATCACCGCGGTGAACAGCACGACCAGCAGGGTGATGATCAGATTGAGGCGAAAGCGCAGGCTCACGAGCCGGACTCCCGCCCCAGCGTCTCGACCTCGCGGGTGGCCTGGATCAGGGCACCGGTCATGCCTGGACTCAGCGGCGAGTGGCCGCCGTCCTCGACAATACGCAACCGGGCCCCGCGCCAGTGCCCTGCCAGGTCATGCGCGATGCGTGGCCGACAGACGAGGTCGCGACTGCCATGCACGAGGATGGCCGGCACCTCGCTCAGTTCTCCCGCGCCGTCGAGGATCCATCGGGCCGGCAGGAAGCAGTCATGGACGAGGTAGTGCAACTGAACCCGCACGCGCGCGAGCAGCGCCTCGTCGCCGAGCTCGGTAGCCGTCGCGCCGCACTCGCCGGCGGCCATCACCGCGTCCTCATAGGCCAGCCAGCGCCGGGCGGCCTCGAGCGCGCTCGCCGGCGCGTCATCGAAGACGCGGGCGTGATATCGCGACAGCAAGCCCCGGGCATCGGTCACCGGAGCGTCCGCGAAGCGCGCCCAGGCCTCGGGCAGGAGCCGGCGCAGGCCGAGCAGAAACCACTCGACTTCCTCGCGCGAACCCAGGAACACGCCGCGCAGCACGAGCGCCGATACGTGCTGCGGATACTCGAGGGTGTAGGCGAGCGCGAGGGTCGCACCCCAGGAACCGCCGAACAGCACCCAGCGCTCGACGCCGAGAGCGCCGCGCAATCGCTCGATGTCCTCGACAAGCGACTGCGTGTCGTTGCCCCGCAACGACCCTAGCGGCGCGGATTGGCCGCAACCCCGCTGATCGAACAACACGATGCGCCAGCACGCCGGATCGAAAAAGCGCCGCTGCGTGGGGCTCGTCGAGCTGCCCGGCCCGCCGTGCAGCACGAGCACAGGCCGCCCGCCGGGATTGCCGCTGACCTCGAAGTACAGGCGGTGGCCCTCGCCGACGGCGAGGGTGCCGCGCTTGAACGGCTCGACCGGCGGAAACAGCCCTGCGGGATGCATTGATCCGGTGTTATTTATCAAAGACTTGCATCCTGCGGCGCGGGGGGTCGAGGCGCGCACGTCCACTGTAGGCGGTCGCGCCGGGCCAGGTCGAGAAGCGGCGGCCAGTTTGATGAAAATCATGAGCCGCGATTCCTGATTTTCCGGTGGGCGCGGGACGTGGCCTGGCCGACAATGATCGCTGACTCGCCGGGCGGTGTTGCCGGCGAGGGATTTCCCGATCGATCGATGGAGAATACCTATGTGGACCAAGCCTGAGTTTGTCGACATGCGCCTCGGCTTCGAGGTGACGATGTATATTCTCAACCGCTGAGCTTCCGGCCAGCGACCGGCGAAAGCCCCTCCCCACGGGGCTTTCGCCTTTTTGGCCGGCCCGAAACCCGGACAGCGAGATCATGAGAATACGGGTCCTCGGTTCGGCAGCAGGCGGCGGCTTCCCCCAGTGGAACTGCAATTGCCCGAACTGCGACGGCCTGCGCAAGGGCACGATCCGGGCCCGGCCGCGCACCCAGTCGTCGATTGCCGTCTCGGCCGACGGCATCGGCTGGATACTCTTCAATGCCTCACCCGACCTGCTCACCCAGATCCGGTCCTTCCCGGCATTGCAGCCCGCGCGCGCCATCCGCGATACGGGGATTCGCGCCATCGTGCTGGTGGACGGGCAGATCGATCACACGACCGGGCTCCTGATGCTGCGCGAGGGCGACCCGCTCGAGATCTGGTGCACGGATACGGTGCGCGAGGATCTCACGAGCGGCAACCCGCTGTTCAGCATCCTCGGCCACTACTGCGGCGTGAGCTGGCGCCGTCTGCCCATCGAGGCCGGCGCCAGCTTTGCGATCGACGGCGCCGATCACCTGCGCTTCAGCGCCATCGGGTTGCAGAGCAAGGCTCCGCCTTACTCGCCCCACCGCCACGACCCGCATGACGGCGACAACGTCGGCATCGCCATCACGGACACCCGCAGCGGGCGCAGCGCATTCTATGCGCCCGGGCTCGGCGAGATCGAGCCCGGCCTGCGAGCAATCCTCGAGCAGGCCGACGTGCTGTTGGTCGACGGCACCTTCTGGAGCGACGACGAAATGATCCGGCTCGGCGTTTCCACCAGGCGCGCCGCTGAAATCGGCCATCTGCCGCAGTCGGGCGCCGGCGGCATGCTCGAGGCGCTGAAGGGCGTGCCTGCCTCACGCAAGATCCTCATACACATCAACAACACCAACCCGATCCTGGACGAAGACTCGGTCGAGCGTGCCGAACTCGACGCCGCTGGAGTGGAGGTCGCCTGCGATGGCATGGACATCGAGATCTGAGGGGCCCGCGCCCGAACCGCAACCGCGCGTGCCGTGGAGCCGTGATGAATTCGAGGCGCAGCTCCGCGCCCAGGGCGGCCGCTACCACATCCATCACCCCTATCACGTGGCGATGAACGGCGGTCGGCTCACCCGCGAGCAGGTCCGCGGCTGGGTCTGCAATCGCTTCTACTACCAGCAGGCCATACCGCTCAAGGATGCGGCACTGATCGCCAACTGCCCGGATCGCGCCGTCCGCCGCGAGTGGATCCAGCGCCTCATCGACCACGATGGCCGGCAGGGCGAGGAAGGCGGCATCGAAGCCTGGTTGCGACTCGCCGTAGCAGTCGGGCTGGAGCGCTCGCAGGTCACCTCGCTCGCCCACGTGCTGCCCGGCGTGCGCTTCGCGGTGGACGCCTACGTCGAATTCGCGCGCACCCGCCCCTGGCAGGAAAGCGTCACCGCTTCGTTGACCGAACTGTTCGCGCCGGAGATCCACCAGTCGCGGCTCGCCAACTGGCCCGCGCACTACCCGTGGATCGACGCGGCAGGCTACGGCTACTTTCGCAAGCGGCTCGGGCAGGCGCGCCGCGACGTCGAGTTCGCGCTCGGGTTCACGCTCGATCACTACCGGACCCGCGAGCAACAGGAACGCGCGCTGGAGATTCTCCGTTTCAAGCTCGATGTGCTGTGGTGCATGCTCGATGCGATGGCCGTCAACTACGGCATCGGCGCGCAGAAGCTCTTCCGGGGTCCGCAGCGATGAGTGAACCGCGCCTGCCGTTGCCGCCCGACGCGCCCATCGAGCTGCTCCGCCAGTTTCGATTCCAGTGGGAGCCCGCCCAGCAATGCTACGTATTGCTCTATCCCGAGGGCATGGTCCAGCTCAGGGGCGGCGCCGGGGAAATCATGAAGCGCGTCGATGGCCAGGCGAGCCTGCACGGCATCGTCGCGGATCTGCAGCGCGCGTTCCCGGGCGCGGACCTGCGCACGGATGTCGTCGATTTTCTGGAGGTCGCGCATGGAAAAGGATGGATCAGAGCCGGCCAGCATCAGTAACCCGCTGTGGCTGAACGCGGAGATCACCTACAAGTGCCCGCTGCACTGCGTGTTCTGCTACAACCCGGTGGACTACACGCGCTACGGCCGGGAGCTCGCCACCGAGGACTGGCTACGCGTGTTCCGCGAGGCGCGGGCACTCGGCGCGGTGCAGCTCGGCCTGTCCGGCGGCGAGCCGCTGACGCGCGACGACCTCGAGATCATGGTGCGCGAGGCGAGCGGGCTCGGCTACTACGTCAACCTGATCACCTCCGGTATCGGGCTCAACGAGAAGCGCATCGCGGCCTTCAAGGAAGGCGGGCTCGATCAGATCCAGCTTTCCTTCCAGGATTCCACGCGCGAGCTCAACGATTTTCTCTCGAGCACGCGAACCTTCGAGCTCAAGTCCAGAGTCGCCCGGCTGATCAAGCAGTACGAATACCCCATGGTGCTCAACGTCGTGCTGCACCGGCTCAACATCGACCACGTGGGGCAGATCCTGGAGATGGCGGAGGCCATGGGCGCCGAGCACGTCGAGCTCGCCAACACCCAGTACTACGGCTGGGCTTTCGTCAACCGCGAGCATCTGCTGCCGAGCCGCGAGCAGCTCGAGCGCGCCGAAGAGATCACCAACCGGTTTCGCGCCCGGGTCGGCAACGCCATGAAGGTGTATTTCGTCGTCCCCGACTATTACGCCGACCGGCCGAAGAAATGCGTGAACGGCTGGGGTACGACCTTTCTCAACGTCGCGTCGGACGGCGTCGCCCTGCCCTGCCACGAGGCGCGCATGCTGCCGGGCCTCAAGTTTCCCAACGTGCGCGACCACGACCTGCGCTGGATCTGGCACGAGTCGCCGGCATTCAACGCCTACCGCGGCGTCGGCTGGATGAAGGAACCGTGCCGGAGCTGCCCGGAGCGGTTCAAGGACTTCGGCGGCTGCCGCTGCCAGGCTTACCTGCTCACCGGCGATGCCGCCGATGCCGACCCCGTCTGTGACCTCTCGCCACACCACGGCCGGGTCACGGCCGTCGTCGAGAAGGCGCAGCTACCCGGCGAGCGCGTGCCCGCCCGACCCCTGCTGTTCCGCGGTGATCGCAACTCGCGCCAGTTGAGCCAGTGACCGATACCACCGCGATCAGCGCGCGCGGGCTCAGCAAGCGCTATGCCGAAGTGCTTGCCGTCGACCGGCTCGATCTCGACATCCCCGCCGGCCAGTTTTTCGGCCTGCTCGGCCCGAACGGCTCGGGCAAGACCAGCACGATCCACATGCTGTCGACGCTGCTTTACCCCACGACCGGCAACGCCGCCGTCGCCGGCTACGACGTGCGCCGCGAGCCGGTCGCGGTGCGCGCCTCGATCGGCGTCGTCTTTCAGGACTCGGCGCTCGATCGCAGCCTGTCGGTGGCAGAGAACCTGCGCTTCGCCGGCCTGCTGCACGGGCTTCCGCCGCCGCTCATCGCGGAGCGAAGCCGCGAGCTGCTGGAATTGTTCGGGCTCGCCGGCAGCGGCCGGCGACCAGTGGGATCGCTGTCCGGTGGCGAGCGCCGCGCGCTCGACATCGTGCGCGGCGTCATGCACCGGCCAAGGGTGCTCTTTCTCGACGAGCCCACGATCGGCCTGGACGTGCCCAACCGCCGGCGTATCTGGCGCTTCATCGAGGGCTTGCGCGCCAGGACGGGCATGACGGTATTGCTCACGACTCACTATCTGGAGGAGGCGGACGGCTGCGACCAGGTGGCCTTCATTCGCAAGGGGCGAATCGTCGAGCGCGGGGCCCCGCGGCAGCTCGTCGAGCGGCTCGGTCGCCATATCCTGGAAGTTGAAGGCGATCCCCTCGAGGCCGTCGTCGCGGCACTCACCCCGCGCTTCGGCCCAGCCCTCTGCGAAGGCGCGGTGGCCATGTTCCGCGACGCAAACGTAGCGGCGCTCGCGCGCATCCAGGCGGAATCGCCCGGCCTGATCAGCGCGCTGCGCTGGCGCCGCCCGCAGCTGAACGACGTGTTCCTGTGGGTCAACGCGGAGCAGGCGCCCGCGAGCACGGTTTGCACCGCTCCGACGGCACACACGCGTGCAGGCGCCGAAGCGAAGAGCGGGGCGGCATGATCGTCAGGCCCGTTTATGCCGTGATCGAGCGGGAAATCCTCCGCACGCTGCGCCAGCGGACCCGCCTGCTCGCCTCGATCATACGGCCGTTGATCTGGCTGTTCGTCATCGGCGCCGGCTTCGGCGCCGCGCTCGGCGCCGGCGGCCTCGACTACCAGCGCTACCTGGTGCCGGGCGTGCTGGGCATGACGCTGCTGTTCGGCGCCATGCTGGCGGCGTTGAGCCTGGTCTACGACCGCGAATCCGGGGTCATGCGCATGCTCATCGTCGCCCCCGTCGCACACTACTGGATCGTGATCGCCAAGCTGTTGTCGGCGACGCTCGCCGCGCTCCTGCAGGCGTTGCTGTTGCTCGTCGTGCTCGCAGTGCTCGGATTCATCGAGCCGCAGACGCGCTGGCTGCTGCTGGCCATTGCGCTCGTCGCCTCCGCGCTGACCTGTGCCGGCATCGGCGTGCTGACCGCCGCCTTCTCGCGCACGCTGGAGAACTTCGCCGCGGTCATGAACTTCGTGATCTTTCCCCTGTTCTTCCTGAGCGGCGCGCTGTATGCGGTCGACACGTTGCCGGCTCCGTTCAAGCTGCTCGCCCTGCTCAATCCGTTCAGCTACGCGGTCGATCTGCTCAAGCACGCCCTGCCCGTGTCGCCGGGCGCGCTGCCGACTGCGGAGTTCGGCGTCGCCAGGGACCTGCTGCATGCGCTGGGCTTCACCGTGATCGCACTTGCCGTGGCGAGCTGGCGTTTCTCGCGGCCGGGGCGCTACGAGCCGCTCATCCATCTGCTCGCCGGCAAGCGCGGCCGCACCTGAGCCGACCCGCATTCGCCGTCTGCGGACACCCGCTGCCCGCACGGTAAACCGTGCTGCTAGAATCGAAGCATGCAGGACGTTCCCGATCTCAGGGAAATCAAGCTGCGCAAGACCTCGCGGCTGCTCGAGATCGTTTTCGACGATCGCCGGCGGTTCGAGCTGCCGTTCGAGTACCTGCGGGTGTTCTCGCCGTCGGCCGAGGTGCGCGGTCATGGCCCGGGCCAGGAAGTGCTGCAGGTCGGCAAGGAGAACGTCCGCATCGATCGCGTAGAGCCGGTCGGCAACTATGCGGTCCGGCTCTATTTCGACGACGGGCACAACACCGGCCTCTATACCTGGCAGTACCTGCTCGAGCTGGGCGAGCATTACGACCGCAAATGGCGGCAGTATCTCGAGCGGCTGCGTGCGGCGGGGGACGTTCGCAGCGCCGGCCCTCCTGCGGTTCCCTCCCCCGGGCGAAAAGGGCTGGACAGCAAGAAAAGCGAGCAGGCTTGAACGAGCGCATGGACCGCACTCCGGAGACCGATTTCGGTTACCAACGCGTCGCCTGGGACGAGAAATCGCGGCGCGTGCGCGCGGTGTTCGACTCGGTAGCCGATCGCTACGACCTCATGAACGATCTCATGTCGCTCGGCATCCACCGGCTCTGGAAGGGGTTCATGCTCGCCCGCACCGGCTTGCGGCCGGGACAGCGCGCGCTCGATGTCGCCGCGGGCACCGGCGACGTCGCCCGAGGTCTCGCCCGCCAGGTCGGTGATACCGGCCGCGTGGTCGTCACCGATATCAACGCGGTCATGCTCACACGCGGACGCGACCGGCTGCTCGACGCCGGCATCGCCGGGAACGTTGCCTTCGTGCAGGCCGACGCCGAGCGCCTGCCGTTCGCCGATGACAGCTTCCACTGCGTGACCATCGCCTTCGGGCTGCGCAACGTCACCGACAAGGCCGCCGCGCTCGCCGCCATGCGGCGCGTGCTCAAGCCGGGCGGCCGGCTTCTCGTGCTCGAGTTCTCAACGCCCGTCGTGCCCGGGCTCAAGCCCCTGTACGACCTTTACTCACTGCGATTCCTGCCCCTGCTCGGCCGCACGGTCGCCGGCGATGCGGCCAGCTACAGATATCTCGCCGAATCCATCCGCCGCCACCCGTCGCAGAAAGCGCTGGAAAGCCTGCTTGCGGATGCGGGATTCGAGCGCTGCCGCTATCACAACCTGAGCGGCGGCATCGTCGCTTTGCATTACGGCTGCAAGCTGTGAGCCGGCCGCGGCGCTTCTTCGCTCCCACAGGCAACTTCGCATGCGTATAGACGACACCCTGCTGCGGCCGCTCGAGGCGACCCTGAACCGGCAGATCCGCGCCTCGACCCCGGCACGCGAGCGCTGCCGGCAGCTCGACGGCAAGGTGCTCGGCATCGAGGTGACCCTGCCGGCGCTGGAGCTGTACTTCGTCGCCCAGGCCGACGGCGTGATCGTCACCGGCCGGCCCGCCGGTGCGCCCGATGCCGTGCTGCGCGGCTCGCCGTTCGCGCTTGCGGCGCTCGCGCGCCCAGGCGCGGCCGGCCAGGTCCGCTCCGGCGCGGTCACCATCGAAGGCGACGCGACGGTCGCGGAGGACTTCCAGCGGCTCCTCGAGCACGCCCGCCCGGACTTCGAGGAGGAGCTGTCGCGCCTGGTCGGCGATGTCGCTGCGCACCAGGTCGGCAACTTCGTGCGGGGCGCCTTCGACTTCGGCCGGCATGCCCTCGAAACATTGCGCCTGAATACGCGCGAGTTCCTGCAGGAGGAAAGCCGCGACGTTCCCGGCACCGACGAGGCCGAGGCATTTTTCGATGGTGTCGACCACCTCGCCGCCGACGTCGATCGCGCCGAGGCGCGCGTGCAGCGGCTCGAGCGCCGCGCAGCGGCACCTGCTGGCGGGGATGACGACGGGGCGGCAGGCCCCGATGCTTAGGCCGAGGCATTTCTTCAGGCTGCTCGAGATCAACCGTGTCCTCGCCAGGCACCGCCTCGACGAGATCATCCTCGCTACCCACCTGTTCCGGCCGCTCAGGTTCCTGCCGCGGCTGTGGCCCGGAAACTGGGGGCGTGCCCGGGCCCGCGAACCGCGGGGGGCGCGCATTCGCCGCGCGCTCGAGGAGCTCGGCCCGATCTTCGTCAAGTTCGGCCAGGCGCTGTCCACTCGGCGCGATCTCCTGCCGCTCGACATCGCCGACGAGCTCGCGCTGCTGCAGGACCGGGTGCCACCATTTCCCGGCGACGCCGCCCGCGCGATCGTGGAGCGCGCATATCAGCGTCCTGTCGAACAGGTGTTTCGCCGCTTCGACGTCGAGCCGCTCGCCGCGGCCTCGATCGCGCAGGTGCACAAGGCCACGTTGCACGACGGCCGCGAAGTCGTGGTCAAGGTGCTGCGTCCCGGCATGGCGGGCATCATCCGCCGCGACCTCGAGATCATGTACGTACTCGCGCGCCTGGCTGAGCGTTACTGGCGCGAGGGCCGCCGCCTGCATGCGGTCGACGTCGTCGCCGAATACGAGCGCACGATCCTCGACGAGCTCGACCTCATGCGCGAGGCGGCCAACGCGGCGCAGCTCAGGCGGAATTTCCTCGATTCGCCACTGCTCTACGTGCCGGAAGTGTACTGGGACTATTGCCGGCCCGACGCCATAGTCTTCGAGCGCATCAGCGGCATCCCCGTAAGCGACGTCGCGCGCCTGCGTGAGCACGGCACCGACATGCGTCGGCTCGCAGAAAACGGCGTACAGACCTTCTTCAAGCAGGTGTTCGAGCACAATTTCTTTCACGCCGACATGCATCCCGGCAACGTGTTTGTAAATGTGACGAATCCCGCGAACCCGCAATACATTGCCGTCGATTTCGGCATCGTCGGCACCCTGAGCCACAAGGACCAGCACTACCTTGCGGAGAACTTCCTCGCCTTCTTCAACCGCGATTACTACCGGGTCGCGAAGCTGCACGTCGACTCCGGCTGGGTGCCGCCTGAAACCCGGGTGCACGAATTCGAGTCGGCCATCCGCACGGTCTGCGAGCCGATCTTCAACCGCCCGCTCAAGGACATCTCGTTCGGCCAGGTGCTTCTGCGGCTGTTCCGCACCGCGCGGCGCTTCAACATGGAGGTGCAGCCGCAGCTCGTCCTTTTGCAGAAGACCTTACTCAACATCGAGGGGCTGGGCCGCGAGCTTTACCCGGACCTCGACCTGTGGGCGACCGCGCAGCCCATCCTCGAGCGCTGGGTGCGTCAGCGGGTCGGCAGCCGCGCCGTGCTGCACAGGCTGCGCGAGGAATGGCCCGACCTGAGCGGCGCGCTCCAAGAGCTGCCGGGTCTCGTGCAGGGGATGCTGCGCCAGGCCGCCGAGGGTCGCCTGCAGGTCGAGCTCGCCATGCCAGCGGTCGAGCGGCTCCGCGCCGAGATCCGTCTCAGCGACCGGCTGCGTTACGGCGCCGTCGCCGGCGGCGCCGCGGTGGTTTCCGGCGCGTTGCTGGTGGCACTCGAGGTCGAGCCGGCATGGCTCGGCTGGCTGGTCGCCACGCTGGGCCTGGCCTGGCTGCTGATCGCGCGCGCCCGGCGCTAGGTGGCAGGTCGGAGCGGCGGGTTGAAACCCGCCCTACGTGCCGTAGGGCCGAATTCATTCGGCCAGCATCCCCTCACGTCGCACGGCCGAATTCATTCGGCCAAATGCGCCCGCCGAAACCGCCTCCCCGTGGGGCCGAACTCATTCGGCCGCTTCCCCCACGGACCGGCGGCGATTCAGAGATCGTAGAGGATCGGCAGCACGATCGAGAGCCCCAGCCACATGATGATCTGCAGCGGCAGTCCGGCGCGGAAGAAATCCGAGAAACGATAGCCGCCGGCGCTCATGACCAGCAGGTTCGTCTGGTAGCCGACCGGAGTCATGTAGCTCATGTTGGCGCCGAACAGCACGCCGAGCACGAAGGGCTCGATGGGCGCGCCGAGTTGCTGGGCGACGCTGATGGCGATGGGCGTGCCGAGCACCGCCACGGCGTTGTTGGTTGCCACCTCGGTGAGCAGCGCGATCAGCAGGATGAATCCGCACAGCACCAGCGGCACGGAAAACCCCTGCGTCAGCGCGACGAACAGCATGGCGATGTACTCGGCGCCGCCCGTGGCCATGAGCGCGAGCCCGAGCGCAAGGCTCGCGACGATGAGCAGAATGATGCGCCGGTCCAGCGCGTCGACGACATGGCGCCAGTTCAAACAGCCGGTCAGCAGCATGAGGCCGACGCCGCAGACCGCGGCCACCGAGATCGGCGCGATGCCCGCAGCCGCGACGACCACCACGGCGACGATCAGCGCTGCGGCGAGCGGTGCCTTTCTGGTATGCGGCAGATCGACCCGCCCGTCCAGCACGAGCATCTCGCCGCTTGCCTTGAGCGCCTGGATGCGCTCGCTCGGACCCTGCACC
>DATLFD010000034.1:0-25110 GCA_035524935.1 Gammaproteobacteria bacterium | reverse complement strand
TGGTGAACATGCTCGGCGCGATCCTGCTGCTGCCGGCGCTGGCCGCCTGGCTCTTCAGTCCGGCGTCGAAATAATTCGCACGTCGCGCTGGGGAAAGGGAATGGTGATGCCATTTTCCTGGAACAGGCGCCAGATCGCGCGATTGACGTCGGAGCGCACGTTCACGACGCCGGCCTGCGGGTCCATGATCCAGATGCGCAGCTCGAGCTCGAGGCCGTCGTCGCCGAAGCCGATCAGGCGAGCCGCCGGCGCCGGATCGGTGAGCACCCGCGTGATGCTGTCGGCGGCATGCTCGAGCAGCCCGAGCGCCAACTCGGGGTCGTCGGCGTAGCTGATCGTAACGGGCAGTTTGAGGCGGATCTTGCGGTCCGAATAGCTCCAGTTGATGACCTCGGACGTGATCAGCGTTTCGTTGGGGATCAGCGTGTCGACGCCGTCGCGGTCGCGCACGACGAGATAGCGGCCCCTGAGTTCCTGCACCCAGCCGAAGCTCTGCAGCGTGCGCCCGTTCTGGGCGCCCTGCTGGCCGATAGTGATGACGTCGCCCGGTCGTATCGACCGGTCCATGACCAGCACGAAGCCGGCGATGAAGTTGCTGGCGATGCGCTGCAGGCCGAAGCCGAGACCGATACCGAGCGCGCCGGCGAAGACGGTCAATGCGGTCAGGTCGACGCCGGCGGCGCTCATGCCGATCAGCACGCTGAGGATGATGAGCAGGGAATGCGATATCTTGATGATGCTCGCGCGCATGCTCAGGTTCAGCGACTCGGCGCGCGACACCCGGCGCTCGATCCATTTGCCGAGCCAGCGGGCGACGACGATCAGCAGCCCGACGATCACCAGCATCTTGAGGACGAGCCAGATCGACAGCTCGAACTTGCCAAATTTGGCGAGGGGGTGGCTCAATGTCTCGATCGACGGCTGCAGCCAGCCGAGCAGATCCAGCGCGACCGCCGTCCAGATGGCGATGGCGATCGTGTTTTCCCAGCCCTTGATCTGCGATTCGCGGCCCAGCGAGAGGCGCAGCAGGAAGACCGCCGCGCGCACGGCGATCAGCGCGACGATCAACGGCAGGGCGATGCTCAGCAGGTTGGTCGAAAGCTCCAGGCTGCGCATGACTCCGCCGCCGATGATGATGAGCAGGAGCGCGCTTGCCGGCGGGGCCAGGCGGACGATGGCGCCGCGCAGGATATAGACCCAGTGGTACTGCTCGGCGAGGGCGGCGAAGCGCTCGATACGCTCCACGCGTCTCCCGGCCAGCCATGCAGCGACGAGCGCGAGCGCAACGATCGTGACCTGGATCAGGAACACGGGCGACGAAACGGCTTCGAGGGCCTGCTGCGCCCTCTCGTTCAGCCATTCGTGCCATTGCATGCGCTGTGCTCAGCTCATGGCCGACCGGCGATGGCCATCGGCTCAGGCATTCAGGTCGGGAATCAGCTCGCTTTCGAGCCGCGCGATCATGTCTTTCAAGAGCAGCTTTCTTTTCTTGAGGCGGCGGAGCCGGAGCTGGTCAACGTCGACATCGTTCGAGAGTCGTGCGATGACGTCGTCGAGGTCCCGATGCGCCACGCGCAGCTCCTTGAGCTTGCGCGCGTTGCGGAACGCTTCGGTATCGATGTTCGAGCCCATCTCACGATCCGTGCCGCCCCTTTTGCGTTAGGGCGGGTTTCAACCCCCCCGGCCGAAGGAATCCGGCCCTACAAGTAGCGGGTCCAGTCCCGGCTGTCGTCCCCATACACGAGGAAGTGGGGATTGAGGATGTCAGCTTTCGTATTGTAGAGCATCGGCTTGCCATTGCTATCGACGACATGGCCGCCGGCTGCTTCCACGACGGCCTGGGCGGCGGCCGTGTCCCATTCCGAGGTCGGCCCGAGGCGCGGATAGACGTCGGCCTTGCCCTCCGCGACGAGGCAGAACTTGAGCGAGCTGCCCATCGGTACGAGCTCGTGCTCGCCGATGCGCTCGAGAAACTTCGCCAGCGAATCGCCGCCGTGCGAGCGGCTGCCGACGACCCGCACCGGCCCATCGCCCAGCGTCGCCACGTGGATCGGTTCCGGCTTCCCTTCCCCGTTGCGACGGAACGCGCCGCCATTCATGCTGCCGAAATAGTCGAGTGCCTTCACCGGCACATGCACGACGCCGAGCACGGGCCGGTGCTCGTGGATGAGCGCGATGTTGACCGTGAATTCGCCGTTGCGCTTGACGAACTCCCTGGTGCCGTCGAGCGGATCGACGAGCCAGTAGGTCGTCCAGCGCGCGCGCTCTTCGAACGGCGTCGCACGCGTCGCTTCCTCGGACAGGATGGGCAACTCGGGAGTCAACGCCTCGAGGCCGGCCTTGATGACCTTGTGCGCAGCGAGGTCTGCGGCGGTCAGGGGGGAAGTGTCCGTCTTCTCGGCCACGTCGAACTCGGTGTGATAAATGGCGAGAATCTCGCGGCCTGCACGGCGCGCGATTTGGCTCACCGGCCCGAGCATCGCCGACACATCCTGATTCACCCCTGTTCCCTGTTTCCGTGTAAAGCCCCTATCATATCGTCACCGTGACGCCCACTGCCAAGAATGCCTCTGCCGCGCCCGAATGGGCCGCGATCGATACGGTCCTTCTCGACATGGACGGCACCGTGCTGGATCTCGGCTTCGACAGTTATTTCTGGCGCGAGTACCTGCCGCGCCGGTACTGCGAGACGCACGGCGTGGCGGCGGCCGTGGCCAGCGGTGTCCTCGAGCCGTTGTTCGAGAGCCACCGCGGCACCCTCAACTGGTACTGCCTCGATTTCTGGAGCCGCGAGCTCCGGCTCGACGTCGCCGCCCTCAAATGCGAGGTCGCCGACCGCATCTGCTTTCTGTCCGAGGCGCCGCGCTTTCTCGAGGCGGTTCGCGGGCTCGGCAAGCGCCTGGTGCTCGTCACCAACGCTCACCCCGGAAGCCTCGAGCTCAAGCAGGCCCGGACGGGTCTCGGCCGCCATTTCGACACCATGGTCAGCGCGCACGCGCTGGGTTTTCCCAAGGAGGACGTCGGGTTCTGGACGCGGCTGGTGGCGCTCGAGGACTTCGATCCGGCACGGACCTTGTTCGTCGACGACAGCCTGCCCGTTCTGCGCGCCGCACGGGAATTCGGCATCCGGTGGCTGGTGGCGATTCGCAGGCCGGACTCGAGGCGCCCCGCGCGCGACGTGCCGGGGTTCCCGGCCGTGGATGCGCTGCATGAGCTGATCCCGGCCCGCACGGGCTGAAGCGCTGGCGTGCGCACCGCGCCGGGACTTGCGGCGACCGTTCAATCGGACGGCGGGATATAAGACACGAGCCGGTCGAGAAGCTCGGCCGCCGCTTCGGGCAGCGATGTGATGCGCACCGCTACCGTGCCCGGCGTTCCCCCGTCCCGTGGCACGACCTTGCCGTTCATGGCCACGCTCCGGCCATCGGGCGCCGCAGCCAGCTCGATGCGCAGGTCGGTGAATTGCTCGAGCGGGAACGGGCTGCTGATCTCCACGCTGCGGCCGGACCAGGTCAGCAGTCGGGCATCGGCGGGCGCACCGCCGGCATCCTTGCCGTCGAGAACCGCAACGCGTATCGGAGCAGGACGCGGCAGGCGTCGGTGCGGCTGACCGGGCTCGGGCGGCAGGCGTGCCGCATGATCTCCGGCGATGCCGTCCACGTCGTAGACGTGCACCGAAACCGGCCAGCCCTTTGGATGCACCTCGAATCGATCGCGCACCGAGAGCGGCGAGCCGCAGGCAGCGTACGTAGCCGACGAGATCAGGACCTGCCCGCCGACAGTGAACGACTCGATGCGCGAAACGAGATTGACGTGGCCGCCGACCACACCGTACTTCGCCCGGCGCTCCGATCCGATGTTGCCGACGACCACTTCGCCGGTGTGCACGCCGGTACCCGCCTCGATGGCCGGCAGGCCGAGGGCGGCGTTGCGCCTGTTGACTTCCGAGATGGCGAGCTGCATCTCGAGGGCGCAGGCAATCGCCTTGTCGGCGTGCCTGTCGACACGTGCGGGTGCGTTGAAAAGCACGAGTATGGCATCGCCGATGAACTCGTCGATGGTGCCCCCGAAGCGCATGATGACTTCCGTCATGACGGCGAGAAAATTATTGATCAGTGAGACAATCTGATCGGCCGGCAGATGGCTGGCCACTTCGGAAAAACCACGGATGTCGGTCATGAGAATGGAGATTTCGCGCTTCTCGCCGCCGAGGGACAACCCAGTCGGGGAATCGAGCAGCGTTTCGACGATGTCATCGCTCATATAGCGTCCGAATACGCTGCGAATGAACACATTACGCCGTTCCACGTCGAGCGCCAGGTGGCGGATGCGCGCATGTGCATGCTTCAGCTCGAGCTGAGTGCGGCTGCGTGCGAGCACGACGGGGAAGTCGAGTGGCTTGGTCACGTAATCGTTCGCGCCGAGCCGCAGCGCCTCGACGATATCGGAGCCTGTGTCGCGCGCGGTCGCCATGATGACCGGCAACTCCGACAGCTCATGCTGGCGTCGTATGTGCGCAAGGACCTCGAGACCGCTCATGCCGGGCATCATGATGTCGAGAAGCACGAGATCGAAGGGCGACGTGGCGAGAAGCCGCAACGCGCCGGCCCCGTCCGCGGCCGTCGTGACCTCGTAACCCCGCTGCGACAGACGCCGCGACAGCATATCCCGGTTCATCTCGTTATCGTCGACGACGAGCAGCCGGTCCGGGCGGCGGCGTTCAGGTGATCGGGAAAGGGCGGCCACGTGCTTCGGTAACGGCGGCTCCGGGGGTTCCGCCGGGCGAGCGGGAACAAGTGTCCGGACGCTAACACAGCGGCTCCGCGCGGCGCAATTGAGCCGGATGGTTTGTCGGCCGATGCGCGGGCGCGTAAAGTAGCCGCGACCGTGGGCCTGCACAGAGCACAACGATGAACGAAGCGGGTTCGCGAGATCAGCCGTCGCAACGGCGCGTCCATCCGGTCGTCACCGCTTCCTATTATCCGCGCGTGCTCACCTGGGCGTTTGCGGGGGCGATGTACGCATCGGCCGTGCACGCCCGGTTTCCGGCCTTGGCCTGGGGGCTGGTCGCGTTCGGTCTCGTGTGGCCGCAAGCCGTGCACCTGATCGCCCTGCACAGCCGCGACACGCGGCGCGCCGGTTTCGCCATGTTGAGTGCAGACACCATTCTGTTCGGCGCTTGCGTCGGCGCCACTGCCTTGAGTCCCGTGCCGGCTGTCACTACGACCGGGTTCGTCGGCACGACTCTGCTCACCATGGGCGGGCCCGGGATGCTGGTCCGGAATCTGCCGCTGTACGTCCTCAGCGTGGGCGTCGGACTGTACTTTGCCGGATTCGATCCGCAGTTACGGCCGGAACCGCTGACCTTTGCGCTGGCTGCCGCGGTGCTGATCGTCTACACGTGGAGCCTCGGTTATTTCGTCAACGATACCGGCAGGAAAGCCATTGCCGTTCGGCATGACCTGGCGGACACGAATCGCAGGGTGGCCGAGCAGGCCGCGCAGCTGGCGAGCGCGGTCGCCGAGATCTCGTCGCTCAACAACATTGCCAGGGCCGCCAATGCGACCCTCGACCTGGACGAGATCACCCGCGTGGTCATGCAGGGGCTGCGCCACGTCCTGGATTTCGATCAGATGGGCATCGGCCTGGTCGACGAGTCGACGGGGCGTCTTGTCCTGAGCCGTGAAGCGGGATCGGGCATGACAGCCGTCGTGCGTGAGAGGTTGCTCGGCATGAGCGTGCCGCTGGACGAGGAGGGCAGCGTTTTCGGCTGGGCAATCGCGCAGCAGAAATCCGTATACCTGCCCGACATCAACGAGGCCGGCGTCGCGAGGATGAGCGCATCGGACCGCGCCATCTACGCAGTGAGCCCGACCCGGTCCCTGCTTGTCTGCCCACTCGTCGTGTCCGACAGGGCCCTCGGCGTGATCAGCTTCAGCAATTCCGACCGGCGCTTCGACCTCGAGCCGGAAAACATCGAAACCGTCGAGCGGCACGTCGTGCCGCTGGCAAGCGCGATCCGCAATGCGCGCCTGTTCGAGGAAGCGAGGCAGGCACGGCAGGCGGCTCTCGAGGCCAATGAAACCAAGAGCAGCTTTCTCGCCAACATGAGCCATGAGTTGCGCACGCCCATGAACGCGATCATTGGCTACAGCGAAATGCTGCAGGAGGATGCCGAGGACCGTGGCTGCGCGGACATGGTGCCGGATTTGGAGAAGATCCGTTCAGCCGGGCGGCATCTGCTCGAGCTCATCAACGAAGTGCTCGACCTGTCCAAGATCGAAGCGCGCAAGATGGAGATTTTCCCGGAGATCATCTCCGTCTCCACCCTGGTGCGCGACGTCGTGGGCACAATCGAGCCGTTGGTAGCACAGAACGAGAACACCCTGGCGGTTGGCAGCCTCGACGCCCTGGGCGAGATGCACACCGATGTCACCAAGCTGCGTCAGGCGCTGTTCAACCTGCTCAGCAATGCAGCCAAGTTCACGCACGGCGGCCGGATTTCGCTCGACGTCAGCCGCGTTCACCGGGGCGGAACGGACTGGATCTGTTTCGCAGTGGCCGATTCGGGCATCGGCATGACCGGCGAGGAACTGGAGCGGATATTCAAGCCTTTCATGCAGGCCGACGCTTCGACGACCCGCAAGTTCGGCGGCACCGGGCTGGGCCTGGTCATCACGAGGCATTTCTGCGAACTGATGGGCGGCGGCGTCGAGGTGACCAGCGAGATCGGGCGGGGCTCGACGTTCACGATCCGGCTGCCGGCCGTGCTCCCGGAAAGGCCGCCGGGCGATGACCTTCCGGGCGCTGGCGCGGCGCCGGAAGGACCTGCATCCATCGTGACCGCACTCGTGATCGATGATGATCGGCAGGCGCGCGAGTTGATCGCGCGCCTGCTCGAAAAGGCCGGCGTGCGCACAGTCGGGGCGCGCAGCGGGGCGGAAGGCTTGCAGTTCGCGCGTGAGCTGCAGCCGGATCTCGTGACCCTCGATGTGATCATGCCCGGCGACGACGGCTGGGCAGTGCTCAGCGAGCTCAAATCCGACCCGCAGCTCGCGCATATTCCTGTGGTCATTGTGACCGTAGTTGACGAGCCCCAACGCGCTTACGCGCTCGGCGCGGCGGACTACGTCACCAAGCCGGTGAGCCGGCAGCGGCTCCTGCAAACTTTGCAGCGTTTTGGCCTCACCCGCAGCGGCACCGTGCTGCTCGTCGAGGCCGACCCCGATCAGCAGCGGCTGATGCGCGAGCTTCTCGAGCGCGAAGGATTGTCGGTCACGATAGCCGCGGACGGTCGAGCGGCACTCGAGTCGCTCGCGGGGGCTGCGCCGGACCTCATACTGCTCGATCTGTACATGCCCGACATGGATGGATTCGAGTTCGTGCGCCGGCGCGCGCAGTCTCAGGTCGCCGCCGATGTGCCGATGGTCGTGATCACTTCGAAGAGTCTGTCCCGCGGCGAAATCGGGCAGCTCGAGGCGGGCGCAACGGCGGTCCTCTGCAGGAGCCCGGACGACCGCGACGAGCTGCTGAGTGCGGTGCGGAGAATCCTCGGCGCGCGCCGGCAGCCGGCGGCGGGAGCCGACGCATGAGCCGAATCCTGCTGGTTGAAGACAACATAATGAATCGCGACATGCTGTCGCGGCGGCTCACACGCCGGGGCTACGATGTGGTCATCGCCGCCAGCGGCGAGGAAGGCCTGCAAAAAGCGGCCATGGAACGTCCGGATGTCATCCTCATGGACATCAGCCTGCCGGGCATGGACGGCTATGCCGTCGTCCGCAAGCTCAAGGCCGAGGCGCGGACCGCGGCGATACCGGTACTGGCGTTGACTGCGCATGCCATGGCCGGCGACCGGGAGAAAACGCTGGCTGCGGGCTGCGATGAATACGATACCAAGCCCGTCGACCTGCCGCGCCTGATCGGCAAGATCGAGACGCTGCTCGGCGACCGATGACAGGGCGCCGACGCCCGCCGCGGGCTACCGCGGCGTGATGTGCTGCGTGCGAATCATCTCGACGGCTGGGGGCCGCGCTGGGAGCGGTGGCGCGACGGGCGCTTGCCGGGCTGCGCCTGCCGGCCCCGCTCGTGGCTGCCGTCCCTTCTGCGCGGTGGTGGCGCGGCGGGCTTGACGTCGGGCAGGAGCGAAGCATCGACCGCCTCGACGGGGATCTTGCGTCCGATGAATTCCTCGATCTCCGGCAGCGACACGACATAGTCCTCGCAGCCGAAGCTGATCGCGTCGCCCGCCGCGCCGAGACGCGCCGTGCGGCCGATGCGATGCACGTAGTCCTCGGGATCCTGCGGGAGGTCGTAGTTGAAAACATGGCTGACGTCGGGCACGTGCAGGCCGCGGGAAGCCACGTCTGTGCCGATCAGCACCGGCAGCTCGCCGTTCTGGAACTGTCGGAGCATCGCCAGGCGCTTCCGCTGCGGCACGTCGCCCGTGATGGCCTCCGAACGTATGCCGTTTCCTTCGAGGTATCGCTGCAGACGCTCGGCCGCCCGGCGCGTGTTGACGAAAATCATTGTGCGCCGCGCGTCCATGCGGCGCAGCAGCCCGATCAGCAGTGGAACCTTTTCCTTGTTCGACGGGAAGTAAAGCGTCTGGCGCACGCGGTCGGCAGTGACCTTGTCGGGCTCGATGCGGATGAGCTGCGGGTTGTTCATGTGCTCGTAGGCGAGCTCCATGACCCTGTGCGACAGCGTCGCAGAGAAGAGCATCGTGAGGCGCCTGTGGGGTGGAGGCAGGCGCCGGTACACGTAGCGGATATCGCGTATGAACCCCAGGTCGAACATGCGGTCGGCCTCGTCCAGGACCGCCACCTGGATGGCGCGCAGGTCGAACACGCGCTGCTTGTAGTAGTCGATGGTCCGGCCGGGCGTGCCGATCAGCACGTCCACGCCTTCCGACAATATGCGCCTCTGCTTCTCGTAATCGGTGCCGCCGAAGGCGAGCCCGATCGTGAAGCCGGTATGCTGGGCGAGCAGCTCGGCGTCACGGTGGATCTGCACGGCGAGCTCTCGCGTCGGCGCGAGAATGATGGCGCGCGGATCGTTTAGCTTGCGCTCGGGGCCGGCCGGACGCTGGAGCATGTGCTGGAAAGTCGCCAGCAGGAACGCGGCGGTTTTGCCGGTGCCTGTTTGTGCCTGGCCGGCGACGTCCTTGCCCTGCAGCGCCAGCGGCAGCGCCTGCGCCTGGATCGGTGTGCAGAATTCAAAGCCCGCGTCGGCGACGCCTTTGGCGAGCGGCTCTACCAGATCGAGGTCGTCGAAACTGACGTCGCTGAGATGCGTTTGCGTCACGGGCGGGAGGGATCCCGCAGCATTTTACGTGTCAGGGCTTGCAAATTCCGTTCTGGGCAGTTCAAAATACACGGCAAGCGCGTTGCGGCCCGTACCGCACCTACCATACCCGTCGATCAGTACGATTCCGAGAGAAGCCGCAATCAAGCTGCGACATTGTGCCTCATTGGACAGGCGGCGTCACTCAACGGACGCATTCTGAGGGCACCCTCGCAACTCACCCCGTCCCAGGGGCTTCTCTCGAGCTTCACCGGAGGACCAGTAAAGTGAGCGATCACATCGTCCACACCTCGGACGACAAATTCGAAGAGGACGTGCTCAAGGCGGACAAGCCCGTGCTGCTCGATTTCTGGGCAGAATGGTGCGGTCCGTGCAAGATGATCTCGCCGATCCTCGACGAAATAGCCGACGAGTACGAGGGCAAGCTGCGCATTGCGAAGCTGAATATCGATGAGAACCCGAACACCCCTCCGAGGTTCGGCATCCGCGGTATTCCCACCCTCCTGCTCTTCAAAAATGGCAGCGTCGAGGCGCAGAAAGTGGGCGCGTTGTCCAAGTCGCAGCTTGCTGCCTTCCTGGAGTCGAACCTGTGAGGGGCTATCTGGGGAATTCGGCGCGTGGCCGCTCCAAGTCCGGCAATCGCCAGAACCGGCCCAAGGGCAACGGCAAAAACCCGCGCCAGAACCGAAGCGCCGGCATCGAAATGAGCGACGACAACGATCTCGAGGTCATCCCCCGCGGTGAGCTCGAGACGAGCAAGAAGGCCATGAACCTCACCGAGCTCAAAACCCAGCCGGCCTCCGAGCTCGTCCAGCTCGCGCAGTCGATGGGTCTCGAAAGCCTGGCCCGCTCGCGCAAGCAGGACATCATCTTCTCGATCCTCAAGGAGCACGCGCGTGCGGGTGAGGATATCTACGGCGACGGCGTGCTGGAGATCCTGCAGGACGGCTTCGGTTTCCTGCGTTCCGCGGACAGCTCATACCTGGCGGGTCCCGACGATATCTACGTGTCGCCGAGCCAGATTCGCCGCTTCAACCTGCGCACCGGCGACACCGTCTCCGGGCTGATCCGGCCGCCGAAAGACGGCGAGCGGTACTTCGCGCTGCTCAAGGTCGGCGAAATCAATCTCGACGCGCCGGAGAACGCCAAGAACAAGGTGCTGTTCGAGAATCTCACGCCGCTGTTTCCGCGCCAGCGTCTCAAGCTCGAGATAGGCAACGGCAGCACCGAGGACCTGACCGCGCGCATCATCGACATGGTGGCGCCGGTCGGCAAGGGCCAGCGCGGCCTGATCGTCTCGCCGCCGAAAGCCGGCAAGACCATGCTCCTGCAGAACATTGCCTCGTCCATCGCGGCGAACCAGCCCGAGTGCTTCCTCATCGTGCTGCTCATCGACGAGCGGCCGGAGGAGGTGACCGAGATGCAGCGCACGGTGCGCGGCGAGGTCGTATCGAGCACCTTCGATGAACCGGCGAGCCGGCACGTGCAGGTCGCCGAAATGGTCATCGAGAAGGCCAAGCGCCTGGTCGAGCACAAGTGCGACGTGGTGATCCTGCTCGACTCCATCACGCGGCTCGCGCGTGCCTACAACACCGTGGTGCCGTCGTCGGGCAAGGTGCTGACCGGCGGCGTTGACGCCAACGCCCTGCACCGGCCGAAGCGCTTTTTCGGCGCGGCGCGCAACATCGAGGAGGGCGGCAGCCTGACCATCATTGCCACGGCACTGATCGACACCGGCTCGCGCATGGATGACGTCATCTACGAGGAATTCAAGGGCACCGGCAATCTGGAGATCCATCTCGACCGGCGTATCTCCGAGAAGCGCATTTTCCCGTCCATCAACATCAATCGCTCCGGCACGCGTCGCGAGGAACTGCTGACGGATCCCGACGAGCTGCAGAAGATCTGGGTGCTGCGCAAGCTCCTGCATCCGATGGACGAGCTGGCCGCCATCGAGTTTCTGCTCAGCAAGATGAAGGACTCCAAGACCAACGCCGACTTCTTCGACGCGATGAAGCGGTAGTCACCCCTCGCATCGGCGCAGGCCGGTGCCGGATATTTGAAAAGTTGCACCGGATCCCGGCTCGCCGGGGCGAAATCTAACCGGGCTGTCTTTCCCTCTCGATCGCGCGATTGCCGATGTCGGTTCGGTAATGGGCTCCCGGCCAGTCGATCTTTCCGACCAGCTC
Organism: Gammaproteobacteria bacterium; assembly: GCA_035524935.1. Taxonomy (GTDB): domain Bacteria; phylum Pseudomonadota; class Gammaproteobacteria; order Steroidobacterales; family JACDCP01; genus JACDCP01. The sequence continues at coordinate 13,615 of DATLFD010000034.1, read as the reverse complement.
GTACGCGTTCGCCTGCGCAGCCGTCACCGAACCGCCGAGCGCGACGGCGCAGAACACGCGCCCGCCGGTGGTGACGACCTCGCCGCCGTCGAGCGCCGTGCCGGCATGGAAGAGTTTCGCGTCCTGGCGGTCTTCCGGAAGACGTGCGATGCGCTCGCCGGTCCGATAGGCGCCCGGATATCCGCGCGCCGCCAGCACGACCCCGAGCGACGCCCTCGAATCCCATTCCGCACCGACTTTTCCGAGCCTTCCCGAAAGTGCCGCCTCGCAGAGCGCCACCAGATCGGAGCGCATCCTGAACAGTATCGGCTGGGCTTCCGGATCGCCGAGCCGGCAATTGAACTCGAGCACCTTCGGCCTGTCTTGATCGTCGATCATGAGCCCGGCATAGAGGAATCCGCGATAAGGCACGCCATCTGCCGCCAGGCCGCGTACCGCAGGCACGATGACCTCGCGCAGGATCCGCTCGTGCACTTCCTGTGTCACGACCGGCGCGGGAGAGTACGCCCCCATGCCGCCGGTGTTCGGCCCGCGGTCGCCGTCGTCACGGCGCTTGTGATCCTGGGAGCTCGCGAGCGGCAGCACGTGCTCGCCGTCGACCATGACGATGAAGCTCGCTTCCTCACCGTGCAGCGCCTCCTCGACGACGATGGTGCGGCCCGCGCTGCCGAACGCCTGGCCCCCGAGCATGTCGGACGCGGCGCGCAGCGCTTCTTCCATGCTTGCCGCAACGATCACGCCCTTGCCGGCAGCAAGCCCGTCCGCCTTGACGACCGGCGGCGAGGCCAGCCCGCGGATCCACTCGAGCGCGGGGGCGAGCTCGGTGAAGCTGCGATGCCGCGCCGTCGGGATGCCATGACGGGCGAGGAATGCCTTCATGTAGGCCTTCGAGCCCTCGAGGCGCGCAGCCGCAGCCCGCGGGCCGAAACAGGGCAGGCCGGCCGCCTCGAAGCGATCGACGATCCCCGCGACGAGCGGAAGCTCAGGACCGACGATCGTCAGCTCGATACCCTCGCGACCGGCCAGTTCGAGCAAGCCGTCGATATCCTCTGCACCGACCGCCTCATTGTGGACCCCGGGCTCCAGAGCCGTCCCCGCGTTTCCGGGCGCGACGATCACTTCGTCGACCCGGGGCGACTGCGCCACCTTCCAGGCGAGCGCGTGCTCGCGACCCCCGCCGCCGACGACCAGCACCTTCAATGCCGGAAATGCCGCATGCGGGTGAACACCATGGCGATGTCGTGAGCGTCGGCCGCCTCGATGACTTCGCGATCGCGCAACGATCCGCCTGGCTGGATCACTGCCCTGATGCCGTGTTCCGCCGCGCTGTCGATACCGTCGCGGAACGGAAAGAACGCATCGGAAGCCATCACCGCGCCCTGCGTGCGAAGTCCGGCATCCTGCGCTTTCAAGGCGGCGAGGCGCGCGCTGTCGATGCGGCTCATCTGGCCCGCGCCGATCCCGACGGTCGCGGCGTCGCGGCAATAGACGATGGCATTTGACTTGACGAATTTTGCGACCCGCCATGCGAACAGCAGGTCGGCGAGCTCGCCGTCGCTCGGCGCTCGACGCGTGACGAGCTCGAGATCGCCGGCCTCGACACGCCCGCTGTCGCGCTCCTGCACCAGCAGACCGCCGGTAATGCGCCGGTAGTCGAGGCTCGGGGCCGCGGCATTTTGCCACGCACCCGTGGCCATCACGCGCACGTTCTTCTTCGCCGTGAACAGCGCCTGGGCGTCTGCGTCCACCTGCGGGGCGATCACGAGCTCGACGAACTGCCGGTCCAGTATGCGTTCGGCAGTGACGACATCGAGAGGGCGGTTGAAGGCGATGATGCCGCCGAAGGCGGAGGTGGGATCCGTCGCATAGGCGCGTTCGTAAGCCGCTGCGATCGACTCCCCGGCGGCCACGCCGCAGGGATTGGCGTGCTTGACGATGACGCAGGCCGGCCTGGAGAACTGCTTGACGCATTCCAGCGCAGCATCGCCATCGGCGAGGTTGTTGAACGACAGCGCCTTGCCCTGCAGCTGCCTGGCGGTTGCCACCGAGGCCTCCGCCGCGCCGGGCTCCACGTACAGGGCTGCGCGCTGATGGGGATTCTCGCCATAGCGCAGGTCGGACTTCTTGTCGAGCGCGAGCAGCAGCGAATCGCCGAGCTGCGCAGTGCCGGGCAGGCGTCCGCACAGGTAGCGGGCGATGGCGGCGTCATAGGCTGCGGTGTGGCGAAACGCGCTCGTCGCCAGGCGAAATCGCAGCTCGTCCGGCACGCTGCCGCCGTGCGCGTCGAGCGCTCCGAGCACGACCGCATAGTCAGCCGGCTCGACGACCACGGTCACGCGCGCGTGATTCTTCGCCGCCGCGCGCAGCATCGCCGGTCCGCCCACGTCGATATGCTCGACCGCCCGCTCCAGCGAGCAGTCGGGCTCGGCGATGGCAGTGCGGAACGGATAGAGGTTCACCGCCACGAGATCGATCGGTGCGATGCCGAGCTTATCGAGGGCGGCATCGTCGCGACCGGCGCGCGCCAGGAGCGCCCCGTGGATGGCCGGGTGCAGGGTCTTGACGCGACCGTCCATGATCTCCGGGAAGCCCGTGACCTCCGCCACCTCGAGGACCGTCACGCCCTGCTCCCGAAGCAGCGCCGCGGTGCCGCCGGTCGACACGAGCTCGACGCCGCGCGCGGCGAGGGCGCGGGCGAAATCCGCGACGCCGGTCTTGTCGGAGACGCTGAGCAGGGCGCGCCGGATCGGAGACATGGCGGATCCGGCCGGCGACTAACCGAGCAGGTTATAGGTCTTGAGCTTCTTGCGCAGCGTGCCGCGGTTGATGCCGAGAATGTCGGCGGCGCGACACTGGTTGCCGTCCGTGTAATCGAGCACGGCTTGGAACAGCGGTTGCTCCACCTCGCTGATCACGAGATCGTACAGCTCACTGGGCCTGTGGCCGTTCAGGTTGCGGAAATAGGTCGCCAGTGCCTGCTGCGTCAGATGTCGCAGCGGCTGCTCCTGCGCGGCGGGTTTCACCGCCTTGCGCTTCCCCGTTTTCTTTTTCGCCACGGTCGAACCGTCTCCCGCTGATCGTTCAAACCGCCGAGCGTTCCCGGATGATTCGCATGGTTTCGGCCGCCTTGCCGGCGGCGCGTTCTTGTTTGCGCATTCGATTCGCGAACGTCCGCGCCGCCACGCGGTTCGGAAAACTCCCGGCGGAAAATCATTCGCACGGAAAGGCGAAATGATAGCGGGTTCGCGACACCTGTCCAGATGTTTTTTCCTGCAACTTCGCGCCGCATACGATTGCTCGCCGGTGTCAGTTCGCGTGACGAGAGATTTCAACGAGTTGCGTAGTCCGATGCGCAAGCGAGCTGACCTTGTGCGTTGCGCAAACAGATATCGAGCTCGAAGCCGAATGCATCCGTACCCGGATCAACGATCCTGATCTCCGCGTCGATCGACGCGCCGGGCGCGAGCAGCGCTCCGGGCGTCACCTCGCCGACAGCATACTCGGCATGCTCGATGAGCCGCTCCCCCACGGATTCTCCCCACCGGTCCTTGAGCGTCAGGCGGATCAATGGATACTGCTGCGCATGCTCGGCGCTGTTCGCTACGGTGGCGTGCACCCGCAGCAGGCCGTCATTGCGCGCTTCCATCGACGCGGCCGCCGTGACGATGCGGTAATCCGTAAGGCGCGCCGGCCGGTCGAGGCCGGTTCCGGCCTGATCGTAAGCACGCTCGATGATATCGCCGAGCCACGGCAGCCCGGCAAGGGCGGTGCGATTGAGGTGCACGATCTGCACGGCGAGCGCCGCCAGCAGGACGACAGACGCGAAAGTCCAGTAACGGCGGCCGCTCCGGCGCGCCGCCTGCGACCGCAGCACGAGCGGGCCGAGCACCCCGGAGCCGGAGCTGTCCCACGAAAGGCCTGAATCGGTCGCCGCTTGCGTGTTCGCGCCCGCTGGCGCGTCCTCCCGGACAAGCACGGGCGGCTCCCCGCCGCGGGACGCGTGCGCGGGCGGCTGGTCGTCGAAAGCCCCGGGTCCCGTGCGGGGGCCGGATTCCTCGCCGCCGAGCTCGTGGTCGAGGAACACCTCCGCCCAGCGATCCTCGGGCAGGCTGAACTCGAGCAGTGCCTCGTCGTCGTCGGCCGCGCGTCCCGCCGCCACGGGCTCGTCCGGCATGTCTGTGATCGCTTCATCGTCGACGTCGGGCGACGCAGATTCGCCGCGCTGGGGCAGGTCCTCGATCAGGGCTTCGAGTGCGTTGAAGATGCCGTTGCAACGCCCGCAGCGCACTTCGCCGTCGGCGGCATCGAGCTGGGCACGCGCGATGCGAAATACGGTGTTACATTCGGGACAGCGGGTGTACATCGCGCTCCGTCGGGTGGAATCGATGCACGGCGCCGACAGGCGCTCATGCGCGCCGCGTCGCCTCGATGCGGATCCAGCCGTCGCGGCATGCTGCGGCGTCGATATGAAACCACGTCCGGTATGCCTCCGCCACCGTCGCGTCCTGACCGGCGAGCAGACCGGCAAGCACGGCGCGTCCGCCGGGCCGCACGATGTCGGCGATTCCGGCGGCCAGCTCGATCAGCGTGCCGGCGAGGATGTTCGCAAGAACGACGTCGCCGCGGGTCGAGTCGCCGGACGTTTCCTGAACTGCGAGCAGGACGCCGTTGCGCCGCGCGTTCTCGCGCGCGGCCGTGCGCGCCTGCGGATCGATGTCGATCGCGATCGCGCGGCGTGCGCCCAGCTTCAAGGCGGCGACTGCAAGCACGCCGGAACCGCAGCCGAAATCGACGACATCGAGCCCCGCGGGCTCGTGCGCCGCGAGCCATTCCAGGCACAGCGCCGTGGACGGGTGACTGCCCGCACCGAAAGCCAGCCCCGGATCGAGGCGCACAATTACGGCGTCGCCGCGGGGAACGAAGTCGCCCGGGCACACCCAGAGCCGATCGCCGAACTTGAGCGGTGCCGCGTACTTGAGCCACTCCCGCTCCCAGCGGCGCTCCTCGAGGATATCGATACCATATGCGGGCAGCGCACCGAAAGTCGCGCGCAGCCGCGCGAGCGCTGCGTCGAGTTCGTTGCCTGCGCGAAAGAGCGCGATCACGCGCGTCTGCGCCCACACCGGCGTCTCGCCGGGGCGCGGCTCGAGCACGGGGTCGTCGCCCGCATCCGCCAGGGTCACGGCCAGCGCACCGCTTTCGAGCAACGCTGCCTCGAGGCGCTCGAGGTCGGCGGGTTCCGGCTCGAAGACGAGCTGGGTCCAGTTCATGCGCGCCGACGGTCAGAGACCGAGACGTTTTTCGAGGTAATGAATATCGGTGCCGCCGGTCTGGAAAGCCGCATGGTGGCAGATTTCGCGATGCAGCGGGATGTTTGTCTTGATACCTTCGACGACGATCTCGTTCAGTGCATTGTTCATGCGCGCAATTGCGATGCGGCGCGTATCGCCGTAGGCGATGAGCTTACCGATCATGGAATCGTAGTAGGGAGGAACCGAATAGCCACTGTAAACGTGGCTGTCGACGCGGATCCCCGGGCCGCCGGGCGGATGCCAGAGCTTGATGGGGCCGGGCGAGGGCATGAAATCCTTCGGATCCTCCGCGTTGATCCGGCATTCGATCGCATGCCCGCGCAACTCGACGTCCTTCTGCGTGTGGGAAAGCTTATGGCCCGAGGCGATGCTCAGCTGCTCGCGCACGATATCGATGCCCGTGATCATCTCCGTGACCGGATGCTCGACCTGGATGCGCGTGTTCATCTCGATGAAATAGAAGCGGCCGTCCTCGTAGAGGAACTCAAACGTGCCCGCGCTCCGATAGCCCATGTCGCGGCAGGCGGCAACGCAGCGTTCGCCCATGTCGCGCCGCTGCTTTTCCGAGATGCCGGTTGCGGGCGCCTCCTCGAGGACCTTCTGATGGCGGCGCTGCATCGAGCAGTCGCGCTCGCCCAGATGGATCACGTTGCCGAAATTGTCGGCCAGCACTTGAAACTCGATATGGCGCGGACGCTCCAGGAATTTTTCCATGTAGACCGTTTCGATGCCGAAGGCAGCCAGCGCCTCCGCCTGGGTGAGGCCGATCGCGTTGAGCAGCGACGCCTCGGTGTGAACGACGCGCATGCCACGCCCGCCGCCGCCGCCGGCGGCCTTGATGATGATCGGGTACCCGATGCCGCGGGCAATGCGGATGTTTTCCTGCGGATCGTCGCCGAGAGTGCCGTCGGAGCCCGGCACGCATGGCACGCCGGCTTGCTTCATGGTCTTGATGGCGGAGACCTTGTCGCCCATGAGCCGGATGGCATCAGGCCGCGGGCCTATGAAGACGAAACCCGAATTCTCCACGCGCTCGGCGAAGTCCGCATTCTCGGACAGGAAGCCGTAGCCCGGGTGTATCGCCATCGAGTCGGTGACTTCGGCGGCACTGATGATGGCCGGCATGTTGAGATAACTTTCAGTCGATGGCGGCGGGCCGATGCAAACGGTCTCGTCGGCCAGCAGCACATGCTTCTGATTGTGGTCGACGGTCGAATGCACGGCCACCGTCTTGACGCCGAGCTCGCGGCAGGCGCGCAGAATGCGCAGCGCGATCTCGCCGCGATTGGCGATGACGACCTTGTCGAGCACGCTTCGCCGGCCTACTCGATCACGAACAGCGGCTGGTCGAACTCGACGGCGTCGCCGTTGCCGGCGAGCACCGCCTTGATGCTGCCGTCGATATCGGCTTCGATCTGGTTCATCATTTTCATGGCTTCGATGATGCAGAGCGTATCGCCGGCCTTCACCTCGCTGCCGACCTCGACGAACGGCTTAGCCCCGGGGGTGGGAGCGAGATAGAGCGTGCCGACCATCGGTGAGCGAACTGTGTGCCCCACAGGCAGCTCCTCGACCGCCTGGGCGCCTGACGGCGCCGGCGCGGCGGGCGGCTGGGCGGCGGCCGCGGCAGGCGCCGTGTACGCTGCAGTCGAGCCGTAACGGCTGATGCGCACGGATTCCTCGCCTTCGGTGATCTCGATTTCGGCGATTCCGGACTCCTCGAGCAGCTCGATGAGCTTTTTCACCTTGCGGATGTCCATCACGCGGTCCTCCCGGGCCTCTTGTCGAGCCAGTCGACGGCGGCGCGAAGCGCGAGCTCGTAGCCGAACGCACCGAAGCCCGCGACATGGCCCAGCGCGATGTCGGAGAAATAGGAGCGTCGCCGGAACTCCTCGCGGGCGGCGATGTTGCTCAAGTGCACCTCGACGAACGGCACGCCCACGGCGAGCAGCGCATCTCTGAGCGCGATGCTCGTATGGGTGAACGCGCCGGGATTGAAGACGATGCAGTCCACAGCGTCCGCCGCGGCGTGAATGCGCTCGACGAGAGCGTGCTCGGCGTTGCTCTGCCAGGCCTCGAGCTGGTGGCCGAGCTCGCGGGCCAGCTCCGTGAGGCGTGCCTCGATGGCCGGCAGGCCGGCACGTCCGTAGATCTCAACCTGCCGCCGGCCGAGCAAATTGAGGTTGGGGCCATTGAGCAATAGCAGCTGCGCCATCCCGGTTTCTTATTGTTTATCCGAAGATCGGCGCGAGTTTAACTCTTTTCCAGGCAGTTTTCGCTGCTCCGCCTGGAGCCGGGCGATTGTCGCGCCCCGGCTCAGCCCGTGGGCCGCGATCCGCCGAGGATCTCCCCGGCCAGCGCATCGATCTCGTGTTTTTCGAGCTCGCCCAGGTGCACCTTTCGCACGTTGCCGTCTCGATCGACGAAGACCGTGAACGGCAGGCCGACGAATTCGACGCCGAACCCGGCAGCGGCGTCCAGCGCTGCCTGCTCGCCCACCAGCACCGGATAGTTGATCCCGAGCTCGGCCGCGTATTGGCGGACCGCCGCCGCGTCGTCGATGGCCACGCCGATGACCTGCAGGCGAGCGGGGTCGTGCGATCGCTGCAGCGTCATGAGCAACGGGATCTCCCGGCGGCAGGGCGCGCACCAGGTCGCCCAGAAATTGACGACCAGCGCCCGCCCGTCCCAATCCGAGATGGAGCGCATTTGCCCGCCGACGTCAGGCAGCGAGAATTGCGGGCGCACGGTGCCGGCGGCCGGCGTGAGGGTGCCGGTCGCCGGCACCGTATCAGGCTCGACGGTATGCCGCCAGGCGAAGAAACCGGCGGCGGCGGCCGCGAGAAGCACCGCCGCCAGCAGCGCCGCGCGCATCACGGCGCGGCGCCGGCCGCGGGCGCCGCGAGCGCCCGTTGCAGGTGCTCTAGAAACTCGTCGGCAGACTGATAGCCGATCAGCCGGTAATTCGCCCGCTCGCGGCCGTCACTGCCGAAGAAGGCGATCGTCGGCGGGCCGTAGATGCCGAAATGGCCGAGCAGCGCACGATCCGCCTCGTCGTTGGCCGTGACGTCGGCCTGCAACAGGCGCGTGCCGGCAAGCGCGCTCTGAACCTGCGGGTCGCTGAAGGTGTATTTCTCCATCTGCCGGCATTCGACGCACCAGTCGGCGTAAAAATCCAGCATCGTCGTCTGCCCGGCTGCGATGGCCCCCGCGAGCTCGCCCTCGAGGTCGGCGATCGTCCTGATGCGCGTGAACGGCAGCGAGCCGGTGTCGGTCGCCGACAACGCGCCGACCCGGGCGAGCGGGCGGAGCGGATCCGTCCCGCCTGTGGCGGCGCCGAGCAGCAACACGACGCCGTACGCGAGCGCCGCGAGCCCGATGCCCTTGACCAGTCGGCGGCCGCCGCCCGCGCCCGGCGCGAGCGGCTCGACGGCACCGAGGAATACGCCGGTGACGAAAGCGAGCCCCGCCCACAGCATCAGCGTCAGCGGACCTGGCAGGATGCGGCCCGCGATCCAGATTGCGACGCCGAGCAGGAGCACGCCGAACACGGCCTTGACGGTCTCCATCCACGGCCCGGCCTTCGGCAGGAGCTTGCCCGCCGAGGTGCCGAACACGATCAGCGGCACGCCCATGCCGAGGCTCAGCGCAAACAGGGCCAGCGCGCCGCGCGCGACGTCGCCGCCCTGGCCGATGACCGCAAGGGCGGCGACGAGCGGCGGCACGACGCAGGCGGTCACGATCAAAGCGGACAACGCACCCATGACGGCTGCGCCAGCATAGGTGCCCGCGCTCGGACGGTTGCTCAGTCGCGCAATGCGGGTCTGCCAGGAAGCGGGCATCTGCAGCTCGAAGAACCCGAACATCGACAGCGCGAGCAGCACGAAAAGCAGGCTGAAACCCGCCAGGATCCAGGGCTGCTGGAACACCGCCTGCGCCTGCTGGCCGGCGGCCGCGAACAGCGCACCCGCGACGGTGTAGGTGAATGCCATGCCCAGCACGTAGGTGACGGACAGGCCGAAGGCGCGGCCGGTCGACAGCCGGTCGCCCTGCCCGGCGATGATCCCGGACAGAATCGGAATCATCGGCAGCACGCAGGGCGTGAACGCGAGCAGAAGGCCGAGCCCGAAGAAGGTCGCGACGACCGCGAACAGGCTCGCCGATCCGATGACCCCGGCCAGTCGGTCCTGCTCGGCGAGCGGCTCGCCAACCGTCGTCGACCCCGCGTCCGGCCGGGCCGCCCCGCCGGCCGCAGCGAGCCGCAGCGGGAACTCCCGCGACATCGGCGGATAACAGATGCCGTCCTCGGCGCAGCCCTGGTAGTCGGCGCGCAGCACGAATTCGCCGGCATCCGCAGACGCGCGCGCGAACGGGATGCGCGCCTCGAGCTCGTCGAAGTAAACCTCGCTTTCGCCGAAGAACTCGTCGTCCTTGAGCTCGCCGCGCGGGAGCCGGGGGGTGCCGAGCTGGACGAGCCCGCCCTCTGCCGCGAATCCGAGCTTGTCCCTGTACAGGTAATAACCCGCAGCGATGTCCCAGCGCACCGCCAGGATGCCCGATCCGGCAAGATCGACGCTCGGGCGGAACGCCTGTTCGGGCGGCAGGAACTGCGCCGTGCCCTCGGCCGGGCCGGCTTGCGCGAACGGCGAGGTGCCGGGCCCTGCGGGCAGCGGGTTGGCGAGCGGCTCGGGCCCCGCGCCCGCGCCGCGGTCGAACAGGTCTGCGGCTGCCGGGAGCGCGACGGACGCAGTCCAGGTCTGCGGGGGATAGCAGATGCCCGCATCGGCGCAGCCCTGTGAACGGATCTCGAGGCGCAGGGTTGCCGGTGCCCCCACATCCCTCCGGTACGGGATGCGAACCGTGGTTGCGCCGCGATAGATTTCCATGCGGCCGAAGAATTCGTCCTCATGAATCTCCCCGGCTGGAAGCTCGGGCGCGCCGAGCTCGATCCCGGCGGTCCGGCTCGCGAAGCCCATGCGCTCGCGGTACAGGTAATAACCGGGCTGGATGTCCCACTCGACGGTCAACATGCCATCCTGCGCGGCGACCGTATAAGGATAGGCCTGCTCCGGCGGCAGCACGTCCGCCGGCCCGAGCGCGCCGGCCGGTAAGGCCAGCCAGCCGATCACCGCCGGCAGGAGGAGCCTCGCGGAGATCATGAGGTCGCGTCGGTGATCCAGTCGAGATAATCCGCGGAACCGCGCTGCACGGGCAGTGCGATGATTTCCGGAAGCTCGTAGGGGTGCAGCGCGCCGAGCCGGGCCGCGACCCGCTCGTAAGCCGCGGCGGACGTCTTGACCAGCAGCAGGCACTCGCCGTCCTCGCGGACCTCGCCCTGCCAGCGGTAGGTCGAGCTGACCGCGTCGATCCGGTTCACGCAGGCGGCCAGGCGCTCCCCGACCAGAGCACGTGCGATCGCGCGGGCGCTGTCGGCGTCCGGACAGGTGGTCAGAACGAGCAGGTGATCGGCAGCCATAGGTTTCTCCAGGGCGGTCAGGATACCGCCCGGCCCCGGGCGCTGTCGCGGGCCCCGGCCCGCAGCCCCCTTGAAATCCCGTTTTTCATCCCTATGATTAGCACTCCTTCGGGGCGAGTGCTAACACACGCCTCAGTTCGTACATGTTCGTAGCGGGTTTCGACCCACGAGAATTCAGGAGAGAACACATGAAAATTCGTCCGCTTCATGATCGTGTGATCGTCAAGCGAATGGAGGAGGAGCGCACCTCCCCCGGCGGCATCGTGATCCCCGACACTGCGGCCGAAAAGCCCGTCAAGGGCGAGGTCATCGCGGTCGGCAACGGCAAGATTCTGGAGAGCGGCGAAGTGCGCAAGCTCGACGTCAAGGCCGGTGACAAGGTCCTGTTCGGCAAGTACAGCGGCACCGAGGTCAAGGTCGACGGCGACGAGTTGCTGGTCATGCGCGAAGACGACGTCATGGCGATTATCGAGGGCTGAGCCCGCAGGCACGCCGCTGCCCGCACAAAAGTTTCAAGCAGAGTTCAGACAGAGGAAGACGTAAATGGCTGCGAAAGAAGTCAAGTTCAGCGACGACGCTCGCCAGCACATGTTCCGCGGAGTGAACATACTGGCCAACGCCGTCAAGATCACACTGGGCCCGAAGGGCCGCAACGTCGTGCTCGAAAAGAGCTTCGGCGCTCCCACCGTCACCAAGGACGGCGTATCGGTCGCGAAAGAGATCGAGCTCCAGGACAAGTTCGAGAACATGGGTGCGCAGATGCTGAAGGAAGTCGCATCGCACACCTCGGACGAGGCCGGTGACGGCACCACCACCGCGACGGTGCTCGCGCAGGCGATCCTCCGCGAGGGACTCAAGTCAGTGGCCGCGGGTATGGACGCGATGGACCTCAAGCGCGGCATCGAGAAGGCCACGGTGGCGGTCGTCGCAGAGCTCAAGAAACTGTCCAAGCCCTGCGAGGACGACAAGGCCATTGCCCAGGTCGGCACGATCTCGGCCAACTCTGACGAGAGCATCGGCAACATCATCGCCGAAGCCATGCAGAAAGTGGGCAAGGAAGGCGTGATCACGGTTGAGGAGGGCTCGGGCCTGGACAACGAGCTCGAAGTGGTCGAGGGCATGCAGTTCGACCGCGGCTACCTGTCGCCCTACTTCATCAACGACCAGCAGAGCCAGAGCGCCGTGCTCGAGAATCCTTACGTGCTCCTGCACGACAAGAAGATCTCGAACATCCGCGAGCTGCTGCCGCTGCTCGAGGGCGTGGCCAAGTCGGGCCGCCCGCTGCTGATCGTCGCCGAGGACTGCGAGGGCGAGGCCCTCGCCACCCTGGTCGTCAACACCATCCGCGGAATCGTCAAGGTCGTCGCCGTCAAGGCGCCGGGCTTCGGCGACCGGCGCAAGGCCATGCTGCAGGATCTCGCGACCCTGACCGGCGGCACCGTCATCTCCGAGGAAGTGGGCCTGAGCCTCGAGAAAGCGCAGCTCAATGACCTGGGTGAGGCAAAGAAGGTGCAGGTCACGAAGGAGAATACGACCGTCATCGACGGCGCCGGCAAGTCGGAGGACATCAAGGGCCGCGTCGAGCAGATCCGCAAGCAGATCGAGGACGCGACCTCGGACTACGACAAGGAGAAGCTCCAGGAGCGGGTGGCCAAGCTGTCCGGCGGCGTTGCCGTGGTCAAGGTCGGCGCGGCGACGGAAGTCGAGATGAAAGAGAAGAAGGCACGCGTCGAGGATGCCTTGCACGCGACCCGTGCCGCGGTCGAGGAAGGGGTGGTCGCCGGTGGCGGCGTCGCGCTGATCCGCGCCCGGCAGGGCATGGAGAAGTTCAAGGGCGCCAACGACGACCAGACGGTCGGCGTCAACATCCTGCGCCGCGCGCTCGAGGAGCCGTTGCGGCAGATCGTCAAGAACGCCGGTGACGATCCCGCCGTCGTGCTCAACAAGGTCGCGGAAGGCAAGGGCAATTACGGCTTCAACGCCGCGACCGGCAAGTACGGCGATCTCATCGAGATGGGTATTCTCGATCCGACCAAGGTCACGCGCCTGGCGCTGCAGAACGCCGCATCGGTGGCGGGCCTGTTGCTGACCACGGAGGCGATGGTGGCCGAGGCGCCCAAGGAAGAGGATGCCACGCCGCACATGCCCGACATGGGCGGCATGGGCGGCATGATGTAAGGAGTCGGCTCCTCGCGTCCGAGAGAAGCCCCGCCGCGCGGCGGGGCTTTTTTTCGGAAGTATGTACTTGCTGAAAACGGGTCATGAGGAAAGCGGGCACTCGACGAACCTCAATTCAAAAATCTGGGGTTAGTTGAGTAGGCTGCGGAGAAGTCTGCGCGTCCGCTGGCTCACGGTACCGCAGCCGCCTGCCATCCGATGCGCGGATCGCGGCGACGACGCGCTCGCCATCCTCAAGTTCGCGGTTGTTATAGCGAAATTCGTATTCTGCAAGATAACGGTGCAGATGCTTCCGACTGACGGAATGGTAGATACCGTTCAACCCGCGCTTAAGGATTGAGAAGTAGCCTTCCACGGTGTTGGTCGAAACGTCGCCGCGCGCGTATTCCCTAGCCGTGTGGAGTACCGTTTCGTGACCGCCCTCGAACTCGTTTTCAAGCCCTGTGTACTGCGCCGCTTCGTCCGTCATGATCCGCGCCCGCCGATCAATGTTTTGTCGGATAGCAGTTCTGAGCGTTTTGGCGCTGACATCAGGAACGACGAGTGACCGGACCCGCCCACCGCGCTCAACCATCGCCATTACGGGCTGCTTGCCAGCCGTGCCGCGCGGGTTTTTGCTGCTCCTGTAGCGGGGCTTCCCGCCGACGTA
>DATLFD010000033.1:0-40510 GCA_035524935.1 Gammaproteobacteria bacterium | reverse complement strand
GCAAAATGTTGACCCTGCAGATACAGCGCATAAGCTTCGGGATCGATCTCCTCGACCTTCGGCACTTCGCCCAGCAACGAGATCTTGAGCGCATTGACCACCGCGAAGGCGATCTCCTCCTGGATCGCGAACACGTCCTCTAGCTTTCGGTCGAATAGCCGCGACCAGAGGTGGTAGCCGCTGTCGGCCTCGATGAGCTGCGCGGTGATGCGCAAGGTGTCGCCGGCCTTGCGTACACTGCCCTCCAGGATGTGCTCGACGTTGAGCTTCTCTGCAATCGTGCGGATGTCGACTTGCTGGCCCTTGAAAGAAAACGACGAAGTTCGTGCTGCCACGCGCAGCTCCGGAATGCTCGCCAGCAGGTTCAGCAGCTCTTCGGCCAGACCATCAGCGAAATACGCCTGCTCGGCATCGGCGCTCATGTTGTCGAAAGGCAGCACGGCGATCGACTTCTGGGCGTCGGCCGTCACGGCGGACCGCTTCTCGAACGCCCGCGTCGTGCTCTCGACCAATGCCCCGTCCCGCTGTGGATCGAGCACGAACTTGTCGTAGGTGAAATACCCCAGCGCCAGCACGAGAGCACCGATGATCAGGAAGTCGAGCTTGCGGCCGGTCAGGCGCGCGATCGACTCGGCCGGCTCCACCTCGGCTTTGCGCTTCAGACCCTCCGGCGTCAGCTCGTAAGCCCAGGCGAAAATCAGCACCAGCGGCAAGCCGATGATGAGGAAAAACGCCACCGCCGTGACAATCCAGTCGGGCAGATGCAGCGCCGGCACCAGCATAGCGGTGACCTGCATCAGCAGCCAGGCGACCACCAGATACGCCGCGCCCACGCGGAAAATATTGCGGCGCTTCAGTTCGGCAAAGAAGCTCATGGCGACTCGGGCTTACAGCGCAAAATCCAGCAATAGGCTAATCTGAGCTGCGCCGCTGCTTCTGAGCGCGCTATCGGCAGAGGCCAGCCCTTCTCCTGGCTGATCGCTTCGGCTCGCCGGTCGAGCCACGCCTGCTCGGATTCAGACCAGATCACAAGACACCCTGACCCCCGCGCTGTGGCAGCAACGGGGCGACTCCATTTCTCGCTATTCTGCGCCGATTAGCGACTCGTCATGGCTTGTTTTCTGAGCCACGATGGATTTATGAGCTTGTCAGTGATCCCGGCCCGGCTATGGGCGAAAAGATGGTTCTACGTTTGGTGGTGCATGTACCGCTGGCGGCAGCTTGTGTTTTGGCTACGCGGCGATTGTGGATAGCGGACCTGCTCAGCCACTCGAGGACTACACTATAGGCCTCGCATTCCGGCCTGGGCGCGTGATTTCAGGAGCCCCGCCTCGGCGGGGCTTCTTTTTGAGGCTAGGTGCGTTTCCCCGAAAAAGCGGCCAACTTGTTTAGAGCTTCCTCGAAAACCTGAGAACTCTCGCCGTTTTCATTGCGACGCTCGATCTCGGCCTCGAGCTCGGATCGCGTATAACGTTCCTGCCGCGCTACCTTCCCGTCGTCCTGGTGCCAAGTCAGATATGCCTTCAGCGGCGCTCTATCCAAACTTTCCCGGCCGTCCGCCGTGTGACCAATGGAAATCGTGGGCTCGCTATCTTGAGTCATTCATGCGCTCTCCACGTTAGATCACCAAGGCCATAGGTTCTCATAGACAGGTCGTCAAGTATCTCGCCTGTTGAACGAGATTTGCTCAACGTGGTCGCGTCGTGCGACCGCGTTTCGGAAAAGGCAGGATCGCGGCTGGCCGGCGGGATCGTGAGCGTACTAGCCGCGCCGCTGCCTCAGACAGCGCGATCGGCATCGGCCAGCTCTTCTCCCGGCTGATCGCTTCGGCTCTCCGATCGAGCCATGCGCGCTCTGATTCAGACCAGATCACAAGACACCCTGACCCCCGCGCTGTGGCAGCGACGGGGCGACCTGCCCCCAACTGCTTGTGTACCCGGCCCACGTTTTCGCAAGGTCATGGCCTCCGGCTCCCGCACGCCCGGAGTGCGCCGCTTGCCTGCCGCCGCAGCCCGGGCGGCGCGAGGCATTTTCGTATTTATTATCTCTATAGACAAATTATTACGCTTTTTCTAAGCTCCGGAACAGCGGACGACCCGGTGCCGAAGCCTTGCGGTGCGTCGCGGAGGAGTTCCTAGGATGCCAATCAGCAATGAAATGCGGCGGCTAGTAAAGAAATGGCAGACAGGGCAAGGATGGCCGAAAAAGCTCAAGTGGATTGAAATACACGGGCTTCGAGGGTGGGTTGGACAGCGCATTGACTTTTCCTTTCCCATCGTCGCGATTGTCGGCGAAAACGGTTCCGGTAAAAGCACTGTCTTACAGGCCGCAGCATCCATCTACCGAGCGAAAAAAGTCAAGCAGTCGCATTATGCGTCGGAATTTTTTCCCAGCACGGCTTGGGATATGGTTAGCAACGCATCCGTGAAATATGGATATGCGGAAGGCGGAAATCACAGCATCAATTCCATCCGCAAACCCACAACGAGATGGCTTGGAAATGTTGATCGTCCTATACGGGATGTCGAATACATCGACCTCAGTCGTATACAGCCGGTGTCTGCAAGAGTTGGCTACGCGAAAATTGCAAAGACTAAACACAAAGAAATTTCTGCGAAGACCTTTGATCAACACCAAGTAAAACGATTGTCGTCTGTGCTGGGAAGAAATTATAATTCTGCGCGCATGGCACTGTCGGACATCGACAAACGGCGGGAGGTGCCAGTAATCAGTAAGGGCACCACGGCGTACTCAGGATTTCATCAAGGCTCAGGCGAGACTACTATCGCCGAACTATTACAAGCCGATTTGCCAAAGTACGGATTGGTGCTTATTGATGAGATCGAGTCATCCCTCCACCCTCGAGCGCAGCGGCGCTTGATACGCGATCTAGCGGAGCGGTGCCGCGATCGGGAAGTTCAGATCATTTTGACAACGCACTCCCCCTACGTTTTGGAGGAGCTGCCTTTGGAGGCTAGGCTCTATATATTGGAAACGGACGGGGCTAAATCCATAGTAGCAGGTGTCAGTCCTCAGTTCGCGATGACCAAGATGGATGATCAAGTTCATCCAGAATGCGACCTGTATGTGGAAGACAATGCCGCAAAAGTCTTTTTGGGCGAAATCCTTGCCGTCCATGGCAAAAACATTTTTATTCGGTGTTCTATCGTTCCTTTCGGAGCTTCAACTGTGGGTCTCGCACTCGGCCAAATGGTGGAAGCGAACCGATTCACCCGGCCGACATTGGTATTTCTAGACGGCGATTCTGATGTGGCGCCTGGCTGCATCCTCCTGCCGGGTGAGGACGCTCCAGAGCAAGTCGTATTTGAGGCCCTTCGTGGCGCAAATTGGTTGGATTTATGGGTTCGCGTGAATCGCGACTCGTCCGTTGTTGCCGATGCTTGCGGAGGCGCTATGACTTTGGTTGACCACCATGAGTGGGTTAACGTCGCGGCGAATCACCTTCGGTGCAGTGGTGCCACCTTGTGGCAGTCAATGTGCGCGGAGTGGGCAATGAAGTGCTTGTCTGCAGAGACGGCTGCGGAGATTGTAAATCCCATAGAGAACAAACTCCCCTAAAGGCCGAAACACGGGTCGAGAGGTGTCGCCTGCCCGGTTCAGGCACAATCTCCCCCGACCCGCTACCCCGGGCATAGGTTGAGGCGATTGCGCGCCCTACGCTGGACGCGGCGCGCTCAGGCGGCAGCTCTGACGTTGTTCGAGAGTTAGCCCCACGTTAGCCCGCGGAAAGGAGTCGGGATTCCCGTTCAGGCTCAGAGGCTTACGCCCAGACACTTCCGCCTCCTAAGCGGAAGGTCGCAGGTTCGAATCCTGCTCGGGGCACTCTCAGCGCACGAACCGGCGCAGCAGCACCGGCACCAATGCGACATTCGAGACCAGCGCGATCACCATCGCCAGGCTCGTTAGCAGGCCGAACAGGATGCTGGGCACGAAATCTGAAAAAGCCAGCAGCGAAAAACCGAGCGTGACGATCAGGGTCGTGTACAGGATGGCATAGCCGACGCTGCCATGCGTCCGTTGAACGGCTTCACCCGGAGAGCCGCCTGGCAATTCCTCGCGATAACGGTCGATGTAATGAATGGTATCGTCGACGGCGATGCCCATGGCGATCGCCGCTATCGTGACGGTCATGAAATCTAGCGGTATGCCCGCCCAGCCCATGAAACCGAGGACGATGCCGGTCGACAGGACATTCGGCGCCAGCGCGATCAGAGCGACAGGCACGGAACGGAAAATCAGCAGAAAAGTCAGCCCGAGCATCGCAAACACGAGGCCAAGCGTGAGTATCTGCGAACGAAACAATTGCCGCAGCAAGTCTTCGTACAGCACGAACAGGTTCGTCATCTTGTAGTCGCTTTCGGGAATGTCGAGTCGTGCCAGATCCGCGCGGAGCGCCTCGAGCAGCTCGCTGCGCCTCAGGTCCGGCGTGCTGTCGATGATGCGCAGGGTGAATCGAAGCTGCGAGTGCTCCGGGCTGAAGTACGCGCCGACCAGCCGTTCGCGCACTGCCTTGTCGAGCGTCCAGAAGACCGCGGTCAGCTCGTACTCGGTCAGCGGCTTGCCGGAATTGAGGTTCTTCGCCAGCTCCGTGAAGTTGACGACCGACAGTATCTTGCCGACGCCCTCGTGCTGGCCGAAGAGCTTCTGCACGCGCTGCATCTGCTGCACCGTCGCCGCGGTCAACACGAGATCCTGCTTTTTCTCACTGTCCGGGATCGTGTAAATCACGTCGAGCGGCGTCGAGCCGCCCAGGTGGCGGTCGATGAAAGTCAGCTCGCGATGCACGCGGGTCGAGTCCTTGAAATAGTCGATGAAGCTGTTCTCGACATCGAGCCGCAAGGCGCCGGCCACGCTGCCGGCCGCGAGGCCGATGCCGAGCAGCACGACCAGGGCACCGCGTCGAAGCGCGACCCGGGCGAAGAAATCCAGTACCCACCGGGTGATTCGATGGCGCTCGGCAATCTGTTCGCGGTCGAACAGCGCCATGACCGCCGGGAAAAGAATCAGGCTGACGGCGGTGGAGATCACCATGACGACGATCATCATCCAGCCGAAGGCGATCACCGGCTGTATGCCGCTGAACAGCAGGGAAGCGAACCCGACGGAGGTGGTGACCGCCGCGTAGAAGCACGGTGCGGCCTTGCGCGCCACCGTGCGCGTGACCAGCTCGGCCTGGCTCCATTTCGGCTGCTGGCGCCCGTATTCGCGATACTGCACGATCAGGTGCACGACTATCGCCAGCGTGAGGATGATCTGCAGGGCGATAAAGTTCGCCGAAATGACCGTGGCCCGGAAATCGAGCAACCCGAACAGGCCGATCGTCGAGACGACACTGCAGATGCAGCAGATGGCCGGAATCGCCACCCAGCGCAGGCGGCGGAAAACGACCAGCAGGACGACGCAGATCATGGCGGCGATCGCCGCGCCGAACACCACCAGGTCGTGCTTGACGATCTCGATCAGCTCGAAGCCGAGCACGTGCACGCCGCCGAGATAGACGTTGGCATCGTCGGAGAAGTCGCCGACGATCGCCCGGACCTGGGCGATCTCGGCGGCACGTTCGCGATCGAGCTCCTGCTGCAACGGATCCGCCCGCTCGCGCAGCTCCTCGAGCTCGCGCTGCTGCGCGTCCGACAGCTCGCCGCTCAGCCGTGCCGCCTGCAGCTCGACGATGCGCGCCTCCAGCTCCTCGAGCGCCGCGTCGCTGGCGAACACCACCTGGATCGCAGCGGCCGTCTGCTCGCGATTGATGAGCAGATCCTCGTAGATCGGATGGCCGCGAAACAAGCGCTCGAGCTCAGTGACGGGAAAATCGTTGCCGGCGATGGTCCATGCGTCCGGGTCGATGTCGTCGGACAGGCCAGCGCCGGCGAGCTCGAGCAGCGGCACGTCGAGAATCGAGCGCACCGAGGAAACGCGTTCCAGTTTCCGGAGACGGCCGGTGATCGCCTGCAGGTCGGCGAAGGATCGGGAGGACAACACCGGCCAGTCGTACGGCTCATAGGCCACGAGCACGAACTCTTCCGGCGAGAATCGGCGGTTGACGATCTGCGACTCGATGAAGTGGACGTTGTCCTCGGTCAACAACGTGTCAGCCGACGCATCGATGCGAAAGTCGCGGGCCTGCCAGGACAGGACCGCCGCACAGGCGACGAACAATGCCAGCACCGTTTTCGGGTGCGCAACGAGCCGCCGCCAGAATGCCGGCGGCTCGCGTTCACTCATCGGCCGGTGCCCCGGCGGAGTCGCCGTACGCCTGGTCGCGGAGCACTCCCTGGAGATGCAGATTGCGGAAGAACGTGTAGGGATCCTCGGCCTTCTCGCGCAGTGTCTCGTAACGCTCGGCATCCGCGGCGAACCGCTGGAAATAATCGAAGCTCGTCACGATCGTGGATTCCGGGTCGTCGAGGAGGTAAGGGATCGGGTTCATGAGGTAGTCGAAGAGAGCGCCTGCGCCGCCGCGCGCGCTCGAGGGGCCGAGAAACGGGATGACGAGGTAGAAACCATACCCGGCGCCGTACTCCCGCAGGGTGTCGTCCGTGCGTGTATCCTGCCGCTCGATTTCGAACACGGATTCCGCGGCGTCGAAGATGCCGAGCACGCCGATCGTCGAGTTGACCGCGAAACGGGCCAGGTCCCTGCCGGCCAGCTTCGGCTCGCCCTGAAACAGGTGGTTGAGCAGGTAGACCGGCGTCTTGATGTTGTGGAAGACGTTGCCGATGCCCGTGCGGACGGGTTCCGGCACGGCCCGGACATAACCCTTGCCCGCCGGTATGAGCGCGTAGCGGTAAACGTAATCGTTGAAGTGGAAGACGGCGCGATTGAAGCCGATGAGCGGATCGTTGTACTCGGAAAAGCCGACGACGTCCGGATCGACGTCGACGTCCGGGGGGCCGCCGGCGACGACCGTCGGCTCGATTTCGACACCGGACGGATCGGCCCCCGGCCGATCGGTCTGCGACCCATTGTCGGCCCGCGCCGCCGGCGACGTTTCGCCCGTCGTCTCCGGCCGCGTCCCGCCGGGCGCGCAACCGGCGATCAGCGCGACAGCCAGGAGCGCTGAAATCAGCCGGGGCCATGCGCACCGCGCCATACGACCGTCCTTGTCGCGATCAGGCACCAAAAGCCACTCCCGAATGTTCGCTGCGTCGCGAGCAGCGGGCGCCATTGTACCTGCGTCTTCGTCACTCCGGCGAAAGCCGGAATCCAGGTCTTCTACTGGGTACCGGCTTGCGCCGGTGCGACGGCGCAATTGTCATTCCGGCGAAAAGCCGGAATCCAGTTGTTCTACTGGGCACCGGCTTGCGCCGGTGCGACGGAGTATTCGCAAGTGCCACGGGGTATCCGTCGATTAACGGGGAATCGCCGGTGCGACGGGTGCCGTTTGACTTAACTGCCCGCCCCTTTGTCGAAATGCCGATCAGTTCCGGGGCGGCGGGCTCACATTTCGTATGCTCTTCCGGACTGAGGAAGCGATCGGTGCCGGGCCGCCGGGTTCGCCACCGACACGAACGAAAGGAAGTCTATGCAGACGGAACAAAAGACCGACATCTCGAGGCGGCGCCTCATCGATCAGCTGCTCGGCAGGCCGGTGCCAGCCGGGCCGAAGGAACGTCGCGAGCAGCCCGTCGACCGCCGCAACGTGACTGCCGCATCGCTGCTTCGCGGCAGCTTCCGGCCGAGGCGGCGGGGCGTGCGGCGCGAATCGGACGTCGGTCCGCAATACCTCGACTGGCATCCGAGCGGCCTGCTGTTTGCCGTGGTCGGCATCCTGATGTTGTGTGCGCTCGATGCTTTTCTGACGCTCAAGCTGCTGCATCTCGGTGCCGAGGAGCTCAATCCCCTCATGAAACAGCTCATCGAGGAAAATCTGCAACTGTTCGCCGCCGCCAAGATGGCCCTCACCGGCGCAGGCATCGTTCTCTTCGTGCTGCATGCAAACGCGCGGCTGTTCAGCCTGTTCCGGGTCAGCCGTCTGCTGTACGTCTTGCTGTGTGGGTATTCCGGGCTGATCGTCTACGAGCTCGACCTGCTCGGATATCTCTGACCGCGTTCCCCGGCGGAATCTGAGTAGCAGATGCGGGCTCCGGCCGCCCGCGCCCGCGTTTTCCTAATCGCGGGCGTTCCGCTACAATAGCCGTCCCGTTTCTTGCCTGTATGAATGGACAGTAGCCGGCTTCGCGGCGCCGTCAGGGACTGCTCCGGAGGCGGCCGCAATCGATGACTGATTCCCTCGAAGCGCGACACCGGTCGACGCCACTCTACGCCGGCAATGCCGCATATCTCGAGGCGCTCTACGAAGCCTTCCTCGCGGACCCGGACGACGTGCCGCCCGAGTGGCGCGAGCACTTCGAGCGCCTCGCCGGCGATCGCGCCGGCGAAATTGCGCACGGGCCGGTGCGCGAGCGGCTGGTGCGCCGCGCCGCCCGGCGCCCGATGCCGGCAGCAGGCACCCAGGCGCCGTCACACGAGGCTTTCGAGAAGCAGGCAGCCGTCTCGCGGCTCATCCAGACCTACAGCCTGCGCGGTCACCAGATCGCGGACATCGATCCGCTCGGGCTCATGGAGCGGCGCACGCCGCGCGTGCTGGAGTTCGCCTGGTTCGGCCTGACGGACGCCGATCTCGACCGGGAGTTTTCGGCGAGCGGCCTTGCCGGCAAGCCCGCCGACACGGACATGAAGCTGCGCGACATCCTTGCGCTGCTCAAGCAGATTTATGCAGGCAAGATCGGCGCGGATTTCGCGCACGTGTCCCGAGCACGCGAGCGTCTCTGGATCCGCGAACGGCTCGAGTCCGGACTGGTCACCGAGTATCTCTCCGCCGACGAGAAGCGGGCCCTGCTGGCGAGCCTGACGCGCGCTGAAGGCATCGAGCGTTATCTGCACACGAGGTTCGTCGGGCAGAAGCGCTTCTCGCTCGAGGGCGGGGAGGCCCTGACGCCCATGCTCGAGGATCTCATCCAGCAGGGCGGCAAGAGCGGCGCGCACGAGCTGGTCATCGGCATGGCACACCGCGGGCGCATCAACGTACTGGTCAACGTGCTCGGCAAGTCGCCGCGGGACCTGTTCTCCGAGTTCGAGGGACACTACGACCCGAAATCGCAGCCCGGCTCCGGCGATGTCAAGTATCACATGGGTTTTTCCGCGGACGTCGAGACGCCTGCCGGCGACGTGCACGTCGCGCTGGCCTTCAATCCTTCGCACCTGGAGATTGTCGATCCGGTCGTAGAGGGCTCGGTTCGCGCCCGCCAGGATCGCCGCGGCGACACGGTGCGCAATGACGCCATTCCGGTGCTGATCCACGGCGACGCGGCCTTCGCCGGACAGGGCGTGGTCATGGAAACCTTGCAGATGTCGCAGACAGACGGCTTCACCGCCGGCGGCACTGTGCATATCATCTGCAACAACCAGATCGGCTTCACGACCAGCGATCCGCGCGATATGCGCTCTACGCCGTATTGCAGCGACGTCGCCAAGATGATCGAAGCGCCGGTGTTTCACGTCAACGCCGACGATCCGGAGGCTGCGCTGTTCGTCACGCGTCTGGCGCTCGCCTACCGCTGCGAGTTCCACAAGGACGTGGTCATCGACCTGGTCTGCTACCGGCGCCACGGCCACAACGAAGCCGACGAGCCGGCGGCGACGCAGCCGGTCATGTACGAGCTGATCCGCAAGCACCCGCCGGTCCGCAAGCTGTACGCGGACAAGCTGATCGCGGAGGGCATCGTCGACCAGCAGGAGGCCGAGACCCTCGTCGACCGCTACCGCGGCGGTCTCGACGAGGGCAAGCTGCTGACGGACAAGGTCATCAAGACCGTCGGCAATAAATACACCGTCGACTGGAGCGCACGTCGCGAGGCGGACTGGCAGAAACGGTTCGAGACCGCCGTCGGCGCCGAAGACATCGAACGTTTTTCGCAGGCGATCACGCGTGTGCCCGACGGTTTCAAGCTGCATCCGCGCGTCGCGCGCATCATCGAGGACCGGCGCAAGATGGGCGCCGGCGAGCAGCCGATGGATTGGGGTTACGCCGAGACGCTGGCGTACGCGAGCATCGTCGATGCCGGCTACCGCGTGCGGCTGACCGGACAGGACACCGCGCGCGGCACGTTCTTCCACCGTCATTCCGAGCTGCACAGCATGGAGGACGGCGCCGTCTACACGCCGCTCCAGCACGTCCGCGACGGCCAGGGGACTTTCACGGTCACCGACTCGCTGCTCTCCGAGGAAGCGGTGCTCGGATTCGAGTACGGCTACAGCACGACCGACCCCGACACGCTGGTGATCTGGGAAGCGCAGTTCGGCGATTTTGCCAACGGCGCGCAGGTCGTCATCGACCAGTTCATCTCGTCGGGCGAAGCGAAGTGGGGCCGCCTGTCCGGTTTGACGCTGTTCCTGCCTCACGGTTACGAGGGCCAGGGTCCCGAGCACTCCTCGGCCAGGCTGGAGCGCTTCCTCCAGCTCTGCGCCGAGCACAACATGCAGGTCTGCGTGCCGTCGACCCCGGCGCAGATGTTCCACATGCTGCGCCGGCAGATGCTGCGGCCGTTCCGCCGCCCGCTGGTCGCGATGACGCCGAAAAGCCTGCTGCGGCACCGGCTGTCGACTTCTGCGCTCGCCGCGCTCGGCACGGGCGGCTTCGAGGAAGTCATCGACGAGGCTGGCCGGATCGATCCCCGCAAGGTCAGGCGCGCGGTCTTCTGCAGCGGCAAGGTCTATTACGATCTGCTGCAGGCGCGCGAGTCGAACGGCATCGACGACGTGGCATTGCTGCGCATCGAACAGATCTATCCGTTTCCGACCGACGCTTATGCCGCCGCGGTCGCGAAGTACGGCAGCGCAAGACAGGTCGTCTGGTGTCAGGAAGAGCCGCAGAACCAGGGGGCGTGGTATCAGATCCGCCACCGGCTGCAGGAGCCGCTCGGCAGCAAGCGGACGATAGAGTATGCCGGACGCGAGCAGGCCGCCGCTCCGGCGCCCGGCATCTATCAGCTCCATGAGCGGCAGCAGCGCGAGCTCGTGGCCGCTGCCCTCGATCTCGAGGCAGACGAAGTCGCGGCGAAGCGCGAGCAGAAGAAACGACCGAAGGCCGACAGGAAGCAGGCATGAGCATCGAAGTGAAGGTTCCGCAGCTGCCGGAATCGGTAGCTGACGCCACCCTCGTGGCATGGCACAAGTCGCCCGGCGATCCCGTCGAGCGCGACGAGAACCTGGTGGACCTGGAAACCGACAAGGTCGTGCTAGAGGTGCCGGCGCCCGCCTCGGGCGTGCTCAAGGAAATCCGCATTCCGGACGGCACGACAGTGACCAGCGGCGAGGTGCTCGCGGTCCTGGAGGAGGGCGGTGCAGCTGCCGGCAAGCGCGGGGAGGGCGATGCGGCGGCCGGCAAGCGCGGGGACGGCGATGCGGCGGCCGGCAAGCGCGGGGACGGCGACAAGGCTACGGCGCAGCCTGAAACGTCCCGGGCGGGGACCGGGGCCGGCGAAAGCAGGAAAGACGACGAAGAGGGGGCCGCTGCCGCGAAAGGCCGCGGCGCGGCCAGGCTGAGCCCCTCCGTGCGCCGCCTTGTCGAGGAGCACGATATCGACCCGGACGAGATCGACGGCAGCGGCAAGGACGGCCGCATCACCAAGGCGGACGTGGTCAGCTTCATCGAGCGCAAGGAGCGGGCGCCCGCGAAGGCGCCGCGGCAGCCGGCCCGTGCGCCGGCGGAGCAGCGCGCGCCCGAGCGCAGCGCAGCGAGAGGCGAGGAACGTGTGCCCATGACCCGGCTGCGCGCGCGCATCGCCGAGCGCATGGTGCAGGCGCAGAGCGAGGCCGCGATGCTGACCTCCTTCAATGAGGTCGATCTCGCCGCCGTCATGGCGCTGCGGACTCGATACCGTGAAAAATTCGAGAAGGCACACGGCGTGCGGCTCGGTTTCATGTCCTTCTTCATCAAGGCATCCATCGAAGCCTTGAAGAAATTCCCCGTGGTCAACGCCTCGGTGGACGGCCGCGACATCGTCTATCACGAGTTCCATGACATCGGCATCGCGGTCTCCACCGACCGCGGCCTGCTGGTGCCCGTGCTGCGGGACGCCGGGCTCAAGAGCTTCGCGGAAATCGAACGCGACATCGAGGCGTATGCCGAGCACGCCCGCGACGGGACGATCAGCCTCGACGACCTGACCGGCGGCACGTTCACGATCACCAACGGCGGCGTGTTCGGCTCCCTGATGTCGACGCCCATCATCAATCCGCCGCAGAGCGCGATACTCGGCATGCACAAGATCCAGGACCGGCCCATGGCCGTCGATGGCGAAATCCGCATCAGGCCCATGATGTACATCGCGCTCACATACGATCACCGCATCATCGACGGCCGCGAAGCCGTGCTTTTTCTCGTTGCCGTCAAAGAGGCGCTCGAGGATCCGGCACGGCTCCTGATCGGCATCTGACACCGGTTTCCAGCCAGGAGCATTCATGAGCCAGAAGTTCGACGTGGTCGTGATCGGTGCGGGTCCCGCCGGGTATGTCGCCGCTATCCGCGCCGCCCAGCACGGGCTGAAGACGGCCTGCATCGACGAGTGGAAAGATCGCGACGGCAGCATGCCGCTCGGCGGCACCTGCCTCAACGCGGGATGCATCCCCTCGAAGGCGCTGCTCGAATCGTCCGAGCTCTATCATCGCGCCCGCGAAGAGTTTTCCGCCCACGGCATCCGCGTGAACGGTGTCGAGCTCGACCTAGCGACCATGCAGAAGCGCAAGGCCTCGGTCGTCAAGCAGCTGACGGGCGGCATCGAGGCGCTGTTCAAGGCGAACAAGGTCACCGGTCTGCGCGGCCACGGCCGGCTGCTGGCGGCGGGCAAGGTCGAATTCACGCCCCATGACGGCAAGCCCGAGATGCTCGAGGCGAAGGATGTCGTGCTCGCGCCCGGCTCGAGCCCGATCGAGCTCGAGGCCGTGCCCTACGACGGCGAGCGCGTTGTGGATTCGTGGGGTGCGCTCGAGTTCGAATCCGTGCCCCGGCGTCTCGGCGTCATCGGCGGCGGTGTCATCGGCCTGGAGCTCGGCAGCGTCTGGCAACGGCTCGGTGCGGAAGTGGTCATCCTCGAGGCGATGGAGAATTTCCTGTTCATGGTCGATCAGCAGATCGCCAGGGACGCGCAGCGCCACTTCAGGAAGCAGGGCCTCGACATCCGGCTGGGCGCGAAAGTCACCGGCGCGAAGTCCGGCAAGGCCGGCGTCAAGCTCGCCTACGAGGACAAGGCGGGCAAGCACGAGCTCGAAGTGGACAAGGTCATCGTCTCCGTCGGCCGCCGGCCTTTCACCGCGGGACTCCTCGGCAAAGGCACCGGCGTGGAGCTCGACGAGCGCGGCTTCATCACGGTCGACGAAGAGTGCCGCACCGGCGTGGAGCACGTCTGGGCGATCGGCGACGCCGTGCGCGGGCCGATGCTCGCCCACAAGGGCTCGGAGGAAGGCGTCATGGTGGCCGATCTCATCGCCGGCGAGATCGCGGAGGTGAATTACAAGGTCATCCCGTCGGTGATCTACACGGCGCCGGAGATCGCCTGGGTGGGCCAGACGGAGGAGCAGGTCAGGGAGGGCGGCCGCAAGTACAAGGTGGGCACCTTCCCTTTCGCGGCCAACGGCCGCGCCAAGGGCATGCAGCAGACGGCCGGGCTGGCCAAGATCATCTCCGCCGCCGATGACGACGAGATACTCGGCGTGCACATCGCCGGCGCGATGGCCGGCGAGCTGCTCGGCGAGGCGGTGCTGGCGATGGAATTCTCGGCCAGCGCCGAGGACATCCAGCGCACGATTCACTCACACCCGACCTTGGGCGAAGTGCTGCACGAAGCCGCCCTGGCGGCCGACAAGCGCGCAATCCACGCGATCAACCGGTAGGGCCGAATTCATTCGGCCCTGGCGGCCCGGATCCACGGATCCGGACCGCCACCGCTGTCGGCTTACGAGCTTACGACTCGTGCACGATGTCCCACAGGTAATCGCTGTGGGAGCCGCAGATCGACGTGAATTCGTCGCCCGCGGCCTCATGCTTGTCGATCATCTGTTCGATGATCTCTCCACGCGCTTTCAGAATGCTCTTGTGGTCCTTGCCGGTCAGCGTTTCGAGCCGGCGATACTTGCCGCCGGCGACGTGCTGCATCCAGCCCCAGGTATCGAGATTCCCCTTCTTGACCTGGGCGTCATAGAGCGGCGCGAAAGTGCTTTCGACCAATTCGTCTGCGCGGTCCTCATCGGCCATGTTGCAGACGTGGTAGACCGACAACGAGGCGTCGCCGCGCTCGCGAGCGAGCTCGAGGCCTTGAGAGCCCGTGATCAGCTGCCAGATGTAATCGTCGTGTGCCGGGCAGGCCTCACCGAACGCTGAAACGATCTCCGGCGGCGCATCGAGTGCCTCTCGCCGGGCATCTACGGCCTGCTGCGCATCCAGCAGCGCGTCCAGCGTGGGCGCGACGTAATACGAGACGCGTCGCCACTGGCCGCCCGTATGGTGCGCGAGCCATCCCCAGCCGCTGATGCTTTTGTCTTCCATGGCCCCTTTGAAGGCCTGGGAATCGTACTTTTCGACGAGCAGGTCGGCGAGCCATTGTTTTTCGACGTCGCAGACGAAGTAGGTGCTGTACACGTAGGGCCCCTCGTCATCCTGGGCGAACGCAACGGGAACGAGCGCGATCGCGCCCAGCGCGAGCGCCAACAGTTTACCGGTCATGATGTATTCCCTTTTTGTTGGTCATCCCGCCTCAAGCGGGGGGCAGGACCTTATTGGTTTTGATGCAGGTGGTCGACAACGGACACGCCCCCTGCGTGATCCGGCGCCGCGCGCGGAGTATATAGCATGGACGGCCTTGCGGAGCGCTCAGACCGGCATCATTTTCCGTACGCCAGCCCGTCCATCATTTCAGCAAACGCCGTCCAGTCGATGCGCTTGCGCGTATGCCGGCTGCGCCCGTACCAGTAAAGCGAGCCGCGGCCGATTTCGAGCGTGCCCAGCTTGTAATCGTTGGCATAGACCCGCAGCGTGAGCGAGCTGCCGGCCTTGCTGAGCCCCTGTACCCGCAAGTCAGCTTTGACGAGATGTTTCTGACGTATCCCTGTCTTTTTCCTGCGTGACGGCATCGGCTGTCTCCATACGGGGCGTCGGCCCCGGCGCGCGGGCGACGGCGTGGTGAACATCTGCGTACAGCTCGGCGAGCGTACGCGTGAGACTGCTCGGATCGACAGGTTTGACGACGTGCGCATCGAAGCCGGCCGCCTTGGTGCGTCGACGGTCGTCATCCTGACCCCAGCCGGTGAGTGCGATCAGAAGGATGTCGCGCCCGCCGGGCTGCTGACGGATCTGCCGCGCGGCGCTGTAGCCATCGAGCTCCGGCATGCCCAGGTCGAGCAGGACGATGTCAGGCTTGTAGCTCGCCGTGGACGCCACCGCCTCGCCGCCGTCATGCGCGGTGGCAACGTCGTGGCCATCGAGACGCAGCAGCATGGCGAGGGATTCGGCGGCGTCGACATTGTCGTCAACGACCAGAATGCGCTGGCTGCCGTGCATCGCCGCCTCTGCGGCCGGTGCATCCCCGGGCGGCGCGAGCTCCGCTTCTTCGGCCAGCATCGGCACCCGGACCGTGAATTCACTGCCGAGGCCGGTGCCGGGACTGTGCGCCTCTATGCTGCCGCCGTGCAATTGCACGAGCTCGCTGGCGAGCGTGAGCCCGATGCCGAGGCCGCCCTGCGGCCGATCCGGCCCGCCTGCGCCCTGGTAGAACATCTGGAAGACGTGCGCGAGCTGCTCTGGGGGAATCCCGACGCCGGTGTCGCTGACCTGAATGCGCGCGCTGCCATTGGTGGTCTCGACGGCCAGCCGGATGCGACCGCCCGCGGGCGTGTACTTGGCCGCATTGTTGAGCAGATTGCTGATCACCTGCGCCATGCGCACAGGATCCGCGTCGAGCTCCCCGGACTGTTCAGGCAGCTCTACGACGAGCTCGTTGCCGGACTCTTCGATGACGGGCTGACTCGTCTCGATCGCGGATCGTACGATCGACAGGAGCCCGACCCGCTCTCGGCGCAACTCGAGCTCGCCCTGCGTGATGCGTGTCACGTCCAGCAGGTCGTCGATGATCCTGACCATCTGCTGTAGCTGGCGCTCCATCATCTGCCGCGTGTGAGAGACCGCCGGGCGGCCGTCATCAGCAGCTTTCAGGATCTGCAGGCCGTTGCGGATCGGTGCCAGCGGATTGCGCAACTCATGGGCGAGCGCCGCGAGGAAATCATTCTTGCGCTGGTCCGCCTGTCGAAGCGCTTCTTCGGCGACCTTGCGCTCGGTGATGTCGATGCAGGAGCCGATGTAGCCCGTGAACGCCCCGTCGGCGCCGTACAGCGGCACGCCATTGTCGAGGACCCAGCGCCAGGCCCCGTCGTGGCGCCGCAGGCGGAATTCCATGTCAAACGGTTGCCGCGCGTCGAAGGCCGCGGAGCGGGTCTGCCCGCACTTATCGACGTCCTCCGGGTGCACGTTCTCCGCCCAGCCCGTGCCGATTTCCTGCGCCATCGTGCGGCCGACGAACTCGAGCCACGGACGGTTGAACCAGGTGCCGCGATTTTCCGTGCCGCTCATCCACACCAGCACCGGGGCATGGTCGGCCATCAAGCGGAACCGCGTTTCGCCCTCGCGCAGGGAGGCCTCCGCGCGCTCGCGGTCTGCGACCTCCTGCCCGAGCTGTTGCTCGCGGCTCGCGGTGCGCAACACAGTGCGGTGCCGCGTACCGTTGACGATGCTGATGATGGTGCCGATGACGAGAAACGAAGCGATTGCCGACCAGTTTTCCGACAACTGCCCGGCCGGCTCGATCAGGAGCCAGCTGCCGAGCGCGGCAGCAAGGAGCGTCGCAAGAAACCCGGCACCGAGGCCGCCGTACCAGGACGCCGCCAGCACGGCGAGCACGAGCAGCATGAACAGCGATTCGCTGCCGAGCCAGGATCCCAGCGACAGCCACAACGAGAGCACGAGCGCGACGGCCGCGACCGCGGCCGCGTACCGGATGATCACCGATCGCGTGTCCTTGCGCATGTCCATTCCCCGACAACAGATACGCCGGCTGCGGCGAGGAAAGAGTATACCGCGGGCCGGCCGAAGCAGCCCGGACGCTCAGCCGATCCGGCTGACCCTCACCACGTTCGGCAGGCGCCCGAGGCGGTGAAGCAGGCGGCTCAGCTCGGCGAGGCCGTTTATCTCGATGCTGAGGTCGATGTCGGCGCTGTTGCGCAGCGGATCGGTGCGGGTATTCATGCCGAGTATGCCGATCTTCTCATCGGCGAGCAGTGTGCTCACGTCCCTCACGAGCCCATGCCGGTCGTGCGCGTGGATCAGCAGGTCGACAGGATAACTGTGCTGCGCGCCCTCGCTCCAGCGCACCGCCAGCACTCTTTCGCTGCTGACCTGCGCGAGCCGCAGGATGTTCGCGCAGTCGGCCCGGTGAATGCTGACGCCGCGGCCGAGGGTCAAATAGCCCGTGATCGCTTCCGGCGGCACGGGCCGGCAGCAGCGGGCGAGGTGCGACATCAGCTCGCCGACGCCCTCAACGGTGACGTCGCTGCCGACGTGCTTCGCAGGGCGACGCTTGGGAGCAGACGCGGCGGCCGGCGCTGCGCGGGCGGCGCGGTCGTGCCTGCTCACGATTTCGGCCACTTGCGCCAAGGTAATTTCGCCCTCGCCGAGCCTACCGTAGAGGCCTTCCACGTGGCGCTGGCCGAGCAGTTGCGCGAGCTCGGCATGTGGCAGGTTTCTGAGCCCCAGCCGCTGCAGCTCGCGCTCCAGCATGGACCGGCCCTGACGGCGGTTCTGCTCCTGGTCCTGACGCCGGAACCAGGCACGCACCTTGGCGCGGCTGCGGCCGGAGGCGAGATAGCCGAGCTGCGGTATCAGCCAGTCGCGGCTCGGCGTGGCGTTGCGCGCCGTGATGATCTCGACCCGGTCTCCATTGCGAATCGGCTGCACGAGTGGAACGATGCGCCCGTTGATGCGCGCGCCGCGGCAGTGATGCCCGACGTCGGTGTGGACGTGATAAGCGAAATCGAGTGGCGTCGCGCCATTGGGCAGATCGACGACGTCCCCCTGCGGGCTGACCGCGAAAACGCGATCCTCGAAGATTTCCGAGCGCATGCGGTCGATGAAATCGCGCTCGGTCTCCTCGCTGTCGGGAGGCTCGAGCAGGCGCCTCAGCCAGCTGATCTTCTGCTCGAACGCCGGGCTGGCGGGCCCCCCCTCCTTGTAACGCCAGTGCGCGGCCACGCCGAGCTCGGCATGGGCGTGCATCTCGTGGGTGCGGATCTGGATCTCGAGAGGCGCTTGCCGCGGCCCGATGACCGCCGTGTGCAACGATCGGTAGAGGTTGTCCTTCGGCGTGGCGATATAGTCGTCGAATTCGCCCTGGATGTACGGCCAGCGGCTGTGCACGATGCCGAGCGCCGCATAGCAGTCGGCGACACTGCCGACCAGAATGCGCACCCCCCGCAGATCGAACACGTCCCCGAACTTCACGCCCTTGCGCTGCATCTTGCGCCAGATGCTGTACAGATGCTTGGGCCGCCCCGCGACGGTGCCCGCAATCCCGGCTTCGGCGAGCAGCTGCTGCAAGGTCGCCGTCGCTTCACGGATGTCGATCTCGCGCTCGACACGCCGCTCGCTGAGCTGGGCGGCGATCGTGCGATACGCGGCTGGCTCGAGAAAGCGGAAGGCGAGGTCCTCGAGCTCCCACTTGAGTTGCCATATGCCGAGCCGGTTCGCGAGCGGCGCATATATTTCACGCGTCTCACGGGCGGCGAGCCGCTGCAGATCAGGCTGGCCTCGCTTGAGCGAGCGCAGCAGGTGCAGCTGCTCGGCGAGCCTCACGAGCACCAGCCGCACGTCTGTGACGATCGCAAGGAGCATTTTGCGCAGCGCTTCGGCCTGCTCCGGTGCCAGCGACCCCTCTCCCCGGGCGGCCGACGGGAGCCGGAACCGCCCCAGGCTCACCAGCTCGCGCGTCAGCCTGCCGATCTCGGCGCCGAAGGACGTCTCCAGATCCGCAACGTCGACGAGGTCGTGCTCGGCGAGCGGGAACAGCGCAGCCGCGGCGACGATATCGGCATCGGCGCCCAGCGACTCGACGATGCCCGCCAGGGCGAGCCCGCGGTCGCAGTGCGCGCGGGCTCCGGCGGACGCGTGCTGCCGCACGAGCTCGCGGGCCCGCGCGACGGGACCGGGGTCGGATGCGCTGGTCATCGGCGTATGGCGATGCGCGGGGCGCGTGAGATGGGTCGCAAATACCGCTATGATACGCGCATTGCGCGCTGCGCCGGCACTGGCAGCTACACAGGTTCTGCCGGCCGCGGCATCCGGATCGGACGAAAGGAAGCATTCATCATGCGTGCCATCCGTATCCTGCTGTGGACGGTGCTGCTCGCGGCCTCCGCCGCGCGGGCCGAGACCCTGCAGCTCGACGTAAACGACGATGCCGCGCGGCTCGGATACGCCTGGCCGGCTGCCGGGGAGAAGCTGCGTGCCGATGCGGGCTGGCTGCATCATCAGGAAACCGGCAACCTCGTGCACGCGGGCCTGCATCTGGTCGATTTCGCAGCGGCGGGTGCCAGTCCGCTGCGCGCCGGTCTCGGTGGCAAGCTCGTTTACGTGGATGCCGACCAGCCCGACTCGACCGGCGGCGCGCTCGCCCTCGGGGGCTTTTTCGACTATACGTTGCCCGGATACGACCGGCTCGGGTTCGGCGGGCAGGTTTATTACGCACCCGATGTGCTCGGCCTCAGGGATGTCGAGACTTATCGCGAGATCAGCGCGCACGTCCGCTACAACCTGCTGCGCGAGGCCGACATCTACCTCGGCTTGCGAAACGTGCAGGGCGAGTTCGACGGGGCGCCCGACGTCACCTTCGACACGGGCCTGCACATCGGCATCGCGCTCAACTTCTAGTGTCCCACCCCGCAGATATGTCGTATAAGTCGCGGACGTTGCAAATCGTGCGATATATCTGCGGGGCAGGACGCTAGCATGGAAGCCGCCGGTGGCCGGACACAGCAAGTGGGCGAACATCCAGCACCGCAAGGGCGCCCAGGATCAGCGGCGCGGCAAGCTGTTCACCAAGCTGATCCGCGAAATCACCGTAGCGGCGCGGGCCGGCGGCGCGGACCAGGCGATGAACCCGCGGTTGCGTCTTGCCGTGGACAAAGCGCGCGCCGCGAGCATGCCGAAGGACAACATCGAGCGCGCTATCCGTCGAGGTTCCGGCGAAGATGCCGGGGATGATTTCCAGGAGATACGGTACGAGGGCTACGGACCGGGCGGCGTGGCCGTCATGGTCGACTGCATGACCGACAACCGCAACCGCACTGTGGCGGAGCTTCGCCACGCCTTCTCGCGGCACGGTGGCAATCTCGGCGCGGACGGTTCGGTCGGCTACCTCTTCAATCAGGTGGGGCAGCTTTCATTCCCGCCGGGCGGCGACGAGGATGCGCTCATGGAGGCGGCGCTCGAGGCCGGTGCCGAAGACATCGTCGTCAATGCCGACGGTTCCGTCGACGTGCTGACCGATCCGGCCGAGCTCGGCGAGGTGCGCGAGGTCATGCGCGGCGCAGGTCACACGGCGGCGGAGACCGGGGTCGTCATGCGCGCGGCGGCGGCGGTCACACTCGCCGGCAGCGACGCGGCGAACATGGTCGACCTGCTCGAGACGCTGGAGGATATCGACGACGTGCAGAACGTGTACTCGAACGCGGATATCCCCGATGAGGTCCTGGCGGGTCTCTGAGCCGACCGCAGGGTCGGTGCGAATTCTAGGTATCGATCCGGGTTCGAGGATCACCGGCTACGGAATCATCGACGTGACGGGCACGCGCGCTCGCTACGTCGCCAGCGGCTCGATCCGCAGCGGTGACGGCGAGCTGGGCGCGAGGCTGCATGCGATCTTTGTGGCCACCGGCCGGCTGGTCTCCGAATACTCGCCGGGCGAGATCGCGATCGAGCGCGTGTTCGTGCACCGCAATGCCGACAGTGCGCTCAAGCTCGGTCACGCGCGCGCCGCTGCGCTGTGCGGCACGTTCTCGAGCGGCGTGCCGGTGCACGAGTACGCCGCCCGCGAGATCAAGCTCGCGGTCGTCGGCCGCGGCGGTGCGCACAAGTCACAGGTGGAGCACATGGTGCGCATGCTGCTCGCAGTGCGCGGCAAGCTGCACCCGGACGCCGCCGACGCGCTCGCGGCGGCGCTCTGCCACGCGAACGCCCGCACTGCCCGCGCGAGCATCGCGCGGGCAGTGCTCCTGTCACAGGGGGCGTCGTGATCGGCTATCTGCAGGGCCGCCTCGCGTTCAAGCAGCCGCCGCGGCTGGTGCTCGAAGTGCACGGCACCGGCTACGAGCTGGAAGCGCCGATGTCGACCTTCTACAAGTTGCCGGCGGTGGGCAGCGAGCTCAAGCTGCTGACCCACCTCGCGATCCGTGATGACGCTCACAATCTGTACGGCTTCGCGACCGTGGCCGAGCGCGAGCTGTTCCGCAGCCTGATACGGGTTTCCGGGGTCGGCGCCCGCATCGCGCTCGCGGTTCTGTCGGGTATCACGGTGGAGGAGTTCGTGCGCTGCGTGCAGCAGGAGGACTCGGCGACGCTGGTGCGCGTGCCGGGCATCGGCAAGAAGACCGCCGAGCGGCTCATCGTCGAGCTGCGCGATCGCATCGGCGCGGCGGGTGCGGCCAGGGAGGGCGTGCTCATCGGCGCCGAGGGCGCATCGCCGGAGCGCGAAGCATTCGGCGCACTGATTGCGCTCGGTTACAAGGGGCCGGAGATCACCCGCATGCTGCAGGCCATCCCCACGAGCGGCCTGACGACCGAGGAAATCATCCGCCGCGCGCTCAAGGCGGCCGCAGCGGCCTGATATGGTCATGCATCCGGACCGCACGATCGCCGGCCAGGGCAGCGCCGAGGACGAGGCCTTCGACCGTGCCATCCGCCCGCGTGTGCTTGCCGAGTTCGTCGGCCAGCCGTCGGTCAAGGCACAGATGGCCATCTTCATCGAGGCCGCCAGGCGGCGCGCGGAAGCCCTCGACCACACGCTGATCTACGGGCCGCCGGGGCTTGGCAAGACGACGCTCGCGCACATCGTTGCCCACGAGCTTGGAGTCAACCTGCGCCAGACGTCCGGGCCGGTCCTCGAGCGGCCCGGCGATCTCGCCGCACTGTTGACGAACCTCGAGCCGAAGGACGTGTTGTTCGTAGACGAGATCCACCGTCTGAGCCCGATCGTCGAGGAAGTGCTTTATCCTGCGCTCGAGGACTTCCAACTCGACATCATGATCGGCGAGGGACCGGGCGCCCGTTCCATCAAGCTCGACCTGCCGCCGTTTACCCTGGTCGGCGCCACCACGCGTGCCGGCCTGCTCACTTCACCGCTGCGTGACCGGTTCGGCATCGTGCAGCGGCTCGACTTCTACGACGCCGGCGAGATCGCGCAGATCGTGCGCCGCTCCGCGGCGATTCTCGGGCTGTCGATCGATACGGGTGGCGCCGCGCAGATCGCGCGCCGCTCGCGCGGCACGCCACGTATCGCCAACCGCCTGCTGAGGCGCGTGCGCGATTACGCCGAGGTGCGCGCCGACGGCCGCGTCGACGAGGGCATAGCCACGGCCGCCATGGACATGCTCGAGGTCGATCCGCACGGCTTCGATACCATGGATCGCAAGCTCCTGCTGACCCTCATCGAGAAATTCGACGGCGGGCCGGTGGGAATCGAAAGCCTCGCCGCGGCGGTCGGCGAGGAGCGCGGCACCATCGAGGACGTGCTCGAGCCGTACCTGATCCAGCAGGGCTTCATGATGCGCACGGCGCGCGGCCGCATGGCGACGCGCAGCGCCTGGCTCCATTTCGGACTGCCGGCACCTGCAAGCGGGCAGACCGCGGCGCTGTTCGGCGACGGCGAATGAGCCCGGACACGCGTTTCAGCTGGCCGGTGCGCGTCTATTTCGAAGACACCGACAATGGCGGCGTCGTGTACTACGCCAATTATCTGAAGTTCATGGAGCGCGCGCGCACCGAGTGGCTTCGCGCACGCGGCGTCGAGCAGGATCGATTGCTCGAGCAGGACCGGATCCTGTTCGTCATCGTCTCGGCCGAAATCCGCTACCGTCGGCCGGCCCGTTTCAATGATCTGCTGAACGTCACGGCGGAGGTCGCGGGCAGCACGCGCACCAGCTTCACGTTCGCCCAGGACGTATATCGAGGCTCGCCGGACGGCGAGCTGCTGTGCCACGGCAAGACTCGGGCGGCGTGCCTCGACGCCGACAGCTTCCGGCCGCGGCCCCTGCCGGAGTCACTTTTCGCGGAGATCAGTCGATGACCACGGACCTGTCGTTAGTTCACCTGATCATGGGAGCGAGCCTCGTCGTGCAGCTCGTGCTCGTGCTGCTCCTGCTCGCGTCGATCGCGTCCTGGGCGGTGATCATCCACAAGCGACGCGTGCTCAACAATGCGCACGCCTCGGCCGACCGCTTCGAGAGCACCTTCTGGTCGGGCGGTGATCTGTCGGCGATGTACCGGCGCATCAGCACGGGGGAACGCTCGCCGCACGGCATCGAAGGGATTTTCGAGTCGGGTTACCGTGAGTTCGGGCGTCTGCGCAAGCAGGGCGGACTGCAGATCGAGCAGATGATCGACGGCGCGCGGCGCGCCATGCGCGTTTCGCAGATGCGCGAGATGGACCGGCTCGAGCACAATCTCGCGATGCTCGCGACGGTCGGCTCGACGAGCCCCTACGTCGGGCTGTTCGGCACCGTGTGGGGCATCATGAATGCGTTCATCGGCCTCGGCAACGTGCAGTCCGCGACCCTCGCGCTGGTTGCGCCGGGCATCGCCGAGGCGCTGGTGGCCACTGCCATGGGTCTGTTCGCCGCCATTCCCGCCGTCATCGCCTACAACCGCTACGCCGATCAGGTGAGCCGGCTGGAGATCCGCTACGACACCTTCACCGAGGAATTCTCCACCATACTGCAAAGGCACGCGCATCCGCGCGCGGCGCAGGTGCAATGATGGCCAGGGGAGTCAAGAAGCGCCGACTGATGGGCGAGATCAACGTGGTGCCCTATATCGACGTCATGCTCGTGCTGCTGATCATCTTCATGGTGACGGCGCCGCTGCTTACCCAGGGCATCGAGGTCGAGCTGCCCGATGCGGCCGCTGAACCGCTGGACGAGGATCTCGTCAAAGATAGCGAGCCGCTCGTGCTGAGCGTGGACAGCGAAGGCGGCCTGTATCTGAACGTCGGCAGCGACGAGGAAGAGCGCATCGAGCCGGCCACCGTCGTGGCGCGCGCCGCTGCGGTGCTGCGGCGGACACCCGGCACGCCGGTGCTCGTCAAGGCGGACGAGAGCGTGACACATGGACGTGTCGTGCGCGCCATGGTGCTCCTGCAGCAGGCCGGCGCCGAGAAGGTCGGCATCATCACCGATCCGCTGTTCGAGCCGGAGGTCATCCGCGAGTGACGGGGATTCGTGTCCATTGTTGAGCTTTCTCAAACAGCATCGCATCGCGCTCCTTTGGTCTGCCGCGCTGCATGGCTTCCTGCTCGCCGTGGTCACCGTGAGCTTTTTCCGCGATCCCCTTTTCGCCGATGCGCCCGCGGCACAGGACGCGATCGAGGCGACGGTCGTGGATGCGGGCCGTATCGAAGAGGAGATACGCAAGCTCGAGGAAGCCGATCAGGAGGCCCTGCGCGAGCAGGAGGCCGAGGAGCAGAGCGCGCGCGAAGAGGCCGCGCAGGCCCGCCGCGAGCAGGAGGAGGAAGCACGCCGGCTCGAGGAGCTTCGCGACCAGCGGGAAGCGGCGCTCGCCGAGCAGCAGCAACGGGAAGCCGACCAGGCGGCCGAGCGCGAGCGCCAGGCCACGCTCGATGCCGAGCGCGAGGCCCAGGCGGAACGTGACCGCCAGGAGGCAGCGGAACAGGAGGCGGAGCTGCGCCGGCAGCAGGAGGCCGAGCGCGAGCAACTCGCCGAGCTCGAGCGCCAGCGCAAGGAGGAGGAGGCGCAGCTCGCGCGGCTCGAGGAGGAACGTTTGGAGCAGGAGCGTCTGCGCCGGGAGGCCGAAGAGGCTCGCAGGAAAGCGGCTGCGGAAGCGGCACTGCGCAACGAAATCGAGGCCGAGCAGCAGCTTGCCGCACTGCAGTCGTCACCCATGGCAGCGCAATACAGATTGCTGATCCGGCAGCATATCCAGCGCCAGTGGATCAAGCCTCCGAGCGCGCAGCCGGGACTCGAGTGCGAAGTGCACGTGACACAGATTCCGAGCGGAGACGTGACCGATGTGCGAATCGGCGCCTGCAACGGCGACGCCGCCGTGATACGGTCCATCGAAGCGGCGGTGCACCGGGCTTCGCCGCTGCCGCGTCCACCGGACCCGGACCTGTTCGAGCGTAATCTGCAACTGATATTTCAACCGGATTCGTAATAGCGATGGTGAGTCGGAGTATGCATTTGAAACTGTCCCTGGTCGCGCTGTGCGCGTTGGTAACTGGTACGGCGCAGGCGGAGCTGCGTATCGTCATCACCGAGGGGGTGGCGCGTGCCGTGCCCATAGCCGTAGTGCCATTCGGCTGGAGCGGCAGCGCGGACGAGCCGCTGGACGTCGCCGGCGTGGTCGCCGCCGATCTCGAGCGCAGCGGCCGCTTCGCGCCCATGGCCCGCGGCGACATGCTGGAGCGCCCGACCGCCGGCAACGACGTCGATTTCGGGGACTGGCGCCTGCTCGGTACCGACGTGATCGTGATCGGCCGGCTGATACCCGAGTCCGACGACGCTTACACCATCCAGTTCCAGGTCTTCGACGTGTTTCGCGGCGAGCAGCTCCTGGGCTTTCGGCTGCCTTCAACGGGCACCGCATTGCGCGCGTCCGCCCACAAGGTCAGCGACATGATCTTCGAGGAGCTGACCGGAATACCCGGCGCGTTCTCCACCCGTATCGCCTACGTCAGCGTCGAGGGCAGCGGGCCGTCGCGGCGCTACAAGCTCATCGTCGCGGATGCAGACGGCGAGAACCCGTCGATCATCACGGAGTCGCCGGCCTCCATACTTTCACCGGCCTGGGCGCCGGACGGCCGGCGGCTCGCCTACGTGTCCTTCGAGGGCGACGCGTCGTCTATCTACGTGCAGACTTTGCGCACGGGCGAACGGTTGCGCGTGTCCGCGCACGCGGGGGTGAACGGCGCGCCGGCGTTCTCGCCGGACGGCCGCAGCCTTGCCATGACCTTGTCCGATCCGGAAGGCAACCTGGACATCTGGGTGATGAATCTCGCCAGCCGGGAGCTGCGCCGGGTGACCGACAGTCCCGCCATCGACACCGAGGCCGACTGGTCGGCGGATGGCGACAGCCTCGTCTTTACCTCCGACCGCAGCGGCGGCCCACAGGTGTATCGCGTGCGCGCGCTGGGCGGGCAGGCGAAGCGCCTGACTTTCGAGGGTAATTACAACGCCCGCCCCCGGCTGTCTCCGGCTTCGGATGAGATCGCGGTGGTGCACAACGATCGCGGGAGCTACCGGATCGCGCTGATCGATCCGGTGCGCAACACGCTGCAGGTGCTGACGGACGGGCGGCTCGACGAGTCGCCGAGCTTCGCTCCGAACGGCAATACCATCATCTATGCGACGCGCGAGGACGGCAAAGGCGTGCTGGCGACGGTCTCCGTGGACGGCCAGGTCCGCCAGCGCATCGCATCGGACGAGGGCGATGTTCGCGAGCCGGTTTGGTCACCATTCCCGCCATGATCCGCGCTGGCCGCCCATGCCGGGCCCGCCCGCGCGTGGCCCGGCGGCGGGATTTATGGTAAAAACGTGCACTTTCGCGCACCCAGGAAAAGTCCATGCAAACAAACCGATGCTTGATGGTTGTCGCGGCCGCCGGGCTGCTCGTGGCTTGCGGCGGCAAAGACGCGGTGCCGACCGCCGACGAGGCCGACGACTTCATCGAGGACGAGGAAAGGCGGGGCACTGGAATCGACCGCGACCGGGTGCAGCCGGGCAGCGAATTCGGCGATGTCAGCGACGTGGACGCGGACCTGATCGAGCAACGCATCATCCATTTCGATTTCGACAGCGACGCCATCCGCGCCGAGTTCGAGCCGATCATCGCGGCCCACGCGCGTTATCTGGCCGATAATTCCGATATCGCCGTGCGGCTCGAGGGCCATACCGACGAGCGCGGCTCGCGCGAGTACAATATCGGCCTCGGCGAGCGCCGCGCGCAGGCGGTCAGGCAGCGGCTGCTCATCCAGGGCGCCTCCGCCGGCCAGATCAGCACGGTGAGCTACGGCGAGGAACGCCCCCAGGTCTTCGAGAGCAACGAGCAGGCGTGGGCTGAAAACCGGCGCACGGAAATCGTCTATCCGTAGGGTGCCGGGGTTCGGAAATCCGGTTATTACGGTCGCTGGCCGGTACGAGGTTTCGATGATTCAACAGGTGCTATCCGGATGAAACGGGGGAAAATACCGAATTACCGAAACCCGGCACCGTGGCTCCTGGTGACGTTCGTCGCTGCAGTCGGCGGCTGCGGCACCTTCGGTCCCGAGGAGGAGGATCCGGTCGAGATCCGCCTGCGAGACCTGGAGTCGCGAATGCAGCGTATCGAGCGGGTGCTGGACAATCAAAGCCTGCTCAACCTGGCGCGGCAGGTGCAGGGGATCGAGGAAGCGCAGCGCCAGATGCGCGGCGAGATCGAGGAGCTGCGCCATAACGTCGAGAGCTCGGGCGAACGGCAGCGTGACCTGTATCTCGACGTCGATAAGCGGTTGCAGGCGCTCGAATCGCGCGGCGTGCCGTCGTCCGCGTCGAGCGCCGGCCCCACCGGGCAACTTCCGGTGCCGGGCGGCAGTGAGCTGAGCAACTACCAGGCGGCGCTCGAGTTGCTCAAGGAAGGCCGTTACGATGATGCGCGCAACGGTTTCCGACAGTTCCTCAGCGCCTATCCCGAGAGCGACCGCGCGGACAATGCGCAGTACTGGTATGCCGAGACCTATTACGTGACTCGCCAGTTCGCGGAGGCCCTGCCGGAATTCGAGAAGGTCATCGGACAATTCCCGCGTTCGCAGAAAATACCGGACGCGCTGCTCAAGATCGGCTTCTGCAACTACGAGCTCGGGCAGTGGGACGATGCACGTGCCGCGCTGTCGCGCGTCACCAGCGAGTACACGGACAAGACCGCGGCGCGCCTCGCGGAGCAGCGGCTCGCGCAGATGGAGCGCGAAGGGCACTGACGGCGTAGCGGTCCGTCACCCGCCCCATAGCGCGGGTTTCAACCCGCCATGTGGCATCACGTGCCCCGTAGGGCGGGTTTCAACCCGCCATGTGGCATCATTTCCTCAGGAGCCAGCGCCGAGAATTGCGCACTGCTCGAATCGCCATCGCAAAGGCGTACCGCGCGGCCGGCCGAATGTATCGGCTGGCAGAATGAATTCGGCCCTGCGCCGCACCGGCGACCCCTGCATGACCAGACGAACCGCAACTGTCGCGAGAACCGACTTGCCTGCCGCGGACCGATTGCGCGTCACGGAAATCTTCCTGTCCCTGCAGGGCGAGGCGCAATCGGTCGGCTGGCCGACGGTATTCGTGCGCCTCACCGGCTGCCCGCTGCGCTGCCGTTATTGCGATACCGCATACGCGTTCCACGGCGGCGAATGGCGGTCATGCGCCCAGGTGCTGGCGGAGGTCGGGCGGCACCGCGTCCGTCATGTCTGCGTCACCGGCGGTGAGCCACTGGCGCAGAAAAACTGCCTGTCGCTTTTGACTCGCTTGTGCGACGCGGGCTACCGCGTATCCATCGAGACCAGCGGCGCGCTGGCCGTCGATGCAATCGACCCTCGCGTGGTTCGCGTCATCGATCTCAAGACGCCGGGATCCGGAGAATCGGATCGCAATCTCATCGGTAATCTCGCCGTGCTGCGGCCGGAGGATGCCGTCAAGTTCGTCATCTGCGACCGCGAAGATTACGAATGGTCAAAGCGCATGCTCGACGAGAATAAACTGGCCGATCGTTGTGAAGTGCTCTTTTCGCCGAGTTGGCAGCAGCTCGATGCGGTGACGCTCGCCGGCTGGATCCTCGCCGACGAGCTGCCGGTGCGCTTCCAGGTGCAGCTTCACAAGCTGATCTGGGGTGACGTGCCCGGGCGTTGACATCGTGAATGCTCCGAACGCAGTCGCGCTCGTCTCCGGCGGTCTCGATTCCGCGACGGCGCTTGCCGTCGCGCGTCATGAGGGGTTCGTGTGTCACGCGCTGAGCGTCGACTACGGGCAGCGCCACGCGGCCGAGCTGGATGCTGCGCGGCGCGTCGCCGAGCACCTGCAGGTGGCCGAACATCGCATCATGCGCATAGACACCGCAGGGATCGGCGGTTCTGCCCTGACGGACTCGCGCATCGATGTACCGCGGACGCCGACATCCGGGATCCCGGTCACTTATGTGCCGGCGCGCAATGCGCTGTTCCTCTCGCTCGCCCTCGGCTGGGCCGAGATCCTCGCTGCGCGCGATATCTTCATCGGTGTCAACGCAGTCGATTACTCGGGCTATCCGGACTGTCGGCCGGAGTTCGTCGCAGCGTTCGAGCAGCTGGCGAATCTGGCGACGCGCGCCGGCGTCGAGGGTGTCGGATTTCGCATTCACGCGCCGCTCATCGCGATGACAAAGGGGGAAATCATCGAGAGAGGGCGCGAGCTCGGGGTCGATTACTCGCTCACCGTGTCCTGTTACTGCGCAGATGCTGCCGGCCGCGCCTGTGGAACCTGCGACTCGTGCCGACTGCGCAGCGCGGGCTTCGCATCGATCGGAATTCCCGACCCGACACGCTACTTCTGAACGGTCGATTAAGAATATGTCCTGGCGGCTGGCTCGCAGAACGCAAGCCGTTACGGGATTTAGAAGTTCGCAAATGTTAACATTCGCCGCCCCGGAACCGCGTCGCCGGCGGATCCTTCGTCTTTCGGGCCGTTAGCTCAGTTGGTAGAGCAGTAGACTTTTAATCTATTGGTCGCAGGTTCGATCCCTGCACGGCCCACCACCCATCAATGATGCGAGTTCCGGCAAGCGCGACCCTCCAGGCGGACAGCGATTGATTCAGCAGAAAACTCGCTCGAGCGGCAGCGCACCGGGCAGACCGGACAGCGGAATCGGCCACTACCTGCGCGACATCGTCTATGGCGCCCTGGACGGTGTCGTCACGACCCTGGCGATCGTCTCCGGAACAACCGGCGCGGCGTTGGAGCCAGCGATCGGCCTGATCCTCGGCATCGCCAATCTCGTGGCCGACGGTATCTCGATGGGTGCCAGCAACTATCTGGGCCTGAAAGCCGAGCTCGAGCAGACCGGCGCCTCGGTCGACCGCGAGCAACCGTTGCGGCACGGGTTTGCGACCGGCGCCGCCTTCGCCGCCGCCGGCGCCGTGCCGCTGCTTGCCTACCTGTTGCCGCGGCCCGCCGGTGTCACGGTTTTCGAGGTGGCCGTCGTCCTCGCGGCCCTTGCGCTGTTCGTCACCGGCGTGGTGCGCAGCCGGATTTCAGGAAAGCGCTCATGGCGCAGCGTCAC
The DNA here is from genome assembly GCA_035524935.1 of Gammaproteobacteria bacterium. Classification (GTDB taxonomy): domain Bacteria; phylum Pseudomonadota; class Gammaproteobacteria; order Steroidobacterales; family JACDCP01; genus JACDCP01. Next base: position 9,888 of record DATLFD010000033.1, on the reverse strand, counting down.
CGAAGTGTTGGCCATCGGCGGCGTGGCTTGCGCGGCGGCCTACGGCGTCGGCGCACTGGCTCAGTGGCTGATTTAACGCATTGCGCAGGGCGCGGCAGCGCCTCAGAGACCGGCGAGCTTGCGGTGGACGTCGAGTGCGTCGGTGCTCGGCCGGTATGCCGGCTGCTTCGGAAAACGCAGCGGACGCCCCGCCAGCAGGCGGTAGTTGGTCTCCCTGAGCTCGTCGGACACCACGACCGTCATGCTGCGCGTGTCGACGGCGATCTTGCCGAGATCGAAGATAGTGTGGATGTCCGCCCGCAACAGCAGCCCGTTCGACGGATGATGGGTGAACTTGCCGCGATACGGAATGATGTAGGCGGCGTCGAGCGCGTCCGGCGCATCGAAGCTCGTGATCGCGCATTTGCGCTCGTACGCATCGAGCAGGGCGTTGCGGAATCGCGGATGACCGCGCCGCCGGATGAGTATCTCGAACATCTGCCGGCGTGCCGCTTTCGCGCTTTCAGGGTCGCTCGACTTGAGTTTGGCGGCTTGTTGCTCGGCGACGTGGATAAGTCCGCTCACATCGAGGATCGGTCCGCCGACCGACTTGTTCAGCACGCACTTGCGCACGAACCGCTCCAGTGAGCCGAACTCGTCCTCGATGCGGTCGAGGCGGCCTTCCGCTATTTTGCCGAACGGTTTCAGGCGCAGCGGAAGGTAATCCTGCAATTCTTCGACCGGCAGCGAAATAGGTATCGGCTCGGATAGAAAAAACAGGAACTCGCGCACGTTCTCGCCCTGTGGCGGCTCTCCCCAGATCGCCGTTGCGGCACGCGCGCTCTCGTAGCGGCCGAGCACCTTGGCGAAATAGCGATACGCGTCATCGTAGGCTACGAGCACATAGTCGCCCGTGCTCATGTACATCCAGTTGGCGACATTGTGTGCACCGGGCGGCACGCCCCAGGCGTAGAAGCCGCGTCCGCGGCGCTCGATTTCGATGAGCTCGGGATAGCTCGCGTCGCTGAAGCTGCCGAGCACGCGGCCGCGCTCGACGGGACTGATGACGGAGGCGTCCAGCGCCTTGCGCGCCTCCGGTTGGTCTGCGGTGAATACGAACAGCTTGGTCATGGCCGTGCCTGCCTCGTCGGTCGCCATTCTATCGCAATGGCGTAGCCTGTAGCCGGAGGCGCTGAAAATTCGTGCGGACGGCGCTGTGGCGGCGGTCCCGCCACCGGCTCGCGGCAGCCGCCGAGCGGTCGCGAAACCGCTCGCCTGCGCGCGCTTTTTTTTCTTGCGTTCCTGCACGGCCAATGGTTTCATTCATGCTGCGGAACGACCCGTAAGGGGACGTGCCGGGGGACGATCGTAAAGTCAGGCCAGAACCGTAGCGTCGTGAGACCTCCGCTGACGGCCGCGCAATCATGTTCTGCTGGAGTTGAAATGAAGACGATTTATGTGGGCAATCTGCCGTTCGGTTCGTCGGAAGACGACATTCGCCAGTTGTTTGCCCAGTACGGCAGTGTCCAATCGGTGAAGCTGATCACGGATCGTGACACCGGCCGGCCACGCGGTTTTGGCTTTGTCGAGATGGAAGGCGGCGATGCCGACGCCGCGATCGAGGCGTTGAATGGTCAGGAGTTCGGCGGACGCAGCCTCAGGATCAATGAGGCGAGAGAGCGCGCCGAACGCCGGCCGAGGCGCTTCTGACGTCCTCGCGGCCGGCAGCCGTCGGCCGCGATCTCTTCCCTGCCTGATGACGGGGCGTCCCACGCTCCGGGAATCTCCATTTGCCCGATCTGCGGGTCCGTTCCCGCTTGGGAATATATTGGGCCGCAATCCGGTTCGGACGGCTCAACGCGCGTTCGCGGCATTGTCCGAAAGCGAGAACTGAACCTGTGTCGCTCGACACGGCGAAAGCCGTCGCCCCCGCGAGCGTGGGCAACGTCGCCGTAGGTTTCGACGTTCTCGGCCATGCGCTCGCCGGACCCTGCGACCAGGTCACCGTGCGGCGCTCGCCGCGCGCGGGCGTGCGCATCACCCGAATCAGCGGCGTCGCCGGCGAGCTGCCGCGCGATCCCGAGCGCAATGCCGCGGGACGCGGCGTGCTCGAGCTCGCGCGAGCTGCCCGCATCGAATTCGGTCTCGATATCGAGATCGAAAAGGGCATACCCGTCGGTTCCGGCATGGGTGGCTCGGGCGCATCGGCCGTGGCCTCCGTCGTGGCCGCCAACGCATTGCTCGGCGAACCTTACTCTCGGCACGATCTGCTTGCCTTCGCCCTGGCCGGCGAGGCCGCTGCGACCGGCGCGGAGGTCCTCGACAACGTCGCGCCGAGCCTGTTCGGCGGCCTCGTGCTGGCGCTGGCCGGGGAGCCTGTGCTGGTCGAGCGCGTGCCGGTACCGAATGCGCTGCGCTGCGTGCTCGTCACCCCCGCGCTCGCGGTCGCGACGCGCGAAGCGCGCGCCCTGCTTGCGCCGCAATGCGCGCTGTCGTCTGCCGTCATGCAGGCCGCCCATCTCGGCGGTCTCATTGCCGGCTGTTATGCCGGCAATCTGGCGCTCATCGCGCGGGCTCTCGATGACGTGCTCATCGAGCCGCAACGGGCCGGGCTCGTCGACGGTTTCGCCGAAGTCATGGCAGCAGGCCGCGCCGCAGGCGCGCTCGGAGGGTCGCTTTCCGGCAGCGGGCCGAGCGTCTTCGCCTGGGTCGGCCGCGAGGACGCGGACGCCGTGGCGGCGGCGATGGTCGGCGCTTTCGTATTGCGCGGCATAGCCGCGCAGTCGCGCGTATCGCGGATTGATGCCCCGGGTGCTCGCTGTGTGCTATGTTCGGCCGCCTGACCGGCGGGGCGCAGCGAAGCGTGACTGAAAGTTATGAATATCAATGCGTTGCGGGTATAGATGAACGCTTTCTCTAACTGGACGCCCGCGCTGGTATGGATCGTGCCGTCAGCGGGGGCGGTCGGGCTGGGATGCCTCGCCTGGTTTCTCTGGTGGCGTGCGACGCGCAGCCGGCGCCAGTTGCAGCGGGTGCTCAAGGCGATCAGCGCCGAGGCCGCGTCGGCCATCCTCGTGCCGGACGGCATGGGCGGGCAGATCTGGCTCGATTACCTGCTCCTGACTGCGCGCGGATTGCTCGTGCTCGACGTCAAGGACGTGAGCGGCGTCATCTTCGGCAGCGACCGCATGAACGAGTGGGCGGTGATCGACGGCAAGCGGCGCTATACGTTTCACAATCCGCAGAGCGCGCTCTACGATCGGGTTGCGGCCGTGAAGTCGCTCGTGCGTGACGTGCCCGTCAGCGGCCGCATCGCTTTCACATCGAGAGGCCGGTTCACGAAGGGCATCCCGCGCGCGGTCACGACGGTCGAGGCGCTCGAAGTGGAATTCGGCGGGACTGCCGGCACGGCCGAACGCATCACCGAAGCCTTCTATCCGCACTGGCAGCGGGTGATGCGCGCCGCGACCCGCGGGCACGGCGACTGACGTTTCGGTCCTCCCGGCGCGGAGACGGGGGTCCGCTAGAGCGACGTCATGAGCCGCCGCAACAGCCAGACGGCGACGGCGAGAGCGGCCAGCGACGCGATGTACAACGCGACGAACCACGCGAGCCGGCGCCAGCGTGGTCGCATCAATGATAGCCGTCGCCGGGACGCACCTTGCCGCGAAAGACCCGATAAGCCATGCAGGTATAACCGATCACGAGCGGCAGGAACACCAGGTATTCGATCAGCGAGAACAGTTGAGTGGCCGCCGGCGCTGCCGCCTCCCAGATCGTGACGGCGCGCGGCACGATGTAGGGCCAGATGCTGATGACCAGGCCGGCATAGGACAGCAGGAACAGCAGGATGCTGAGATAGAACGGCAGGGATTGCTGCGTGCGGCGCTCGCGCTTGAGCACGTCCGAGCGGCGATGCCCAGACCAGCAGGCGCAGAAAACGGGGCGATGTTTCGAGAGTACCCCGGCGGAGCAGCCAGGCGCCGGTCCAGGCGAGCACGAGCATGATCAACGCGATGCCGACCATGACACAGAAGGAGAAGAAAACGAGCGGCACGTTGGGCCGGTCTTCTCGCGGCACCTCGTCGAGTCCGGGCACGTCGCCGTCCTGGCTGTGCTCGAGCAGCAGGCTCGCGCCGCGCGGGATGCCGATCTCGAAGCGGTTACGCTCGGCTTCAGTGTCCGGTCACGCGAACAACAGCAGCGGCACGCCGCGAGCCGTCTTCCAGTCGCCTTCGATGGCTGCCACCTTGGTGGGCTGGTGCTCGTAGGCCACGAGCCCGTGCAGGTCACCGACGACGATCTGCAACGGCACCAGCAACGCGAGGCTGATCAGTGCCACGTTGATGCCGCGACGCGCGGCGCGCGGATGCTGCCCGCGCCGTAGATACCAGGCGGAGATTCCAGCGATCACGAAGCCCGTCGTCACGTACGACGCAAGCAGCATGTGCGCGAGGCGATAGGGGAAGGACGGGGTGAAAATGGCCTCCAGCCGGTTTTCGGCATGGAAAATACCGTCGCGCAGCTCGAAGCCGGCGGGCGTGTGCATCCATGAATTCGCCGCCAGGATCCAGAACGCGGAGAAGAACGTGCCGGTGGCGACCATCAGCGTCGCGAGAAAATGCAGGCGCGGCCCGACCCGGTTCCAGCCGAACAGCATGACGCCCAGAAAGCCCGCCTCGAGAAAGAAAGCAGCCAGCACCTCGTACATCATCAACGGGCCGACGATGTTGCCCGCGATTCTGGAAAATCCGCTCCAGTTCGTGCCGACTTCGTACGAAAGCACGACCCCGGAAACGACACCCATGCCGAAGCCGAGCGCAAAGACCCGGCCCCAGAAGATGCACTCGCGACGGTAGGCGTCGTCGCGGCTCTTGAGCCAGAGACCCTCGAGCAGCGCGACATAGGCGGCAAGCCCGATGGTCAGGGTCGGAAACAGGATATGAAAGGCGATCGTGAAGGCGAACTGGATGCGCGACAGCATCAGCGTGTCGAAATCCCAGCTCATGATATTCTGTGGGTGGCCGAATTCATTTGACCTGCGTCGCTCACGAGCGTCGCGCAGGCAACCGCGCACCGGTCGTCTCTCGGTGACAATCGCGATGGGCGCGGTCGGGCCGAATTCATTCGGCCTGCGCCGTCAATGGCGCGTCACGTCCCCGGCCTCATGCCGCTTTCTTTTCCAGCCGCGCGTGGTGATCGGCGACGACGCGCGCCACGCAGGCGGTAACCTTCTTGCCTTTGCCGATGTGCAGGAATTCGTTCGGGCCGTGGGCATTGGAATGCGGCCCCAGCACGCCCGTTACCAGGAACTGCACGTCGGGAAACTTCTCGCCGAGCATGCCCATGAACGGAATGCTGCCGCCGGTGCCCATGTACATGGCATCGGCGCCGAAAAATTCCCGCGATGCCGCCTGCATCGACGCTTCCAGCCAGCGCGCGACAGGCGGCGCGCTCCAGCCGCCCATCGCCGACTCCAGCTTGAAGGACATTTCCGCGCCGAGCAGCGGATCGGTTTCAAGCGCGGCCTTGACGGCCGCCCCGGCCGGCCCGGGCGGGCAGGTCGGGGGCAACCTGAAGGACAGCTTGAGCGCGGTTTCGGGCCTCAGCACGTTGCCGGCACTGCCCAGGGCCGGGATTCCGTCGGCGCCGGTGACGCTGAGCGTCGGCCGCCATGTGTTGTTGAGCACGAGCTCCAGGACGTCGTCCGTGAGGGGAACGGTCGCGCCGGCCCACGGGAACTTGCGAAACACCATGTCACCGAGCACTTCCGCGGCCGCGCGGGCCTGGGCCAGCCGCTCGGCGGGTACATCGGCATGCAGAGCGTCCAGGCGTATCCTGCCGCTGCCGGCGTCTTCGAGCTTGTCGAGCGCGTGCCGGATCACGCGGAAGCTCGAAGGGACGATGCCGCTCGCAGCGCCGGAATGGACCCCCTCAGTGAGCACCCGCGCGCGCAGCGTGCCCACCAGGTTGCCGCGCAGGGAGGTCGTGCACCAGAGTTGCTCGTAGTTGCCGCATTCCGCGTCTAGGCAAATCACGAGGCTCGGTGTGCCGATGCGGTCCTCGAGCGCCTCGATGTAGTACGGCAGATCGTAGCTGCCGCTCTCTTCGCAGGCTTCGATGACCACGACGCAACGGGCGTGCGGGATGTGCTGTTCCTGCAGCGCGCGGATGGCCGTCAGCGATCCGAATACCGCGTAGCCGTCATCGGCGCCACCCCTGCCGTACAGCTTGCCGTCGCGTATGACCGGCTTCCAGGGCGAAAGCCCCTCGGCCCAGCCGGTGAATTCGGGCTGCTTGTCCATGTGGCCGTACAGCAGCACTGTATCGTCCGACTGGCCGGGAATCTCTGCGAACAGCAGCGGCGTGCGCCCCGGCAGCCGCACGATCTCGACGGTGAGGCCGGCGACGTTCTGCGCGCGGCACCAGTTCTCCATCAGTTGCGCGGCATCGTCCATGTAGCCGTGCTGCTCCCAGTCGGGGTCGAAAAGCGGCGACTTATTGGGAATTTTCACGTATTCGGAAAGCTCGGGCACGATGGAATCATCCCAGATCCCGTCGACGAATTTGCGAAGCTTTCCGGTATCCATTGCGTCTACCTCGTTTCCTGGTCGGTCGGGGGGTACCTTACCGGAATGTTGATCCCTCTTGCCATGTTGCGCGGTGCGCGGTGTCCGCAGTTCCTCCGAGTCGCTCCCCGATACTCCCTTGATCGGAGGAACTGCGAACACCGCGCCTGAAGGCGTCAGGCAGCCGACAGCGGGCCTCACGTGCGCTCCAAGCATCCGCCATTCTCTTTTTACACCAATAGCTTATAAACTTATCTTTATGTCATTTATATGAGGGCGTCGAGGGCGAAGAAGCGGCGCGCGTTTGTGGTCGTTTCGCGCGCCAGCGTCTCGATGTCGCGCTGCGCCCCTGCCGCCACGGCGGCGAGCACGTGCGGCAAGTGGGCGGGCTCGTTGCGGCGCGACTTCGGCCGGGGCTCGAGGTCGCGCGGCAGCAGGTACGGTGCGTCGCTTTCGATCATGAGCCGGTCCGCGGGTATGCGGCCGACAAGAGATCGCAGGTGCGCGCCGCGCCGCTCGTCGCAGATCCAGCCGGTGAGGCCGATATACAAACCGAGCGCGAGACAGTCCTCGAGCTCGCGGGCATTGCCCGTAAAGCAATGCGCCACGGCGCGCGGCAATCGCGGAGCGTACTCGCGCAGGATGCTCATGAATCGCTCGTGTGCGTCGCGCTGGTGCAGGAACACGGGCGCCTTCAACTCGCAAGCCAGCTCGAGCTGGCTGCGGAAGACGCGCTCCTGATCGTCAGGTGTGCTGAAGTTGCGGAAAGTATCGAGACCGCATTCGCCGATCGCGACCGTTTCCTGACTCCGGTAGAGAGCGCGGAGAACTTCGCTCGCATCGGCCGGTGCTTGACCGGCATGATGCGGATGTATGCCCGCTGTCGCGTATAAAATACGCGGATGCGCGCGCGCGAGCGCAAGCGCCTTGCGGCTGACCTCGACGGTGCTGCCGGTCACGATCATGACGCCGACGCCGACATCCCGGGCCCGAGAGATCACGGAATCGCGATCGGTGTCGAAGGCGTGGTGCGTGAGGTTGGCGCCGATGTCGATGAGCGTCATGGATGCGAAGCGTAACGGATAGCGTGCTACGGTGCCCGCGCGAGGTGGCACCGTTCGGTTACGGTGCCGGGTTCCGGATATTCGGTTATTTCGAGAAATGCGGTCCCGAATTACGGTGGCACGTTTCAAATAACCGAATATCCGGAACCCGGCACCTGGGGGGAATAACCGAAACCCGGCACCGGGAGTGAAGCATGAAAAATGGCGACCTGCTCGAGGAGTTGCGCATCGACCGCGGGGAGCGGGACGAAATGCGCCATCCTCGGCGGTGGCCGTGGATTGCCGGCATGGCGGCAGCGCTGGTCGCCGCGGCCGTGCTCGGCTGGTGGCTGTGGCCGGACAGGTCGATCGAGGTGCGGACGGCGAGGGCGGTGGCGACCAGCACGGCAACCGGCCGGACGGCCGTGCTGGAAGCGACCGGCTATATCACCGCACGACGGCAGGCAACCGTTTCGGCGCAGATCACCGGTACCCTGACAGCCGTGCTGATCGAGGAAGGCGAGCAGGTCGAGCAGGGGCAGATCCTGGCACGGCTGGAGGACAGCGCGTACAGAGCCGAGCTCAATGCCGCGCAGGCGCAGGCAGCGGCGGCGCTGGCACTGGTGGATCAGGGCAGCGCGCAACTGGCGCAGGCGCAACGCGACCTCGAACGGCAGCAGGACCTGGTGGAACGCGGCCTGGTGTCTCGGCAGGCGCTCGAGCAGGCACGCACGCAGGTGGCGACGCTGGAGGCGCAGGTTCATTCGCAACAGCGTCAGGCTGCGGCGGCGGAGGCCCAGGTCGAAGTGGCGCAGGTGCTGTTCGATTACACGGTGGTGCGTGCGCCGTTCGCGGGGGTGGTCGTCGCCAAGGCCGCACAGGTCGGCGAGATCATTTCGCCGCTCTCGGCCGGCGGGGGGTTCACCCGCACCGGGGTCGGCACGATCGTCGACATGGAATCCCTGGAGATCGAGGTCGACGTGAACGAGGCATATATCAACCGGGTCGAGCCGGACATGCCGGTGCGCGCGGTTCTGGACGCCTACCCCGATTGGAACATTCCCGGCCGCGTCATCGCCATCATTCCCACCGCCGACCGCAGCAAGGCGACGGTGCAGGTGCGAATCGCCATAGACGAGAAGGACGCGCGCATCGTGCCGGACATGGGGGTGAGGGTGGCGTTTCTCGAGGAAGGCGAGGAGCGGAACGACGCGCCGGAAGGCGTGCTGGTTCCGGCCTCCTCGATCGTCGAGCGTGATGGCGCCAGCGTCATCTTCGTCGTCGACGGCGATACGGCGCGCCGGCGCAACGTCGCGCCGGCAGCGCAGAGTTACGGTAATCTGCGCCTTTTGCCGGCGGGGGTGGCGGCCGGCGACACCGTGGTCGATGAGCCGCCCGCTGAGCTGCGGGACGGTTCGGGCGTGAGCAAAAGAAAGTGATCGCAAGGACGGCAGAATGGGCAAGCTGATCGAAATCCGCGATGTCAGCAAGGTTTACCAGCGCGGCCGGGAAAAGCTCGAGGTGCTGCGCCATATCGACCTCGAGGTCGCCGAGGGCGACTTTCTGGCGCTGATGGGGCCCTCCGGGTCCGGCAAGACGACGCTGCTGAATCTCATAGGCGGGCTCGACAGCCCGAACGGGGGCAGCATCACGGTGGGCGGCCAGCGCATCGACAAAATGGGCAGCGGTGAGCTCGCCCGGTGGCGCGCCGCCAATGTCGGTTTCGTATTCCAGTTCTACAATCTGATGCCGACGCTCAGCGCGCAGAAAAACGTCGAGCTGCCGTTGTTGCTGACCCGGCTTTCGGCATCGCGGCGCAAACACAACGCGGCGGTGGCGCTCGAGCTGGTGGGCCTGGAAGATCGCGCAAGCCACAAGCCGGGCGAGCTCTCGGGCGGCCAGCAGCAGCGCGTCGCGATCGCCAGGGCAATCGTCTCCGACCCCGTGCTGCTGGTGTGCGACGAGCCGACCGGGGATCTCGATCGCGCTTCGGCCGAGGAAGTCCTGAACCTGTTGCAGCGCCTCAAACGCGAACACGGCAAGACCGTCATCGTGGTGACCCACGACCCCAAGGCGGCCGACCACGCCGGCCAGATTCTCCATCTCGACAAGGGAACGCTGGTCGAGCAGGCGGCCGCGCGAGTCGCCTGAGCGCCGCATGAAATATCTGCACCTGATCTGGGCGGCGCTGTTCCGCAGCAAGACCCGCACCGTTCTGACCCTGTTGTCGGTCGTGGCCGCGTTTCTGCTTTACGGCATGCTCGATTCGGTGCGCGTCGCATTCGCCTCCGGGGGCG
>DATLFD010000032.1:0-13611 GCA_035524935.1 Gammaproteobacteria bacterium | reverse complement strand
CCGGTGATCACGTAGCCGCGCAGGCTCGCGACCGCCGTCTGCATGGAGGCGAACACGTTCTCCATGCGGGTGAGAATCTCGTGCGTGTTCGAGACTTTGTGCGAGGTCTCGATGAAACCCTGTGCCGAGTAGTAGGCCAGGACCGCAGTGGCGAGCAGTACCACCGTCGACACTATGAAGCCGGCGAGCGCTGTCCGCTCGACCGACGGCGATCGTTCAACAACCGGGCTGAACAGGTCCGAAGCCGGACTCAAATCCCGACCCCGTTGGCCGGGACATCGATTGCGGAAATCGTGCCGACGGGCGCGTGCAGGCCGCGCTTGCGCAGCAACGCATCGGCGGGCTCCGGGGCGACGGCTTCCGGCCGCAGCGCCGGATGGTCCGCATCGCCGGAACCGAGCAGCCAGGCTGCGGCGCCCTGCAGCATGCTCGTGACCTGCGGCGTGAAGGCGAACGGATAGACCAGGCGCGGATCGCTGCCGCCCGCGTCTGCCGCGTAGGGCCCATAGAGCGCGCGGTGCAATTGCGCGGCCGAGTAGCCGGTCGTCTGCGCATCGACGAGCTCGATGACCTGCGAGCGGCGCGAGGGATCCGCCAGCACGAGTTGCGCGTCGAGCTCGGCCTCGAGCCAGGCGCGAACGACGTCGGGGCGGCGGGTCGCGAGGTCGGCGCGCACGACGAGAAATCCCGCGCTGAGACAATCGTATGCCACGCCCGTGACGAGCCGCCGGACGAGTCCGGATTCGACGAGCCGCGAGGCGGCCGGCTCCCAGACCGCGGCGGCGTCGATCGCCCCGGTCTCGAAGCCGTGACCGATGACGTCGATGTTCTGATCGAGAATGAGGCTCGGCGTGACGGCCGCGGCGTCGAGGATACGCCGGGCGAACAGATCCGCGCAGGTGCCCGAAGGAATCGCCAGGCGCCGGCCCTCGAGCCAGCGCAGCGCCTCGGCCGCGTCGCCGAACGCGGGCGCATCGGCCCTCGCGACGAGGATGTTGCACTGATCGTAGGCGAGGCCGGTGACGGCGATCGCCCGCATGTCGCCCGCATCAGCCTCGCCGATCGCCGTGACGGCCGGCGCGATGCCGAGATAGGCGGCGTGAATCTCGCCGGCGCGCAGCGCATCGACGAGGATCCTCGCGCCCTTGAGACCGACGCGGAACTCCACCGTGGACCCGCGAGGCAGATAGCGCTCGTGCAGGCCGAGGCCGCGGACGACGACCGCCGACCAGGCCTCGGTGTAGTAGGGCTGATAGCCGACGACGAGCTCGATGGGATCGCCGGGCTCGCCGAGACCCTGACCATGCGCCGGTGGATCGCCGCTGCAGGAGAGCGCCGCGACGGACCAGGCCGCGACCGCGATGCAGCCGGGTTTCAGACGTTCCCTCAATGCACACCTCCCGTGCGACGTCTGCCGCAGGGATTGTACGCGCCCTCACCACGGCGGCAAAGGTCGATTCTTTCCAATTATGGTAAATAGACCGGGAGTGCCTGCTCGTGGAACCGGCACGGCGCGAGTTCAGCCGTCTTTCAGGGCTGCCTCGCCGAGCGCTGCATAGTTGAAACGCCCCATGGCTTCGAGGGCGGCGGCGAAGCCGGCCTTTTCCGCCTCACTCAATAGCGGATTCCAGATGTCGAAGATGAGCACGACGCGCGTCCGCTCCGAATCGTTCCAGGCTTCGTGGGCGAACGAATCGTCGAACACCAGGCACTGGCCTTCCTGCCAGCCGCGGGTCTCGTCCGCAACCCGCAGGCCGCCGCAGTTCTCGGGCACGATCAACGGCAGGTGGACGATCAGGCGGCCGTTCACGCTGCCGTGATGCGCCGGTATCCGCGTGTGGGGCTCGAGCACCGAGAACATCGCTTCCGGCGAGAAGCCCGGCACGCGCATGAGCGGGATCGACTCCAGCGCCGCGACGGTGCGCGGACACCGGCGGCAGTTGTCCTCGACGCTCGCGCCGGACTTGAACAGGCGGAACGTGCTCCAGCGCGTCGAGCGATTCACGTCCTGCCAGTAGCGTGCGTCGGCACTGCCGGGCGCCTTGTCGACGTAGGGCTTGAACTCCGCGGGGGTCTGCAGCACGGCCTCGAGCTCCGCGCGGATATCGGCCGTGGCGGCCTCGAAGCCGCTGAGCCACGGGAATTCCTCGCGCTCGAAGAACGGCCGCGGCGGGAGGCCGGGGAAGAACAGGGTGGCCGGCCGCTGCTTCGGATGCGGGTACTCGGCCACAGCCCGGCCGAGATAGATGTCGAGCGCATGGTCGAGCCTCGCCAGCGCATCCGCGCCATAACGCTCGCGAAGCGGCGTGAGCGCTTCGCCGAGCAGCTCGTGGCGGGTCTGCTGCACGACTTGCCGCGCGCGACGGAGAAGCTCGGCGATGTTCGCCGGTGGCGGCCGGCCGCCGAAGACCTTGGCGGGATCGGCCGCCAGCGTCATCGCCCGCAGATACGGCGTTGCGGCCTCCCGCACGCGTCCGGCGGTGTCCAGCGCCGACGCCTTGTGGAGCAGGGCGCCGAGATGGTCCGGCTTGAGGGCGAGGGCCTGGTCGAATGCAGCCAGCGCCGCGTCCACGTCACCCTTCGCAACCTGCACGAGTGCCGCGTTCAGATGCAGAGTCGGCTGGGCGGGATTGACGGTGAGGGCTCGGCCGAGCAGCTCGAGGCTCTCATCGAGGCGGCCCGCGGCCCAGGCCCGCTGGGCGAGGAAATTGAGCGCCGGCAGATGGTTGCCGTCATGCGCCAGCACTTCGCGGAACGCGCCGGCGGCCTCCTCGAGCTGGCCCTGCGCCGCGAGGCGGCGGGCTTTCTGGTCGATGCTGGCGGTGTCCGGGCCGGTGTCGGTAATACCCTGCATCTGCGCCTTCTAACATAACGTTCCCGCGATGCAAAGCGATCGCGCGGGCGTCGGGCCGAATTCATTGGGTCGCTCGGCATGGCGGGTTGAAACCCGCCCTACGGCGGTTGTAGGGCCGAATTTATTCGGCCATTCGGCATGGCGGGTTGAAACCCGCCCTGCGGCGGTTGTAGGGCCGAATTTATTCGGCCATTCGGCATGGCGGGTTGAAACCCGCCCTACGGCCGGCGCGCCAGATAGTCCGGCGCGAGCGCCACCGATTCCGCCGCCGCGAAATCCACCGACGCGTCTGGTATGAGGTCGCCGCCGGCGCTGTCGAGGACGTTGTCGAAGCGCAGCAGCATGCCCTGCGCTTTTTCGGCGACGAACAGGTCCTCGCCGTCGAACGCGAGATCGACCGGGTTGCCGAGCAGCGTGTTGCCGGGCAGCAGCGGGTTGCCATCGTCGATGGTGGCGCTCACGGGCGTGATGCCCACGGCGGTGCTCGCGTTCGGGATGACGTGGATGCGGCCGTCGGTGTCGATCAGGGCGCTGCCGATATCGGAGACGATGAGCGTGTCGCTCTGCGCGACGTGCACGATGCCGTGCAGGTTGGTCGGCGGCAGGAACGGCAGGCCCGCGAACGTGGCGGGCACGATGACCCGGTCCGGCTCGGCGCCGTCGGGGTCGTCGAGGTAGTCGTCGAACACCGCCACCGTGCCGTCGGTCAGCGCGACGAACAGGCGGTCCTCGCCGGGGTCGTAGTCGAGGTCCCACGGCGGCACGTCGAGGCCTGTTTCGAACAGCGGCGCGACGTTGCCGGTCGCCGTGGTGCTGTACGCGCGGATGCCCGCCGTCGCCGCGTCGCTGTCGGCAACGAGCGCGAGCCCGCGGCCGTCGACGATCTCGATGCCCTTCGGCGCCACCAGGCCGGTGGCATCGCCGCGGATGACGCGGTCGCGGCTCACCGCCGGCACCTCGCCGTCGCGGCCGACGGCGAGGCGGTTCAGGACATGGATGCCGCCGTCGGTGTTCTCGCCGTCGTCGAAGGTGACCCACGCGTCGCCGCTCTGGTCGAAGGTAATGTTCTCGAGCGCGAAGCCGCTCGTGAACGCCGCCTGGCCGTCGTTGAGATCGGTGTTCAGCCGGCCGATGTCCGCATCGCCCGTCGGGGAGGCCGGATTGCTGGTCGCCGCCACCGACAGGATCGCCGTATCGGGGTCGTCGATGTCGGAGACGTTCGGGAATACCGCCGGCGCGACGGGCGCGGAGGCCAGCGATTCAGGTTTCGTCTCGGCGACGGCAAGGTCGGGCGCCACGTCGCCGCTCTCGCCGCTGAACACGTCTTCCCAGGCGAGGATGAGGTCATTGGCCTTCTCGGCGACCCTGAGCTCCGAGCCGTTCAGCAAGACGTCGACGGGATCGCCGAGCATCGTCGAAGGACCCGCCAGGGTGCGCGCCGGTGTCACCGTGCCGCTCGCTACGCTCGCGTCGGCGATGACGAAAATTTTCCCGTCGCTCGCGTTGCCCGCCTCGCCGACGTCGGAGACGACCAGCCGGTCGGCCGGGGCGTCGTATGCGATGCCGTGCAGGTTCGACACCGAGCTGCCGTCGCCGGGAGTCAAGGTGCGGGTCGTGGTCAGCAGGAAGCCGCCGGCTACGTAGTCGTCGACGACGAGCACGGTGCCGTTGGTCAGCGCGACGAACAGCCGGTCCTCGGGCTCGTCGTAGGCGACATCCCAGGGATTGCCCGCGAGCGGCGTGCTGGCGAGCGCGGTCGCATTCTCCCCCGCGGCCGTGCCGTAGATCTCGAGCGACGGCCCCGTGAAATCGGCGACGATCAAGAGGCCGGCCTCGTGGGCAATGGCGAATCCCTTGAAGTTCATCGAGCCCGGTGCCGGGATCTCCCGGTCGAGCTGCGCATCGAAGCTGCCGTCGCCGCGTGCGCGGATTCGGTTGATCACGCGAATGCTGCTCGGCGGCGCCGCGGCGTCGCCGGCGTGGTAGAGATGACCCGACACGTCGAGGGCGATGCCCTCGTTGTTGCCGGACATGAAGGTCTGCGCGAAGTCGAGGTTCTGGTCCGACCGGTCGACCTCGCCGGCGTTCGCATCGCCGTTGTTCGAGACATAGATCGTCAGGGGTTCGAAGCTCACCCCGGGCGGCGGCGCCCCGTCGTCGTCGTCGTCGTCGCTGGCTTCGAAGATGTCGCAGCCGCCGAGCGCGAGGCCGGCCGCCGCGACTGCGGTGGCGAAACGTCGCCTGGGTTGCGGGCTATCCATGTCGTTCCCCTTTAAGTTCCATGTGCAATACCTTGTTCCTGAAAACTAATTTATCTCCTGACGGAGCGTCCATGCGGGTGCAGGGCGCATGCCGCAGGGACGAGTCAGGGTCGCGGGCGGTGCCCCGCGCCGACTTCGGCGGGCTTGTCGAAGTCCGCTTTTCGAAGTAGACAGTGCGTCTGACGGTTGCGCTCCGGGGTGCTCACCGATGATCAGTTTGCTTCGCTCGCTGTGTTGCGCGCTGCTCGCCGCTGCCTGCGCGTCGTCGCAGCACGTGCAGCATACCGCGTACGACGTCGTCATTCGCGGCGGCATGGTCTACGACGGCAGCGGCACGGCGCCCCGGCTCGCCGACGTGGCCGTCGCCGGCGACCGCATCGCCGCCGTCTCTGCGCCGGGCTCGCTCGGCGGCGCGCGCGCCGCACTCGAGATCGACGCCGGCGGGCTTGCGGTTGCGCCGGGCTTCATCAACGTGCTGAGCTGGGCCACCGAGTCCTTGATCGAGGACGGCCGCTCGCAGAGCGACATCCGCCAGGGCGTGACCCTGGAAGTGTTCGGCGAGGGCTTCTCGATGGGACCCCTCAACGAGGCCATGAAGGCCGAGCTCGTCGAGCGTCAGGTCGACATCCGCTATCCTGTCGCCTGGACCACGCTCGGCGAATATCTCGATCATCTCGTCGAGCGCGGCGTGTCGACCAACGTGGCGTCGTTCGTAGGCGCGACCACGGTGCGCATTCACGAGCTCGGCTACGAAGATCGGCGGCCCACGCCGGCGGAGCTCGCCCGCATGCAGGACCTCGTGCGCGAGGCGATGAGAGAGGGCGCGCTCGGCGTCGGCTCCTCGCTGATCTATGCGCCGGCCTTTTATGCGGATACCGCGGAGCTCATCGCGCTCGCCACGGCCGCCGGCGAGCACGGCGGCATCTACATCTCGCACCTGCGCAGCGAGGGCAATCGCCTGCTGGAGGCGGTCGACGAGCTGATCGGCATCGCACGCGCCGCGCGGGTGCCGGCCGAGATCTATCATTTAAAAGCGGCGGGCGAGGGGAACTGGAGCAAGCTGCCGGCGGCCATCGACCGCATCGAGGCCGCGCGCGCCGAGGGCCTCGAGATCACCGCCGACATGTACGCCTACACGGCCGGCGCAACCGGACTCGACGCCGCGATGCCGCCCTGGGTCCAGGAAGGCGGCCACGAAGCATGGGTCGCGCGTCTCAGCGATCCGGCCCTGCGCCAGCGCGTCGTCGACGAGATACGCACGCCGACGGACGAGTGGGAAAATCTCTATCTTGCCGCCGGCTCGGCGGACAAGGTGCTTCTGATCGGCTTCAAGAATCCGGCGCTCAAGCCGCTCACCGGAAAGACGCTGGCTGAGGTCGCGGCGATGCGCGGCACTTCGCCCGAGGACACCATGATCGACCTCGTGATCGAGGACGACAGCCGCGTCACGACCGCGTACTTCCTGATGTCCGAGGACAATCTGCGGCGCAAGATCGCGCAGCCCTGGGTGAGCTTCGGCTCCGACGAGCAGTCGCTCGCGCCGGAGGGGGTTTTCCTCGAATCGAATCCCCACCCGCGCGCGTACGGCAATTTTGCGCGCCTGCTTGGCCGTTACGTGCGCGAGCAGCAGGTCATCCCCCTCGAGGAGGCAATCCGCCGCCTGACCTCGCTGCCGGCGCGCAACCTGCGCCTCGACGCACGCGGCGCGATCGAGCCGGGGCGCTTCGCGGACATCGTCGTATTCGACGCGGATGCAGTCGCGGATCACGCCACCTATGCCGAGCCGCACCGCTACGCGACCGGCGTCCGCCACGTGCTCGTGAACGGGGTGCGCGTGCTCGCCGACGGCGAGCACACGGGCGCGACCCCGGGACGCGTCGTGCGCGGGCCCGGCTACGAGTTGGGCCATCGCAGGGCGGGTTTCAACCCGCCAGCGCCCACCCCACGCAGGGCGGGTTTCAACCCGCCGATGCCCACCCCACGTAGGGCGGGTTTCAACCCGCCAACGCCCATCCCAGGCAGGGCGGGTTTCAACCCGCCGACGCCCGCCGGGACGCAATGACCGACCCGCGCCATACCGACGTCTTGATCGTGGGCGGCGGCATTGTCGGCCTCGCCTGTGCGTGGTACCTGCTGCGCGCCGGCCGCAGCGTGCGCATCGTCGAGCAGCGCCGGCTCGGCAACGGCAGCTCTTTCGGCAACAGCGGGCTGATCACGCCGAGCATGGCCGCGCCGCTGGCCGGACCCGGCGTGCTCAGAAAGCTGCCCGGCTGGCTCGCGAACCCGCGCTCGCCGCTGTACGTCAAGCCGCGGCTGGATCTCGAGTTTCTTGCCTGGGCCTGGCGTTTCGCGGCCTTCTGCAACGAGGCGTCGCTGCTGTGCGCGATGCGCGCGCGCCACGCGCTGCTGGCAAGCTCGCGGCAATTGTTCGACGAGCTCATGGAAGCGGAGCGGTTCGATTGTGACTGGGACACTTCGGGCCTGTACCTCGTCTATCGCTCCGAGGAGGAGATGTGCGCCGGCGACGCGCTCGATCCGCTGCTCGAGGATCTCGGCATCGCCGTGCAGCACATCGACGGCGCCGAGCTGCTCGCGCGAGAGCCCGCCCTGCGCGACGGCGCAATCGGCGCGCGCCACTACCCCGGCGACGCGCGGCTGCGCCCGGATCGCCTGCTCGGGGAGCTGCGCGGCCGGCTGATTGAACGCGGGGCAATGATCGAAGAGGATCGCGAAGTCCGCGAGCTGCGCGTCGACGGCGACCGCGTCGCCGGCGTGGGTGACTGGACCGCCGGCGACTATGTCCTCGCGACCGGCGCCTGGACGGCAAAATTCGGTCGCCAGCTCGGTCTCCGGTTGCCGATCCAGCCCGGCAAGGGCTATTCGCTGACCATGCCGCGGCCGGCGAGCTGCCCTCGGCACTCGCTCGTGCTCAAGGAGCGGCAGGTCGGCGTGACGCCCTGGGCGAGCGGGTTCCGCATCGGCGGCACCATGGAGTTCGCGGGCTACGACGCACGCCTGAACCCTGCACGCATCGATGCCATTCTCGCCGCTGCGCGCGAGTATCTGGTCGATCCGCTCACGGAAGCGGACGCCGAGCGCTGGTACGGCTGGCGGCCGATGACGCCGGACGGCCTGCCGCTCATCGGCCGCTCGCCGCGGCACCGCAACCTGCTTATAGCCGCCGGCCACAACATGCTCGGTGTGAGCATGTCGCCCGGCACCGGCCGCCTCGTTGCCGAACTCGTCAACGGGCAGGAGCCGCATCTCGACGCCGCGCCCTATGCGCCGGGACGTTTCGCCTGACGGCCCGCGACGGGCGCTGCTGCCGCCGTCGGCCCCTCGTGGGAGTATCATGTTTCCCGCGCACTTCCGGCTTCTTTCGCGCGGAGGAGGGCGCATGGTTACGTTACGGGAGCTCGTTGTCGCAGGTGCCGCGCTCGCGCTGCTGCCGTTCGCGCTGCGCGCCCAGGACGGCGCAGGTGTGCTGATTGTGTACGTGGAGGGCATCGAGACGGCAGACGGGCAGATTCTCGTCGAGCTGTTCGACTCGGCCGACGCCTTCATGAGCGAGCCCGCGTTCAGCGAGGCCCTGGCGGCGGAAGAGGACGCCGATTTTCGCGTGCGTTTCGAGAACGTGCCGCCGGGCGAGTACGCGGTCTTTGCCTGGCACGACGTCGACGGTGACGGCGAATTGAGGCGCGGTCTTTTCATGGGCGGGCCGAAGGAGCCGGTGGGGTTCTCGAACGACGCGCGGTTCGACTTCGCGCCTCCGCAGTTCGCCGAGGCGGCTTTTCGCATCGATACCGGCCTCAACGAGGTGATCATTCGTTTCTGAGCTCGGCGCGAGCCTGCTTGTCATAAAAAAAGGGGAAAGAGCATGTGGAAGGAGTTCAAGGAATTCGCCATGCGCGGCAACGCCGTCGACATGGCGGTCGGCATTGTCATTGGCGCGGCGTTCGGCAAGATCGTGAGCTCGTTCGTGGACGACGTGCTCATGCCGCCGATCGGTTTGCTGCTGGGCGGCGCCGATTTCTCCGACCTGTACATCAACCTCGCCGGCACGGCGTACCCGAGCGCGGCGGCCGCGCGCGAGGCCGGGGCGCCGATCATCGGGTACGGCGCGTTCGTCAACACCGTGCTCGATTTCGTCATCGTCGCCTTCGCGATCTTCATGGTGGTGAAGGTCATGAACCGCCTCAAACGCAGGGAAGAGGAGGCACCGCCCGCGCCGCCCGCGCGGCAGGAAGTTCTGCTGGGCGAGATCCGCGATCTGCTGAAGGCGCAGCGCTAGGCAGAAAGTATTTCACGTTTCCATTACAAGCGATTGTTCTGCAAGGAATTATGATGCGTCAGAAAAAGACGCTCGATGACTGGCGCGAGCTCGCCGGAGGTCTCGATATCCGCACCCGCGCGTTCATTGACGGCGGTTATGTGGATGCGGCTTCGGGCGAGACTTTCACCTGCCTGAATCCGGCGACCGGCCGGCCGCTCGCGGAGGTAGCGGCAACCGATGCTGCGGACGCGGACCGTGCGGTAATCGCCGCGCGGCGCGCGTTCGATTCGGGTCACTGGTCGCGGCTGCCGCCGGTGAAGCGCAAGCGCGTGCTGTCGAAGCTCGCCGAGCTCGTGCGCAAGCATCGCGACGAGCTCGGGCTTCTGGAGACGCTCGACATGGGCAAGCCGATCTCCGACAGCGTGGGGATCGACATGCCAGCCGTCGCCAACTGTTTAGGCTGGTACGGCGAGGCCATCGACAAGCTGTACGGCGAGGTCGCGCCGACTGCGGACAACATGCTCGGCATGATCACGCGCGAGCCGATTGGCGTGGTCGCGGCCATCGTGCCCTGGAACTTCCCGTTGCTGATGGCGGCCTGGAAGCTCGGGCCGGCGCTCGCCGCCGGCAACAGCGTCGTGCTCAAGCCGTCGGAGAAATCGCCGCTGAGCGCTCTGCGACTGGCCGAGCTTGCGGTGGAGGCCGGCCTGCCGGACGGCGTGCTGAACGTGCTGCCCGGCTTCGGCGAAACGGTCGGTCAGGCGCTCGCCCTGCACATGGACGTGGACTGCGTCGCATTCACCGGTTCGACCCGCGTCGGCAAGCAGCTGCTCGGCTGCGCCGGTCAGTCGAACATGAAGCGCGTGTGGCTCGAGTGCGGCGGCAAGACGCCGAACATCGTCATGGCCGACTGCCCCGATCTCGACGCCGCGGCGCGCGCCGCCGCTTTCGCAATCTTCTTCAATCAGGGCGAAATGTGCTCGGCCGGCTCGCGGTTGCTCGCCGACGCGCGCATAAAGGATGAGCTGCTCGAGAAGGTCATGGCTACCGGCCGCACGCTGCGTCCCGGCGACCCGCTCGACCCCGCGACGCGCATGGGTGCGATCGTCGACGCCCGGCAGTACGAGACCGTGCTGCGCTACATCGCGGCCGGCGAGGAAGCGGGCGCGAGGCTGCGCATGGGCGGAAAGCCGGCGCATGTCGGCCACGGCGGCTATTTCATCGAGCCGACAGTCTTCGACGACGTGACCAACGACATGCGCATCGCCCAGGAGGAGATCTTCGGGCCGGTGCTCTCGACCATCCGCTTCGACGGGGTGGAACAGGCCGTCGCAATCGCGAACGACGTCATGTACGGCCTGGCGGCCGCAATCTGGACGCGCAATGTCTCGACGGCGCACCGGGTCGCGCGCCGGCTGCGGGCCGGCACCGTCTGGATCAACTGCTTCGGGGACAGCGACCTGACGGTGCCCTTTGGCGGCTACAAGCAGTCGGGCACCGGGCGCGACAAGTCGCTGCACGCCCTCGATAAGTACACGGAGCTCAAGACGACCTGGCTGCGCCTGAGCTGATCCACCCCGTCGGTGCGACGAGGAGCGCGGGTGTGGCGGGCGTGTCAACGCGATTTTGTGTATGGTGCCGGTGAGATCGAACCGGCGGCACTGCATGGCTCCGATACCGCGCTGGGTTGTCCTGAAATTCGGCGGCACCAGCGTCTCCACGCCGGACAACTGGGAGACCATCTATCGCGAGGTTGCCGCGCGCGTCGAGCGTGGATGGCGGCCCCTCGTCGTCCATTCAGCGCTGAGCGGTATTTCCGATCAGCTCGAACGGCTGCTGGTCGCCGCGCCGGCCGGTGAAGCCGACGCGCTCGTCGAGGCCATCGAGCAACGCCATCTCGAGCTCGCCGGCGAACTCGCCGTCGACGGCGAGGGCCTGCTGCGGGACAGCTTTGCCGAGCTGCGCCGCATCACCGCGGGCATCGCGCTGGTCGGCGAGGCGAGCTACCGGCTCCAGGCGCGCACGCTCGCCCTGGGGGAGCTCATGGCCACCAGGCTCGGCGCGGCATTCCTCGCCCGGCGCGGCCTTGCAGTCGCCTGGCGAGACGCGCGCGAGTTGCTGCAGAGCGAGCCGCGCCGGCACGTCGGCGAGCGCGCGCGCTACCTGTCCGCGACCTGCGGCTTCGCCGCCGACGTGGAGCTGCAGCAGAGCCTCGCCGCGCACGACGCCGTCATCGTCACGCAGGGCTTCATTGCCCGCGAGCCGGGCGGCGCCACCGTGTTGCTCGGCCGCGGCGGCTCGGATATTTCCGCGAGCTATCTCGCGGTTCGCCTCGAAGCCGCGCATGTCGAGATCTGGACCGACGTGCCCGGCATGTTCAGTGCCGACCCGCGCCTGGTACCCGGTGCGCGGCTGCTCAGGCGCCTCGACTATTTCGAGGCGCAGGAGATCGCGACGAGCGGCGCGAAGGTGCTGCATCCGGCCTGCCTGCCGCCGCTGCGCAGGAGCGGCATCCCGCTGCAGGTGCGCTGCACGGCGGCGCCCGGCATCGACGGCACCCGCATCTCGAACGATCCCGGCGACAGCGCGCCGCACGTCAAGGTCATCTCGATCCGCAGCGGGCTCACGTTGATCTCGATGGAAACGATGGGCATGTGGCATCAGGCCGGTTTCCTCGCCGACAGCTTCGACTGCTTCAAGCGCCACGGCCTGTCGGTCGACCTCGTGTCGACCTCGGAGACCAACGTCACAGTGTCGCTCGATGCCGCCGCGAACGAGCTGGACACCGACGGCTACGCCGGGCTCGTCGAGTCGCTGGGCGAGCTGTGCCGCGTGCAGGTCATCGAGTCCTGCGCGGCCATCAGCCTGGTCGGCCGCCACATCCGCGGCATGCTGCACGAGCTCGGCCCGGCGCTCCAGGTGTTCGAGGAGCACCGCATTCATCTCGTCAGCCAGGCCGCCAACGATCTCAATTTCACCTTCGTCGTCGACGACGCCCAGGGGCCCCGCCTCGTGCAGCGCCTGCACGAGCTGCTGATCCCGGCCGGGCCCGCCGATCCCGTGTTCGGCGCGACCCGCAACGAGCTCATGGCCGGTGCGCCGTCTGTCGCGCCAGCGATGCGCGACGGCGTCTGGTGGGCGAAGAAGCGGCAGCGCCTCCTCGAGCTCGCGCCGCCGGACCGGGCGGTGTTCGTTTACGATCTTGCGACGGTCACGGCGCGCGCCGAAGCGCTGACCTCGCTGACCGCCGTCGATCGGGTGTTCTACGCCGTCAAGGCGAACGCCCATGCGGCGGTTCTGCGCGCGCTCCTCGATGCCGGCCTTTCGTTCGAATGCGTGTCGCCGGGCGAAATCGCCCGCGTGCTCGAAGCGTGTCCGGGCATCGAGCGCGACCTGATCCTGTTCACGCCGAATTTCGCGGCGCCGGCCGAGTACGCGCTCGGCTTCGATAAGGCCGGCCAGGTGACGCTCGACAACCTCTATCCCCTCGAGCACTGGCCCGACCTGTTTCGCGGCCGCGAGCTGCTGGTTCGCATCGATCCCGGTCACGGCCAGGGACATCATCGGCACGTCAGGACCGCCGGCAGCCACTCGAAGTTCGGCGTGCCCGCAGCGGAGCTCGACGACCTGTTGTCGCTCGCCGATGCGTGCGGCGCCCGCATCGTCGGCCTGCATGCGCACGTCGGCAGCGGCATCCTGCAGGCGGACAACTGGCAACGCACCGCCACGCTGCTCGGCGGATTGTCCGCACGACTTCCTCACGTGCGCGTGCTGAACCTGGGCGGTGGTTTCGGCGTGCCGGAGAAACCCGCGCAGCAACCGCTCGACCTCGCCGCGCTCGACGCGTCGCTGCAGACCGTCAAGGCCGCCTATCCGGCGCTCGAGTTGTGGCTCGAGCCGGGCCGTTTCCTGGTGTCCGAGGCCGGCGTGCTGCTCGCGCGCGTGACCCAGACCAAGGGCAAGGGCCGGGTCGGCTACGTCGGTCTCAACACGGGCATGAACTCGCTGATCCGACCGGCGCTGTACGGCGCCTGGCACGACATCGTCAACCTCAGCCGCTACGGGGAACCCGCCACCGAGCTCGTGAACGTCGTCGGCCCCATCTGCGAGTCCGGGGATCAGCTCGGCAGTGAGCGGCTGCTGCCGCCGAGCGCGGAGGGCGACGTGTTCCTGATCGCGAATGCCGGCGCCTATGGCCGCGTCATGGGATCGAGCTACAACCT
>DATLFD010000031.1:0-9010 GCA_035524935.1 Gammaproteobacteria bacterium | reverse complement strand
TCGAACACGGCGTCGAGCGACCAGTAGGGCGCCTTGTAGCTGTCGTTGATGAAGGCCACACCGTCCGCGTCGGCGATGAGCTCCATGCGGCCTGGCGTGGGCTCGCAGGCCTCGACGGCGCGTATCGCGTCCGTGAGGGGCGAAAGCACCGACCTCCTGCACGCAGAAATCGTGCCATGGCCGCGTCGCGGCCAGGGTGCGCGCGACCGAGTAGGCGCCGTTCGTCGTATCGTAACTCTTGCGGCCCGAGAGCCGGCTCGACAGCACCGCGGCCGTGAAATCCTTGGCCGAGGTCTTGCCGCGGCTTCCGGTGATGCCGACGACGCAGACCGAGCCGAGGCAGCGACGGTAAGCGCGGGCAATCTCGACGGCCGGGCCCTTGTAGAGGCCCTTGACCCGCCGCTTCATTGATTTCTTCAAGCGCCGTTCCGTGGCTTCCGCACGATCGCGACCCGCTCGCCGATAATGACGTGATTCAGCAGGCGTGCGAGGGCAATCACGTCGTGGGTCGCCGGCGTTTGCGTGCCGGTCAGCTCGCCGAGCTCGGCCACTGCGGTAACGAGCGCCTCGAGCTCTAGCGGCTCGCCGTTCTCGACGTCCTGGAGCATCGACGAGCGGTGCTTACCAACCCGCCGCGCACCCTCGATGCGCCGGTCGATGGACACGCGCAGAGACACGCCGAGCGCCGCCGCGACGGCCTCGCCTTCCTGCATCATGCGCCGCGCAAGCGCGCACGCGTCGGGGTGCTCGCAGATGTCGACGAGCGTCGCCTGGGTGAGCGCGCTGATCGGGTTGAAGCTCATGTTGCCGATCGCCTTGAGCCAGATCTCGGCGCGGATGTCCGGCAGCACCGGCGACTTGAAGCCCGCACTCTCGAGCAGCACCGATACGCGCAACGTCTCCGCGCTTTCACTGCCGTCCAGCGCGCCGACCGGGAAGCGGTGGCCTTCGACGTGCAGGATGTGCCCCGGAGCGACCTTCGAGACGGCCGGATAGGCGATGCAGCCGACGATGCGCGCCGGGTCGATCCGCGCGGCGATGCGTCCGCCCGGATCGGCGCCCTCGATGATCCGGCCGTCGTGCTCGCCGCCGTGGCGCTGGAAATACCACCACGGTATCCCGTTCTGAAGCGTGACGACGATGGTATCAGAGCCGATCAGCGCGGCGATGTCGTCGATCGCCGCGCTGATCTGATGCGCCTTGAGGGCGAGAAACACGACGTCCTGCGCGCCCAGAGAGGCCGTGTCCGCAACGGCGCGCAGCGGGGTCACGTGCAGCTCGCCGCCACCGGCGCGCGTCACCCGCAGGCCGTCCTCGCGCAGGGCCGCCAGATGAGCGCCGCGGTCGACGAAAGTCACCGGCGTGCCGCTCGCCTCCAGCGCACCGCCGATGAGGCCGCCGATGCAGCCCGCGCCCATGATGGTGATTCGCATGCGTCGCACCGCGGCCGGGATCGTCCGGCACTTTGCATACCGCATCCGGCTAAGTCAAACTCGACGGCTGTATTCCCCAGCGGCGAATCGAGTCACGCCTTGCGAATTCTGCTCGTCAATTATGAATTCCCGCCGATCGGCGGCGGATCGAGCCGTGCCTCGTTCAGCATCGCGTGCGAGCTCGTCAAGCTCGACCACGAGGTCGTCGTGCTCACCTCCCGTTACGGCCGCGCGCCGCGCCGGAGCGAGGTCGAGGGCATCGTCATCCACCGCGTGCCGAGCTGGCGCAAGGGTATCCACGACTGCGGCCTGCGCGGCGCCGCGACTTTCCTCTGCACAGCCCTGCCGCAATTGCGCCGCCTGCTCAACCGGCAACGCTTCGATATCGTGCACTATTTCTTCAGCCTGCCCACCGGCGTGCTGTCCGCTTACTCGCACGGCGTGCGCGGCTTGCCCTACATAGTCAGCCTGCGTGGCTCCGACGTGCCCGACTACGACGCCTCGAGCGCGAAACTGCGCCTGCTCCATCGCAGCTCCCGTGGCGTGACACATTGGATCTGGCGGCGCGCCGCCCGCGTTGTCGCCGTGAGCGACAGCCTGCGCGAGCTTGCGCAGGCTTCGCTGCCGGGTGTCGAGGTCGATGTGATCCACAACGGCGTTGATGCGTTCGCCGCTCCGGAGTCCGCGCCGGCGGACCGGCCACCGGGCAAGCTTCGCTTGATCTGCGTTTCCCGCCTGATTCCGCGCAAGGGCATTGCCGACCTGTTGCGCGCCATGCAGAAGCTCGCGCACCTCGAGGTGGAGCTCAAGATCGCCGGCAGCGGGCCGATCGGGCAAGAGCTCGCGACGCTGGTGGCCGAGCTCGGCGTGCAGGACCGCGTCGAGTTCCTCGGTTACCAGAGCGCGTCGGAAGTTCGACGGCTCAACGCCTCCGCCGACATCTTCGTGCTGCCCACGCATTCGGATGCGTTTGCCAACGCAATACTCGAGGCGATGAGCGCCGGCCTGCCGGTCATCGCCACCGACGTGGGCGGCGCCCGCGAGGCTATCGAGCACGGCATCAACGGCCTGCTCGTGCAGCCGCACGATCCGGACGGCATCGGCGCGGCGATCGCCCGTCTGGCCAACGATCCGGATCTGAGACAGCGCATGAGCACGTCGAATATTGCGAAGATCGAACGCCAGTTCACCTGGCCGGCAGTGGCGCGCCAGTACTGCGCCGTGTACAAGGGCGCCGTAGCGCACGCGCCGGCCGTCGCGGCGCGCTGACGTCGCAGCACGCCGACCGGACCAGCCGTGGGAACGATTTCTGCTTGCCTGGCCGTGCATCACGAGGAGGCACGTCTCGAGGCCTGCCTGGAATCCTTCGCCGACCTGGTGGACGAGATCATCGTCGTGCATGACGGCCCATGTGCGGATGCAAGCTTGTCGATCGCGCGGCGCTACACCGACAAGGTGTACGCGACCGAGGCGCGGGCGGGCAGCAGTGAGTTCATCCGGCCGTTCGCGCTCGAGCAGTGTACGCAGGACTGGGTGCTGGTCATCGACGCCGACGAGCGGCTTTCGCCCGCGCTGCGCGAGTCGCTGCGGGCGCTCACCGGCACTGGCGAGTACGACGCCTACGGTTTCGAGTGGCCTTACGTCGACGAGAGCGGCTCGCGCCTGACCTCGTCGTCCGTGAGCGGCAAAAAGTTCCTGTTCCGCCGCGCGCGCATGTACACCATCGGCCTGCCGCACATGACGCCCGAGACATACGGTTCGAGCGCCGGGCTCGCGCTCGAGGTGCATCACGTTCTGGACTCGCGAGCCGGCGCCGCGTTCGCCGGCCTGCTGGCCAAGAATCGCCGGCGCGGCCACGCCGCCGCGGCCAGGCTTTCGCAAGGCGTCGACCGCGTCGAGCTCTACAATGCGAGCCTGTTTGACGACCGGGTCAAGAACGTGCGCAAGATCCGGCTGCTGGCCAGCCACCCGCTGCTCGCGCTGCTATTCATCCCCGCCTGGGGGTTCTTTTACTGGTACTTCGTCCAGGGTTATTTCAGAGCCGGCCGTATCGGCTTGAGAGACGCGCTCAACCTGCCGCTGTACTATGCGGCCTTTGCACTGAATTCGATACGGTTTCGGCGGAACCGCGGCCCCGCCGGCCGCCATCGTGAGGGCAGCGATCTTGGAAGCAAATAGGCGGCGACCGACCGCCGGCAAGGAAGCGTTGCGCCTGAGCGAGGAGCGCTTCCGCCTCCTGGTCGACAGCGTGCGGGATTACGCGATATTCATGCTCGATCCACAGGGCCGGGTGATGAGCTGGAACTCGGGTGCGGAGCTCATCAAGGGTTACACCGCCGACGAGGTGCTCGGCCAGCATTTCTCCATCTTCTACCCTGCCGAAAAGGTGCGGGCCGGTTGGCCGACGCAGGAACTCGAGATCGCGACGGCCGTGGGTCGCTTCGAGGACGAGGGCTGGCGCGTGCGCAAGGACGGCTCGCGCTTCTGGGCAAACGTCGTGATCACCGCGCTCTTCGATGATGGCGGTACGTTGAACGGCTTCGCCAAGATCACGAGAGATCTCACTGAGCGCAGAAAAATCGAGGCGCTCGAAGAATCGAGCCGCCGCATGAACGACTTTCTCGCCATGCTCGCCCACGAGCTGAGAAACCCCCTCGCTCCCATGAGTAACGCGATCCAGCTGCTGCTGTCCGGCAAATACGACCGGCAGCTGGTCGAATGGTGCAGCAGGGTTCTCGATCGTCAGGTAAAACAGTTGCGCCGGCTGGTGGCGGACCTGCTCGATGCACATCGCATCACGAGCGGCAAAATACCCCTTTCGCGGAAAACGCTGGACGTGCGCAGAATCGTCGAGATGGCGGCGGATAGCAGCAGGTCCCTGCTCGCGGAGCGCAGGCTGCATCTGGACCTGCCGGCCGAGCCCGTTGCCGTGGACGGCGACGGCGCACGCTTGCTGCAGGTTTTCAGCAATCTGATCGGCAATGCGGTGAAGTTCACGTCGCCGGACGGGGTCATAGAGTGCTCGGTCGACAGCGACCGGGCATTCGCTTCGATTCGAGTCCGTGACAACGGCATCGGCATGCCGCCGCATCTGCTCGCGGTGGTCTTCGAGCCATTCACGCAGGGAGACCCGTCCCTGGATCGCTCCGACGCCGGACTCGGACTCGGCCTGGCCGTCGTCAGACGGCTCGTCGAGATGCACGACGGCACGGTACGGGCTACCAGCGAAGGTGAAGGTCGGGGCAGCGAGATACACATTCGTTTGCCGCTCGCGGACCCGCGAGCAATCGCCAGCGATACCGTGTCCCCCGGACTCGAGCAACTCGGCCGCAGCGGGGGCTTAAGAATCCTCATCGTCGAGGACAACCGCGATTCCGCGGACAGCATCGCGGCCATTCTGCGAATGCTCGGGCATGAGGTAAGGGTCGCTTACGACAGCGGAGCGGCGCTCGCGCTTGTCGGCGACTTTGCACCCGACGGGGCGTTGCTCGATATCGGCCTGCCGGATCTCAACGGCTACGAGCTCGCGATGCAGCTCAAGGCCCTGCCGGGAGGCACGGATGTCGCGTTGATCGCCGTAACGGGCTATGGCCAGGATGAGGACCGCCGCCGCGCTGCCGAGGCGGGATTCGTCAGGCACTTCACAAAGCCCGTGGACATAGCCGAGCTCGCTTCGGCCATCGAAGCCGAGTGCGCATCGCGCCCATGACGTCACAAAGCCGGTTCGGCCGCGGGAGGTCCGGCACTCAGGCCGGAAAAAGAATGGGGAAACCGTCGGCTTCGTAGCATGAGCCGTCCACGTGCTCGCACACGTCCGCGGACCGGATGCGCTCGAGATCGCCCATCGACAATGAGCCCAGGCCTTCAAAGTGTGACAAGCCGATTGCGTTGCGGTACTGCTTTATGCCTGTCTTCCCGGGAGCCGGCGGCCAGGCGTGGTCGTTGTCGATGACGAGCTCGAACGAATGCGCGACATCTTCCCACGTCAGGGTCAGCAGGCCTGTGCGGAACGCCACGCGCGCCGATCCAGCACCTTCGTGCGCGGAAAACTCGATCGGCTCCGAGGCCGTGAACAGAAACAGATGGTCCACACGGTTGTCAGCTGCGCCGATCGTACTGGAATCGATCGCTACCAGCACGCGCCGCTCGTCCAGCGCTTTTACCCTCACATTACCGTCCAGAACCAGGGAATCCGACGGGAAAACCATGCTTGCGTAAAGCGCGAGGCCGCAGCACGCCAAAAGGGCGCGGATTTTCGGAATCCTTCTCGGTGTCATGACGTCACCTCTAGTATGAGTCGAAATCGGCATATGCAGAGGCGACGTCACCCGACGGACAGCCGCCACAGGAAAGTTGCCGAGCGACATTGATGGATAGCGCGGCACCGGCAAAGACCACCGCAGAAGCTGGCTGAAAGAGTGGTTGTTGAAATTGGCCGTGCCCACCGTCCAGAAATCGTCGTCTATGAGGATGACCTTCTTATGCATGAATCCGTCACAATAACGTACGTCTCCGTCCGCCTGTGCGTGGCGTGGTACAGGTTCCTCGTCGTCAGGATGCTTGCCGAGCATCGCCCGTCCGACCAGGCTCCAGTTCATGAGCGCGGATTTCGCGGACAAAGGATCGCCGTCCGGAAACACCGCGTCACGGTGAAGCAGGAGCACGTCTACCAGATAGGAAATCAGATCGGCGTCTCTTCCGTCGTCCGTTTCCTGGTATTGCTCCGGGTCCCGGTTGACATCCGCTTCAACCATATTCCAGGCACTGCCTTCGGCGGTGAATCGGACGATGTAGATGCAGAGCCCGGTCCAGCTGCGATGAAAGTGCAATGCATCGTTTTCCCAGTAGATGAACCACTTGTCTTCCATCTGGCGGGGGACGAGTCCCCTGCGGATGCGCTTCATGTCTTCTGCCGACAGCGTTCGAACCAGGGGAATGGTCGCCCTCTTCGCGGGGAGAGCCTCGGTCTTCCACTCCGTCGGCCTGGCAGTTTTCATGGACGAGCCCGGGCGCTGAGGGACGTGATCGAGGAACTCCAGCAGTGAGTGGCCAGCCGTGGACGAACACGAGGGCCGTCGTCCATGTGCCGCGCAGCATATACGAGATGCGAACACCGTCCGGGGACGTGACTGCAGCAGCCGCGGCCGGGGCATCTTCGGCCCTGGGCGATTCCCGAGCGCACCCGGCGACGCAGGTAATCGTGGCGAGCACGACGCTCCATTTCCGGACGGTGTTCGAGAATTGCTGAACCATTGGACGACACAGTCACGCTGTCTGCCCGGAACGGGACTTATTCCTGCACCGCCCGTGACCGGCTGTCTCGATTGTGGCAGATTGGCGCAAGCCCCGCCCGCCGCCCCCATGAAGAAACGCATCGCCATCGTCGAAGACGAACCCGCCATCCGCGAGAACTACGCCGAGGCTTTCCGCCGCCAGGGCTTCGCGGTCGATCTGCACGCCGACCGTCCGTCGGCACTTCAGGCGTTTCGCGCGCGCCTGCCCGATCTCGTCGTCATCGACATCAATCTGGGCGACGAGATCGAGGGGGGCTTCGAGCTCTGCCGCGAGCTACGCGCCCTGTCGGGCGAATTGCCGATCATCTTTCTCACGGCGCGCGACAGCGAGCTCGACGCGGTCTCCGGCCTGCGCCTCGGCGCGGACGACTATCTCACCAAGGACATCAGCCTGCCGCATCTGGTGGCGCGGGTCGTGGCGCTGTTCCGCCGCGTGCAGGCGCTGCGCGAACCGGGCCCCGCGCAGACACGCCTCGAGCGCGGCCCGCTTTCGCTGGACGTGGACCGGCTGAGCGCGCGCTGGAAGGATAGCGACGTGCCGCTCAGCCTCACCGAGTTCTGGCTCGTGCACGCGCTCGCGCGCTTCCCCGGCCACGTGAAAAACCGCCAGCAGCTCATGGAAGCCGCCAGCGTCGTGCTCGACGACAACTCGGTCACATCGCAGATCAAGCGTATCCGGCGCAAATTCGAAGCGATCGATCCGCAGTTCGACGCCATCCAGACGGTTTACGGCATCGGTTATCGCTGGCAGGCAGGGGATGAGTGAGGCGTAACCGGAATCGCTTCAGGCGGGCCGGGCCGTGAAGCTGCGCACGCAGCTCCTGCTCGTGAGCCTGCTGGTGCTGGTGCTGCCCTGGGCGGGCTGCCAGTACGTGCGCGAGATGGAGACGGCGCTGCGCGAGGGTCAGGAAGAGGCGTTGCTCGGCAGCGCCCGCGCGATCGCCAGCGTGCTGCAGAACCGGCCCGGGCTCTTATCGCGCGCGACGACGCAGCCGGGCACGCCGGCCGGCGGTGGGCCGGCTATCTACGCCCACCCGCTTGCCGGCCCCTTGCACCTGGACGGCTATTTCGACGACTGGAACCTGGGCGCGGGCGCGCTCGAGCCGCTCGACGACGGGGCGCGTTTTGCCGCCGGCGAGGACGGCCGTCACCTCTATCTGTTCTTCGAGGTGGCCGACGACCATATCGCCTACGTTGCGGGCGACGGCAGCGCCATTGGCGACGGCGACCGGGTGGTGCTGGGCTTCGACACGCCGCACGGTACCAGCCGCCGGCTGCTCTTCAGCACTGCGGCACCGGGACCGATCCTCGCGCGCGCTGCCGCCGCGCGCATCGACAGCGGGCAGCCTGCCGCGTGAGCAACGCGCGCTCGGCAACTGGCAGGAGACGAGCCGGGGTTACAACCTCGAGCTGCGCGTGCCGCTCTCGATGCTGGGCGAACGCGTGGGCTTCGAGCTCGTCGACATCGACGCGACCGGCGCGCCGGTCGCCTCCCTCGGGCGCGAAGGCCTGCTCGTGCACCGGCTGGCGGCGCTCGAGAGCCTGCTTGCCGAGTTCGCGCAGCCCGGCCTCACCCTGCGGGTCGCGGATCGCGACGGCTGGATTCTCGCCGCCGCCGAAACGACGGCCCCGGCCGGTGCCGGGCAGGCTGAGCGCGCGGGCGAGTCGATGCTCGACCGGCTCTATATCGCCATCCTCGACAGCCGCGCACCGGATGAAGCTATCGCGGACGGGAAACCCGGCCGCGTCGCCGGCGAGCACGTAGTGGCGGCGTTGACGGGGCGCGCCGGCGCGGCCTGGTATCGAACGGAGGACGACGTCGGCGCGGTCATCGCGGTCGCGGAGCCGGTGCGCGCCAGCGGCCGCACGATCGGCGCGGTCGTGCTCGAGCAGGGCAGCGACCGGATACTCACGCTGACCAACGCGGCGCTGACGCGGCTGCTCAACCTGACGCTGCTTGCGACCGCGCTCGCGGCGGCCGGCCTGCTCGCTTACGCGACCTGGCTCTCGCTGCGCATCCGCCGGCTCCGCGACGCTGCCGAATCCGCCGTCGGTCGGGACGGACACGTACGCCGGGAGATTCCCGGCGCCGGCGCGAAAGACGAGCTGGGCGACCTGTCGCGCAGCTTCACGAGCATGCTCGGGCGCATCGACGAGTACACACGCTACCTGCGCAGCCTGGCGAGCAAGCTTTCGCACGAGCTGCGCACGCCGCTCGCCGTGGTCAGCACCTCGCTCGAGAATCTCGAGCACCAGTCCCTGCCCGAGGAAGCGCGCCCGCTC
>DATLFD010000030.1:0-5361 GCA_035524935.1 Gammaproteobacteria bacterium | reverse complement strand
CGGATGAGACATTGCAAGGCGCCGGTTTGCCGACCCGGCGCGCAAGTGGTTACTATCGGCCGGCTGGTGAGGAGAGACTGACATGACGCAATCGCATCGTCGCCCCGGTCACGCAGGATCACCGGCCTTGCACGCCGCGATCTCGGCAGTGCTCGCAACCGCCACCGGTGCCGCTGCGGCGCAGGAGTCGTCAACCAGCCTCGACGAGGTCATCGTCACCGCCACCCGGCGCGCCGAGCGCCTGCAGGATGTCTCGGAATCCATCAGCGCGTTCGATGCCAATGCGATCTCGATGCGCGGCCTCCAGCAGATGGACGACATCGTCAAGTACATTCCGGGCATGTCGCTCGCGCAGCGCGAGCCCGGCGGCACGACCCTGGTGTTCCGCGGGGTGGCGAGCTCCGGCATCCAGTTCGGCGCCGTGTCGTCCTCCGCACTCTACCTCGACGAGCAGCCGATCACGCAGAGCGGGCGCAGTCCCGATCCGCGCCTGATCGACATCGAGCGGGTGGAGGCACTGCGCGGCCCGCAGGGCTCGCTGTACGGCGCCAGCTCCCAGTCGGGGACGTTGCGCGTCATCACCGCAAAGCCGGATCCGTCGGGCTTCGACGCCTGGGCGGAGGCGCAGGTCTCGAATACGTCGGGCGGTGCGACCGGTTACGACCTGAGCGCAATGGTGAACATCCCGCTCGCCGCGGACCGCCTCGCGCTGCGCCTCGTGGGCTTCACGGCGGAGGATGCGGGCTACATCGACAACGTGCTGTCCGACAGCCAGGGCGGCACTTTCGACAATTCATCGCAGGTCGAGAAGGACGTCAATACCGTCGAGACGAGCGGCGCCCGCGCGGCGCTGCGACTGGACATCTCGGAGAACGTCAACGCGACCTTGAGTGCGCTGTTCCAGGACGTGTCCGCGAAAGGCCACGGCGACGTCACGGTGGGGGCGGGCGACCTGAAGCAGGTGCGTTTCGAGAACGAGAGCCTCGACGATCGCTGGTATCAGCTCGGCCTGACATTCAATGCCGCGACCCCGATCGGCGACCTGGTCATCTCGGCGTCGTACTTCGACCGCGATTTCGCCTATGAGGCGGACGCAACCGACTATGAGTTCTCGTTCAACCAGAGCGGCTACGTGGTCTACGACTTCGGCGGCGATCCGCGCGGCTTCGCCACCAACGACGAAGATACCGAGATCACGACCTTCGAGGCGCGGCTCCAGTCGGCGTCGAACTCGGGCAGCCGCTGGAACTGGCTGGCCGGCGTTTTCTACAGCAAGGAGACCGGTCACACCCAGTTCGACAGCTTCGTGCGCGGCTATGCGGACACGCCGGCGTTCGCGTATTTCAGCTATCTCGAGTACAACGTCTATAACGGGACGCTCGAGCCGACCGATCAATGGTGGATCGGCATCTACGACTCCGAGCTCGAGCAGAGGGCCGTGTTCGGCGAGATCGGGTTTGACGTCACCGAGAACTTCACGATCACCGCGGGCGGCCGCTGGTTCGAGTACGACCGGAAGTTCAAGCTGCACCAGGAGTCGCCGGTCGGATTCAGCGGCTTCTCGCTGACGGACGCCATCACGGACACCGACGAAAGCGGCTCGGTCTTCAAGCTGAATGGCACGTACCGCTTCAACAACGATCGGATGGTTTATGCGACCTGGTCGGAGGGATTCCGCGTGGGCGGCAGCAATCCGTTGCGGCCCAACTCGATCCTGCCGAGCGAATTCCGCTCCGACACGCTCACGAACATGGAGATCGGCACAAAGACGGAATGGCTCGACAACCGGCTGCGATTCAACGTCGCCGCCTACTTCATGGAATGGGACAATTTCGCGGTGCAGATCGAGGATCCGCAGGACCAGGTTTTCCAGCTCGGTTACGTCAACTTGCCGACCGCCGAGATCAAGGGCATCGAGTCGGAGCTTTCCTTCATCATCAACGACTCCTGGCAGATCGATGCCACTGCCGGATGGAACGAGGCCGAGGTTTCCGAAGCGACGGTGCTGACCCTGACTGACGGCGTCGATGATTTCGAGATCCCCGTGACCCGGGGCGCGCGCCTGCCGCTGACGCCGGAGTGGACCGCATCGCTCGGCATCGAGTACCGCTCGCCCGGGCGGCTGCTGAATGCCCAGCCGTTCGCACGACTCGACCTCGCCTACGTCGGCGAGTCGGTCAATAACCTCGAGGGCATCGAGTCGGTCGTGGGTCCCGGCAATGTCACGACCCAGAAATCGTACGAGACCGGCGATTTCCGCATCGGGCTCGAGAGCGAGGCCTGGACCGTGTCGCTGTTTGTCGACAACGTCTGGGACGAGCGCGCCAACCTGTTCCTGAGCAACCGATGGGCGGTCCAGCGGCAGGCGATCAACCGGCCCCGGACGATTGGCGTGCAGTTCCGCTACCACTTCTAGGCGTCCGCATGGACATCGGCATTCCGATCCGGAACTTCGGAAAGGTCGGGATGGAAGCGCTCGGCGAAGCCATCCTCGCCCAGAACGAGGCGGCCTGGAACGAGAATGTGCAACGCCAGAAAGACTACGAAGTCCATGAACAGACACGTTCGATCGTGCTGCTGTTCGCGAATGTCGAGGGCTGGCCGGCCATTGAGGTCAGCAAGCAGCCGGGCTGGGACCGGCTGGCCGATCTGGCGCTGCCGGTGATGCACGAGATCATCCGCAACTGGTATCCGCCCGGGGGCACGATCATCCGCGCGATGGCGGCCAAGCTGCTGGCCGGCGGGCGCATCATGCCGCATCGCGACACGCACCCCTCATTCGGCGTCGGTCATCGCATCCATGTGCCGATCGTGACGAATCCACGCGTGCGGTTCATGATTGACGGGCGGCCGTATCAGCTGGAGGTCGGCCAGGCCTACGAGATCAACAACCAGAAGGTCCACAGCGTCATGAACAAGGGCGGAGTGGACCGCATCAACTTCATCTTCGACTACCTGCCGCCCGCCGCAATCCCCGGCCGCGCCGCGGCTTCATAGCGCCGGTAACGCTCGCGGATCGGCTCGATTACCGCGATCAGCTCCGCGATTTCCTCCGCATAGTGGCGCCAGTGGCCGATTGAACGGTCGTAGATCGGCTGGCGCACCTGTTCCGAACTCGGCGTGCGCACCGGACGGTCGCTCTCGTAGAACTTCAGGCAGGAGCCCTCGAAGGGCAGACCGCAGAACTCGAGCAGGCGCCGCACCTGCGGCGCGAAATCGGTGACGACCTCTTCGTATTGCATCGTCAGCACGCGCCCCGGCAGCACGTCGCCCCAGTGGTCCATCATCCGCTGGTACTGCAGGTAGTACTCGCCGATCTCGGTAAGGTCATACGTGAAGTTCTGGCCTTTCGCGAATAGCTGCCGGTAGCAGGAGAGGCAGGCGTCCAGCGGATGCCGCCGCGCGTCGATGATCTTCGCATTCGGCAAGATCAGAGCGATCAGGCCGACGTTGGGAAAATTATTGGGCATCTTGTCGATGAACCGCTCGGCGCCCGTCCGCCGGTGCATGCGCGCGTGCGCGAGATAATCCTCGCCGAGCGCGCGCAGGTTGTGCGGCGCGAGTTCCCGCATGGCTTCCGGGTAGTTGATTCCGTCCGCGCGGTTGCGGTTGAGCCCGGTTGCGAGCCGGCCGATATAGGGCAATTCGCTCGTGCCCTCGACCCGGCTGTGGCTCGCGAGGATCTGTTCGAGCAGGGTCGAACCCGATCGCGGCAGACCGAGGATGAAGATAGGCGAGGAATCGGGGTGGCCCGCGCCGGCCAGGGACTGGAGAAAGGCGGCCGTGTACACGCTGACGATGCGGTCGTTCATCACCTCGGTCTGTACCGGGTCGTAGTGGACCTCAGCGCGCTGCTTGCCGTTGCCTTCGCGATAGAAATGCCATGCGCGTGCGAAATCGCCGCGGTCCTCGTGCGCCTTGCCGAGCGCGAACAGGAAGTTCACTTCCGATTGTGCATTCCCGCCCGAGGCAGCCGCCTGTTTCTCCATTTCGGCGACCATCACGTCGTCGAACCGGTAGGTCTTGAGGTTGGCGAGGCTCCAGTAGGTCTCGCCGAAATCTGGCGCGTGGCGGATGCATTCGTTATAGGCGGCAACGGCGTTGGCGTAATCGCCGACGGCCTTCAGGACGTGACCGAGACCGAGCAGCGCGCCGACGTGGGCCGGACGCAGCTTCAGGCATTCGCGGTAGGAATCAATGGCCTCCCGCGTGAACGAAGCGCGCGCGAGCGTCGCGGCGCGCAGGTAATGCGCCTGCGGCAGAGACGGATCGAGCGCGATCGCGCGGTCGAACCATTCGAGCGCTTCGCCGTAACGGTCCTGATCCTTGCACAGGCGGCCCAGATCGAGAATGGCAAGCAGGAAATCGGGCGCGATGTCGATCGCCCGCTCGAGCATGGTCTCCGCGTCTTCGGCGTGGTCGGACTTGAGGGCGATCAACGCCAGCAGTCGCAGTGCATCTACGTTGTTTGGATTCTTCTCGAGGACGCGCCGGAACAGGCGCTCTGCCTCTTCCAGACGGCCATCCTTGTGGTGCTCGGCGGCAAGCGCCATCAGGCGCCGCTCGGGAGACAGCGCGAAGCATTTTTCGAATGCGGCGTCAGCGTCTTTGCCGCGGCCAAGCTGCGCATACACTTTTCCGAGCGTGAACCATGCGTTTGCGAGCGACGGATCGAGGTGCGTTGCACGTTCGAGCAGCGGCAGCGCGTCGGCCGGCCGGTTAGCCTTCGTCATCAGGAAGCCGAGGTCTTCGTGCGGCTTCGCGAATGTCGGCGCTAGCGCGATGACTTCGCGCAGAACCGCCTCTGCCTCGTCCGTGCGGTCCAACTTGACGAGCAGCGCGCCGAGCAGCGCCTGCATATTGACGTCACGCGGATATCTCTCAAGTGCTTCGCGGCAGCGGGATTCTGCCGCCGCGAGTTGGCCGGAGCCGATAAGGGCGATCGCCTGATCGAAAACTGCCTTGGGTGCGTGGAGCGGCTGCATGCAGCGCTACGTGCGGTCGGGCGGTGCGAGCAGCGAAGCCAGCCGCCGCAGCAGCGCCGCATGCGCGCGCACGCGCTGCGCAAGCGGCAGCGCTGCCGCGGGCGTCTCGAATACGAGAACGGTCGGCGCCGCGGGACCCCGCGTGGGACGGCCATCCGCGAGGACGGTCGCGCTGCTCATGAGTTCGTCGATAGAACCATCCGCGACAGGTCCGATGATACCGCCGACTATCGCCTCGTCGAAGCGTGTTTTACCGTCCATCTTGATCGGCACGCCTTCGGCCTTCAGCACGGCGACGGCCTCGATCGCCAGCGGGTCGGCGGCGCCTCTCGCTCCCTGCGAATAAACGTAGCCTTCATCGATGAGATTGTCCTCG
>DATLFD010000029.1:0-25850 GCA_035524935.1 Gammaproteobacteria bacterium | reverse complement strand
GCGCAACCAGATCGAGGAATGCCGTAGCGGCAGCGCGATGCCGAAATCGAACGCGCCGCGCAGCTTCGGGATGGTCTCGCCGTTCACGTGATCGCCGGATGCGACCAGATCCCAGAGCACGCCTTTCTCGTCGTCGACGTGTCCCAGGGAAGCGCGCGGA
Source organism: Gammaproteobacteria bacterium (assembly GCA_035524935.1). Taxonomy (GTDB): domain Bacteria; phylum Pseudomonadota; class Gammaproteobacteria; order Steroidobacterales; family JACDCP01; genus JACDCP01. Next base: position 25,690 of record DATLFD010000029.1, on the reverse strand, counting down.
TGCTTGTAATAAAGTCCTGCCTGCAGGCTCAGCAGCTGGTCGAACGCCGTATCGATATTCTGGAAATCGGGCAGCGTTTCCAGACCGTCGTAATAAGTGACATCGGCATTGAAATCGAGTTGGCGCGGCGTGTCGTAGATCAGCGCCCGCTGGTAGCCCACGGTATACGCATAGCCTTTGCGGCTGCGCTTGGTCGGCCCGAACAGGTCGTAGAAATCCGCCCCGTTGTATCTGAATCCGGCGTTCCAGTTGGTGTGCCGATAATCGAGTTTCACGTGAGCGCGCTCGTCGGATGCCAGCGCGCCATCCGGACTGTACGCGGCGGTAACATCGAGATTGTCGAAGCCGATTCGGTCCTGGAAATTGAAGTGCCAGCCGAAAGCCACCGAATCCTTGTAGCCCTCCAGCACGGGATAGGAGCCCTGCAGGGTCAGTTCGCGCGCCAGTCGATACGGGCCCTCATGCGTGATCATGGACTCTAGCGGCACGTCCGCCGGCGATCCGACCTGCCATTCGGTCACGACCGGGTGCTCCCTGGCAATCGTGTTGCCGAGAAAATTGATGGCGCTCACGTCCTCGAGTAGCTGCGGATCGATCAGTGCCGGCAGGAACCCCTGACCGGTAAAGTGAAATACGATGAGCCTGCCGTCCTCCAGCGGCACCGGCCGGAAGAATCCGCTCTCCGCATTGCTGACGGCCTCGAGCTCACCGTTGGCGATTTCATAGCGAAAGATATTGGAAACGCCGGTGACGTAGGAGCTTCCGTACAGGTAACGCCCATCGGGTGAAAACACGAATCCCTCCGGCGTGGCGCTGCCGAAGTCGAACTTTGCGATGGATTCGCTGCCGCCCGCCAGCAGATCCTCGATACGAAATACGCGCAGCGACTGGTTGCCGTTGATCTCGCCCATGGACGTCGACAAGAGGCTGCCATCGGGCGATAGGTCCATGTCATAGAGAGTCTCGCCATATGGCCAGGTATATACCTGGTTCCATTCCTCGTACGGATAAGGGATCCGCACCAGGGTGGCGTAGCCGTTCAAATGGCGCACCCCCCACAGCGAGCGATCGTCGGCATTGAACACCAGCTCGCCTATGCGCGCATCCTTGAGGAGCATGCGCCTCTTGCGCGTTTCGATATCGATCGCCATGACGTCACGGAACGCGTAATTGTCCGCCGTGTAGAAGAGCGTGCCGCCGCCCGGATCGAAGGCAACCGAGCTGACGCGATACAGCATCGGACCCTTGATGTCGCTGAGCCGGCGAATCGCGCCGGTTTCCAGCGAAAGTGCGCCGATGTGCGCCACTACGCCAGGGTAACGAAATGCCCCGTACATGGTTCGGGTTTCCGGATCGACGTATGCGCGTGACACCGAACCCAGTGGGTCCGCGGTCAGATTGCGGTAGGGCGTCGTCGGAAACCGGCGCACCGACTCGAGGTTCTTGCGCTGGAATTCGTGCTCCCAGGCAATCCAGTCCTGCCATGCGTCGATCAGCGGCTTGCCGAACACGCGGGCAAATTGGCGCGCGTAATAGCGCTCGCTGTCTTCACCGCGCTGCAGCCACTCGAGCACCTGCTCCGGCGAATAAACGAGCGCGAGGTAGCTCATGAACCGTGTGCCGTAGAGATAGGCGTTGACACCGACCTGAAAATCGATCTGCGTGCCTTCGGACACCAGACCGAGCGCATCGTAGAAATAAGCGTCGTCGCGCACCATGGCACGAAACACCATTTCGTCGTAAGCACCCTGTGCGCGGCCGAGGCCGCCGGCCATCCAGGTTTCCAAGAACACGGCGCTGCCCTCGAGGTACCAGCGCGGAACCGCCGTCCTGGGCGCGGTCAGATAAGAATAAAAAATGGATTCGGGATGCTCCGCGACCGGCGATATCTTGCCTCCAAAGAAGCGTCGCCAGCGCCGGTCCTGGTGGTTCCACATGTCCATCGTGGCCACGTGCACCAGCTCATGGTTCATCAGCGTGTACATGCGTTCGGAGGCCGTGAAGGTCTCGAAGGTGCTGCTGATCGGCGCGATATCAATCAGCAGCGCATTGTTCGGAGCAGCGCGTGCGGCGGCATTGCCGTAGTCTGAAAAATCCTTGAGCAGCACCGTGGTCTTCTCCCAGGGGATCCAGCCGAGCACCTCTTCCTGGAACCGCAGGGAATTGTGGAAGCTGCGGGCGACGTGCGGCGCCAGATACGTCTGCTGCGGATCGAAGTAGAGCAGTCGCAAGTCTTCGGTTTCGAGCTCGCTGAGATCGATGGCCGTTGCATGCCCGGGAAGCATCAGGCCAACAATTGCCGTCATTGTGGCGGCCGTTATTATTCTCGAGCGCATGCCGATTCCACACATAAAAAGGGCCGCCCGCTTCGGCAGCGGACGGCCCGATACAAACTGCGTGCCTTACCCGGTCACTGCTGATCGAGTGCCTTCGCAAATCCCGGATCGTTGAGCATTGCGGCGAATGCAGGATCGCGGGCCAAGGCCATGAAAGCCGGCTGACCTGCCAGTGCGGCAAATGCCTGCGGATGCCGGGCGAGCGCCGAGAACGCCTGCGGCTGACTGGCCAGTGCAGCGAACGCCCGGGGTGCGGACGCCATTGCCGCGAACGCCTGCGGATTCTGCGCCAGCGCATCGAATGCTTTTGCATCCCGTGCGAGAGCAGAGAATGCCTGGGCGTTTCGCGCTGCGGCTGCAAATGCCTGCGGTTGCCGGGCCATGGCCTCGAATGCCTCTGGCGACTGGGCGAGAGCCTGCAAAGCCTGCGGATTCTGCGCCAACGCCTGGAAGGCCTGCGGAGACTGAGCCAACGCCGCGAAAGCCTGCGGATTCTGCGCCAGCGCCGCGAACGCCCTGGCATCCTGCGCCAGTGCCTGAAAGGCCTGCGGCGCCTGCGCCATGGCGGCGAAAGCCTGCGGGCTCCGCGCCATGGCGTCGAAGGCTTGCGGATGCTGCGCCAGAGCTTCGAATGCCTGCGCATTCTGCCCGAAGGCGGCGAAAGCCTGCGGCTCTTTTGCCAAAGCCGCAAAGGCCTGAGAATCGCCCGCGAGCGCCTGGAACGCCTGCGGCGCTTGTGCCATCGCTGCAATCGCCTGCGGATCGCGCGCCGCTGCGGCGAATGCCTGCGGATCGCGGGCGTAGGCCGCGAAAGCTTGCGGTGCTTTGGCCATCGCCGCGAACGCCTGCGGATGCTTCGCCAGAGCCGCGAAGGCCTCGGGGTACCGGGCCATTGCCACCGCGGCCTGCGCATGCTGGCCGAGGGCCGCAAACGCCTGTGGCTCCCGCGCCAGGGCTGCGAAAGCCTTGGGATCCTGCGCCAGCGCCTGGAAAGCCTGCGGGCTCCGCGCAAGTGCCTGGAAGGCCTGCGGATGCTGCGCCATCGCCGCGAACGCCTGCGGATGCCGGGCCATCGCCGCCAGTGCCTGTGGCTGTCGCGCGAGGGCCTGGAAGGCCTGCGGATGTTGTGCCATGGCGGCAAACGCCTGCGGGTGCCGGGCCATCGCCGCGAACGCCTGCGGATGCTGCGCCATCGCGGCCAGGGCCTGGGGGTGCTGCGCCAGGGCCGTGAACGCGGGGTCGGTCGCCATCGACCGGAACCCGGGGTCTTTCACCATCAGAGTGAACGCGTCGGTCTGCATGAGTTGCGCGATGCTTTCGTCGCCGAGCTTGACATCCTGGCCGGATATCTGCTCCGCCCGATAGCGGTCGGCTGACGCGATGGCGCCGGCGACATCTTCATCGCCTGGCGGGTAGGTAAACCCGAGCCATGCCACGACACCGATCACGACGATCAGGCCGGCGCCGAAAATCCAGGTCGATTTGCTGCTCGTATAGCTTGTCATGAATCTGCTCCTCGCGATTCCCGGCCTTCGGGCCTGTTATCGAAATATGGTCTAAATACCTTCGCGCTGCGAAAAAGTTGGCGCCGTTACCGGCTGCCTCGGTCCGAGGCGTCCAGCGAACCGCTGGATACCTGCTTCTCCCCGGCATAAAACCGCAAATCCAGGCGTGTCCCTGACTTGCCTTCCTCACCTAGAAACACCGCGAATTCGCGCTTCCCTTCGGTCACCAGCCGCATCGCGCCAGCATCGATGCTCAATTCATCGAGCTCGTCCTGCAATTGCGCAAAACCCCTGAAAGGCAGGCCGCCGAACTCCATGGCGACTTCCACCGGCGCGGACGAATCGAGATGAAAGGCGACGATCCAGGTGTCTGAGCCGCGATGCAGTGTCACATCACCCCGCAGCTCGTTCGCCGCCAGCACGAGACGATCTCCTTCGGTCGTGCCAGGCGGCTTTTCGCTGTAAATCATCGTGCCTGCCAGTCGGGCCAGTTGCTCGGGCGATTGATCGTCGAGCGACGCCGCTTCGTACAAAACCGCGGCGAATCCGAGACCCACCGCAAAGCTTGCGGCATAACGCAGCGCGGGCGGAACCGGCCACCGGCCGGCAGAAAAAATTCGGCCTCTGCGCCCGCCTGGTGAGTCCACCCGTCGCAGCAATTGCCGGTGCAGGTCGTCCGGTGGCTCCAGGGGAGGCATGCTGTTCAGGACGTTGGCCAGATTCCGCAGTTTTGCCTGATAAGCGCGCAACTCGGCGGAATCGGTCAACCTGTTGCGCAACTGCTCGCGTTGTGTCTCGCCGAGCTCGGCGTCGATGTCGCCCTGCACCAGCTCGATATCCCTCTCGTCGATCATTGCGACCGGAAGCCTCGTGCCTTCAGCTTGTCCTTCATAGTATGGCGCGCGGAGAAAAGCCGCGACTTCACCGTCTTGACGGGAATCTCCAGGATCTGCGCGATCTCCTGATAACTCAAATCGGCGAAATGCCGGAGCACGATCACCGCCCGATGGTCCGCTTGCAATTCCATCAGCACGGACTGCACGCTTGCGCAGGCTTCACTGGATTCCGCCAGCTCGGCCGGACCACGCGCGTCGCTGGCCTGTTGGCGGGGTTCCGGGCAGGGCGGACCGCGCCGATTGATTTGATCGATGGATTCATTGACGGCAATCCGGTAAATCCAGCTGAAAAACCTGTACTTGGGATCGAAGCGGTCCAGATGCTCGAAGGCCTTGAGGAACACCGTCTGCGTGACGTCGCGGGCATCCTCAGTAGCCCCGAGCATCCGGTACGCGGCGTTGAAAATCGGTTGCACGTAACGGTTGATGAGCAGATTCTGAGCCCGCCGGTCGCCCCGCTGGCAATCGAGTATCAGTGCGGCATCCTGATCCTCTTCCATAACTACCGCCCGCGGGCCGAAAAGTTGGCGCGCCGATCACGATCTTCCGGGGGCTGCGAATCCGCCCTGAGCCTGATCAATGCCCTGGCCTCCGATCCTCCGCTGCCACGACCTCGAATAGCTTGTCGAAGCCCGAGTAACGCAGAACCTCCGATATATGATGATTGACATTGATCAGCTTCAGCCCCCCGCCGGAGGCCATCAGGCGTTTTTGCGTCTTGAGCAATACCCCCAGCCCGGCGCTTGATATGTATTCGAGCCGCCTCATGTCGAGCACGCGCGGCGTCGGCATCTGATCGAGAAAGCGCTGGGCTCTCTCTGCCTGCGCGGCGTCCAGCCGGCCCGCGACGATGACCTCGCCCTCGTTGCCGAAATCGATCTCAAACATGCGGCTTCCCCATGATCTTGCGAAACGTGATCGTGCTCTGGCGGTTCGAATATTCGTAGTCGAGGGAGTCGACCATCCGTCGGACCAGGTGCAGGCCCAGCCCGCCCGGTGATCTTTTGTCGAGCGGTGCGTGGATGTCCGCCTCTGGCGTGGCCGTGGAATCGAACCGCTCGGCATCGAAATCGGTGAGACTGACTTCGATGCAGTTGTTTATGACTTTCAGCGTAATCAGGATGTCGCCCACGCTGACGGAGTTGTATTTCACTATGTTGATAAATAATTCTTCCACGCTCAAGTCGATGGCACCCCGAATCGATGACGGTACGGCTGCATGCTCGAAGAAGTGCCGCGTGAAGGCGAAGATATCGTCGAGGGCGCCGAAACTTCTGCCGAAATAATTCTGCATCGCACTCGTGCCGGGCAGCCGTCGCACCAAAACGATCGTGATATCGTCGTGTTGCGGCGCATCGCCCGCAAACTTGACTGCCTCGCGCAACAGCCGATCGGCCAGCGCAGACATGGGCAGGTCGTGATGCAAGCGTATGATCTCCGCGACACCGGCTTCACCGAAATGTTCGCCTTGCAAATTCGCGTATTCATACACGCCGTCGGAGATCAGGCCGAGGATATCTCCGGGCGCAAGATCGATGCTCTTGCCACCGGCCGCAGCTTCGAGCTCGAAAACGCCCATTGGCATTCCGGTCGGCCCGAGCAGCTCGCTCTCACTACGGACGGCGTGAAAATGAAGTATCGGCGCCTGCCCGCCTGCGTGGTAGCTCACGCGATGCGTTTCCGCATCGAGAAAGCCCATGAAGGCGGTGACAAACCGATCGTCCGGGAGATCCTCTGCCAGCTGGTTGTTCACCTGTGTGAATGCCTCGTCGAGATCCGCTCCCAGCCGAAAAGCCACACGCAGCATCGCCTGCAATTGAGTCGCCGAAAGTGCCGGCCCGAACCCATGTCCCGTGGCGTCGCCCAACAGCATGAAGAGATGGTTGCCCAGCATGACGAGGTCGAAAGTATCGCCGCCGGTTTGCGCGGTGGGCCGGACCATTCCGAAGGTGTCGTAACCTTCCACGTGCGGCATCGTGGTCGGTAGCGTGCTGAGCTGGATCTCACGCGCCACTGAGACTTCCTTGTCCAGACGTTCCTTGATTAGCAGCGCTTCGGTCATTTGCGCTCGCTGCATGGCCACCGCGCACTGGGCCGCGAGGACAGCGGCAATCAGCTCGTCTCCCGCGTCGAATACGCCGGCATTCTTGTTGAGCAGCTGCATGACGCCGACCGGGGAATCGTCGTAGCCGATCAGGGGCAGTATGAGCATGCAGCGCGTCCGGTAGTCCATCAGCTGGTCCACCGCCCGGTTGAAGTAAGGATTGGCATAGCAATCGGGAATGTTGAGTATCTGGCGCGTTGAAAGACTCTTCCCCATGAGCCCGGCATCGGCAGATACGCGCACCTGCGGATCTATCATCGGCACGCTCAACACCAGCTCGTGAGATTTCGGCTCATATAACCAGAGCCGGCCTCGCTCAGTTCCGAGCATGGACTTGCCGGCTTCCACGACCTCGGTGAGCATGCCGATCAGATCGAAAGGCGCCGCGAGCTTGCGCGTAACGTCGAGGATTCTGACCAGCGCCTCTGACGGCAGGTCGGGCTGGTTCTGCATGAGCCCCATTGTTCTTTTTGGCATCCCCGTCAAGAACTGTAGCAGAGATCGCGCGCCCGGGGTTATCCGCGGCCCTTTATTGCATGCTCGTCGAAGTGCGATACCGCTGGTTTTTTTAGCAAGACCGCCGGTGGCAGAAATGGCGCGTATTCGACCCATATACGACTATCAGGGAAAAAACACAGCGCATCGCTCGAAAAGCCGGCTCGAGCAGGCTCGATGAAGCCGTCGATTTCAGCCCCGCGGCAAGGCGAACGAGACGAGAAAATCCCCTGTCTCGATGCCCGCGTTGCCGTGGCCGCCGGCGGCGATCACGACAAATTGCCGCCCCTCGATGGCATAGGTCATGGGCGTCGCCTGGCCGCCCCGGGGCAGCCGCCCTTTCCACAGCTCGTCGCCCGACTTAACGTCGAATGCGCGCAGATAGTTGTCCGCGGCGGCTGCAATGAAAATGAGCCCGGAAGCAGTGACGATAGGCCCGCCGATATTGGGCACGCCCCACTCGAAGTTCGGCACCGGCCCGGGCGCGAGGTCCTCGATGGTGCCCAGGTGCCGCTCCCAGACGATACGACCGTCGTCGAGGTCGAGGGCCACGAGCTTACCCCACGGCGGACGAGTGCAGGGCAGATCCAGCGCCGAGGCAAACATGCGACGTGCCATGACGTAGGGCGTGCCGCGCATGCCGCCCCCGCCCCAGTCGTCGAGCTCGCCTGCCGCGCGGCGGCGTTCGCCCTCGTCCCGGCCGAAGAGCTTGACGATCATGGGCAGCTGCATGACGTTGGCGACCACGAGCCGACGCCGCGGATCGAGGGCGATACCGCCCCAGTTGCTGCCGCCGGCATAGCCCGGATAGACGATCGTGCCCTCGAGCGACGGCGGCGTGTAGATGCCCTCCGAGCGATAGCCCTCGATGGCCTTGCGGCAGCCTCGCTGGTCGAAGAACGCGACGCCGAAGGCGTCGCCGGCGGTGACCGGTCCGTGATCGACGAGCGGCGGCAGCGACGAGAACGGCTGCGTCGGCGACAGCGCCTCGCCCGCGACGCCGCCCTGCGGCACGGACCGCTCCTCGATCGGGAACAGCGGTTCGCCGGTCAGGCGATGGAACACGAAGATCATGCCCATCTTGGTCGCCTGCGCGACCGCGGGAATGCGCCGTCCGCCACGCTCGAGATCGAACAGCACAGGCTGCGAGGCGACGTCGTAATCCCACACGTCGTGGTGCACGAGCTGGAAATGCCAGACGACCTTGCCGTTCGCGCCGTTGAGCGCGACCAGCGAGTTGGCGTAACGGTTGTCGCCCTTGCGCTCTCCGCCGTAGAAATCCGGGCTCGGCGCGGAGGTCGGCACGAACACCATGCCGTTCTGCGCATCGACGGACAGCGGCGCCCAGGCGTTGCCGGCCCCGGTGCGCTCGGCGCTGCCCGGCTGCCAGCTCGCCGAGGCCGGATCGTCGGCATCCTTCGGGATCGGGTCCCAAGCCCAGCGCACGGCGCCGGTGCGCGCATCGAGGGCGCGCACGATGCCGCGCGCGAGCTCCACCGCGCCGTTGTCGCCGATCGCCGAGCCGACCACGATCGCATCGTCGAGGATGGCCGGCGGTGAAGTAATGGTGTATTCACCGGGCTCGGTGGGCCGCACGCCGAGCGTCATGTCCACGCTGCCGCGCTCGCCGAAGTCCGTGCAGGGACGGCCCGTCAGCGCATCGAGCGCGTGAACGCGGCCGGTCAGCGTGCCGAAGAACACGCGGTGTGCGCAGACGGCGCCGGCCGAGGCGTCGCCGTCGTGCCAGAGTGCGACGCCGCGGGAGGCGACCTCGGCATAATCGTAATCACGAGGGATCGCAGCGTCGAAGCGCCAGCGCCCGCGGCCCGTGACCGCATCGACGGCGAAGGCCTTGTTGAAGCCCGTCGTGAAATACAGCGCCCCGTTCCACAGCACCGGCGTCGCCTCGAAGCTCAGGCTGCCGGCGCTCGCGTAACCCTCGCCGGTCTCGCCGGTCCGGAACGTCCAGGCGATTTCCAGGCGCTCGACGTTGTCGGGCGTGATATGCGAAACATCTGAGTATTTCGTTCCGCCGGCGTCGCCGCCGTAATACGGCCAGCCGCTCTCCTCCGTCGCGGCCACTGCCGGCATGAGCACGGCCAGTGCCAGAATGACATGCTGCATGTGATTCGACCCTCCGCTGCGACCAGCAGCATCTGGCTACGTGCCGCATCCGGGATCATCGCTCATCCGCCTCGGACCGCGATTTTTTCGGCTATCTTACGCAGGTGAGCAACGAATGAATATCGTGGCTGATTGCACATGACGGGCCCCTCTCAACTGCACCGCGCCGCGCGCCACGTCGCGCTCCCCGGTATCGGCGAGGCGGGCCAGCGCCGCGTGGAGCAGGCGACCGTGGCCGTCATCGGTCTCGGCGGTCTCGGCTCGGCAGCTGCGCTCTATCTGTCGGCGGCCGGTGTCGGACGCCTGGTCCTGAACGATTTCGACCGCGTCGATGTCACCAACCTGCAGCGTCAGATCCTCTACGGCGATTCCGACGTCGGCTCGGCGAAAACCGCGGCGGCGGCGCAACGCTTGGCGCGCCATCATCCAGTGGTTCGGCTGGAACTCATCGATCGCAGGCTGTCCTCGCAGGAGCTGTCCGATGTCGCCGGACGATGCAACGTCGTGCTCGACGGCACGGACAATTTCGGCACGCGCTTTGCCGTCAACGAGGCCTGCGTGAGTACCGGTACGCCGCTCGTTTCCGGTGCGGCGATCCGTTTTCAAGGCCAGCTCGCGGTATTTCGCAACGACCTGCCGGACGGGCCCTGCTATCGTTGCCTTTACGATCCGGCAGACGAGACTTTGGAAGACTGCTCGGGCAGCGGCGTGCTTGGCCCGCTGGTCGGTGTCATCGGCAGTCTGATGGCCGTCGAAGCGTTGAAGCTCCTGACCGGCGCAGGCGAGACCGCACATGGGCGATTGCTGACCTATGATGCCCTGAAAGGGCAATGGCGCAGCATAGCGCTTCCGCGCGACCCGGCCTGCCCCGTCTGCTCGTCACGGAGCGCGCCCGCTGAGCTCGATGCCGACTAGAGAACATTCGCAGCACCGGCGAAAGCCGGTGTCCAGGTTCATGAAGGCGCTGGATTGCGGCATTCGCCGCAAAGACGTGGCCGTCAACAGTCGGAGCTTTCCCGATGGCTGAACGGCGCGGCATTTGGCGCCGGCTTGGATCGCTGACGTTGAAGCTGGCAATCCTGCTCATTGCGTCGAGCGTGCTCCTTACGTTCGCGCTGCGCTGGATTGCCCCGCCGGCCAGCGCGTTCATGATCCAGCATTGGCTGGGCGATCCGCAGACACTGCTCGTGCACCGCTGGGTGCCGTGGGAAAAGATTTCCCGGCATGCAGCGCTCGCGGTCATTGCCGCGGAGGACCAGAAATTTCCCCGGCATCACGGCTTCGATGTCGATTCGATACAAGACGCCGTCGAGGCCCACGCGGCCGGGGCGCAGCTGCGCGGGGCCAGCACGATTTCGCAGCAGGTCGCCAAGAACCTGTTCCTGTGGCCGCAGCAGAGCTTCGTGCGCAAGGGGATCGAAGCGTGGTTCACCATGCTCATCGAGCTCCTGTGGCCGAAGCCGCGCATTCTCGAGGTTTATCTCAACATCGCCGAGTTCGGACCGGGCATCTACGGGGTGGGCGCGGCCAGCACAGTGTATTTCGGCAAATCGCCGGCCGAGCTGTGGCCGGCGGAAGCCGCATTGCTGGCGGCCGTATTACCGAACCCGCAGCGGCTCAACGTGGCGCAGCCGTCAGCCTATGTGCGCGAGCGCCAGGCCTGGATTCTCGCGCAGATGCGCGGCCTCGGCGGACCGGCGTACGTCAACGACATGTAGGGCCGGTTTCAACCGGCCGTTTGTGGCCGAATGAATTCGGCCCTACGCGGCGTCGGCTTCGTAGCCGAGGATGGGGGCGAGCCAGCGCTCGGCTTCCGCGAAGCTCATGCCCTTGCGGCGCGCGTAATCTTCGACCTGGTCGCGGCCGATCTTGCCGACCGAGAAGTAGCGCGCGCCGGGATGCGAGAAATAAAAGCCGCTGACGGCGGCGGTCGGCAGCATCGCGTAGGACTCGGTGAGCCGGATCCCGGTGCGCGCTTCGGGATCGAGCAGCTGCCAGAGGGCCGCCTTGCCGGTGTGGTCGGGGCACGCAGGGTAGCCCGGCGCCGGGCGGATGCCGCGATACGACTCGCCGATGAGCTCGGCATTGGTCAGCGATTCGTCGCGCGCATAGCCCCAGTGCTCCTTGCGCACGCGCTCGTGCAGGTATTCCGCGAAGGCCTCGGCCAGGCGATCCGCGAGCGCCTTGAGCAGAATGGCGTTGTAGTCGTCGTGATCGTCGGCGAACCGCTTCGACAAGGCGTCGATGCCGATGCCTGCCGTGACCGCGAAGGCGCCGACGTAGTCGGCGACGCCGCTCTCGCGCGGCGCAACGTAATCGGCCAGGCAGTTGTGGCTCTGGCCCGTGGGCATGCGCTTCTGCTGGCGCAAATGATACAGCCGAGTCAGCACGCGCCCTCGGGTCTCGTCCGCGTACACTTCGATGTCGTCGAAACCGACGCTGTTGGCAGCGAACAGGCCGAACACGCCGCGCGCCTCCAGCCAGCGCTCTGCGACGATGCGCTCGAGCAGAACGCGCGCGTCGGCATACAGGGACCGCGCCGCCTCCCCGATCACCGGGTCGTCGAGAATGTCCGGAAAGCGGCCTGCAAATTCCCAGGCGTTGAAGAACGGCATCCAGTCGATGTAATCGACCAGGGTGTCGAGCGGTGTCTCTACGGTGCGCACGCCGAGCTGCGCCGGGCGCGGCGGGCGATATTCGTCCCAGCCGCCGTCGAACCGGTTCGCCCGGGCATCCGCCAGCGAAAGCTCCGGACCCTTCACGGACTGGCCGCGGTGCCGATCGCGGCGCCGCGCGCAGTCGTCCTTGATTTTCCTGATGTACTCGACGTTCGCGGTCTTCGTCACCAGGGTCTGGGCCACGCCGACCGAACGCGACGCGTCCTTGACGTATATGACCGGCCCGTCATAGGCCGGATCGATCCTGACCGACGTGTGCGCCGGCGACGTGGTCGCACCGCCGATCAGGAGCGGCAGCGAAAATTTCTGACGCTGCATTTCCTTCGCGACGTGCACCATCTCGTCGAGCGACGGCGTGATCAGTCCGGACAGCCCGATGATGTCAGCCTTCTCGCGCCGCGCCGTCTCCAGGATTTTTTCGCACGGCACCATGACGCCGAGATCGATGATCTCGAAGTTGTTGCACTGGAGCACGACGCCGACGATGTTCTTGCCGATGTCGTGCACGTCGCCCTTGACGGTCGCCGTGACGATTTTGCCGTTCGAGCGCCGCGCGCCGCCCTTTTCCCGCTCGATATAGGGGATGAGGTAGGCGACCGCCTTCTTCATGACCCGCGCCGACTTGACGACCTGCGGCAGGAACATCTTGCCCGAGCCGAACAGGTCGCCCACGACATTCATGCCGTCCATGAGCGGGCCCTCGATGACGTCGAGCGGCTTCGCGGCTTCACTGCGCGCGGCTTCGGTGTCCTCGACGACGTATTCGTCGATGCCCTTGACCAGCGCGTGCCTGAGACGCTCGGCCACCGGCAGATTGCGCCATTCGAGATCCCGTTTGTCCTGCTTCGCCTCGCCGTCGCCGCGGAATCGCCCGGCCAGCTCGAGCAGGCGTTCGGTGGCGTCGTCGCGGCGATTCAGGATCACGTCCTCGACCGCCTCGCGCAGCTCCGGTGCGATGTCCTCGTAGATCGCGAGCTGGCCGGCATTGACTATGCCTAAGTCCATGCCGGCTGTGATCGCGTGATAGAGGAACACCGAGTGCATGGCCTCGCGCACCTTGTCGTTGCCGCGGAACGAGAACGACACGTTGCTCACGCCACCGCTCACCAGCGCGTGCGGCAGCTCGGCCTTGATCCGGCGCGTGGCCTCGATGAAGCCGCGCGCATAGTCATTGTGCTCCTCGATGCCGGTGGCGACTGCGAAGATGTTGGGATCGAAAATGATGTCCTCGGGCGGGAATCCGACTTGCTCGACCAGGATCTCGCGGCAGCGCCGGCAGATGGCGAGCTTGCGCTCGACCGTGTCGGCCTGGCCCTGCTCGTCGAAGGCCATGACGATGACCGCCGCGCCGTAGCGGCGCACCAGCCGGGCCTGCCTGATGAACGCCTCCTCGCCTTCCTTGAGACTAATCGAGTTGACGATTGCCTTGCCCTGCACGCACTTCAGCCCCGCCTCGATCACCGACCATTTCGACGAGTCGATCATGACCGGCACGCGCGCGATGTCGGGCTCCGCGCCGATCAGATTGAGGAACTTGTGCATCGCCGCTTCGGAATCGAGCATGCCTTCGTCCATGTTGACGTCGATGATCTGCGCGCCGTTCTCGACCTGCTGGCGGGCCACGTCGAGCGCCGCGGTGTAATCGTCCGCCTCGATGAGCTTGCGGAAGCGCGCCGAGCCGGTGACATTGGTGCGCTCGCCGACGTTGACGAACAGTGAATCGGGTCCGATCTCGAGGGCCTCGAGGCCGCTCAGCCGGCAACGCACGGGAATTGCCGGCACGCGCCGCCGCGGCAGCGGCTCGATTGCTTCGCGCAGCCTGCGGATGTGCTCCGGCGTCGTGCCGCAGCAGCCGCCGACGATGTTGAGGAAGCCGCTTTCCGCGAACTCCTTCAGGATCTCCGCCGTCTGCGCGGGCGTTTCGTCATACTCGCCGAAGGCGTTCGGCAGGCCGGCGTTGGGATGCGCGCTCACGTAAGTGTCGGCGATGCGGGACAGCTCCTCGACGTAGGGCCGGAGCTCGGCGGCGCCGAGCGCGCAGTTCAGGCCGACGACCAGCGGCCGGGCGTGCCGGACGGCGTTGTAGAACGCCGCCGTGGTCTGCCCGGACAGCGTGCGGCCCGAGGCGTCGGTGATCGTGCCCGAGATCATGAGCGGCAATTCGATGCCGGTCTGCTCGCGAACCTCGGCGATCGCAAACAAAGCGGCCTTGGCGTTCAGGGTGTCGAAGATGGTCTCGACGAGCAGGATGTCGGCTCCGCCCTCGATGAGCGCCCGCACCGCCTCGGCATAGGTGGCGGCGAGCGCGTCGAAGGAGATGTTGCGGAACCCCGGGTCGTTGACGTCCGGCGACAGCGAGGCGGTGCGGTTGGTCGGCCCGAGCGAGCCTGCCACGAAACGCGGCGTGCCGGTGGCCGCCGCGTGCTCGTCGGCGGCGGCGCGCGCTATGCGCGCGGCGGCGAGATTGATCTCGTACACCAGCGACTGCATGCCGTAGTCCGCCATCGACGGCTCGTTGGCCGTGAACGTGTTGGTTTCGATGATATCGGCCCCGGCCTCGAGGAAGCGGCGATGCACCTCGCTCACGATCGCGGGCTGCGTCAGTGACAGCAGGTCGTGGTTGCCCTTGACGTCCTGCGGCCAGTCGGCGAAACGCGTGCCGCGAAAGCCGGCCTCGTCCAGGCCGTAGCCCTGCAGCATGGTGCCCATGGCGCCGTCGAGGAACACGATGCGCTCGTCGAGCAGGCGGCGCAGGGCTTCGATGTGAGATTCGCGCACGGGGGCGTTCACGCGCTCGCGGCCAGCGGTTCACGGGGCCGCACGCCCAGGCAATGACAGATCGCGTAGGTCAGCTCGGAGCGGTTCAGCGTGTAGAAGTGGAAATCCTCCACACCGTGGCGCTGCAGCCGCTGCACCTGCTCGATGGCGACGCTCGCCGCGATCATGCGGCGCGTGTCCTCGTCGTCATCGAGACCCTGGAAGCGATCCACCAACCAGGCCGGCACGCTCGCGCCGCAGGTCTCCGCGAAGCGGAGCAGCTGCGGAAAGCGTGTGATCGGCAGGATGCCGGGCACGATCGGCACGTGTACGCCCTCGGCCGCGCACTGATCGCGGAAGCGCAGGTAGCGG
Source organism: Gammaproteobacteria bacterium (assembly GCA_035524935.1). Lineage (GTDB taxonomy): Bacteria > Pseudomonadota > Gammaproteobacteria > Steroidobacterales > JACDCP01 > JACDCP01. The sequence goes on along the minus strand of DATLFD010000029.1, from coordinate 10,423 downwards.
TCAGTGTCGAAGAAGAACTGCGTGATCGCGCGTGCAGCGCCCGCGTCGATCTTGCGCCTGAGATTGTCGAGGTCGAAACGCGGATCAGGCGCCTCGGGGTGAACCTCGGGGTAGGCGGCGACGGAGATGTCGAAGTCTGCGACTTCACGAAGGCCGGCGACGAGGTCGACAGCGTAACCATATCCGCCGGCATGCGGGCGGTAGCGCCCCGTACCCTGCGGCGGATCGCCGCGCAACGCGACGATGTGGCGCACGCCATGGTCCCAGTAGTCGCGCGCGATCGCCTGGATCTCCTCGCGAGTCGCGCCGATGCAGGTCAGGTGCGGCGCACCCGTGAGGCGGGTTTCGCTGAGCACTTTCATGACGATGCGGTGGGTGCGCTCGCGCGTCGAGCCGTCGGCGCCATAGGTGACGGATACGAATCGCGGTGCCAGCGGCGCGAGCCGCTCGATGGAGCGCCACAAGGCCTGCTCCATCTCTGCGGTCTTCGGCGGAAAGAATTCGAACGAAACGCGGACCATGCCGGCGGCTCAGGCGGCGACGTCGCCGACGCCCGCGAACTTGTGCGCCAGAAACAGCAGCACCGGCGACAGGCCGGGCCTGGACACGCGCTCGACCCGGCTGCAGCCGAGCGCGGCGGCCTCCATCCAGCGGCGAACAGCGTCGTCGTCGGGGCCCTCCCCGGCCTCTCCACTGTCGAAATCGACGACCAGCAGCGCACCGCCCGGCCGCAGTATGCGTGCGGCTTCGGCCAGCACCAGCGCAGGATGCTCGGCCTGCGAGAGCACCTGATCGACGGCCACGGTGTCGAACGACGCATTGCCGAACGGCAGCTTGTACATGTTGCCGTGGCGCACCGTGCAGTGATGCAGGCCGGCGGCATGCAGGTTGGTGCGCGCGACCATGAGCATTTCGCTGGAGATGTCGATGCCGGTCGCCTGCTCGGCCTGCCCGGCCAGCAGGCGCAGGATGCGACCGGTGCCGGTGCCGATGTCCAGCAGCTCGCCGAGCGGGGAGCCGTCGAATACGCCGGCGATGGCCTCGTCGACCTGCTCATCCTGCACGGCCGCAATAACGCTGCCGAGCCTGTCGAGATAGGTGGATGCGAGCCGGGCGCGCTCGGTCATGATCTCCTGCATGCGCTGGCGGTCCAGGCGCGCGCTCTCGTCGTCGGCGGACAGGAGATCGAGCACACGCCGCGCAAGCTCGGCTTCACGTCCGCGGCTGGGTACCCGATAAAAAACCCAGTGACCTTCCCGGAAGCGCTCGAGCAGGCCGGCCTCGCAGAGCAGCTTGAGGTGCCGGGACACCCGCGGCTGGCTCTGGCCGATGATGCGCGTGATCTCGCCGACAGTGAGCTCGCCGGCGCCGCAGATCGCGAGCAACCGCAAGCGCGTGGGCTCGGCGACGGCGCGCAAGGCGCGCATCAAGTCGGGCAGTGTCATGAGTTATTCAGTGATAAAAATATAAAGATATTCTTATGCGCATTGTAATGAATCGTCCTCGCCGCGCAAGTGCGCATGCTCATTTGACATAATCCGGTGACGCACCCGGATCGCCAGGCCGACACTCGACCTGCGCCGCCCACCGGGGTCAGCGACCGGATGCCGAGGGCAACCGGTTGAGGATTGCAATGAACCGTGGATCGTCGCGCAGACAGTCGAAGTCCGAATCGTGCTCCAGCCAATCGCGGTGCATGGTTCCGCCCTCCTTGAGGCGCCGCTCCATCAGCTCCAGCGCCTTTTCGCCGTCCCCGGCGTGGGCATAGGCGCAGGCAGCATTGTGCAGCACGGTGGCGTCGTCGGGCGCGAGCTCGAGAGAGCGTTCGACCATTGCCAGGCCTTGCTCCGTGCGTCCCGACGCGATCATCGCCCCCGACCCCAGGCCCAGCGCACGGAGGTCTTGCGGATTGAGGTCAAGCCGGCGCTCGATCAGTTTTACGGCTAGCTCGGCCGCCTCCTTCGTTTCGTCGCTCCTGCCGAGTGCCCTCAGAGCCAGGACACGCAGCTCGGCACTCTGGAACTCCTCGGGCTGCACTGCATGTGCCCTGTCCCAGAGCCGTTCAGCATGTTCCAGATTTCCCTCTGCGAATCTTGATCGGCCGTACAGATACCATGCTTCATAAAGCTGGGGATCCAGCTTGATCGCGCGCTCGAAGTGCTCGGCGGCGCCTGCATACTCGCCATTCATCGACAGCGCAAACCCTCGCGCTGCATGTCCTTCGGCCAGATCGGGAGCGAGCTCGAGAGCCCGGCGGCTGGTTTCTTCGGCCTCTCGCAGATAGGTGCGCGAGTAGTCGACCCACTGCGCGATCAAGCTGGCCGCACAAGCAGCTCCTGCGTAGGCCCGCACGTAACCCGGATCGATTTCCAGCGCCTTGTTGAACATTTCCCTCGCCAGGTACAGGCTTTTTCCGGTCTGCTGGTGAAGGTACTGCCGCCCGCGCAGGTAATAATCGTAAGCGGGTATGCTTTCCGTGGTCGCCTCCACAGCGATTTTATCCTCGGGGCTCAGATTCATCGCGTCGACGATGCGGCGCGCGATGTCGGTCTGCACCGCGAAAATATCCTCCAGTTCTCTGTCGTAGCTGTCCGACCACAGGTGGGTGTCGTCAACCGCGTCGATCAACTGCGCCACGATGCGCACGCGATTGCCGACGCGACGCACACTGCCTTCCAGCACGGTATTGACACCCAGCTTCGCGGCGATTGTGCGGACATCGAGTCCCGCGCGCTTGAACAGAAACGATGAGGTTCGCGACACGACGCGCAGATCGGGCAGCCGCGCCAAAAGGCTGATGATCTCTTCCGAAATGCCATCGCTGAAATATTCGTTCTCCGGATCCCCGCTCATGTTGGCCATTGGCAGCACTGCGATGGAGCGTCGGCTGGCGGCCGGCGCTGCTGCTGAATCCGACGGTCGAGGCAAGTCAGCCTCAGAGGCCTCTGCAACGAAGGTCACTCCGGGGGTATCGGCCGGGAGCTCCCGGCGCAGACCTGCCGATGAAAGATCGAATACCCAGGCCAGTACCAGCGCAAAGGGGAAGCCGATAAGCGCCAGCGCCAGCACCAGCCGGATGCTCCATTCGGGCAGTAGCAATCCCGGTAAAATCACCGACGCGGCTTCGATGACGACCCACGCGACCACGGCATAGACGATCGCCACGCGCACGACCTTGCGCCGCCGCAGATCGCTCCAGAATGCCTTGAGATTCGCCGTTGCCATCAGGCCTCCGCCGGGAGGCCTCGAATCATAGCAGCGTACTTGGCCATCCTGGCTCCGACACCCGATACCGCGTCGTTAGTGCACCGACTTCGAGGTGTGACCGGTGTCGTCGCCGGCGAAAAGGCCCGCGGTATCCACGCGGTCGAACTGGTAGGACTTGTTGCAGAACTCGCAGCGCACCTCGACTGCGCCATGCTCGGCGACGATGTCGCGCACTTCCTGCTGGCCGAGCGTGCGCAGCAGCGATTCGACGCGCTGCTTCGAGCAGCCGCAGCGGAACGAAACCGGCGTCGGCTCGAACAGGCGCACGTCTTCCTCGTGGAAGAGTCGTCTCAACAGCTCACGATTCGACAGCTCGAGCAACTCCTCGTCCGTGAGGGTATCGGCGAGCGTGACGACGCGCGGCCAGGCATCCTCATCCACGATGGAATTCTTGCGCTCCTCGGGCAGCCTCTGCAGCAGCATGCCGGCCGAAGCCCGTTCGTCGACGGTGAGCCAGAGCCGCGTCGGAAGCTGCTCGGAGTTCTCGAAATAGCCCTGCAGGCACTCGGCGAGGGTATTGCCCTCGAGCGGCACGATGCCCTGATAACGGTGCTGATCCGATTCGGACTCGATCGTGACGGCCAGCTGGCCGTCGCCGGTCATGCTCGACAGTGCGCCCGGCTCGACGTCGCCGCTCCATGTGGCCATGCCGCGCAGCGTCATGCGGCTCGTACACTGCGCGACCAGGAGCTTGAGCGGACCTTCACCTCGTAGCTGCAGAGTGAGCATCCCTTCGAACTTGAGGGTCGATGCGAGCAATGCCGAGGCCGCGAGCGCCTCGCCGAGCGCATCGCGCACGGCCGGGGGATATGGATGCCGTTCGAGCACAGCCTGCCAGGCGCTGTCGAGCCGTACGAGCTTGCCGCGCACAGAGAAGTGCTCGAACAGGAAGCGGTGCAGGCTGTCCCTGTCGCGTTTGAGTATGTCCTGGAACGGTTCAGTCATTTGGAATCGTGTTTCACAGAGTCGTCGCACCGGCGAAAGCTGCCGTCGCGATCATTGCTTTCGCCGGGATGACGGATTGATTCATCGTTTGCCGAGCTTCTCTTTCAACAATTCGTTGACCTGCGCCGGGTTCGCCTTGCCCTGGGTCAATTTCATGACCTGTCCGACGAAGAAGCCGAACAGGCGGTCCTTGCCCGCGCGATATTGCTCGAGTTGCTGCGGATGCCCGGCGATCACTTCGTCGATAATGGCGTCGAGCGCATCGGCATCCGTGATCTGCCGCAGGCCGCGCGCCTCGATGATCGCGTCCGCCTCGCCCTCCCCTGCCCACATGGCCTCGAACACCTCCTTGGCGAGCTTGCCGGAGATCGTCTTGTCGGCGATGCGCCGCAACAGCCCGGCCAGTTGCGGCGCGCCGATCAGGCTGCCGGCGATGTCCATGCCGGCCCGGTTGAGCGCGCCCGACAACTCGCCCATGACCCAGTTCGCGGCCAGCTTGGCATCGCCGCCGAGCTCGTCCACGACCTCCTCATAATAACCCGCGAGCGCTCGGCTGGCCGTCAACAGATCCGCATCGTAGGCGGACAGGCCGTAGTCGCGCATGAATCGCTCGCGCTTCTCGTCCGGCAGCTCCGGGAGCGTGGTGCGGACCTCGTCGATGAACGCCTCGTCGAGCTCGAGCGGCAACAGGTCCGGGTCGGGAAAATAGCGGTAGTCGTTCGCTTCTTCCTTGGAGCGCATGGGGCGCGTTTCGTTTCTGTCGGGATCGTACAGGCGGGTCTCCTGCGTCACCGAGCCGCCGCCCTCAATGAGCTCGATCTGCCGGCCGATCTCGTAGTTGATGGCCTTCTCGATGAAGCGGAACGAGTTCAGGTTCTTGAGCTCGGTGCGCGTGCCCAGCGCCTGCTGCCCGCGGCGACGCACCGAGACGTTGGCGTCGCAGCGAAACGAGCCTTCCTGCATGTTTGCGTCGGAAATCTCGAGATAACGGACGAGAGTATGCATTTTTTTCATGTACGCCACTGCCTCGCCCGCCGAGCGCAGATCGGGCTCCGAGACGATTTCGAGCAGCGGCGTGCCTGCGCGGTTCAGATCGATCAGGGTCACGTCGGCATGCCCCTCGTGCAGCGACTTGCCGGCGTCCTCCTCGAGATGGGCGCGCGTGATGCCGATGGTCTTCACGCTGCCATCTTCGAGCGCGATGTCGAGCCGGCCATTGTGCACCACCGGCAGCTCGTACTGGCTGATCTGGTAACCCTTGGGGAGGTCGGGATAGAAATAATTCTTGCGCGCGAAAATCGAGCGCGACGCGATTTCGGCGCCGGTCGCGAGGCCCAGTTTCACGGCCATGCGCACCGCGGCCTCGTTCAGCACGGGCAGCACGCCCGGGTAGCCGAGATCTATTGCGCAGGCCTGGGTATTCGGCTCGGCGCCATAGGCGGTGGGTGCACCCGAAAAAATCTTGCTCTGCGTGGCCAGCTGCACGTGGATCTCGAGTCCGATAACGGATTCCCAGCTCATGCCTCGAATCCGTCGGGTGCCGCGTCATGCCATTCGGTCTCACACTGAAACGCGTGTGCGAAATTGAGCAGGTCGGACTCGGCGAAGTGCCGGCCGACGATCTGCAGGCCGACCGGCAGGCCATTTACCGTCCCGCAGGGAACGGAGATGCCGGGCAGCCCGGCGAGATTCGCGCCGATCGTGTAAATGTCGTTCAAGTACATGGTGATCGGGTCGTCCGTCTTGGCACCGATATCGAACGCCGGGGTCGGCGTCGTGGGTCCCATCAGCACGTCGACCTGCTCAAACGCCGCAGCGAAATCGCCCGCAATAAGCTGGCGGACTTTCTGCGCCTGCAGATAGTACGCGTCGTAGTATCCGGCCGACAGTACGTACGTGCCGGTCATCACGCGCCGCTTCACCTCGGCGCCGAAGCCTTCGCCGCGCGTACGCTCGTACATGTCGACGAGGTCGCGCGGACTCGCTGCTCGATGGCCGAAGCGCACGCCGTCGTAGCGCGACAGGTTGGAGGAGCATTCTGCCGGTGCGACCACGTAGTAGGTCGGCACGGAGAGCGGCAGGTGGGGCAGCCTGAGCTCGACAATCTGCGCGCCGAGCTTCTCGAACACGTCGAGCGCGGCCTGCACGCGCGCGGCGGTGTCGTTTTCCAGGCCCGGATCGAAGAATTCCCTGGGCACGCCGATCCTGCGCCCGGCGATGTTCCTGCGGAGCGCTGCGCCGTAATCCGGCACGGGCTCGTCGGCGCTCGTCGAGTCGCGCTCGTCGAAGCCTGCCATGCCGCCGAGCAGGAGCGCCGCGTCCTCCGCGGTGCGTGTCAGCGTGCCCGCCTGGTCGAGACTCGAAGCGAATGCGATCATGCCGTAGCGCGACACCCGCCCGTAGGTCGGCTTGAATCCGGTGAGGCCGGTCAGCGCCGCCGGCTGACGAATGGAGCCGCCGGTGTCGGTGCCGGTAGCACCGGGAACAAGCCGCGCGGCCACCGCGGCGGCCGAGCCGCCGGACGAGCCACCCGGCACCTTGCCCGGGTGCCACGGGTTCTTCACCGGGCCGTACCAGCTCGTTTCGTTCGACGAACCCATGGCGAACTCGTCCATGTTCGTCTTGCCGACCAGAACGGTGCCGGCGTCCTTGAGCCGCGCGACGACGGTCGCGTCATACGGCGCGACGAAGTTGTCGAGCATGCGCGAGCCGCAGCTCGTGCGCAGGCCGTCGGTGCAGAAAATATCCTTGTGAGCGATCGGGATACCGGTCAGTGGGCCGCGATCGCCACGTGCTATGCGCTCATCGGCAGCACGCGCAGCCGCCAGCGCTTCGTCGGTAGCCACGGTGATGAAGCAGTTGAGCGCGGATGCGTAACGGCCGATGCGATCGAGGCAATGCTGCGTGAGCTCCACGCTGCTGAAACGTTTGCGGGCAAGGCCGCGGGCAAGCGCGGCCAGTGTCATGGAATGCATCTGAGGAATCCTGGCTGTCGCCGCCGGGGACATTCCTGATTTCGCCACGAAATCAGGAATGTCCCCAATTTACGAATCGCGGTCCTGCAGGACGCGCGGCACGACGTAGAAACCGGCCTCGACATGTAGCGCGTCCTGCTGGAAGCGCTCGCGCTGATCGGGCTCGGTCACGAGATCCCCACGCAGCCGCTGCTTCATGTTCAACGGGTGCGCCATGGGCGGCACATCGCCGGTGTCCGCAGCCTTGAGCTGATCGACGAACTCGATGATGCGGGACAGCTTGTCGGCCAGGCCGGGGACCTCTTCGGGGGCGATCGCGATGCGTGCCAGTTGTGCGATGCGCTCGACTTCGCTGCGGGACAAGGACAAGTGAACCTCTGCGTCGACGGGAAATAAAGCGCGTAATCATACACCTACGCTTGCCCAAAGTCGTCCCCGTTGCTAGAGTAGCCGACTGATTTTCCCGCCGCAGGCAGCACCCGCGCATGTTCAAGAATCTCAGGGGTTATTTCTCGAACGACCTCTCCATAGACCTTGGCACGGCGAACACACTCATTTACGTCAGGGGCCGCGGCATCGTCCTCAACGAGCCGTCTGTGGTGGCCATTCGCGAGGAGCCCGGCCGCGGCGGCAAAACGCTTCAGGCGGTCGGCATGGAAGCGAAGAACATGCTCGGCCGCACGCCGGGCAATATCACTGCAATCCGTCCGCTCAAGGACGGTGTCATCGCCGACTTCACGGTCACGGAAAAGATGCTGCAGTACTTCATCAAGAAGGCGCACGGCAGCCGCTACTTCCGTCCGAGCCCGCGCGTGCTGGTATGTGTGCCCTACGGTTCGACGCAGGTCGAGCGCCGGGCGATCAGGGAATCAGCCGAAGGCGCCGGAGCCCGCAAGGTGTTTCTCATCGAAGAGCCAATGGCCGCCGCGATCGGCGCCGGCATGCCGGTGAACGAGGCGCGCGGATCGATGGTGCTCGACGTCGGCGGCGGCACTTCCGAAGTCGCGATCATCTCGCTTAACGGCATCGTCTATGCCGCCTCTGTGCGGGTCGGCGGGGACCGGTTCGACGAAGCGATCACCAATTACGTGCGCCGCAACTACGGCATCCTCATCGGCGAGGCGACCGCGGAGCGCATCAAGCACGAGATCGGCTCTGCCTATCCGGGCCAGGAGGTGCGCGAGATCTCGGTCAAGGGCCGCAACCTCTCCGAGGGGGTGCCGCGCAGCTTCACGCTGAACAGCAACGAGATCCTCGAGGCGCTGCAGGAGCCTTTGCAGGGCATTGTCGGAGCAGTCAAGGCCGCCCTCGAGCAGACGCCGCCCGAGCTCGGTGCCGACGTCGCCGAGCGCGGCATCGTGCTCACAGGCGGCGGTGCGCTGCTCACCGACCTGGACAAGCTCATCATGGAGGAGACCGGCCTGCCGGTCGTCATCGCCGACGACCCCATGACCTGCGTCGCCCGCGGCGGCGGCCGGGTGCTCGAGCTCATGGACGAGCACGGGCCGTCCATGTTCAACCTCGATTGATGTAGGGCCGGTTTCAACCGGCCTGCGCCGGGGGCGGCCGAATGAATTCGGCCCTACGTTGATCCGTTATGATGTAGTACCGGTTTTAACCGGCCATCGGGCCGTGGCCCAACCCCGAGGGGGGCGGCCGAATGAATTCGGCCCTACGGTTCGCAAACCGCCAATGTCGTTCACCGAAACTGACGCGAAACCCCTGTTCCTGCGGGGCCCGTCGCTGGGCACGCGGGTGTTCCTGTTCGCGCTCGCGTCGGTGCTGCTCATGATCCTCGACCAGCGCGAGCAGCACTTGAGCACGATCCGCAACACCCTCGCCGTCGCCGTCTATCCGATCCGCGCCCTCGCCGACCTGCCGTTCACCACATCCGCCTGGCTCAACGAGACACTTGCCGCGCGCTCGGCGCTGCTCGCGGAAAACGCGGCGCTGCGGCGGCGCCAGTTGCTCATGGACGCGCAACTCCAGCGTTTCGCCTCGCTCGAGGCCGAGAACACCCGGCTGCGCGAGCTCATGGATTCGAGCGCGCAGGTCGCCGACCGCATCCTGGTCGCCGAGATCATGGCGGTCGACCTCGACCCCTATCGCCATCGCATCGCCCTGAACAAGGGCACGCGCGACAGCGTCTATCAGGGGCAGGCGATCCTCGATGCCCAGGGCATCGTCGGCCAAGTGACGCGCGCCGAGCCTTTCTCGTCCGAAGCCGTGCTGATCAGCGATCCGAGCCATGCCATGCCGGTGCAGGTCAATCGCAACGGCCTGCGCACCATCGCCGTCGGCACTGGCGACATCGCCCGGCTCGAGCTGCCGTTCCTGCCCAACAACGCCGACATCCGCTCCGGCGACCTGCTGATCTCCTCGGGCCTGGGCGGCGGGTTTCCGGGCGGCTACCCCGTGGCACGCGTCTCGCTGGTCGAGCGTGCGCCGGGCGAGCCGTTCGCCAGGGTGCATGCCGAGCCCCTGGCCGCCCTGAACCGTGACCGCGAGGTGCTGCTCGTGTGGTCGATCCCGGAAACGCACGAGTTCGCCGACGGGGTGCCGGAAAGCACGGCGGGCAAGCCGGACGCGGAGCCTGCCGAAAGCCCGGCCGCGCCCGGGGACCCTGCCGCGGTGCCCGCCCGATCCGCCGAGCCGCCCGCCGAGTCCGTCGACGAGGCGGCCGCGGACGAACCGGAGTGAGCCGGCGAGGCGGCACCGGTCCGCGACTGTGGCCGATCGTCCTGTGCCTCGTCCCCGCCCTGATCCTGTCTTCGCTGCCCCTGCCGGGCTGGGCGGCGCCGTTCCGCCCTTCCTGGGTGCTGCTCACGCTGATCTACTGGACGATGCACGTGCCGCGCCGCTTTGGGCTCGGCGCCGCATGGCTCTCCGGGCTCGCGCTCGATACGCTGAAAGGCGCGCTGCTCGGCCAGCATGCGCTCGCGTTCACGATCGTCGCATTCTTCACGCTCAAGTTCCGGCTGCGGGTGCGCGTATTCCCGATCTGGCAGCAAAGCATGGCCGTGCTGGCGCTGGTCGCTCTGTGCGAATTCCTGCTCTACTGGGTGGACGGCATGGCCGGCCGGGCCGTCAGCCTTGCGGACCGCTGGGGGCCCGTGCTTGCGAGCGCCCTGATCTGGCCGCTGGTCGCGCTGCTGTTCGGCCGCGTCCAGCGGCGCTTGTAAGGCTTCGCTGATGGCCGTCGCCTCGTTCGTCCAGAGTATCCGTCTCAAGGATCA
>DATLFD010000028.1:0-25943 GCA_035524935.1 Gammaproteobacteria bacterium | reverse complement strand
GCATTACCGAAGCGCGCCGAACGAATATGACGACGGCGCCGGCGACAACCCGCCCGAGGGCGCGCTGATCACGTACTACCTTGCCGAGGCGCCGGAGGACGAGATCACGCTCGACGTGCTCGATGCCGATGGCCAGGTCATCCGCACCCTGTCGAGCGAGAAAGAAGATCCCTACACCGCGGCCAACCATCCGGACTGGGATCCCGACACGACCCTCGAGGCCGACCTCGAGGCGGTCGCCGGTCTGAACCGGGCCGCCTGGAACCTCGCCCACAAGGGTGCCGAGCGGATCGAGGACGCGCGCAGCGACGTCGGCGATCCGGGCGACGGGCCGAAAGTCGCGCCCCGCCGATATACGATGCGTCTCAATGTCGCGGGCCGATCGTATGAGCAACCGCTCGAAGTGCAAGCCGACCCGCGCGCGCCCGTGGACGCGGCCGCTCTCGAGTCGCAGATCGCCTTCACCCTGGAGATCCGCGACCGCATGAGCGAGATCGCCGGCCTGGTCGCCGGCATCCGCTCGCTGCGCGGGCAGATCGAGGCGCACAACGGCTGGCTGCTGTATGGCTCGCTCGAGCACGACGGCCCGCCGACTCAGGGTATGCGGGAGGTGCGCGCCGAGCTCGACGGCGTGCTTACAATGCAGAAAGCGGCGCTCGAGGACGTCGGCCGGAACGACGTTGCGCGCCTGAACTCGATGGCCGGCGACCTCGCCGTCCCGTACATCCTCGAGCGTTGACCACGGCGACCCGTCGCCGGCAGTGGCGGGACGGGCCGGATGCGCACAGCGTGCGCGGAATGTGAAGCCTGTCGTTATGGCGGCGAGGCGGATTGTCTACACTGTGGCAATCGGGATTCGAGGCACACATGCTCACATTCACTATCGTTCTCCTGTTTGCGGCAGCCGTCGTTGCGGCGGCACTCGGCATCAGGGAGTCGCGGCGGGGGCTGCTCAGTCCCGGTTCCGAAAAGCCCACTGCGGACAGGCGGGCATTGCCGGAGCTGCAGAACGCTTCGACGACCGGCTACGCCCAGCACGACTCGTTGCTGACCCCGGCCGAACGCGCGTTCTTCGGCGTGCTCGAGCAGGCGGTCGGCGACAGTTTCCGCATCATGGCCAAGGTGCGCATCGCGGACGTCGTGAAGCCGCAGGAGGGCCTTGACGGCCCGAGCTGGCGCGGCGCCTTCAGCAGAATTTCCGCAAAGCATTTCGATTTCCTGCTCGTCCGGGCAGGCGACCTGAGCTTCGTGTGCGCCATCGAGCTCAATGACCGCTCGCACGGCAAGTTCCTGCGTCGCAGGCGCGACGCATGGATGGAAACGATCTGCGACTCGGCACGCCTGCCGCTGGTGACATTCGCGGCGAGGCGCAGCTATTCCGCGCGAGAGTTGCGCGAAACGATCTTCCAGGTGGCGGGGGTCGCGATGGAGTCACCGCGGCTCTCGGCCGTCGCAGACTCCCGCTGAAGGCGCTGCGCTACCGGCGCCGTTGCCGGCGGCGGCGCTGCGAATACTTCGCTGCCGATCGCTTCAATTGCTCCTCGACGGCCAGACGCAGCGACGGCGGGGCTAATACCTCGACATCTGCGCCGTGGCTGAGCACGTCGGCGAGCAGCTCGCGCGGATCGCTGAACGGCACCTGCAGGACGTAGCCGCCATCGAGCTCATAGCTGCCTGACTGCTCCGGATGCCACCGCTCGCGGGCGACCCAGCGCGCGCGATGCGGCGCAAATTTGAGCACCGCCGTTTCGGTCCTGGAGCCGGCGAAGATGCCGTAGCCGGCACCGAGCTCGGCATCCAGGGTCCTGTCGGTGATCTCGCGCGCACGCTTGTCGACGAGCCGGGCACTGGCGATGGTATCGAGGGGAAGACTCCGCAGCTCGAACGGCCCGTGGCACCAGGCGTCGAGATACCAGTGCTCGCGGAAGTGCACGAGTCGCTGTGGGGAAACCTGGTATGGCAGCGCAGTTTCCGCGGCGCGGTCATGGAGCTCGATGGCGAGACGGCGCCGGTGCAGCAGCGCCGTGATCAGTGTCTGGAAGAGCTGGGCATCGACGGCTACCGCGCGGGTGCCCACCAGGCGGATACGGCGCTTGAATTCCTCGAGCGAGTGATCGCCCGCTTCGATGAGCTTGCCGACGCGTGCGCGCAACGGCTCCACCTGCGGTCCGAGCAGGCCCCCTTCAAGCCGGCGCAGGAGCTGCTCCATGGCGAGCAGCGCGTGCAGCTCGTCGGCGCTGTACCACAGGCCCGGCAGCCGATAGCTGCCATGCGAGGGATCGCTGTCGTCGAGACGGTAGCCGCCTGCCTCACGATCCCAGATGATCGGCATCATCAGGCGCTCGCGCAGGTATTCGAGATCGCGTTTGAAGGTCGCGTGCGAGATCCCGAGTTTGTCGAGAAACACGTCGCGCGGCACGCCGCGGCGGCTCACAAGCAGTTGTTGAATCTTGTAGAAGCGTTCGGTGCGGTCCACGCTTCGGCCGCTCCGGTTGTTGTTGCCGGGACACTATAGCGCGGCGGGACCGCCCGCGAAAATGCCTGCCAGGCAGCCGCTCGAGGGCGAGGAGGCAGCTCGGCACGGCTTTTTTTGCTTTCCGGCGAGCGGCAGAATTACGGCGATGGTCTATTATTACGGTTTTCAGCGAGGACCGAGGTATCGAAACATGGCGCGGTATCTGTTGATCGAGTCGCGTGATCCTCTCGATTCCGGCGATTGCGAGCACTTCTACGGCCTCGCCGCCGCGCTCGCCGAAGAGGGTCACGCGACGACATTTTTCCTGGTACAGAACGGCGTGCTGCCCGCGCGCGCGGGGGCGAAGTCGGGCGCGCTGAAAACGCTCGCCTCCGCCGGCGTCGAAGTGCTGGCTGACGAGTTTTCGCTGCGGGAACGCGGAATCAAGCCGGATCGGTTGGCCACCGGCGTCAGGGCAGCGGCGCTCGACTTCATCGTCGATCAGCTCGCCGACGGCTGCAAAGCGATCTGGCACTGAGGAGACAGTCATGGCAAACAAGAAGACGCTCACCTTCGCGCTCATGGACCCGCCGTTCGAGAATGCGCGCACCACCACGGCGCTGCGGCTCATCGACATCGCCGCCCGCCGCGGCTACGACATCAACGTGTTTGCCTACGAGGGTGCGGTTTACGTCCCATTTGCGCTGCAGAAGCAACATCCCAACGCGGTGCACGGACACGACGTCGAGGCCGAGGACCATCCACTGCCCCGCGAATGGGTCGGCGCACTCATCAAGGAGGCGGAAAAGAACGGCGGCAAGCTGGATTGGGTGAACTGCGGCTTGTGCGTCGACGAGCGCGGCGCAGGGGAATCCATCGAGGGCGTGCGTCGCGGCACGCCCGCGGATTTCTGGAATATGGCGTCGGCGTCCGACAATACCCTTGTAATCGCGACGAAGTGAGGAAACGGCGATGAAGGCACTGCATATTATCGAGACCGCGTATCGCGCAACGCTCGAGGAGCAGGATGACCCCGTCGTCTGGATCACGCACGCCATGAAGGGCGCAGGCGCGGATCTCGGCGTAGTGCTCCGCGGCAATGCCGTGAACTATGCCGTCAAGGGCCAGGAGGTCGCGCCATTGGTCTTCGGCGCGCGCAAGCAGAAGCACGGCCCGCGCCTCGCAGACGATGTCGCCGGGCTGATCGGCAAGGGCGTCGACGTATACGTCATCAAGGAGGATCTGGCGGCGAGGGGCCTCGACGGCGACGAGCTGATCGACAAGCTGAAGCCGATCGGCCGCGCCGAGCTGCCCGGGTTGTTCGAGCAGCACGATCAGGTCTGGCACTGGTGACAGCCTCGCCTGCCGGCCGAAGATGATCTTCCGCCAGCTTTTCGACGGCGCGTCCTGCACTTACACGTATCTGCTCGCCGGCCGGCGCGGCGGCGAGGCACTGATCATCGATCCGGTGCTCGAGAAGCTGGACCTTTATCTCCAGCGTCTGGAGGACCTGGACCTGAGGCTCATCAAGGCGATCGACACCCATCTGCATGCCGACCATCTTTCGGCGCTGGGTGCGCTGCGCGACAGCACGCACTGCGTCAGCTTAATGGGCGAGCAGAGCGGCGTCGACGCGGTTTCGGTGCGGGTCACGGACGGCGAGCGCATCGACATCGACGGCCTGAGCCTGCGGGCGATCTATACGCCGGGCCACACCGACGACTCGTACAGCTTCCTGATGCAGGACCGCGTGTTTACCGGCGATACCCTGCTCATACGCGGCACGGGACGCACGGATTTCCAGAACGGCGATCCGTACGCGCAGTACGACTCGCTGTTCAACAGGCTCCTGAAGCTGCCTGAGCAGACGTTGGTTTATCCCGGCCACGATTACAAGGGCGACACCGTGTCCACGATCGGCGAGGAAATCGCGTGCAACCCGCGACTGCAGGTTTCCTCGGCCGGAGAATACGCCGCCATCATGAACGGGCTGAACCTGCCGAACCCGAAGATGATGGATGTCGCCGTGCCGGCCAACAGGCGCGTCGGCCTCGCGCAGGGCGAGATCGACGCGCGCGGCTGGTCGCTGCAGTGCAACGAAGCACGCGCCCTGCTGGGCAGGCCGGATGTCGCGCTCGTCGACCTGCGTGACGAGACCGAGCGCCGGCGGCATGGCGCCATCCCCGGCTCCATACACGCGCCGTACGCCGCGCTCGCCGCCAACCTCGGCCCGGGCGGAGCGTTGCGCGAGCTGGCGACCGTCTCCGGCAGGCGGCTGGTGTTCTATTGCGCGGTCGGCGAACGGTCGGCGATGGCCGTCCGGGCCGCGCAGTCCGGAGGCCTCGCCGGCGCCCGCCACATCAAGGGCGGGCTCGCCGCATGGAAGGCTGCCGGCGGCCCCGTCGACACCTGAGGTCGCGCTCTAGAGCATGTCGCCGCGCGCCTGCTCGGCGCGGGCTGCGCCGATGGCCGTCTCGACATGCTTGACCTCTTCAGGCGGAGGCAGCACCGCAGGCATGCCGAGCGACTCGATCCACAGCTCCCCGGCCCAGCCTTTGCTGTGGTACAGGTGCTCGTCCTCGTCGGGCTCGACTTCTTCGCAAGCCTCCGCGAGCGCCCGCTTCTCGTCGCCCTTGAGCGTCTCGGCCACCTTGCCCAGAAGCTGCCAGTTCTGATGGTCCTTCGTTTCGGCCTCGACCACGCATTCCGCGGCGACGAGCTGGACCGCGGCCGGGTCGCCGGCCTCGAGGGCCATGTTCATGGCCTTCACCAGTGACAGACCGATATGCCGGACGACTTCGCGGCCCGGGGTTTCCGTCTCCGGGTCGAGGCCGAAAGTTTCGAGGGTGTCGCGCAGGATCCGTTCGTGGTTCTCGGTCTGTTCCAGATACTTTTTCCACTCGTCCTGCAAATCCTCGTTGACTGCGCAGCGCAGAGCCGTCTTGTAAACCTGTACGCCGCCTATCTCCGTTTCCAGCGCCTGATAGAGAAGCTCGTTGAGCTGCGCTGCGTCGTGTTTTTTCGATCCCATGGTGTTCCATCCTTTGATGAGTCGTACCAGCGGTTCGGTTTCGCTCGGCACGGATCGGCCGAACTGATTCCGGCCGCTGAATGATTTATGCCATGAGACGAGCCGCCGGACGGGTGCCGGCCACCGGCATCTGAACCCGGGAGGCCGCGTTCCTGCCCGGCAGGCCGGTGACGCCGCCGCCGGGATGTGTGCCGGGGCCGCACAGGTACAGGTTGTCGATCGGTGTCCGGTAACGGTACCAGCCCGGCAGCGGGCGCATGTACAGGAGCTGGTCGAGCGTCATGTCGGCGTGATAGAGGCAGCCTCCGGACAGTCCGAAGCGTTGCTCGATGTCGAGCGGCGTGAGCACGTCCGTGTGCAGCACGCTGTCGGCGAAGTCGGGCGCGTGCTCGCCGATGAGTCCGATCACGGTCCGGCCGAGCGATTCACGCGCGCTCTCCCAGCTCGTTTCGCGCAAGTCGGATGCCGTGTACTGCACCCAGACATGCATGACGTGTCTGCCGGCCGGCGCAAGGCTGCCGTCGGCGAGCGACGGCAGCGTGATTTCGAGCACGGGTCGCTCCGGGACTCTGCCGTATTTCGCGCAATCGAATGCGCGCTCGAGATATTCGAGACTCGCGCCGATCCGGATCCGGCCGGCAAGATGCGCATCACCCTCCGGCGCACCCTCGAAACGCGGCTTGCGATCCAGCGCGAGCTTGACGATGGCGACGCTGCCGTGCGCTCGCAGGTTGCCCACCGCGCGCACGACCTCGGGATCGAGCCAGCGCGGACCGACCAGGTCCAGCAGCGTGCTGCGCGGGTCGGCGCCGGAGACAACCGTGCGACTGGGGATTTCCCTGCCGTCTTCCAGCAGCACACCGATCGCGCGAGCCGATCCTTCGCCGGCCGCCGTCGCGGCACGGTCCTCCACAAGGATGGCGCGCACGCGCGTGCCGGTGCGGATGTCGGCTCCGTGCGCCGATGCAGACGCGGCCAGCGCCGCGGTCAGGGCGCCGGGGCCGCCGGCAGCGAAGCGCGGCGGCGCAAGCAGACCATTGCGCCACGCGGGCCGGTGGTGCAGCAGCCCCCATGCCGACCCCGCCGAGCGCGGCCCGAGCCAGGCGCCGGTCAGCGCGGGCATGGCGAGCGCGGCCTTGAGCGCATCGTTCTCGAAGCGCTCGTCGAGCACATCCTGAACCGGCATGGGCAGAAAACGCAGCATTTCACCGAGGTCGCGCGCGCCGAGCCCGCGCAGCCGCACGGCGAGCTTCAGGAATTCGAGCATGTCGCCGAAGCCTTTGGCGCGGAGCGCGGGCAGCGGCCCGGTCTGCAACGGCGCGAGGACGCGCGCCATGCGCGCCGTAAAACTCGCAAACGCGGCCAGCGCGGCGCGATCTTTCGCAGGCAGGCCGTTGTCCGGCCCGCCCAGGCCGAGCCAACGCCCGTTCGCCAGCGGCATGCCGGTGCCGCCCCGATCCGGCAACAGTCGAAGCCCGTGCTTTTCAAGCTCGAGATCCCCGATCAGCTTGGGGTGAAAAAGCTCGACCCCCGCAAAGCACAGCGGCGCGCGAAAGCCGGGCGCGAATTCCTCGGTCGCCACGCTGCCGCCGACGGTTGCGCCCTGCTCCAGCACGATCACCGACCTGCCGGCGCGCGCGAGCAGCGCAGCGGCGACGAGCGCGTTGTGCCCGGCGCCGATGACCGCGACGTCGTACTGCGTAAATGGGGACATTCCTGATTTATTTTCCGTGTGCGAGCCGATGGACCGATGCCGTCGGGAAATCAGGAATGTCCCCATTTACGCCGATCGCGCAGCACGCGCCGCGCGGCGAGCTCGCCGGACGCACCCATGACGCCGCCGCCCGGATGCGTGCCGGAGCCGCAGAGGTAAAGCCGCTCGACGGGCGTGCTGTAACCGTCGAAGCCCGGCACCGGCCGCAGGCTGAACAGCTGCTGCAGGCCGAGCTCGCCATGAAAGATATTGCCTTGTGTCAGGCCGATGGTCCGCTCGAGATCCCAGGGGGTCACGACCTGGCGGTGCAGGATGATGTCTTTGATGTTTGGAGCATACTCGGCCAGGGTGTCGATAACGGTATCGCCGAAGGCCTCCCGTTCGTCCTCCCAGCTCGCGCCGTGGAGCTTGTACGGCGCGTACTGCACGAACACGGTCATCATGTGCTTGCCGGGCGGCGCCATCGACGGATCGAGCAGCGAGCTCAGCACGATGTCCATGTACGGTTCGCGCGAGTACTGCCCGTATTTGGCGTCGTCGTACGCCCGTTCGAGATAATCGATATCCGGGCTGATGGAGATGGCCCCGGCGAGATAGGGCCGCACGTCGACGCCCTGCCGTGCCAGCGGTTCGAGGCAGGTGAAGCTCGGCAGCGCATCGAGAGAGAGGTTGAGCTTGGCCGACGAGCCACGAATGTTGTAGCGCGCAATGCTGGCGCGAAAGTCCGCGTCGAGATGCTCGGGCGCAACCAGCGTTTCGAACGTGCGCCGGGGATCGGCATTCGAAATCACGACTCCGGCCTCGATTTCCTCGCCGCCCGCGAGCACGACGCCGGCCGAATGGCCGTCCCTGATCAGCACCTGCGCAACTTCGGCTTCGGTGCGGATCTGCGCGCCGAAGCCGCGTGCCGCGGCTGCTATCGCCTCCGAGACCGCGCCCATGCCGCCTCGCGGCAGAGCCCAGGCGCGAAACTGTCCATCGATCTCGCCCATGTAGTGGTGCAGCATGACGTACGCCGACCCCGGGGAGCGCGGGCCGAGCAGGGTACCGATGATGCCGCTCGCCGCCAGCGCGCCCTGGAGCGCCGGTGTCTCGAACCATTCCTCGACATAGTCCGCCGAGCTCATTGTCATCATGCGCGCGAGGTCGTACAGGTGTGGCTCGTGCCGCGCGAGCGCGCCACGCAGCCGCCATAGCCGGCGCAGGTTGCGCGGCGCGAGTGACGTCAACGACGGCGGCGGCTCGCCGAGCAGCGGCCGCACGGCCATCGCCAGGTGATACATTTTCTGGCCGAACCGCTCGTACGCCTCCGCGTCCGTCTTCGAATGGCGCATGAGCTCGCGGCGCGTCTCGCCGGCATCGTGCCAGCGCATGAGGTAATCGCCGTCAGGCAACGGTGACAGCGTGCCATCGAGCGGCAACAGCTCGAGGCCGTGCCCCGGCAAGTCGAGATTGCTGATGATCGAGGGCCGCAGCAGGCTGACGACATACGAGCAGACGGAATATCTGAAGCCGGGATGAATCTCTTCGGTGATCGCGGCGCCACCCACCAGGTGGCGGCGCTCGAGCATGAGCACGGAGAGACCCGCGCGGGCGAGATAGGCCGCGCAGACGAGGCCATTGTGGCCGGCGCCGATGATGACTGCGTCGTAGCGCTGGGCCATGGAACTCGCGGACCGAATGGACAGGCGAAAGGCGCAAAAGTATAGTGGATTCCACACTGTGCCAACAACGTCCACAATGCGGAACGCGCATTCGGCGCAGTTCCGCCGGAACCCAGCGCATGCCGATCGGCACGCCCTTCCAGGCGCGCACTGAACCCCTCTGCACGAGCCGCAACTGGCGGCCGTGGTCCGGTCATTTCGTAGCGGGCTCGTACGGCGATTTCGTCCAGCCCGAATACGCCGCCATTCGTCACTCCGCGGCGCTCATCGACGTGTCACCGCTCTACAAATATTCGATCGACGGTCCGCAGGGGAGCGAGCTGGTCGATCGCGTCATGACCCGATCCGCAGCACGCATGCAGCCCGGCCAGATCGTTTATACCCCATGGTGCGACGCCGACGGCATGGTGCGCCAGGAAGGCACCGTATTCCGATTTGCCGACGCCCGCTTTCAGATCAACGCAGCCGAGCCGGCACTGGACTGGCTGCGGCTCAATGCCGCCGGACTCGATGCCGGAGTGCACGACCAGAGCTTAGACATCGCGGCATTGTCGTTGCAAGGGCCTCTGTCGCGTGACGTGCTGCGCGCCGCCGGCGTCGCGGGCATCGGCGATCTGCAATTCTTCCACCTCATCGAGGCGCAGATCGACGGCACGCCGGTGACGGTCTCGCGCACTGGTTACACCGGCGATCTCGGCTATGAGATCTGGCTGCCAGCCGGTGCGGCGGTCGAAACCTGGGACGCGCTCATGCGGGCTGGCGAGCCGTACCACATCACCCCATGCGGGCTGGCCGCGATGGACATCGCGCGCCTCGAGACCGGCTTCATCCTCATCAACGTCGATTATGTGAGCGCGGAGACCGCCCGCCTGGCCGAAGACAAAGTCTCGCCCTACGAGATCGGGCTCCACTGGGCGGTCAAGCTCGACAAGGGCCCGTTCGTCGGCCGCCGCGCGCTAGAGGTGATGGCGCGGCAGGCGCCCATGCGGCGCATCGCGGGCCTCGCCATCGACTGGGAACCGCTCGAGCGCATTCATCTCGAGGCTGGCGTTATGCCCGACCTGCCGCTCATGACCTGTCGCGAGCCGGTGCCCGTCTATGCCGCAGGCGGTGGTCGCCAGATCGGCCGCGTGACGACGCGCGTGTGGTCAACCTTGCTCAAGAAGTACATCGCGCTCGCGACGGTCGAAGCACGCTTTGCGGAGCCGGGCCGCGAGGTGGCAATGGAGATCACCGTGCGTCACGCGCGAAGGCGCGTTCCGGCGCGGGTGGTCAAGACCCCGTTCTTCCGCCCGGAGCGCATGCGCGCCTGACGCAGCCGCGCCGCGTGCCCTCAAGCTGCCCGGCGGATGCGTCCGAGGGCGCTTCCGGCGAGAGCTTTCGCCCGATCGAGCTCGACGCCGCCGATGATGAAGTAGACCTCCTCGCTCAGGACATGGAGCTGATCGCCGATCCAGAACGCGTCATCGGCGAGATCGGCTATTCGCTGCGCGTCCGGAAACGGCTCTCGGGCGGATTCGAAGCCGATTCTCGACGCCTGGGCGTGCGTCGCGATATGGATGGTGATGGTCAAGACCGCAGCGTCGTGGTCACCCTGCGCGACGTATCGGCAGGTCGCCAGGCGCGGCGGGATGTTCGCTTCCGGCTGCCGTTCAGGTTCACCGACTGCGCCGCCCAATGCCGTCTGCGCCTCCTCCGCGCTTACCAGCGTGCAGGGATCGATCCCGCCTGCCGCGCGCGGATCGACGTGCATCGTGCCTTCAGCGGAATCTCCGTCGTCACCGCCACCGCAGGCCGCCAGCATACACACGAGGACAAGCGCCACTGATGCACGAGGCGATTGGCGAAAGCAGCACCTGGTCTGCATTCCTGTGCAACCTCCGGCAGAAAGACGACCCGGTTCAGCAGCTACCACGCTGCACAAGCATACTGCGTTTTCTCACCATGGGGCATGATTCGCAGGTCCGGTGGGGCGGTGGCAAGACAGCGACCGTTGCGTCGTGCGGGAGAGGCGGCAGGCTCGATCGGGTTGGTATGCCGGCGCCGGGAAAACAGGCGCTCCGGTTCCCGGCGGGCGGCACGCAAGCGTTATCCTCCGCGAGCCGGTTACGCGCAGGAGGACACGGTATGACCATCATGCAGCTCGGTGCACTCGGGGAACTGCTCGGCGCCATCGGGGTCATGGCGACGCTGATCTACCTGGCCGTGCAGATCAAGCAGAACACACGGTCCATGGACGAGGGCAAGCGCCTCGCGCTCGCCCAGACTTACCAGATGCGCGCGGACGCCCTGCAGGACATGCTCGTCCAGGCCGCCGCGTCACAGACCATCGGGCCGCTGATCGTCAAGCTCACCGAGCTCGGCTACCCGGTCGACGTGACGGCGCTCGAGAGAATCTCGGCGCAGGAGCGGGGCATTTTCAAGCAGTGGCAGATCGCCCAGCACACGCACTGGGACAACATGTACTACCAGTACCAGCAGGGCTTCCTCGATCCCGAATATTACGAGGACGAATTCAAGGTGCGGGTCCGGCGTCTCGCGCCGGCCTGGCGGGCGCTCGGCCTCACCGGCGGCCGCTCCAGCTTCAGAAAGGAGATCGATCGGCTCCTCGGGACCGCCGATCGCTCGCAAGCCGCCTGACGCGGCGCTCGTCAATGAGGCTCTTTGGAGAACTGTCGGGCGCCTTCCGGAATGTGCGTGCCCGGCAGCATCCGTGACGTCCAGATGTGGATGGCGGTGGAAATATCGACCGGTTCATCGAGCGAGCCGGCCTTCACCGTGACGGTCTTGGAGGGTCCAGCCGACTCGTGCCAGAGCCGCGACCCGCAGGCCGGGCAGAACGCGCAGCGGAGCCGGCGGCCACTGTCGGTATCGCGGGTATAGAAGCGAGGTTCGCCCTGCGTGACCTGCAACCCGGCGCGCGGAACCTGCAGCGACATGCCGAACGCCGACGCGGACTGCTTGCGGCATTCCCGGCAATGGCACACGTACAGCGCAAGCGGCTCTCCCGCGCTCTCGAACCGCACCGCACCGCACTGGCAGCCGCCTGCGCGCATGCGCGGTCAGAGGTCCTTCGCCATGCAGATGCTCAATTCAGAGGGGGCATACTCGCCGAAACGCGAAATCCGGGCGAATCCGGCGTTCGAGTAGAGGGCGAGGGCTTCAAGCTGCCGCTCGCCGGTCTCGAGCACGATCCGTCGCACGGCGAGGCTGCGTGCTTCCGCCTCGAGCGCTGCGAGCAGGGCGCGACCGACGCCGGTGCCCCGTGCCGGGTGCTCGACGTACATGCGCTTGATTTCGGCGGTCGCCGCATCGAGTCGGCGGATCGCTCCGCAACCCACCGGCCTGCCGGCTGTCCAGGCAATGAGAAACGCGCCCCGCCCGTCCGTGACCTCGTCGGGATCGAGGCGGAAGTGCGTGGCGCCTGCTTCCGGATAACGTTTCGACAACTCGTCGTTGAGGGCGCCTATCAGTGCCACGGCGACGGGTGAGCGCAGGTCGCCTCGCCTGATGCAGACGTCGGCAGCGGTTCCGGTTGCTGGCGTGGATGTCATGAAATCGCCGAGTATACCCGGCCCCACCGACTCGCTCAGCCGCCGCCCAGCGCCTTGTAGATCGCCACCACGTCAGTGTTCAACGCCGTCTCGGCCTGGGCGACCGCATCCTCGGCCTGCAGGACCGTGCGCTGCGCGTCGAGCAGGCGAAGGAAATCGAGCGCCCCTTCGCGATACTGCACGCGCGCGAGCTCGGTCGCCCGCTTCGATGCTGCGGCCTGGGCCACGAGTGCCGCCAGGCGCTGCTGGTCCTGTGCGAAGGCGACGAACGCATTGTCGGTTTCCTCGAGCGCCAGCAGCACGGTCTGCTCGTAGGCTGCGAGTTGGGCGTCGGCGCGCGCTTCCGCAGCGCGCAGTTGCGCCTGCACGCTGCCGAGATCCAGCGCCGCCCAGCTCAGGGTCGGTGCCACGCTCCATGCGCGCGTGTTCGATTCGCCGAGGGCAGCGGCGTCGCCGGCAATGAAGCCGAAGAAACCGCTTAACGAGAGACGCGGAAACAAATCCGCGGTCGCGACGCCGACCCGCGCGATTTGTGCGGCGAGCGCACGTTCGGCAGCGCGCACGTCGGGCCGGCGCCGCAGAAGTTCTTCCGGCGTGCCGATCGCCAGCGGCCGCACGCGCGGCTTCGCAGGGACGGGGGCCAGCCTCACGTCAAAGCTACCCGGGCGCTGACCCGCCAGCACGGCCAGCCGGTGAGCGGCCGCCCGCTCGGCCTTATGCAATGGCGGAATGGAGGCTTCGGTTTCCTTGAGCCGTGCCCGGGCGCTGGCGACGTCGAGCTCGTAGCCGGCGCCGAGGTCATAGCGCACCTGGGTCAGCCGCATTGCCTCGCGCTGATTGTCGAGATTGTCCTCGGCGACGGCCAGCCGGCGCTGGGCGCCGCGCAGCTCGAAGTATTCGCGCGCAACCTCCGCGGCCAGCCGCACCTCGGCGTCGCGGAGCAGCGCCTCGGCGGTTTCGGCGTCGGCCCGCGCGGCCTGCACGCCGAGGCGCACGCGGCCGAACAGGTCGAGCTCCCAGGCGGCATCGAAGCCGAGCTCGTAGGTTTCAGTGGCGATGCGCTCATCGGCGCCGAAGCCGGGCAACTGCGCATCGCGCTTCTCGTATGCGGCCCGCGTGGTGACCGCCGGGGCATAGTCGAGCCGGGATTCGCGAAACAGGGCGCGGGACTCGCGCACCCGCGCCTCGGCGATGCGCAGGTCCAGCCCGTCTGCGAGCGCGCCCGCGATCAGCTCATCGAGCACCGGATCTCCGAGCTGGCGCCACCACGCCGCCTGCAGGGGCTCCCGCACGAACGCGGCCTCGCCTGCGTGGCGGAAATCCGCCGGCGCCGGTTCCGGCGCGCGGTAGTCCGGACCGAGGGCGCAACCCGAAAGCGCGCCCGCGATCAGCGCGGCCGCTACTCGCGAACGGCCCGGCCGCTTCATACGGCCTCCGGCAGCGCCGCGGGAACGGCCGGCCGCGAGCCGCGCAGGCGGATGGTCAGGCGGCGCACGGCGAGATAGAACACGGGGGTCAGCAGCAGTCCGAACAGGGTCACGCCGATCATGCCCGAGAAGACGGCGATACCCATCGCGCGACGCATCTCCGCGCCGGCGCCGCTCGACAACACCAGCGGCGTCACGCCCATGATGAACGCGAGCGAGGTCATGACGATGGGACGCAACCGCAGCCGGCAGGCCTCGATGACCGCATCCCACGGCGAAGCGCCCCCGGCCTCGCGCTCGCGCGCGAACTCCACGATCAGAATGGCGTTCTTGCACGCCAGACCGACCAGCACGATGAGGCCGATCTGGGTGAAGACGTTGTTGTCGGAGCCGGTCAGCCACACGCCCGTGATCGCCGAGAGCAGCACCATCGGTACTATCAGGATCACGACCAGCGGCAAGCCGAAGCTCTCGTACTGGGCCGCGAGCACGAGGAACGCGAGCAGCACGCACAGCGGGAAGATCCAGAGCGCCGCATTGCCGGCGAGGATTTGCTGGTAGGTGAGGTCCGTCCATTCGAAGCTCATGCCGTTGGGCAGCTCCCGGCTCGCCAACCCCTCCATGAGCGCCTGGGCCTGCCCCGAGGAGTATCCGGGCGCCGGGCCGCCGTTGATCTCCGCCGTGGGGTAACCGTTGTAGTGAGCGACGTTCGCAGGCCCCGAGCCCGGCTCGAGCGTGAGGAAGGTGCCGAGCGGCACCATCTTGCCGTCGGCGTTGCGCACCTTGAGCCGCGCGATGTCCTCGGCCTGCATGCGAAATCCCGTGTCGGCCTGCGCATTGACCTGGTAGGTGCGTCCGAAGCGGTTGAAATCGTTGACGTACAGCGATCCCAGGTACACCTGCATGGTCTCGAACAGGTCGGTGAGCGCCACGCCCTGCGCCCTGGCCTTGTCGCGGTCGATCTCGACATGCACCTGCGGCGCGTTGATCTGGAAGCCGGAGAACACCCCGCTCAGGCCCGGCGTCTGCCAGGCCGCGCCGACGAGTTTCTGCGTCTCCGCGTAGAGCGCCTCGAAGCCCAGGCCGGCCCGGTCCTCGATCTGCATCTTGAATCCGCCGATCTGCCCGAGCCCGAGTATCGGCGGCGGCGGGAATACCGCCACGAAGGCCTCCTGGATGGCGCCGAACTGCGCGTTGAGCGCGCCGGCGATGGCGACGTCGGAGAGTTCCGCGCTCGTGCGCTCGTCGAAACCGCTCAATGCCACGAACACGATGCCCGCATTCGGCGCATTGACGAAACCGTTGATGGACAGGCCCGGAAAGGCGACGGCATGCTCGACCCCCGGCTGCTCCAGCATGATGTCGCTCATGCGCCGGATCACGGCCTCGGTGCGGTCGAGGGTCGCGGCCTCGGGAAGCTGCGCGAATGCGACGAGGTAGAGCTTGTCCTGCTGCGGGATGAAGCCCGCGGGCACGCCGGCGAAGCCGAGCCAGGTGAGCCCGATCAGGCCCGCGTAAAGGACCAGCGCTATTCCCGAGCGGCGCAGCACGCGCCCGGTGAGGCCAACGTACACTTCCGCGCCGCGGTCGAACGCACGCTTGAAGGGCCGCAGTATCCAGCCGAACACAAAATCGATGCCGCGCTGCAGCCGGTCTTTCGGCGCATCCTCTTCCTTGAGCAGCAACGCGGCCAGCGCGGGCGACAAGGTCAGCGAATTGATGGCCGAGATCACCGTGCTGATGGCGATGGTCAGCGCGAACTGGCGATAGAACTGCCCGGTCAGGCTGCTGATGAACGCCGTCGGCACGAATACGGCGACCAGCACCAGCGATGTCGCGACGATCGGACCGGTGACCTCGCGCATCGCCTGGCGGGTCGCGTCGACCGGCTTGAGGCCCAGCCGGATGTTTCTCGCCACGTTTTCGACCACCACGATCGCGTCGTCGACGACGATGCCGATCGCGAGCACCAGGCCGAACAGCGACAAGGCGTTGAGCGAGAAGCCGAACAGGTGCATGAAGGCCAGGGTGCCGATCAGCGAGACCGGCACCGCCGCCAGAGGAATGATCGACGCGCGCCAGGTCTGCAGGAAAAGCACCACCACGAGCACGACGAGCAGCAGCGCCTCGAGGAGTGTGTGCACAACGGCCTCGATAGAACCGCGCACGAACACGGTCGGGTCGTAGACGATCTCGTAGTCCACGCCCTCGGGGAAGCTCGCTTCGAGCTCCGCCATCCTGGCCCGCACGTCGTTCGAGATGTCTATGGCGTTGCTGCCCGGCCGCTGAAAGATACCGATGGCGGCGGCGGCTTCGTTGTCGAGCAGCGAACGCAGCGCGTAGGTGCTGGCGCCGAGCTCGATCCGGGCGACGTCGCCGAGCCGGGTGATCTGGCCGGAGCTGCCGGCCTTGACGATGATATCGGCGAACTCTTCCTCCGTGATGCGCCGGCCCTGGGTATCGATGAGCAACTGGAACTGGGCCGCATCGGCTGTCGGCGGCGAGCCGAGCTGGCCGGCCGCCACCTGCGTGTTCTGCTCGCGGATCGCGCGCACCACGTCGCTGGCGGTCAGGTTGAGCGATGCGACCTTGTCGGGATCGAGCCAGACGCGCATCGAGTATTCGCCGGCGCCGAACACGCGCGCGTCGCCGACCCCCTCGATGCGTGCCAGCTCGTCGCGGATACGCAGCACGGCATAGTTCGACAGGTACAGCATGTCGTATCGCTCGTCCGGCGATATGAGATGCACGACCATGGTCAGATCGGGCGACGCCTTCTCGGTCGTCACCCCGAGCTGCTGCACCTCGGCTGGCAGCTTGGGCAGCGTCTGCTGGACCCGGTTCTGCACCTGCACCTGCGCCTTGTCGAGGTCGATACCGAGCGCGAAGGTGATCGTCAGCGTCATCAGGCCGTCGGCGGTCGCCTGCGAGGACATGTACTGCATGTCCTCGACGCCGTTGATCGCCTGCTCGAGCGGCGAAGCGACCGTTTCCGCGATCACCTGCGGATTGGCGCCCGGATAGATCGCGCGCACCACCACGGTCGGCGGCACCACCTCGGGATATTCGCTGATCGGCAGCAGGCGCAGCGACAGGGCTCCGGCAATGATGAAAATCGCCGAAAGCACGCCGGCGAAGATGGGCCGGTGAATGAAGAATTGCGAAAAGTTCATGACGCTCCTCCCCCGCGAATATGATTCGCTCAGCGCCCCTGATCGCCGACGCCCGGGCGCCCCGCCAGGACGGCCGGCCGGCTGCTGACTTGCGCAAACTCGGGTCGGGCGCCGTCGACCATCGCGACGCGCGTGGGCGACACCG
Source organism: Gammaproteobacteria bacterium (assembly GCA_035524935.1). Lineage (GTDB taxonomy): Bacteria > Pseudomonadota > Gammaproteobacteria > Steroidobacterales > JACDCP01 > JACDCP01. Next base: position 8,780 of record DATLFD010000028.1, on the reverse strand, counting down.
GGGTGCCCGACCGGACACGCTGCAGCCCGTTGACGACGATGACGTCGCCCGCCGCGAGACCGGACCGCACGATGCGCAAACCGTCAACCAGCCTTCCGGTCTCGACGGCGCGATACTGGACGACGTTCTGGTCATCGAGCACGAGCACGAACCTCCGTCCGAGATCGGTGCCGATCGCGCGATCGTCGACCAGCGCGGCCGGGTAGCTGCCGAGACCGACGAGCTTGATGCGCACGAACAGCCCCGGAGTGAACCGCTCGTCGGGATTGTCCAGCACGGCGCGGCCGCGGATCGTGCCGCTGTCCGGATCGACCCGGTTGTCGACGAAGTCGAGCCGGCCCTCGTGCGGATACCCCTGCTCGTCGATGAGGCCCACGAACACCCGGTTGGCAGGCTCCGCCGACGCGCCGCCGCGCGCGAGCCCGGCGTAGCGGAGGTAGGCCGGCTCGTCGGCATCGAAGGCCGCGTAAATTGGATCGTCGGACACCACCGTGGTCAGCAGGCTCGAGCCGTCCACGAGATTGCCGGTGGTGATCAAGGCGCGGGAAACGCGGCCGTCGATGGGCGAGGTGACGCGCGTGAATTCGAGATCCAGTCGCGCAGCCTCGAGCGCCGCGCTGACCGCGCCGAGCTCGGCAGACGCCGTGGCCTCGAGCGTGGCGACGCTGTCGAACTGCTCGCGCGAGGTGGCGTTCTGCTCGAGCAGGCGCCGCGCGCGTTCGTGGTTCGTGCGCGCGAGGTCGAGCTGGGCCTGCGCCCGCTTCTGCTCGGCGATCAGGCGATCGACCTGAGCCTGGAACGGCCGCGGATCGATCTGAAACAGCAGATCGCCGGCCTGGATGCGTGCACCTTCCTCGAACGTCACCGATTCGATGAAACCGCTCACGCGGGGACGAATGTCCACCGCCTCGACCGCTTCGAGCCGACCGGTGAACTCGTCCCAGTCATGCAGCTCCTGGATGAGCACCTCGGCCACTGTGACCTCGGGCGGCGGAGGGGCGGTGGGCTCAGCGTTGCCGGGACCGCAGCCTGCCAATGGCAACAGCAGGGCCAGGGCGGTCGGCAGAAGGATTCGGGCGCGCATAAAAAACCCTTTTTTTGTCAAATGGTTATCGACGTTTGCCGCTCATGGGCCGACGGCTTCGCAGCCTGCCGGCGGGGCTGCTTGACAGCGCCGCGCCGGTCGGGGATGATCCCCGGTGTTACGATACCGTTCGGTCTCATTGAGGGAGGCAAAGATACTGACCGGTCAGTCACATGTCAACAGGAAAATAGTGATGAGCCCAGACCCCACCAGCGTCAGTGCCACAACCGCGGAAGGGACGAGTCCGGCCAGCGCCGGCGACCGGATCTTCAAGGCGGCCCGCGAGCTCTTCTACCGGCAGGGCATCCATGCCGTCGGGGTCGAAGCCATTGCCGCGGCAGCCGGCACGACCAAGATGAGCCTCTACCGCAACTTTTCGTCCAAGGACGAGCTCGTCGCGGCTGTGCTCAAAGACCAGGACCAGGAATTCTGGGTGTGGTGGGATTCTGTGATCGCGCCTTATGCCGGCCAGCCGCGCCGCCAGATCGAGGCCCTGTTCGAAGAGTTCACCTCGCGCGCCAGCGAGGAAGAATCCTGCCGCGGCTGCCCGATCGCGAACGCCGCCGTCGAAATCATCGATGACGACCATCCGGCGCGCTCCGTGGTGCGCGGACATCACCAGGAGATGCGCCGCCGATTGCAGGAACTCTGCCGGGAAATGGGCGCGCGCGACCCCGAGCGCCTCGGTGATTCCCTCATGCTGTTGATGGGCGGCGCGTTTCTTTCGCGGCTCGTGTTCGACGACATCGGCCCGGTGGAATCGATCTACGAGGCCTCGCAGAACCTCCTCGACTGCGGCGAGTAAACGCTGTGGCGACGCAGCTCGAGCAGGCCACAGCGTTCACGCGCCTGCACGTGCCGGGCGATCCAGTGCTCCTGTTCAATATCTGGGATGCGGGCAGCGCGAAAGTCGTCGCGGCCTGCGGCGCGAAGGCGCTCGCGACCGGAAGCTGGTCGGTGGCCGCGGCCCACGGCTACGAGGACGGCGAGGCGCTACCGCTCGACCTCGCACTGGCCAACTGCCAGCGCATCGTCGCGGCGGTCGAGCTGCCCGTCTCGCTCGATCTCGAGTCGGGCTATGGCCGCGAGCCGGGCGCGGTCGGGGAGACCGTGTCGCGCGCAATCGCGGCGGGGGCGGTCGGCTGCAACCTCGAAGACCAGATCATCGGCGGCGAAGGCATGTACGCGATCGACGCCCAGGCCACGCGTATCGGAGCGGCGCACCGCGCGGCGGATGACGCCGGGATACCGGTCTTTATCAACGCCAGGACGGACGTGTTTCTGCTCGCGGAACCGTCCGCGCACGATCGCCGGCTTCTCGAGCAGACAATGCAGCGCGCCATCGCCTATTGCGACGCCGGTGCGAGCGGGATATTCGTGCCCGGACTCGTGGATGAGGCGCTCATCGAGGACTTTTGTCGATCGTGCCCCGTGCCGGTCAATGTCATGTCGCTAGATGCGCAACCGCAGGTACAGCGGCTCGCCGCCCTCGGCGTAGCGCGGATCAGCGCCGGCCCCGCCCCTTACCGCCTGGTCATGAAAGCGCTGGAGGCCGCCGCCCGCGCCGCCTATTCGTAGGGCGGGTTTCAACCCGCCAGCCAATCCCGCCCCGCATATTCATCCCCGTAGGGCGGGTTTCAACCCGCCACACGATCCCGCCCCGCGTATCCATCCCGTAACGCGCGTTTCAACCCGCCGTGCGGCCATGGCCGGATGAATCCGGCCCTGCGTTCACGCCGCGTCGTGAAAAATGATGCCCAGCGCGCGGCGCTGTCCCGACCGGAGCCGACTCACGCCGTGTCGCATGCTCACGCGGTAGAAACCCCGCGAGCCTTTCACCGGGCGCTCCCGCACCGCGAAAACCACGCCATCCCCCCGGCCGAGCGGCACCACTTCCGCCCGCGACTGCCTGCGCGGCCGCTGCTCGGTCAGCACGAACTCGCCGCCGGTGAAGTCGCGGCCCGGCTCGGACAGCAGCACCGTGACCTGCAACGGAAACAGGTGCTCGCCGTAGACGTCCTGGTGCAGACAGTTGTAGTCGCCCTCGCCGTAATGCAGGAGCAGCGGCGTGGGCCGCGCCTGCCCCGCACGGCGGCAGCGCTCGAGGAATGCGGCGAGCCGTGTCGGAAACCGCGCTTCACTGCCGAGCGTTTCCTGCCAGCGGTTGGCGATCGCGGCAAGCGGCGGATAGAGCGACGTGCGGAGGTCGGCGACCAGACCGGGCAGCGGGTAATCGAAGTACTTGTACTCGCCGCGCCCGAAGCCGTGGCGGCTCATGACCACCCGGCTGCGGAACAGAGTTTCATCGTCGTATGCGGCCGTCAGCGCCGAGCACGCAGTGTCTGACACCAAGGCGGGGATCACGGCGCAGCCATAAGCGTCGAGGTCCCGCTTGAAATGCCGCCAATCGCGGTCAGCCGGCGCGCGGGCAATGGATCCCGGCGGCAAGGCGCGGGCACGAGCGGTCCGGCTCACGCCGCCGCCTCCCGGGCGAGCAGCGCCCGCTTGCGTTCGACCCCCCAGCGATAACCGCCAATCCCGCCGTCGACGCGCACCACGCGGTGGCAGGGGATTGCCAGAGCGACCGGGTTCGCGGCGCAAGCCCCGGCAACGGCCCGCACCGATTTCGGGGAACCGATTTCCGCGGCGATCTCGGCATAGCTGGCAGTGCGGCCGGCGGGGATCGCGCGCAGCGCCTGCCAGACGCGCTGCTGGAACGCAGTCCCGGCGATATCGAGCGGCAGGTTCAGGCCGCCGCGTGGGTTTTCGATAAAACCGACGACCTGTGCGATGAGTTGCTCGAAGCCGGGATCCGCGCCGAGCAACTCGGCATGCGCGAAACGGCGCTGCAATTCGTCGACCAGGGCCTGGGGCTCGTCACCGAGCTGGATAGCGCAGACGCCGCGCGCGGTCGCGGCGACGAGGATCGAACCCAGCGAGCACTCACCGACGGCGAAGCGGATCACACTGTCCTGGCCACCTTTCCGGTATGCAGACGGCGACATGCCGATCCTGGCATCGACGTCCTGGTAGAAGCGGCTGCTCGCGTTGTAGCCGGCAGCGTAGATTGCGGCCGTCACGCTCGATGCTTCCCGCAGCTCGCCCTGCACTCGAGCGCGGCGGCGGGCCTCTGCATACGCCTTCGGCGTGACGCCGACGATTTCCTTGAATACGCGGTGGAAGTGAAATCGGCTCATGCCGGCCGTTTCCGCGAGCTCGTCGAGCGAAACCGGCGCGCCGGCCTCATCGATCTGCCGGCACACCCGGGCGATCGCCGCAACGCGCAGCTCGCGCGGTGAACGTCCGCCCGGCCGGCAGCGCCTGCACGCGCGGAAGCCTGCGGCCTCGGCGTCGGCAGCGGTCGGATGAAACGATACGTTCCTGCGTAGCGGCAGCCGCGCAGCGCAGGCCGGGCGGCAGTACACCCCGGTCGTGCGCACGGCATAAACGAAATGTCCGTTGGCGGCCGCATCGCGGGCTCTCACGGCATGCCAGCGGCTCTCGTCGGTATCGTAAGCGTGGTCGGCCACTGCCGTTTCGACCATCGGATTCATGAGAAATCTCCTTGCGTCGAGCAATTTCCTTGCTGACAAAAGGTTGACACTTCCGCAGGAGGCGCGCACTCCGGCTATTGCTATCGAATTCGAGAATGAATGTATCCCCATCGGCATTCTGATCGTCGAACCCGGTCAGAATCTGGTAGGTAGCGCAACGACTGTCGGGCCGCCGCCGGATTGAGCCTTTGATCGTCCGTCGTCATCGTATGATGTAGAGGCATACTCCGATATCTCCTCCGTCAAACGCGCGGTTCCGGTACGGGGTTCAGGCCGTGCAAGTTGTGGAAGCCCTGGTCGAAGGTCGCGATTGTTTCGATTCCGCGCTGCTTTCCGACGGCAACCAGAGCGGCATCGGTAAAGCTGAGCCGGCGCGACGGTTGCGTTACGAACATTCGCCATGACTCCTGAAATATTTCCGAGCACGGCACGAACTCGACGTCGCGTGCATCGAGCAGCACCGCGCCCACCTCGACTGCCTTATTCAGACCGCGTCGTGCAAGCAGCACCGTTATGACCTCCAGAAAAACGTACTCGAGAAGTACAGGGGTGCCCCAGTCGTTGGCGACCATGCGATCCATCGCCTCCGCGGCGGTGGAATGATGAACATCGCCGGTGTTGTGAAAAGCGATCAGGAAGCTCGAATCGAGCAGAATCACAGGTCAATGCCGTACACGATTCGATCGATTTCTTCGCTCAGCCGCTCCGAATTCTCGGGGTAGGGTTCCGGCCGCAAATCGCGCAGGCTGCCACGCTTTCGAGTCTGACCGGGGCGAGCGAGATATACGCGCATGGCTTCATTCACGGCTTCGCCGAGCGTCTTGCCCTCCGCGGCCGCGCGTGCCTTCAGCTCGCGATAGGTTTCCGGGTCGAGGTTTCGGATGGTCGTATCCATGAATTGAATTATCTGCCGGAAGGGTGCGTTGTGCAACAAGTATTACAAGCGTGCGCCTGTCGCAGCCGCCGAAAAGGCGCAATAACTCGAGGTGCCGTTCTGGCGGATTGAGTAAATCAGACGCGCGCCGCAGCCGTAAGTAAGTTAGGCCACAGCCACTGACGCCGCAGATATGGCGCAACATCCACCCACTTCGCTCCGAAAATGGCGATGGGAAACACCTTGGCCCTCGGTTGACTGGAAACAGTCGTGGGCTCCATCGTCATTCCGGCAACCGGCCCGCGGCGAGATGCCGCGGGATCAAGCGCCGTTCGAGGAGCTCGAAGCCGAGTTCCGTCAGGATGGCCAGCGCGGCCGCCGGCACCGCGCCCTGCAGGATCAGCCCCGTATCGTTGAGCGCGAGGCCCGCCACGATCGGCTCGCCGAGGCCGCCCGCGCCGATGAACGCGGCCAGCGTTGCTGTGCCGATGCTGATGACCGCGGCGGTCCTCACTCCGGCGAAAATGTGCGGCAGCGCGAGCGGCACGTAAACGTGGCGCATCTGCTGATGACGGGTCAGGCCCATAGCCTCGGCCACGCGGCGCAGCAGCGGATCGACGGTCCTCAGGCCCGTGACCGTGTTTCTGACGATCGGCAGCAGCGAATACAGGAAGAGCGCGACCACGGCAGGCAGCTGCCCGACGCCGAGCAGGGGAATCATGAGCGCGAGGAGCGCAATCGACGGAATCGTCTGCATCAGGCCGGCGAAGTAAAGCAGCGGCCTGGCGAGCCGGTCGGAACGATACACGACCACCGCGGCGGCGATGCCGAACGAGCAGGCGAGCAGCAGAGCGATGCCCGTGAGCTTCAAGTGGGTCAGCGTGTTGCGCGCGAGGCGCTGCCAGACCAGCCCGCTCACCGCGTCCGCGCCGCCGACGTCGAGGAACTCCTCCGCAACCGAGGCGAACGAGCGGCCCGCGACGACCACGGCGGCATTGAGGGACCGCATGGTCCCGGCATCGATCGTCCCGCCGAGCGTGCGCAGCGCCGATTTCGCATTTGCCGGCACCGCGACCGCGACCAGCGGCACTGCGCGGTAATCGGGAAAGAATCCGAGGTCGTCCTCGAGCACGACGAGTCCGTAACGCTCGAGATCGCCGTCGGTCGTGTACGCATCGGTCACGTCGATCTTGCCCTCGACGAGTGCCTGGTAAGCCAGGCCGTGCTCGATGCCAAGCGGCCGCGTTTCGAGCCCGTAAGCGCGCCGCAGGCCGGGCCAGCCGTCCGGCCGGTCGCGGAACTCGTGGCTCAAGCCGAAGCGCAGGTCGGGGTGCGTTCCGAGGTCGGAAATCCTGCGCAGGCCGGCACGCGAGGCCGTTTCGGCCATCACGGCGAGCGCGTAGCTGTTGTCGAAGCCGAACGGCGTGAGGATGTCGACGCCGTCGGCATCGAGGCGCCGGCGCATGTCATCGAGATCGACGGGATTCGCGCCGCGTAAAATGACCTGTGAAATCGTCCCGGTGTACTCGGGATAAACATCGATCTCGCCGCGGCGCAGCGCTTCGTAGCAGACCAGCGTGCCGCCGAAGCCGAACTGCCGCGTCACCTCGAACCCCCGCGCCTCCAGTGTCCTCGCCATGATCTCGGCGAGGAGATAGCTTTCCGTGAAAGTCTTGCTGCCGACGACTATGGGCGCCGGCTCCGCCATCGCTGCGACCGTCAATGCGCTCAGCAGCAGAGCCACGAGAGGGGCGCCCCGGTTCATCGACCGGCATCCCGCAACAGGTCTGCCACGTAGGCGTTCACAGGCGTTGCCGCGACAGCTGCGGCCGCCCCGGCCTGCACCACGCGTCCGTCACGCAGGATCACCAGGTACGAAGCGAGGTCCAGTGCTTCGCGCATGTCGTGCGTGACGAGCACGGTAGAGACAGGCTCCTCGGCGCACAAACGGAGAAACTCCCTGTGGATTTCCCGGCGCGTGATGGGATCGGCGCCGGAAAACGGCTCGTCGAGGAGCAGCAGGGGCGGCTCGAGCAGCAGCGCGCGGCACAGCCCGACGCGCTGCTGCTGGCCGCCGGAAAGCGTGTGCGGAAAACGATCGGCGAGCGCGGCCGGCAAGCCGACCAGCGCGATCAGGCGCTCGAAACGACGCCGGATACGCTGCTCGGGCCAGCCTTCGAGCCGGGCGAGCAGCGCCGTGTTCTCGAAGACCGTAAGGTGCGGAAACAGGCCGACACCCTGCACGGCGTATCCGATACGTCTGCGGAATGCTTCCGGCCGCGCGTAGTCGATCGGCGCGCCGAACACGCTCAAGGCTCCCGAATCCGGACGCAACAGGCCATTGATGTGCTGCAGGAGCGTCGATTTGCCGCTGCCGCTCGCGCCGACCACGGCCGTGATCGCGCCTTCGGGCAAGGCGAGCGTGACCGCATCCAGCGCTATCGCGCCGTTGTATCTCTTGCTGACTTCGTCGAACTGGACGCAGGGCATGAACGACATGATAGCCCGCGGGTTGTCTGTGATCTCCCCGCGATATCGAGCGGCAGGTTCAGACCGCCGCGCGGATTTTCGATAAAACCGGCCACCTGAGCGATGAGTTTCTCGAAGCCGGGATCCGCGCCGAGCAGCTCGGCATGCGGGAAACGGCGCTGCAATTCGTCGACCAGGGCCTGGGGCTCGTCACCGAGCTGGATGGCGCAGACGCCGCGCGCGGTCGCGGCGACGAGGATCGAACCCAGCGAGCACTCACCGACGGCGAAGCGGATCACACTGTCCTGGCCGCCGTTCCGGTATGCAGACGGCGACATGCCGATCATTGGTACTTGACCACCTCCGCCCGCGCAACGGATTCTGACTGCTCAACGAACCAGCAGGGGACGATGGCGATGGTGGAACTCGGAAAGCAGGCGCCGGACTTCAAGCTGCCGACCGACGGCGGCGGCAGCGTCGCCTTGAAGGACCTGAGGGGCCGCAAGGTGGTGGTCTACTTCTATCCGAAGGACGATACCCCCGGCTGCACCACCGAGGCCTGCGGCTTCCGCGACAGCCTGCCGGACTTCGCCAAGGTCGACGCCGCCGTCATCGGCATCTCGCGCGACAGCGTCGCCCGCCACGACAAGTTCAAGGCCAGGTACGACCTGCCCTTCACGCTTGCCTCCGACGAGGACGGCAAGGTCTGCGAGGCCTACGGCACCTGGGTCGAGAAGTCGCTCTACGGGCGCAAGTACATGGGCATCGACCGCGCCACCTTCCTGATCGACGAGAAGGG
>DATLFD010000027.1:0-17105 GCA_035524935.1 Gammaproteobacteria bacterium | reverse complement strand
CCGACGCCTGAGCTCGCTGTAGCGGTCGTCGCGGCCGCGCCAGACGCCCCTCAGCAGATCCAGAAGATCCGTATCGCTGGCGCCGCCGCGCAAACGTTCGCGCAGCGGCGTGCCCGCGCTCGCGAACAGGCAGGTGTAGAGTGTGCCGTCTGCTGCAATCCGCGCGCGCGTGCAGTCGCCACAGAACGGCGCCGTCACCGAGCTGATGAAACCGATTTCGCCGGCGCCGTCCCGGTAACGGTAGCGGCTCGCCACCTCGCCCCGATAGCCGGCTTCGACAGGCGCGATCGGCCAGCGGCGGTGCACCCGCCGAACAAGCTCGGCCGACGGCACCACCTGCTCGAGATGCCACGCATTGCGGGTGCCGACATCCATGAGCTCTATCAGCCGGACGGTGCAGTCCGTGCCGCGAAAGTGCTCGAGCAGATCCATCGCGGTGTGCTCGTTGACGCCGCGTTGCACGACGACGTTGATCTTGATGGCAGCGAATCCCGCCGCCTCGGCAGCGCGAATGCCCGCCAGCACGCGTGCCGCCTCCCGGCGCCCGCCGTTCATGCGCGCGAAAACGTCTTCGTCGAGGCTGTCCAGGCTCACGGTGACGCGCTGCAATCCGGCCCGCCGCAGCGACGCCGCGTGACGCTCGAGGAGCACGCCGTTGGTGGTCAGTGCGAGGTCCTCCACTCCGCCGATGGCCGCCAGCGCGCCGATCAGCGCCGGCAGATTTCTCCTCAACAGCGGCTCGCCGCCGGTGATGCGCAGCTTGCGCACGCCGAGCAGGACGTGCAGCCGCGCGAGACGCTCGATCTCGGCGAAGCTCAACAGCTCGTCGGGCGCGGCGAACGCGTAGCCTGCGTGGAAGCGATCATCCGGCATGCAGTAGCCGCAACGGAAATTGCAGCGATCGATGACCGAGATGCGCAGGTCGTGCAGCGGCCGGCCGCGGCGATCGCGCGATTCGATGTCGGAGCTCGGATCCTTGCCGGGCTCAGGCCCGGAACGCCGGATGACCGCGGGGCGTGCCCCCATCGCCGGTCCCCCGCTCACCAGCGGTACAGCGGTGCCGCGCCGCCGGCGGGAAAGTGTCCGCGCGCAGCCGGCAGCTCGATGAACCCGTCGCTGCCGGCCAGCGCGGTGAAATCGCCGGAGGTGTTGGTGTAGACAGGTGTCGCGCCGCCTGCGCCCGGCGCATCGCCGAGCCGCACGGGCAGAAACCGGGTCAGGCCGGGATCGAGCTCGACGGACTGCGCCAGCCGCACCGTTTCGCGCGCGGCCGATCGCCTGCCTTCGGCGCGCTCCAGCGCGGGCAGCACGTAACGGTGCAGGCACACCAGCGCGGACACCGGATTGCCCGGCAGCGCAAAGACCTGCTGCCCGTCGCCCGCGGTGCCGAACCACATCGGCTTGCCGGGCCGCTGGCGCACGGCGTGGAAGCGGGCCACGACGCCGAGCGATTCGAGCACGCCCGGCACGTGATCGTAGCGCCCCATCGACACGCCGCCGCTCAGCATCAGCACGGCGTGGCCTTCGAGGAGCTCGCCGGCGAGCTGCCGCAGGCGTTCTCGATCGTCCGGCACATGCCGCAAGGTCAACTCCCGGTAACCGCGCGACTCCAGGCCGGCGGCGAGCGCGCAGTCGTTCGATCGGCGCAACTGATGCGGTTCGACGACCGCCTCGACGTCGACGAGCTCGTCGCCGGTCGACACGACCGCAATGGGCGGGCGCGCGGAAACCCGCACCCGCGCCCGTCCGGCCGAAGCCAGCACGGCGATCTCGGGGCCGCGCAAGCTCATGCCGGCCTCGAGCAGGGTCGCCCCGGCCACGCGATCGGAGCCGCGGCGGTGCACGAATTGCATGGCACGGGGCACGATCCCGGCGGCGAGCACGGCGCGCCCGTCACGCACGGCAATCTGTTCGACGGGAATGACACAATCGCAGCCTTGCGGCAGCACCGCGCCGGTCATGATCTCGACGCACTGCCCTGCTTCGATGCGTCCGAGCGGCGGCTGTCCCGCCGCCTGGATGCCGGCGATGACGAGCTCGCGCAACCCCGGCGACCAGTCGGAATGGCGGAATGCGACGCCGTCCATGGTCGCCCTGTCGAACGGCGGCTGATCGCGGTCCGCATGCACCGGTTCGCGCAGCACGCGGCCGGCGGCGAGCCGCAGGGGCACGACCTCGACGGGAAAAGGCCGCAACGCGCGGCCGATTTCGGCGTCGGCTTCGGCCACGCTCACGTGCCGCGGCACGACGCTCTCACGGATTGCGGGCTGGGCGGTCATGCCGGGGCATGATACCCGCAATGCGCGGCGGGAGGACCCGGCTCGTCGGCGTGCGGGCGCGGCCGGTTGCAGCGTTACCCGCCCGCGCCGGTGTCGATGGCGGCGGCGAGCGCGTCGTCCACCGTTTCCAGCCAGACGAATTCGAGCTGCTCGCGGGCGCTATCGGGTATGTCCTCGAAATCCTTGCGGTTACGCGCCGGAAGCAGCACGCGTTTGATGTCCGCGCGCGCGGCGGCCAGCACCTTTTCCTTGATGCCGCCGACGGGCAGGACGAGGCCGCGCAAGCTGATCTCGCCGGTCATCGCGGTATCGCTGCGGACGGTCTTTTCCGTCAGCAGCGAGGCGAGGGAAACGAACATGGCGACGCCTGCGCTCGGCCCGTCCTTCGGTATGGCGCCGGCCGGAACGTGCAGGTGCAGGTCGTTCTTCTCGAACAGCTCCGCATCGACGCCGAGGGCGGCCGCGCGCGCCTTGACCAGCGACAGCGCAGCCTGCGCGCTTTCCTTCATGACGTCGCCGAGATGGCCGGTGATCGTGAGCTTGCCCTTGCCGGGGTAACGCGTGGTCTCGAGAAACAGGATGTCGCCGCCCACCGGCGTCCAGGCAAGCCCCGTGGCGACGCCGGGCACGCTCGTGCGCATGGCGATCTCGCCCTCGAACTTGGGCGGCCCGAGGATGGACTGAAGGTCGCCGGGCTCGATGCGCAGCTTTTCCGCGTCGCCTTCGCTGATGCGCATGGCGATGTTGCGCAGGACCGCGCCGATGGTGCGTTCCAGGGTGCGCACGCCCGCCTCGCGCGTATAGTCCTCGACCAGCGCATGCAGCGCGGCATCGCTGATTTCCGCCTGCTCCGGTTTGAGGCCGTTGGCCGTGAGCTGGCGCGCAACGAGGTAGCGGCGGGCGATCTCCACTTTCTCCTGCTCGGTGTAGCCCGGCAGCTCGATGACTTCCATGCGATCGCGCAGCGGGCCCGGAATGGTATCGAGCACGTTGGCGGTGCCGATGAAGAACACCTTGCTCAGGTCGAAGGGCACCGCCAGGTAGTTGTCGCGGAACGTAGAGTTCTGCTCGGGGTCGAGCACCTCGAGCAGCGCCGACGACGGATCGCCGTGGAAGCCCGCACCGAGCTTGTCCATCTCGTCGAGCATGAAAACCGGGTTGCGCGTGCCCGCCTTGCGGATGTTCTGGATGATGTTGCCGGGCAGCGCGCCGATATAGGTGCGACGGTGGCCGCGAATCTCCGCCTCGTCGTGCACGCCGCCGAGGCTCGCGCGCACGAACTTGAGGCCGAGTGCGCGCGCGATGCTCTGGCCGAGCGATGTCTTGCCGACGCCGGGCGGGCCGACGAAGCAGAGAATCGGGCTGCGCCCTTCCGGATTGAGCTTGCGCACGGCCAGGTATTCGAGGATGCGCCGCTTGATCTTGTCGAGGCCGTAATGATCCTCTTCGAGCACCTGGCGCGCGCGCTTGATGTCGATGTTCTCGTCGTCGAGCTTCGACCAGGGCAGCTCGATGAACCAGTCCAGGTAGGTCCGCACCATCGAGTGCTCGGCTGCGGCCTCGGGCATGCGCTCGAGGCGCTTGAGCTCCTTGACCGCATGGTCCCGAGCTTCCTCCGGCATGCCGGCCTCGTGGACCTTCTGCCGCAGCTCGTCGATCTCGGCGCCCGTATCGTCGCCTTCGCCGAGCTCCTTCTGAATCGTGCGCAACTGCTCGCGCAACAGGTATTCGCGCTGCCGCTCGTCCATTTTCTCCTTGGTCTGCTGGTCGATCTCGTGCGTCAGACGGAGCACCTCGACGCGGTGATTGAGCAACTCGACGACCTTGTCGAGCCGCTGGCGGACATCCAGCGTTTCGAGAATCTCCTGCTTCTCGGCAGGCTTGATGTCCATGAAGCTCGCGACCAGATCGGCGAGCGCCGAGGGCGAATCGATGTTGTCGACGGCGTTGATGAGCTCGGTGGGCCCCTGCGGCAGCAACCGGATCGCTTCCTTGGCCTGCTGCTGAAGATAGAGCAGGCGCGCCTCGACCTCGGTGGTGCCGGCGGCGCGGTCGGAGAGCAGCTCCATGCGCGCAACCAGGAACGGAAAGCCGTCGATGAAATCGATGGCGCGAAATCTTTGCTCGCCCTGGCAGATCAGGTGGTGATTGCCGTCCGGCGTGGTCACGTAGCGCAGGATGTTGGCGACCGTGCCGACGCGATAAAGTTCGTCCGGCACGGGAGATGCGGTCTCCGGATCGCGCTGCAGGAGCAGCCCGATCTTGCGTCCGCTGCGCGCGGCTTCCTGCGCCGCAGCGATCGAACGCTTTCGGCCGATCGCCACCGGCAGCACGACGTTCGGGAACAGCACCAGATTGCGCACCGGAACGACGATGAGGGCGTCGTCCGGAAGCTCGCGCGCCGATTTGCCTGCCGGCTTCTTCGCTTCCTCGGCGTTGCTTTCCGGTTCCGTCCCGGGTTGTTCGGATTCCAGTGTCTTCATGATCGATTCGTTCCGTGGCCGTTGGGCCGTTGCCTTCATTCGTCAGCCGCAGGGGCCGGATTCATCCGGCCGCTGAGCTGCCGCGGGTCGTTCAATGACCTACGAGCCTCGTTTTCGGAGCCGCAACTGCACGCAGCCGCGCCTCAGCGTCTGGCGCACGAGCTCGATGTGGATGCCGGGCAGCTGGATGCGTCGCTCGAAGCGGCCGTACGGAATCTCCAGCCGCCGAATCACCGCGTCCTGCGAACGCGGCATGTCCCGCTCACCGACCACGACCAGGAGGCCGGGCGAAAGCCGCACCTCGATTCGCTCGCGGGCAACGCCCGGCAGCGCGATCAGCACGTCGATGTGGTGGTCGGACTCGAAGACGTCCGCCGGCGGTTCCCAGCTCGGTGTGGCCCGGGCGACGGCGCCAGGCTGGAAGAACTGGCGCTGCAGGCGCTCGGCGCGCTCGAGCATCGCGCAGGCTTCCTCCCACATCCAGTTATCCCGATTTCGCATCGCCACAGGTCATCGCTCGCGGAATGTTGAGATTGGGCTGTGCGGCGCCGTTTTCAATGCGTAGGCCACCACGGACTGCCGCCGGCATCCCCGGGCCCGCCGCCCGCCACGAAATGGGCGATCACGGGTTCGCCCGGCCCCTGGTGGCAGGCCCGCAGCCGCTCCTGGATCAGCCGGTCTTCGACGGTCACGCGGTCGTGCTGGCGCAAATGCTCGAGCCAGGATTCGACCATGAACACCTCGAGCACGCGCGCCGGGTCCGCTGCATCGATGAACGTCTCCCAGAAAAAGGCGCCGTCGCGCCGGCGCACGCGGCGCATCTCGCGCAGCAGGGCAAGGAAATTGTCCGTATCGCGGGGATCGATGCGGTATTCGACCGTCACCATGACCGGCCCGCGATCCGGCGCTATGCCTTTGCCCTGCGCCGGCGCAGGCCAGTGCAGCGACGGGCTCAGGTCGACGCGGTCGGCGATGCCGAGGCTGAAGCGGCGTGTCAGCAACGCCGCCACGGCCATGGCGACGGCCGCAACGAGCATCGCGCGCGCAATGCCGATTTCGCCGGCGACATGCCCCCAGAGCAGGCTCCCGCCTGCCATGCTGCCCATGAATACCGCCATGAAGGCCGCGAGACCGCGCGCTCGCACCCAGCTCGGCAGCGCGAGCTGCGCGACCGTGAACAGCGAAGACAGCACGGCGATCCAGGCCGCGCCGTTCAGTACCATGGCGGCGGCGACCAGCCAGGCTTGGCGGCTCAAGCCCAGAATCGCCAGCGACGTTGCGAACAGCAGCGAGGCGCCGGCAACCAGTCGATCGCGTGAAACGTGCCGGCGCAAGGCGGGCAGCACGAGCGCGCCGGCGACCGCGCCCGCCCCGATGCAGGCAACGAGCCAGCCGTAAAGCGCGGCACCGCCACCGAGCTGCTGGCGCGCGATCAGGGGCAGCAGCGCCCAGGACGCCGATCCGGGCACAAAGAATGCCGCGCCGCGCAGCATCGCATCGAGCAGCATCGGCGCGTTGCGCGTATATCTCAGACCCGCCTTGAGCGCGCCCAGGAACCGCTCCACCGGCAAGGCGCTGCGGCGGCGTTCGCGCCGCCACCATACCAGCACGCCGATGACGAAAACGAAAGATACGGCGTTCAGCAGAAACACCGCGCCGGACCCTGCGGCGCCGATGATGGCCCCGGCCAGCGCCGGGCCGATCGCCCGCGACACATTCATGCCCATGCTGTTCAGCGCCACCGCTCCCGGCAGATCCACGCGCGGCACCAGCTCCGGTGTCGTCGCTCCCCACGCCGGGGCGGCCATGGCCATGCCCGTGCCGAGGGCGAAGGTGCCGATCAGCAGGATCCACGGCGTTGTGAATCCGGCCAGGGTCAGGAAGCCGAGCAGGCCGGCGGCGCACGCCATCCAGACCTGCGTGGCGATCAGGTACCGGCGGCGATCGACGATATCGGCCAGCGCGCCGGACGGCAGAGCGAGGAGAAAAATCGGCAGCGAGGTCGCGGCCTGCACAGCGGCCACCATGCGCGGCGATGGCGCGAGCGAAGTCATGAGCCAGCCGGCGCCCACCTCATGCATCCAGGTGCCGGTATTGGACACCACGCTGGCGATCCACACGGCCCGGAAAACGCGGTGGCGGAACGGGCTCCACGCGCCGGAAGCATCGGATGCGGGGATCAGTTCAGGGGCCTCGCCGCGGGTCCGCGCCGGCTTCAGCCGGGCTCGGGCCGGTCGTCCGGCTCACAGCTCAGATCGATCCGCAGCCTGAGCACCTGCCGCGAAGGCTGAAAAGTCAGAGTCCGCGCTTCGCCCGGCTCGAGCCGCGACCGGCGCACCCTCGCTTCCGGCCCGGTCCTGAACTCCGCCTCGCACAGCGCGGCCGCAGGGCTGCGATTCTCGAGTCGCGCATAGGCGACGCCTTCGATCCAGCCCGTCACGACGTCGATGCGCACGCCGTCGATGCTCTGCTCGAGCTCGATGGGCGCGTCCGCGGCCCGGCCACTCATCGGTAGCAGCAGGCACAGCAGCAACCCACGGCAGATTGAACGATTCACGATGGACTCGGGGCTGCTCGACATGAACGCGCATTGTAGAAGATCGCGGTGACGGTTCGACCGGCGGTGCAGGCATATTGAGCGGCGCTGCAAATCGTGTGGCATGTCAGCATGGCGGAAGCACGGTGTCGCTGGCCGAATACCTCGGCGAAGGCGATTTCCTCGAGGCCGTCACGGAGAACTGGGAATCGGAATTCCTGCAGATGGCCATGTTCGTGCTCCTGACCGTGTTCCTGTACCAGAAGGGCTCCGCGGAATCTAAAGATCCGGACCAATGAGGAACAGGTGGCGGCGAAAGCCGAACCGACCGGCGCGCTGCGAAACGGTCGCGGCCAGGCGTCAGCCGGCCGGCCGTCGCAGCGCAGGCTCCGCTGCCGGCGCCGCTTGCGCTCCCGGCAGGTCGATGACGAATTCCGCGCCCCCCGCGGGACGATTGGCGGCGCTCACCATGCCGCCCAGGTTATCGACGAAACGGTGCACGAGACTCAGGCCCAGGCCTGTGCCCCCGGCGGCACGGCGGGTCGAGAAAAAGGGATCGAATATTCTCTGCATGATCGCCGGCGGAATGCCCGGTCCGTCGTCCATGACCCGAATCCTGATGCCGGCGCCCTCGTCCGCGGCGGCGGTTTCGACGGTGATCCGCTTTGCACCCTGTTCGGCGGCATTCTGGACGAGATTCGACAATATGCGCTCGATCTCGATGGGATGCGCCTCGATCTCGGGCAGGCCTTCGTCCAGGTCCAGCACGAGGGCCGCTCCGTGGCGCTCGAGCTTTCTGTGCAGCAGATCGGGCAGCGTTCGCGCCGTCGCGTTGATATTCACGGTCGTGCCGGGCAGCTTGCCGTCTCGGCTCGCGAAGCTCAGCACGCCCCGGGTGATGGCGGCGCTGCGCCGGCACTCGGCGACGATGCGGTCGAGCAGCTCGCTGAGCCGCGCGGCGTCGCGACCGGCGCTCAGTCCCTGCTTGGCCAGCTCCGCGGTCATCCAGATCGCATTCAAGGGATTGTTGATCTCGTGCGCGATGCCGCCCGCGAGGGTGCCCAGCGAGGCCAGCCGCTCGGCGCGCTGCAGCTTGTCCTGCGTTTCGGCGTCCGCCAGCCGGCGCTGGTTCTCGATAAGCTCGGCCTCTCCGCGCGCGCGTTGCACGGCGGAGGCGAGGACATTGGCGACGGCCTGACAGAAGCTCACGTCCTGGGCGCTGAAGTCGCGCTGCCCGGCGCTGAAGACCGCCAGCACGCCGAAACATTCCTCGCCGATGCGAATCGCCACGCCCGCCGCGCTGGCCGGCATGCGATCGGGGACGTCCACAGCTGCGGTCCCGGTCGTCGCGCCCATATCGGCCGTCACGACCTGGCCCGGGCCGGCGAGCACGCGCCGTGCAAAATCCCCCGCAACCGGCGCGGCCGCCGCGGGCACCTCGCTCCAGCCTTCGCCGGCAAGAAGCGCCACGCCGCTGCTCTCGGCCTGATCGGGCACGAAGACGGCGCAGCAGTCCGCCGCCAGAATGTGCCTCGCGTCATGGACGGCTCGGTGCATGACCAGTGACAGGTCCTTCTCGGCGAGCGCGTACAGCCCGATTTGCGCGACGGTCAGCTGCTGGCTGGCGCGGGCTTCGGCGTCCCGCTGGAGCCGCCGGATGTCGGTCACGTCGACGAAGGTCGCCACCACGCCCCGCAGCTCGCCGGCCGCCGCGCGATAGGGCGCCAGGCGCGACCGGTAAATGCGGCCCGCGTCGGCGACGACCTCCTTCTCGATGCACTCCCCGTCGTGCAGCACGCGCTCGAGCTCCGCCTGAAAGCCGGCGTAATCGTGGCGCCTGGCAATATCCAGAATCGATCGGCCGGAATCATCGGGAATCAGATGGAAAAGTTCCGTCGCGGCCGGCGTGAACATGCGCACCCGGAGCTGACGATCGACAAAAATGACCGGCAGGTGAGTGCTGGCGTGCAGATTGGCCAGGTCGTCGTTCGCGTTCGCGAGCTCTTCGACGGTATCGTTGAGCCTGGCGT
Source organism: Gammaproteobacteria bacterium (assembly GCA_035524935.1). Lineage (GTDB taxonomy): Bacteria > Pseudomonadota > Gammaproteobacteria > Steroidobacterales > JACDCP01 > JACDCP01. The sequence continues at coordinate 7,777 of DATLFD010000027.1, read as the reverse complement.
TGACCGATTCGAGCTCGTCGTTGATGGACTGCAGTTCCTCCTTCGAGGTTTCCATCTCCTCGACCAGCGCCTGTAGCTCCTCGTTGGACGACATCAGCTCCTCGTTGGAGCTCTGCAATTCCTCGTTGGCCGTCTCGAGGTCCTCGGTGCTCGCCCGCAGCTCGAAGCGCAGGAAGTCCAGCTCCTCCTCGAGCCGTGCGATGACCGCGTTACCCTCCCCGCCCGACGACGGCTCCAAAGCCGGGTCGATGACGGAGCTCCGGGCATCGCCGTCTTCCGTCTTCTCGATGGTCACCAGGTAATGCACGTCCTGACCCTTGCGCGAGGGAAGCGGACGCACGCGGACGCGCAATGCCTGCTCGACCTCCGACCGGGAGATTCGGAACTCCCGCTTCACCGGGCGGCCGGTGCGCATGACATCGTCGAGCGCGCTGAGCAGCTTGCTGCGCAATCCCGGCTTCGCCATGTTCAGCAGATTCAGGCTGGGGGCGCCGGATGGCTGCAGGAATTCGCTCGTAGGCCCGGCAAAGAATATGCACTGGTAACCGGAATCGACGACCACGCAGGCGGGCGCGAGATGCTCGAGCAGATACTTCTCGGCGAGCCGCCGCAGCGGCGGCGACTGCTGCGGCGAGGCCGGCCTCGCGGGCAGGGCCGGCCGACGGCCGCGCCCGGTCGGGAAGTCCAGCGTCGGCCTCGCCGCAGGCTCCTTGCGCTGAAAAATCCGCTGCGCCTTGTTGAGCGGCGCAAACAGGTGGTCGAAACCCTGCGCGGTCTCCGACTTGCCGAGCACGAGAATGCCGCCTGGTTTGAGCGCGAAATGCAGCAACGGGAACAGTCTCTTTTGCAGCACGGATTCGAAGTAAATGAACAGGTTGCGGCAGGAGATGAGATCGAGCTTCGAGAACGGCGGATCCTGGATCAGGTCGTGAGACGAGAAAACGCACATTTCGCGCAGCTCGTCGGTGACGATATACCGGTCGTCGGTGCGGCGGAAATACCTCGCCAGAAGCTCGGGCGAAATATCGTGCTCGATACCCTTGCTGTAGATGCCTGTGCGCGCCGTAACCAGCGCCGACTCATCGATGTCCGTGCCGAAGACCTGTATTTTGGGCACAGCCGAGCGGCAATCGGTCTGGGCGGCGAAAAGGATGGCCAGCGAGTACGCTTCCTCGCCGGTCGAGCAGCCCGGCACCCATACGCGGACGGACTCGCCCGGCTCTTTCCTGTCGCAGATGGCCGACACGACGTCGCGGGCGAGGGTGTCGAAGGTCTCCTGGCCCCGGAAAAACTGGGTGACACCGATCAGGAGGTCGCGAAACAGCAGTTGTGCCTCGCCGTCCCCGCGCTCGAGAAGCGCGACGTAGTCCTCGGGCTCGCGAAGCTTGACGACGTGCATGCGGCGCCGCACGCGACGCATCACGGTGCTCTTCTTGTATTGCCTCAGATCGTAGCCCGTGCTTTTGTGCAGCCTGTCGAGAATGCGATCGAGCTGCCGCCGGTCGCCGTCCGTGAGCTTGCCTTCGAGCTTCGCCTTCCGCAGCTCCTCGATGTGCTGCGCATACTCGATCAGGCAGACCGGCATGTCCGCCGGCTCGAGGACGAAGTCGACGAGGCCGGTCGCGATGGCGCTGATGCGCATGCCGGAGTGCTCAACGCTGCCGTCTCCCTGCGCGATGCACATGCCGCCGTGTTCCTTGATCGCCCGAAGACCCATGGTGCCGTCGGTGCCGGTCCCGGACAGGATGATGCAGACGGCGTGCTCGCCATGCTCCTCGGCGAGGGAATGGAAAAACAGGTTGATCGGCATGTAGCGCGCCGGCCGTGAATTCGCACTGGACAGCCGCATGATGCCGTCGCGCAAGGAAAGGACGGCATCGGACGGGCGCACGTACACCATCGCCGGTTGGACCCGCATGCCGTCTTTGGCGACTACGACAGGCATCGATGTAAAGCGCTCGAGGATCGGCGCAAGGTGACTCTCGCGCTCCGGATCGAGATGGGTGACGACGATGAACGCCATGCCGCAGTCCGGCGGCATGGCTTCGAAGAACCTCCGCAAGGCGTCGAGGCCACCTGCGGATGCGCCCAGACCGACGATCGGGAATGGCGCTGGTCTGGTGGTTTCGGCGTCCATTGCAGGGTCTTCCGTCGAACGCGGGCGATAAGAGTTAGCTTTGGGTGCCCGGCTTCCCTTCCCGACAGGCGGTCGTCCTGCCGGCAAGTGTAGCAAAGCCGTCTGGCTGTCGGCAGCCGCAGGGCCGGTTTCAACCGGCCACCACAACGGCCGAATGATTCGGCCCCACGTGATCCCGTAGGGCCGGTTTCAACCGGCCACGCACGGCCCGCAGGGCCGGTTTTTAACCGGCCAACACAACGGCCGAATGAATTCGGCCCTACGGGGGAGGCAGCACGTCGAAGGCGATGCTGATGCGCTGCTCGTCGCTCTCGAAAGGCACCGTGTGGTGGTAGTAGTAGGACGGAAACAGCAACAGCCAGCCTTCCCGCGGGCAGATCTGTCGCGTCTGCGGCTCTGATTTGCAGTTCAGCGAGTCCGGCGGCCGGCCGAACTCGATCCACCCGGCGTGCTCTTCCGCCGACTCGCCCACGCAACCCGGCAGCCGGACGTAGTACACGCCGCTCAGCCAGCCGGCCGGGTGTATATGCGGAATCTGATGCCCGCCGCTGTCCATGATGACCGCCCATGCGACGAGTCGCCATCCGGGCAACGCAGTGCGCGCGTAAGGATGAGCGGGGTCCATCGGCGGATTCGCGAGATAGTTCCGCACGTATTCGGCGACGATGGCCTCGAGGTCGGCCGCTGGCCCCTTGTCGCCGCTGAGCAGATTGCCGGTGTGCGCGCCGCGGCGCGTCGCGTGCCCCCCACGCTGGTAGGACAGCGACGGATGCGAGCGGACGTGCGCAGCCAGAGCCGCGTTGAAGGCACTGAGGCTGCCGTAGCGGGCAGGCGGCTCCACATCGCAGGCCGCGACGTGACGGTCCGGGTCGAACAGCAATGGCGGGCTCGGCTTTTCGCCGAGCTCCTGCGTGGCCGCGACGCGGTAGGCGAGCGCGGCACGGTTCGCGGGCTCCAGCGCCAGGCTCCGCTCGAGCGCGTCGCGGGCGGCAGCTGCGTCGCCCTTCTCGAGGTAGGCGGCGCCCTTGAAACACCATAAGTTGGCGGCGCCGGGGGTCAGTTCGAGGGCGCGCTCGAAGCAGGCAAGCGCTTCCCCGGGGCGTTCGAGCGAGCGCAGCGCCAGCCCGAGATTGACGTGGGCCAGCGCATAATCGGGCTTGATGGCCAGCGCGCGGGAGAACGCGTCCGCCGCGTCGACATGCCGCTCCAGCTTGCGCAACGCGAGCCCGAGGTTGTTGTGCAGCTCGGCGAAGCCCGGCCGCGCTGCGATGGCGCGCTCGTAAGCGGAAATTGCAGCATCGATGTCGCCGAGCTCCTGCAGCGTGTTGCCGAGGTTGTTGCACGCGTCCGCGTGATCGGGCTGCAGGGCCACCGCCCGGCTGAAGCAGTCGCGCGCCGCCGCGTGATCGCCGCGCCGCTGGAGCAGGTTGCCCAGGTTGAAATGCAATTGCGCGATATCCGGCCGCAGCGCGAGTGCGCGTTCGTAGGCCGATTGCCCCGCTGCAAGCTGTCCGGCGGCGGCGAGCAGATTGCCCAGCCGGTTCAGCGCGTCGACGTCCCGCGGATCGCGGCTCAGCCGGTCACGATACGCGCCGAGCGCGCGCCGCAGGTCCGCGTCACTCACGGTCGTCGTCGCTCAGCCTGCCTGGTTGCGTACGTAGCCGAGGATTTTCTGCCGGTACTTGCGCCCCGAGGTGAACTTCATGCCATTCTGCAGAGTCACCTTGTACTCCCCGTGAAACCAGCGTTCGAGATCCCGGATGCGGCGTGTATTGACGATGACCGAGCGCTGGATGCGGAGGAATCGGCCGGGCGCAAGCATATCCTCGACACGCTTCATGCTGCAACGGAGCAGATAGGAGGCGTCATCGACGCGAATCAGAACGTAGTTGCGTTGCGCCTCGATGCAGTCGATGTCGTCGGGATCGAGGAACACCAGACGCTGGTCTTTTTCGGCGACGATGCGCGCCGGTTGCCGGTCGGTTTCGCGGCGCACGTCATGGACGGCGCTCTCCAGCGCCTGGGTGATGCGGCTCTCGAGCCGTTGCGCGGCCCGATCGGCCAGGCGGGTGCGAATGCGTGTCATGGCTTCCGCGAAACGCTTCTCGTCGAAAGGTTTGAGCAGATAGTCAACCGCATCCACATCGAAGGCGTGCAGGGCGTAGCAATCGAAAGCTGTCGCGAAAACGACGAAAGGCATTTGCTCCGCGCCGATTTCCTCGATGATCCGGAAGCCGTCTATGCCGCGCATCTTCACGTCGAGAAACACCAGCTCGGGTGCGGCCTTGCGTATCATCGCGATCGCCTCGCGCCCGTCCCTGCATTCGCCGACGAGCAGGAGTGCAGGATCGGCTGCGCACAGCTCCCGCAGCCGCTCGCGCGCCGCCGGTTCATCGTCCACGATCAACGTGCGGATGGGCATGCCTGGCCCTCCCCTGCATCACTGCCACCGAAAACGTAAGGGAAACGGAGACGCGCAATGAATTCGCCCGCCGGCAGGTGACCCGCATCGACACGCTGCCTGTCGCCGAACATCATGCGCAACCGCGCGCGCGTATTCTCGAGGCCGATACCCCTGCCGTCCCCGCCGGCTGCAGCGCCGGCCGCCGAATTGCGCACGGTCAATTCCAGCCAGTGTCCGTCGCGGCGAGCGGCCACCGAAATCTCGACATCGTTTTCATCATTTGCCGTGCCGTGCTTGACAGCATTTTCGACGATCGGCTGCAGAATCAGGCTCGGCACCAGCGCGTCACGCGCGGCCGGATCGATGTCCACTGTCACAGTCATGCGGTCTTCGAATCTCAGAGCTTCGATTTCCAGATAACTGTTGATGAATGCCATTTCGCGTTCCAGCGGCACCTGATCCTCGCCGCCGTCGCTCAGCACGCGACGCAACAGCTCACTGAGGCGGACGAGCATGTCGGAAGCGACCTTCGGCTGCCTCCCAATCAGCGCCGTGACCGTGTGAAGAGTGTTGAACAGGAAGTGCGGATTGAGTTGCATGCGAAGCGCGTGGAGCGTGGCGCGCATCGATTCGTTCTGCAGCCTCGCAGCGCGGAGCTTTTCGTCGCGAAGCTCCAGATAGATCGCCGTGCCGAATACGAGCGCCAGGCCGAATCCGTAGAAGCTCAAATAATCCATGGTGGTCCCGAGCCACACGCCGGGATGCTCCATGGGCGAGACCAGAACCGGTCCGCTATCCGGCATGAAGATCAGCCACGCGACTATAAAGGACGGACGCGCGAGCAGCGCCAGCGCCAGCGCAAGCAACAGCTGGATGGCACCGGCGGACCAGCGTCGTCCGGCCGGAAAGCCCGTCTTCAGGGCAAGCGTGTACAACGGAATCGACAGCAGCATGATGATGGCGTGCTGCGCGATCCTTACGTTCGACTGCCCATAAATGACATCGCCGCTTTCGCCGATCTGCCAGGCATACATCGCGACGACACGCGCGAGAGTGATATACGTCCAGAACGGGACGGCCACCACAATCACGATGCGCAAGGCGGAAACCGGCGGTTCCAGCAGTCTGACTATGCGAGTTCCCCGCGGACTATCAGCCTGTTACCGGTTCGACCCGCACCGGCCCGCGAAAGTTGCATCGCGGCAGCCTGGGCGTTGCAGGGAGGGTGTGAGGGTCGTGACGTGGCCCGCGAGAGCGTGGAAGAATCAGCGCCAACCTCTTCGTTCCAGCAGGTTGATCGGCGCCACCACGGCCCCCACACCGGTTCATGGCCGGGGCGCCGACCGCGGTCGGCCGGCGCCCCTGGACTCTGATCACCGCCGGATCAGAGGTTCTGCTCGTAGCGAACGAACGGCACCCGGCCGAATATGTCGTGAAGCTGGCTCGAGTAGTTCGGATTGCCGATGTTCGGATCGGTTGGCGGCTCACGATCGAACAGGTTGCGTGCACCCACCGAGATCTTGCCGTTCCACGGCGTCGCCCAGCCGGCGACGACATCCCAGGTCGTCCAGGAGGCCAACTCGGCGGTGACGCCGTTGGACGTCCTGGTGACGTGATTGCCGATGACGGAGGCCGAGAAGTCGCCACGTGACCAGCCGAGGCTCACTGCCGCCCGCAGATCCGGATCGAAGGTGCCCTGGAGACGGCGGAAACCCATGCCGTCACCCTGGTCGACCACGTATTCCGTGACCTTGCTGGTCTGGAGCTGGGTCTGGAAATCGCCGATGGCGCCGAACGAGAAGCCATAACGCACGTCGACGTCATAGCCCTTGGTCTGGGTGCCGGCGATGTTCTGGTTGTTCGCCAGGATGACGAACACCTCACCGCGCTGATCGCGGATGACGAGCGAATTGCCCTGCGTGCCGCCCATGTTCTGATCGAACTCCGCATCCAGGAGGGCCTGCAGCGGCAGCGTGCTGATCTGGTCCTCGAGCTCGATGTCGAAGTAGTCGACGCTGATCGAGAGATCGTCGAGCGGATTCCAGACCACGCCGATGTTGAAGTTCTCCGACAGCTCCGCATCGAGCGCGGTGTTGCCGCCCGAGAAGTTCTGGTACTGCGTGGAGAGGCAGGGATGGCCCGCCGGCAGGGAAGCCGATGGGACGCCCGCATCGCCCGAGTTCTGGCACTGGGTGGTGTCGATGGCCGCATTGAAGCTCTGCACCGGCGCGCTGTAAAGCTGGCTCATGCTCGGAGCACGGAAGCCCTCGCCATAGCTCGCGCGGAGCAGGACGCTGTCGATGGGACGGAAGCCGACCGCGACCTTCGGATTGAACGTGGTGCCGAAGTCGTTGTAGTCGTCGTAGCGGCCCGCGAGGCTGAACTCGAGCGTGTCGAGCACGGGGATCGACAGCTCGGCGAACAGCGCCGAGGCAACACGCGCCCCTGAGACGTCCGCCGCGCCCGCCGAGCCCGCCACATTGCCGGCTACCTGCTGGTCGTCGAAGTCCTGGAGGAACTTCTCGTCGCGATACTCGAAGCCGACCGCGGCCGCCAGCGGCCCGCTCGGCATCTGCGCGATGTCGAAGGTCACCTGGCCGTCGACGCTGGCGACACGGTGACTGTAGTCCGAAAGGCCCGTGTGCACCCCCGCCGGCACGATCGCCGCATCGTCGGAGACCGGGTCGTTGACGCCGAACACGTCGAAGGTGCCATTATCGATCGCACCCTGGAGCACGTTGGCGAAGCCGAGGCCCGTCGAGGCGTTGTTCGACACCTGATCGCTGTGCTGCGCGGCGATTTCCCAGTCCATGCCGCCGAGCAGGTCGACGGTGCCGTTGAAGCCGGCCAGGAAGTCGAGCAGCGTGTCCTCGCCGAGGCCGTCGCGGAAGCCCGCGTCGGTGCTGCGGTAGAACACGGTCAGGTCATAGGGACCCTGGATGTCGGCGATGCCGTCGCCGTCGAGGTCCACGGCCGAGTAGTCGGTGCCGACCAGCACCGGGTTGTTCTCCCCGGGATGGATCGGCGCTGCGCCCGGCGCGGTGGGGTTGTTGACGTTTCCTGCCGATACGGTCGGGAACGGCGCGGTAAACGGGGTCGGCGCATAACGTCCGAACGAGTCCACCTTGGTGAAGATGCCGCGGGCGAAGAAGCCCACGTTCTCGGTCACCTGGTAATTGCCGTTGACGAAGAAGCTGTCCCGCTCGAAGCCCGCCTCGTTGGCTGACGTCGCCGCA
>DATLFD010000026.1:0-37888 GCA_035524935.1 Gammaproteobacteria bacterium | reverse complement strand
TCCGGCTGCCGGTACCGCGTCCGGGCATGACACCGGAAGCGTGAGGCCGGCGGCTTGCCGGCAACCCAGCGCAGCCCGGCGGCAATCAGCGTGCGCCGGCGCAGCAGGGGGTGATCATGGCCCTGCACGACCACCACCACGTTGGACTCGATGTCGGTGGCGGCGACGTACCACGGCGCTTCGCCGGCGCCGCTCCGCCCGCCGAGTCCGAGCCCGTGGCGCTGTCCGAGGGTGTAGAGGAAAGCGCCGGCATGCTTGCCGACGGGTTCTCCGTCGGCGGTCTGGATGATGCCGGGGCGCGCCGGCAGGAATCGCGCGAGGAATTCTCCGAACGGACGCTCGCCGATGAAACAGATGCCGGTGCTGTCGGGTTTTGCGCAATTCGCGAAACCCCGCTCGAGCGCGATCCGCCGCACTTCGCGCTTGTCGAGATCGCCTAGTGGAAACAGCGCGCTTTTCAGGGCCGCCTGTGCCACGGCATGCAGGAAATAGCTCTGATCCTTTGCCGCGTCCCGGCCCTTGAGCAGCCGGACCCGTCCGCCGTCGGAACAGAGCCTCGCGTAGTGGCCGGTTGCGATGCGCTGGGCGCCGAGGCGTCGCGCGTAGCTCAGGAACGCGCCGAACTTGATGTGGCGGTTGCACAGCACGTCGGGATTGGGGGTGCGGCCCGCCGCGTAGCCGTCGAGGAAGCGGCGGAAAACGCGCTCGCGATACTCGCGTGCGAAATTCGCGCGGTGCAGCGGAATGCCGAGGTCGTCGCAGACGCCGCGGGCGTCCTCGAAGTCCTGCGCCGCGGTGCAATACGCCGGCTCGTCGTCCTCCCAGTTGAACATGAACAGGCCGTGCACATCATAGCCCTGCCCGAGCAGGCTCAGCGCAGCGACTGATGAGTCGACGCCGCCGGACATCCCGACGATGATGCGCGTTTTCCGATTGCCGGTCATGCCGGCATTATAAGGGCGGAACTGCGCGCGGTCAGAGAATGGCGGCGCGGGCCGAGACGGCTTCGATGTCGAGGTGGGTGAGCAGATCCTGTGGGTAGCGGGCGCCGGACAGATAGTCGTCGATGCAGCGCAGCACCATCGGGCTGCGCAGCCGGCCGTGCTGCGCGGCGAGCTGCTCGCGGCTCAACCAGACGGCGCGCAGGATGCCTTCGTCGAGCGGCTGCTGTGCCTCGCGCGCATGGCACGCGCCGCTGAAGGCGATGCGCAGAAATGAGCGCTTCCGCGCGCGGCTCTTCCAAAGGTAAATGCCGATCAGGGCGTCCGGCTCGAAATGCCAGGCGGTCTCCTCGAGCGTTTCGCGGATGACTGCGTCGCGCAGTGTTTCTCCGTCCTCGACATGGCCGGCGGGCTGGTTGAAGACGACTCGGCCCGACACTCGCTCCTCCACCAGCAGAAACCGTCCTTCGCGCTCGATGACGGCAGCAACGGTAACGTCGGGTTTCCAGACCATATAGCCGAGTATAAATGCAGGTGCGTGGAGTGAGAATCGCGCGTCGGGTCAGTCGGCTGCGCCGCGTCAGACGTGCAGCCTGCGGAATTCCCGCTCGACGTCGCTGGCGTGCCAGATACTGTTGAAGACATCGAGATACTTGCGCGCTGCGTGCGGATCGCGAACGGCTGCGATCCCGCTCCAGCTCGACGCCAGCGAGCGATAGACGATGCCCTGATCATCTGCAATGCAGAATGCCTCGACGTGCTCTCTGTACTCGGGAAGCACGTGACGGAACTCGATGAAGCTCGACAGGCGCCGGCCCAGCGTAACGAACTCATGACCGTCCTTGACGGCGCGGACAGGGTCGGCGATCAGCACGCGGACGCGGGCGAACCGCGACGCCAGCACCAGCCGCGTCACGACGGCGATAAAGTCTTCGTGACCGTAGATGGCAGGCTCGAGATCGTGTGAGAAAATCGAAAGCTGCCGTTTCGCGGCGTCGGCGACATCGATGACCGCCTGGCGCACCTCGCGCACACTGGTCAGTAGGCGCCGGCTGCCGCGTCCCGTGTCCGCGCGCATCCCGCTCACGAGTGATGCGCGAGGCGCAGCCGCATGCGCCGGTGTGGGATACCGGCTTCCATGAACACGTTTCCCTCCGCCACGAAGCCGTGGCGCTCGTAAAAGGCGAGCGCGCTCACCTGGGCGAACAGATAAACCTGTTTCATGCCGCGCCGTTCCGCCTCCCGGATCAGCTGCCGGAGCACAGCCGCGCCGACGCCGGCATTGCGGTGCTCGCGCAGAATTGCAATGCGTCCGATCTTACCGTCGGCTTCGAGGCGGCCGGTGCCGACTGTGTCACGCTTTGCCGTCTCGGCGAGCACATGCAGGCAGGTCTCATCGGCGCTGTCCCATTCGAGCTCGGGCGGAACGCCCTGCTCGCGGATGAAAACCGTCTCCCGGATGCGCTCGAGCGCTGCGCGGTCCGCCTGCCAGCAGGCTTCGCGGACAATGACGCCCGGCGGTGCCGGCGGCTGGATCACGGCAATGAGCGCAGGCGCATCAGAGCTTCGCGCGAGCCTGGTCCGCTGCGTTGCCGAGGTAAGTCGCCGGCGTCAGGGCGAGCAGCCGTTCCCTGGCTGGCGCCGGTATGTCGAGCGCGGCGATGAAAGCGCGCAGCATTTCCGGATCGACCTGCGTGCCGCGGGTCAGCGCCTTGAGCTTCTCGTAGGGCTGTTCCACTCCGAACCGGCGCATGACCGTCTGCACGGCCTCGGCAAGCACCTCCCAGCTTTGATCGAGGTCGCTGCGCAGTCGCGCCTCGTCCACCTCGAGACGTGCCAGGCCCCGGCGGCAGCTGGAGATCGCCAGTAGCACGTGGGCCAGGGCCGTGCCTACCGAGCGCAGCACCGTGGAATCGCTCAGGTCCCGCTGCCAGCGCGATATCGGCAGCTTGGCCGAGAAATGTGCGAGCAACGAGTGGGCGAGGCCGAGGTTGCCTTCGGCGTTCTCGAAGTCGATGGGGTTGATCTTGTGCGGCATCGTCGACGAGCCGACCTCCTCGCGTGCCGGCTGCTGGCGGAAATAGCCGAGCGCGATGTAGCCCCACAGGTCGCGACAGAAATCCAGGAGCACTATGCCGAAACGGTTGAGGGCATCGCAGTATTCCGCGATCCAGTCGTGTGGCTCGATCTGGGTCGTCAGCGGGCTGTGCTCGAGGCCCAGTGACTGCACGAACGACTCTGCGATCGCCGCCCAATCGAGCTCCGGATAGGCTGCAAAATGCGCATTGAAATTGCCGACCGCGCCGTTCATCTTGCCGCGCGCGGCGACCGCCTCGAACTGATCGCACTGGCGAAGCAGGCGCGCGGCGAAATTGGCCAACTCCTTGCCGAGCGTGGTCGGCGTGGCGGGCTGACCATGCGTGCGCGACAGCATCGGCAATTCAGCATGGCGCTTGGCGAGCGCATCGATGTCGGCGACGAGTTCCCGCATCGCGGGAGCGAGCACGGTCCTGCGTGCGCGATCGATCATGAGAGCGTACGCGAGGTTGTTGATATCCTCGGACGTGCATCCGAAGTGCACGAATTCGATCAGGCGCCCGGCTTCGCTGTCCGCCTCGAGCCGCTCCCTGATGAAATATTCGACGGCCTTGACGTCGTGATTCGTCGCCGCCTCGATCTGCTTGACGCGGCGCGAGTCGTCGAGGCTGAAATCGTCGATGACCGCGTGCAGGCGGCGGCGCAACGCGGGATGCAGCGCATCGTGCAGCTCCTCGACAGCCGCCTCGTCGGCCAGGTGCTCGAGCCAGCGGATCTCGACCAGCGCGCGCTGCCGGATCAGGCCGTGCTCGCTGAAGATCGCGGCCAGGGGCTGCACGTGTCCCGCATATCGGCCGTCGAGCGGTGACAGGGCCATCAGGGGGTCGGGCGACATGCCGCTGCTCTTGCTCTCGTGATAGGATTGCGCATCATACAACACGGCGTCACTCATGCCGTTCACCGGGGCGAGCGCTTCAAGACAAACCCAGCAGTGACGCAGCGAATTCCTGCATGCCAAAGCACGTGAAGGGCCGGCCCGCGACGCGGGTCGAGCGCGACAGCATGGGCGAGCTTCGCGTGCCGGCCGATGCCCTGTGGGGCGCCCAGACACAGCGCGCCGTCGACAATTTTGCGATCAGCGGCTTACGCATGCCGCGCGCGTTCATTCGCGCGCTCGGGCTGATCAAGGGTGCGGCAGCCCGCGCCAATGCGAACCTCGGCCTGCTCGACGAAGCGATCGCAGACGCCATCAATGCCACGGCAGAGGAAATCGCGGACGGGCATCACGATACGCAGTTCCCGATCGACGTCTTTCAGACGGGCTCGGGAACCAGCACGAACATGAATGCCAACGAGGTGATCGCGCGGTTGGCCAGCGAGCGCCTCGGCCGACCGGTGCACGCGAATGACGACGTCAACAGGAGCCAGAGCAGCAACGATGTGATACCGACCGCGATCCATGTCAGTGCGACGCTCACCGTCACGGAGATCCTGTTGCCGGCGCTCGACCATCTCGCTACGGTCATTGAACGCAAGGCCCGCGCGCTGGACGACGTCGTGACCACCGGGCGGACGCACCTGATGGACGCGATGCCCGTGCGTCTCGGCCAGGAACTCGGCGGCTGGGCCCGGCAGGTGCGCCTCGGCATCGAGCGTATCGAGTCCTGCCTGCCGCGCCTGCGCGCGCTCGCGCAGGGCGGCACGGCCGTCGGCACCGGCATCAATGCACCTGCGGGGTTTGCCGACACGTTCGCCGGGCTGCTCGCGGGCCGAACGGGGGTGGCGTTCGAGCCCTCGGCGGACTTTTTCGAGAGCATGAGCTCGCAGGATACAGCCGTCGAGCTGTCCGGGCAGCTCAAGGTGGTCGCGGTCAGCCTGGCGAAGATCGCCAACGATCTGCGCTTGATGAACAGTGGTCCGCTCGCGGGCCTCGGCGAGATCGCCCTGCCGGCCCTGCAGCCCGGCAGCTCGATCATGCCCGGCAAGGTCAATCCGGTCGTGCCCGAGGCGGTCGCGATGGTGGCCGCGCAAGTGATCGGCAACGACGCCACCGTGACCGTCGCCGGACAGTCCGGCAACTTCCAGCTCAACGTCATGCTGCCGGTCATCGCCTACAATCTCCTGCAGAGCATCGACATTCTGGCCGCAGCGTCGCGCGCCCTGGCCGACAAAGCGATCGCGGGCTTCACCGTAAATCGCGAGCGGCTGAATGCAGCGCTCGATCGAAATCCGATCCTCGTGACTGCGCTCAATCCAGTCATCGGCTACGAGAAGGGCGCGGAGATCGCCAAGAAGGCCTACGCGGAGCGGCGTCCGGTGCGGGATGTGGCGGCCGAGCTCACCGACCTGGACCAAGAGGAGCTCGACCGCCGGCTCGATCCGGCCGCGCTCACCCGCGGCGGCGTCTGACGCCCCGGCGGCGCCGAAGTGGCAGTCGTCCCTCCGACGGGTCTTGCGCGCGACCGCAGGGCCGTGCACCGGAAGCGGCCGGATTGACGGCGGTAACTCGCGAGCTGATCGAGCGCAGCCTGGCCGGCACTTCGCCGGGCAACGCGCTTGCCGCGGAGACGCCGACCGATGATCTGCCGGCCGGGCTGCGCGCCTGCCTGCCGGCTGCGCTCGCGCCCGCGGCCGTGCTCGTTCCGCTGCTGGAACGGCCCGGCGGGATCTACGCGCTGCTCACCGAGCGCGCGGCCGGCCTGACGCACCATGCCGGGCAGATCGCGTTTCCGGGGGGCCGTATCGAGGCGGACGACGCGGGGCCGCTGGCGGCAGCGCTACGCGAAGCGGGTGAGGAGATCGGGCTGTCTGCACGGCTCATCGAGCCGGCCGGCTATCTCGACACCTGCTTGACGGCCACGGGTTTCGCCGTTGTGCCGGTGGTGGCTTTCGTCGGCGCGAGCTTTCACGCGCACCTCGATTCCCGCGAGGTGCGCGCGGTGTTCGAGGCGCCGCTCGAGTATCTGCTCGATCCGGCCAACCACGTCCGCAGCACGCGCCCGGTGCGCGGCGTGCCCGTGCCGGTGTACGAGATCGCCTGGGCCGGGCGGCTGATCTGGGGCGCGACGGCCGCCATGCTGGTCGGATTTTCGAGGCGGATTTCGCTGAATAAACAAGGTTAATCATAAGCCTGTAACTCTTATGGAGAAGTTACTCGAAATCATGCGACAGCTGCGTGACGCGCAGGGCGGATGTCCGTGGGACCGCGAGCAGGATTTTCGCAGCATTGCGCCCTATACGATCGAGGAAGCCTACGAGGTCGTCGACGCGATCGAGCGCGAGGATTTCGCGGCGCTCCGCGACGAGCTCGGCGATCTGCTTTTCCAGGTCGTATTTCATGCGCGCATGGCGAGCGAGCAAGGCAAGTTCGAGTTCGCCGACGTCGTGGAGGGGATCAGCGCCAAGATGCAGCGCCGGCATCCGCACGTGTTCGCCGGCGAAACCGTCTCTACCGCGGACCAGCAGTCTCTGGCATGGGCGGCGCATAAGGCTCGGGAGCGCGTGCGTCCTGGCGGAGCGGCGCCCGGCCTGCTCGATGACGTGCCGCCGGGCCTGCCGGCGTTGGCGCGTGCGGTCAAGCTCGGCCGGCTCGCGGCCGGGGCCGGTTTCGATTGGCCCGATGTCGCCGGCGTGCTCGACAAGTTGCGTGAAGAGCTCGCAGAGCTCGACGATGCGATGAGAACGGGGCCGGCCGGCCGGATCGAGGCGGAGCTCGGAGATCTTCTGTTCGCGGCCGCCAATCTGGGCCGGCATCTGCGTATCGACCCGGAGGCGGCCCTGCGCGGAAGCAACCGCAGGTTCGAACGGCGATTCTCGTATATAGAGGACCGGCTGCGCGCCGCCGGACGCGACATGCGGTCCGTGCCGCCCGACGAGCTCGAGGCGTTCTGGACGGAGGCCAAGGCGCGGGAGCCCTGAGCCCGCCGCGCGCGGCGGGCCCGTGGCGATTCAGCCCTGGTTCAGCCCCCCGTGCCTATCCTCACTCCCGAAAGCTCATGAGATGCAGCTCCGTGACGGGGCGTGTGGCGAAGGAGGCGGAGGTGATGCGACTCGTTGGAATCCTGTCGGGCGGCATGGCGCTGCTCGTGTGCGGGGCCTGCACGCCGGCGCTGGCCAACCATCAATACGACGGCGCCCATCACGACTACGAGACCGGCTACGGTGACGTCTACAGCGACGGCTACGCCTGGGCGCGCGTCGTTTATGTCGAGCCTCGCGTGCGCCATGTGCGGGTGCAGACGCCACGGCGTCAGTGCTACGACGACGTCGAATATCACACTTACCGCGCGCATGACCGGTACGACCGCTACGACGGTCGGGACGGCCGGCGCGGGACTGCCGGCCGGACCATTGTCGGCGGCCTGGTCGGCGGCCTGGTCGGGCGCCAGTTCGGCAGCGGTGACGGGCGCGACGGCGCGACCCTGGTCGGTACCCTCGTCGGATCGGCGATCGCCAACGACCGCGCACACCGGCGTAATGCGCAGCGTTACGATTACGTCGAAACGCGCGGCTACCCGGTCGAGCGCTGCCATACGAGCTACGTCACGCACGAGGAGGAGCGCGTCGATGGCTATCGCGTGACCTATGAGTACGACGGTCAGGAATACACGACGCAGACGCACCGCCATCCGGGCGACCGCATTCGCGTCCGCGTTGCCGTGACGCCGGCGCCCGAATACTGATCCCGCCGCAAGGCCGGGTCCCAGCGGGATCCGGCCTCTTTTTCCTGCGCGGCCGGCGTGTCGCGTCATTGCAAAGCCGTCGATGAACGCTGAGAATTCCTGCTCATGGCCTTTCCGGTCCGTTATTGCTTCTGCGCGGTCATGCTGATGCCGATACTGCTTGCTCCGGCTGCGGCCGGCGCGCTCACCGGCACGTTCGATGCTTCGCCGGCCGTAATGGCCGCCGAAGCGGTTCCCGCAGCCCGTCGCGCCCGCATTTCGCTCGATCAGGCCGTGGCGATGGTGCTGGGGCGCTACGGCGGCAAGGTGATCCGGGCCGAAACGCGTACGCGCAACGGCCGCACCATCCACCGCATCAAGCTGCTCACCGACGACGGCCGCGTGCGCACGGTGCAGGTCGACGGCGAGACCGGCCAGATCTCCTAGTGGCCGTTACAGCCCACTAAAACCCGTGCGCCTGCTCCTCGTCGAGGACGAAACGCCGTTGCGCGAATCCTTGAGCGCCCAGCTCAAGGAAGCAGGCTTCGCCGTCGACGTGGCCGCCGACGGCAGCGAAGGCTTCTACTACGGCACCGAGTTTCCTGCCGATCTCGCGATCATCGATCTCGGCCTTCCGGACATTCCGGGCATGACGCTCATTCGTCGCCTGCGCGAGGCGGGGCGCGCATTTCCGGTGCTCGTGCTGACGGCGCGCGATCGCTGGCAGGACAAGGTCGAGGCGTTGCAGGCCGGTGCCGACGATTATGTCGTGAAACCGTTTCATGTCGAGGAAGTGCTGGCGAGGGTCAACGCGTTGCTGCGACGGGCTACCGGCTGGTCGCAGCCGGTGCTGCATTGCGGGCCTGTCGAGCTCGATACGAGCCGGCAGATCGTCACCGTGAACGGCGCGCCGGTAGAGCTCACGAGCTACGAGTATCGCGTGCTCGAGTGCCTGATGCTGCGTGCAGGCGAAGTGGTTTCCAAGGCGGAGCTGACTGACCGCCTCTACGACCAGGACTTCGAGCGCGACAGCAACGTCATCGAGGTCTTCATCGGCCGCCTGCGCCGCAAGCTCGATCCGAACGACGAGCTCGCGCCGATCGAGACGCTGCGCGGGCGGGGCTACCGCTTCGCGCTGCCGCGCGCGGAGGACCGGCACGATTGATGCCTTCCTCGCTGAGCGCGAGGCTGCTGCTGTCGGTCAGCGTGGTCCTCGTGCTGTTTTTCGGTCTCACGGTCGCGGCGCTGGACCGCCTGTTCCGCGAAGCCGGCGAGCGCGCCATGCGCAATGTGCTGGAGGTGCACCTGATCGCGCTGCTGGCGGCGGCCGAAGGCAGCGGATCGCAGGGACTGAGCATGCCGGAGGAGCTGCCCGAGGAACGGTTTGCGCAGCCCGGCTCCGGGTTGTTCGGTCAGATCCGCGACGAGAACGGCGAGGTCGTCTGGCGCTCGGCTTCCTCGGTCGGTGCGCCGCTGCGCGATGCGCCCGTGCTCGCGCCCGGCGAGCGGGAGGTGACGAATCTCGCTTTGTTCGGCGATATGCCGGTCATGCGGCTCGCGATGGGGGTGGATTGGGAGTTTGCCGACGGCACGACGCGGCGCTTCGAGTTCGACGTGGCGGAGAGCCTCGATCTCTATCACGCCCAGGTGGAGCGCTTCCGGGCGCAACTGTTCAGCGGGTTCCTCGGCCTCATGCTGCTGTTGCTCGCCGCTCTCGCTATGTTGCTGCGCTGGATCCTTCGACCGCTGCGCCGCGTCGAGGCCGAGATCGCGGAGGTCGAGGCGGGCTCGCGCTCCGAGCTCGGCACCGGTTATCCCTCGGAGCTCAGCGGCGTCACCGAGAACATGAACGCGCTCATCCGCGATGAGCGCGCGCGCCTCAAGCGTTACCGCAATACGCTGGGTAATCTGGCGCACAGCCTCAAGACGCCGCTCGCCGTGATGCGCAGCGCATTGCAGGGCGGCGGTGCCAGCGCGGGCGAGCTCGAAGCGCAAATCGCGCGCATGGACGCGATCGTCGGCAGTCAGCTCAAGCGGGCGGCCACCGCCGGCGGCACGGCCCTCGGCGACGCGCCGGTGCCGGTCGGACCGGTCGCGAGCGAGCTCAGGGACGCGCTCAACAAGGTCTACGCCGACAAGGCGCCGCGCTGCGACTTCGAGATCGCCGACGATGCCGTGTTTCATGGCGATCGCGAGGATCTGACGGATCTGCTCGGCAATCTTCTCGATAACGCTTACAAGTGGTGCGACCATGCGACGCGCGTGACCGCCAGTGCAGTCGACTGGGCGGGCCGCCGGCGACGGGGGCTGATGCTCGTCGTCGAGGATGACGGGCCGGGCATCGGGGCCTCGGACCTGCGGCGCGTCCTGGCGCGTGGGGCGCGCGCCGACGAGCGGGCCGGCGGCCATGGGATCGGCCTCGCGGTGGTCACGGAGATCGTCGAGATGTCGGGGGGCAGCATCAGCATCGACGCATCGGCGCTCGGCGGTGCTCGCGTCGAAGCGCGGATACCACCCCGCTGAGCTCTGCGTCGTTCACCGGCCGGGAAATGTCGCCCTCCGGCCGCATGGGGTAGAGTGCCGCCATGAGCCTCGACCGACGCGCCGCAACCCCGCAGATCGCGCGCACGGCAGCGGGCCTGGTCATCGACGCCACTTGCGATCTGCCCCATTCGTTCATCGTGCAACACGCCATCGAGGTGCTGCCGATCGGTCTCGAGCTGGGCGAGCGAAGCTTCATCGACAAGCGCGATCCAGAGTCGACCATGGCGTTCTACGAGCGGCTGCTCGCACAGAGAAATCTGGCAGCCGACACGCATGCCGTGGGCGCGGAAGCCCTCAAGGACGTGTTCCTGGAACGCCTGGTGCTGAAGTACGACCGTGTGCTAGTGCTGTGCATGAGCAGCACGCGGGGCCGCGTGTTCGATCAGGCTTCGCAGGCGGCGAGGGCGATCCTGGCCGAATATCGGCAGAAACGTGCCGAGGCGGGCCTGACGGGGCCGTTCGTCCTGCGCGTTATCGACAGCCAGACGCTGTGCACCGGCGAGGCTGTGCTGGCATTCGAAGCGGTGCGCCAGCTCGGCCGTGCGCCCTTCGATCAGGCGCGGCGCGCGGTCGCGGAGCTGGTGGCGCAGGTACGTGCTTATCTCGTGCCGCGAGATCTCTACTACCTGCGCAAACGCGCGGGCCGCAAGGGAGATCGCAGCGTGAGCCTGCTGGAATATCAGCTCGGCCGCGCCATGGACCGCTGCCCGGTGCTGGAGATGCACCGCGGCGAAACGCGGGTGCGCTACCGCGAGCGCGGCCATTCACGCGCGCTGGAACGGCTGTTCGCGCAGGCGCGCGACGCGGTGCGCGCCGGCTTGCGCGCGCCCGTGGTCTCCCTGAGCTACGCGGGTGATCCGCGCGACGTCCGAGACCTGCCCGTGTGCCGGGATTTCATGGATTATGCCGCGCAGCGCGACGTCGATGTGCTGTTGTCGGTGATGAGCGCCGCGGCCGGCGTCAATGTGGGGCCGGGTGCGTTCTCGCTGGCTTACGCGTCGGCGGGTTGAAACCGCGAGGCCGGTTGAAACCGGCCCTACGTAGGGCCGAATTCATTCGGCCTCGAGACGGCCGGTTGAAAGCGCGACGGCCGGTTGAAACCGGCCCTGCGTGGGGCCGAATTCATTCGGCCTTGAATTTCTCGACGAGCGAGCCGAGCATATCGAGCGGCAGCGGAAACACGATGGTCGTGCTGCGCTCGTTCGCGACCTCGGTCAGGGTCTGCATGTAGCGGAGCTGGATCGCCTGCGGAACCTCGGCCAGCTTTCGCGCCGCGTCTGCCAGATGCTGCGAGGCCTGGAGCTCGCCCTGCGCGTGGATGACCTTCGCGCGCCGCGAGCGTTCGGCCTCGGCTTGCTGGGCTATTGCGCGGACCATGCTTTCGTTGAGGTCGACGTGCTTGATCTCGACGTTCGCCACCTTGATGCCCCAGTGATCGGTGTGCTGGTCGAGGATGCCCTGGATGTCCGCGTTGAGCTTGTCACGCTCGGACAGCATGTCGTCGAGCTCGTGCTGGCCGAGCACCGAGCGCAGCGTGGTCTGGGCGAGCTGGCTGGTCGCCTCGAACACGTTCGCCACCTGGATGATGGCGCGCTCGGGATCGACGATGCGGAAGTAGATGACCGCGTTCACCTTCACCGAGACGTTGTCGCGGGAAATCACGTCCTGTGTCGGCACGTCCATGACGATGACGCGCAGATCGACCCGCACCATCTTTTGCAGGCCCGGGATGATGATGATGAGGCCGGGCCCCTTGACCTTCTGGAACCGGCCGAGGAAAAAGACCACGCCCCGTTCGTACTCCTTGAGGACGTTGAAAGCGCTGAACAGCAGCAGCGCGAGGAAGCCGATCACGATTGCCGTGGCATAGAGGCTCATTTCAAATCTCCCGGATTGAGGTCGGTTCCACTTCGAGCGTCAGCCCGTCGATGGCCGTCACCCGTACCTTGTCACCCTGGCGGACCGGCGCGCGCGCGTACGCATTCCACAGCTCGCCGTAGAGCCGGACGCGCCCGCGCCCGGTGAAATCGCCGTCGGCCGTGGCCAGCGCGCCGATCATCTCCTCCTGCCCGGTCACCACCGGCTTGTTGCGCAGATGCACGGCGAAGGCGATGATCGCGAACAGCAGCAGGCCGCCGGCCAGGGCGATAGTTGCGATCAAGGTACGCGAAACGCCGAAGCCCGGGACGTCGGTATCGATGAGGATCACGGAGCCGATCACGAAGGCAATGATGCCGCCGATGCCGAGCGCACCGAAGCTTGCCATGAACATTTCTCCGATCATGAGCACGATCCCGAGCAGTATGAGCGCGAGACCGGCGTAATTCACCGGCAGCACCTGAAAGGCGAATAGCGCCAGAAGCAGGCAGATGGCGCCCACCACGCCGGGCACGATCGCGCCGGGATTGTAGCCCTCGAAGATCAGACCGTAGATGCCGATCAGCATGAGCAGGTAGGCCACGGTCGGATCGGTTATTACCGATAGAAGCCGCGTCCGCCAGTCCGGCTCGACCCGCTCGATGAGCATGTCGCCCGTCTCGAGGGTGCGCTCCCCACCGCCGATCGATACCGTGCGCCCGTCGATCTGCTCGAGCAGATCGGCATGATCGCGGGCCACGAGATCGACCACGTTTTCCTCGACGGCCTGCCGGGCCGAGATCGTCTCAGCGTCGCGCACTGCGCGTTCCGCCCAGTCGGCGTTGCGGCCGTGGCGGTCGGCGAGGCCGCGGATGTAGGCCACGGCGTCGTTGATCGCCTTGCGCTCCATGGCGCTGCCGGAACGTTCCGAGTCCCGGACCGGCTCGGGCGCGCGCGCGTCGCCATCCGTGCCCGGTTCGCCGTCTGCGGCATCGCCGTCGTCTGGTCCGCCCTCGCCGCCGCCGTCCGGCTCCTCGGCCGGCCCCTTCGGCGCGTCGCCGTCCGGCGGCGCAGGTGCACCGCCGATCTGCACCGGTGTCGCGGCGCCCATGTTGGTCGCCGGCGCCATGGCCGCAACGTGGCTCGCGAACAGGATGTAGGTGCCGGCGCTGGCCGCACGCGAGCCGCTCGGGTACACGAAGGTCGCGACAGGGACCTCGGAATTGAGGATCGCCTTGATGATGTCGCGCATGGCTGAATCGAGACCGCCGGGCGTGTCCATTTCCAGGATGACCAGCCTGGCGCCGCCGGCTTCCGCGGCCTCGATGCCGCGCACCACGTAATCGCTCGTCGCCGGGCCGATGGCGCCGCGGATCTCGAGCAGCACGGCCCGCGGCCGGTCGGACTCCTCGTCCGGCGACTGCTGCGCGCCGGCTGCAAGTGCCGCGCAGCCGAGACAAATCAAGGAGAGGAGGGCGCGGACGAGCTTGTTCATGATGGTATCGACGGCGGCGCCGTAGTCGATGACGCTCATGATAGCCTACGGTGCCGGATTTCGGTATTTCGGTTACGGTGCCGGGTTCCGGTATTTCGGTTATGCGCCGGAACCTTTCCGTGGCATCACCGGGGTCCGCTCGGTATGCTGACTTGCCTCAGATAACCGAACTACCGGAACCCGGCACCGTAACCGAACCCGGCACCGTATGCGTCTGAAGATCTTCACCACCGGCGGCACGATCGACAAGATCTACTTCGATGCGAAGAGCGACTTCGAGGTCGGCGAGCCGCAGATCGGCCGTATTCTCGCCGATGCCCAGGTCGCGTTCGACTACGAGATCGAGCAGCTCATGCGCAAGGACAGTCTGGAGATGAATGCCGCGGATCGTGCGCGCATCCGGCAAGCAGTCGAGCGCGCGGATTTCACTCACATCCTGGTCACGCACGGCACGGACACCATGGTCGAGACGGCCGCCGCCCTCGAGGGACTGCCCGGCAAGACCATCGTCCTGACCGGCGCGCTCAATCCGGCACGCTTCGACTCGAGCGATGCCATCTTCAATATCGGCCTCGCGGTCGGCGCCGTGCAGGCCTGTCGACCGGGCGTCTACATCGCCATGAACGGCCGGGTGTTCAACGCCGGCTCCGTGCGCAAGAACCAGGCGCTCAAGCGTTTCGAATCCAGGGACTGAACGTGGAGAACGGCATGCGGAATTCGTTGCTGAAAACCGGGCTGGTCGCCGCCATGGCCATCGCAACGGCCACCCGTATGGCCGATGCGCAGGAACAGGAGGAAGTGGATATCACGCTCGAGGAAGTGGGCAAGGGCGTGTACATGCTGACCGGGCGAGGCGGCAATATCGGCGTCTGGGCGGGCGACGACGGGGTATTTCTCATCGACGATCAGTACGCGCCGCTGACACCGGAGATCCGCCGGGCGGTGGCGAAGATTTCGGACGAGCCCGTCCGGTTCGTATTCAACACTCACTGGCACGGCGATCACACGGGCGGCAACGAGAACTTCGGCAAGGCCGGCTCGGTGATCGTCGCGCACGACAATGTGCGCAAGCGGCTTGCCGCAGGCCAGATCATGAACTTCGTCGGGCAGGAACGCGAGGTTCCGCCGGCGCCTGAGGCGGCCCTGCCGGTCGTCACTTTCGACAACACGGTGACGTTTCACCTGAACGGCGACGAGTTGCACGCCTTTCACGTGCGGAACGCGCATACCGACGGCGACGCCATACTTCGGTTCCGTAACGCGAACGTCGTGCACATGGGCGACGTCTACTTCAGCGGCTATTACCCGTTCATCGATGCGAGCAGCGGCGGCTCGCTCGCGGGAATGATAGGGGCCATCGACCGGGCGCTCGAGCTGATCGACGAGGAGACCAGGGTGATCCCCGGCCACGGGCCGCTTGCCGACCGCGCAGGGCTCGAGAGCTACCGCAATATGCTGGCCACCGTGCACGGGCGCATCGAGCTCATGATCGACGAGGGCCTGTCGCTCGAGGCGATCCAGGCGCAACGGCCGACATCCGAATTCGACGCCGAATGGGGCGACGGCTTCATTCCGCCGGACCAGTGGGTCGGGCTCATCTACCGCGAGATGACCGATTGAGGCGGATCGGACCCAAGGGATCCGAGCCCCGGGGCAAGGTCGTGTGGGTGGACGGAAGACCAATGTTTTCAACGACGTATACGAGGCGCCGCGGCGCCGGGTCGCAGAGGCCGAGAGCCGGCGCGCAGGCTTCGTCAGCCCCCCGGGCCTGCGCCGTGGGAAGAGGGGTAGCCTGCCGCTTCGAACAGGGGTAAGTTGGAGGCACTTTTTCCAATCGAAACGGGGGCATAGCCATGGCACTTTGGAAGGATTCGAACCCGAAACCCGCAGGCACCGCAACGCCGGGCGCCAGTCCCCCAGCGAAAGATCCGGCGAAAGATCCGGCGAAAGATCCGGTCATGTCGCGCGAGCCCGAGCGGATCAACGTCACGTCGCTCAATCCTCAGCCAGCCCCCCGTGCGAAAGAGCGCGCCGAGATGAAGGAGTCCGTGATCGCGTCGGACTTGTCCATCGAAGGCAAGATCGTCGGCTCGGGCCCGGTCCGCATCGCCGGCCGTTTCAAGGGGGACGTGCACGTTGACGGCAATCTGATGCTCGACACGGGTGCCCGCCTTGACGGACAAGTGCGGGCCGACGTGGTCGTCGTGGGCGGCGAGCTGCACGGTAATATCGAGGGTGCGCGGCGCGTCGAGCTGCTCGACGGCGGCGTCATCAACGGCGACGTCAAGGCCGGTTCCCTCACCGTGGCTGCGGGCTCGCGCATGCGCGGGCAGGTGGAATTCGGCTGGGAAGAGAACGTCAAGGGCTCCCCGGCCGGCAACAAGGGCCACGGCACGAGTCAATGAGCGCCGCGCGCGCGGCCGCGCCAGGCCGGACACGGGTCTGTCCGCATTGCAAGGCGACGATCCTGGAGAGTGCCGACGTCTGCCCCGGCTGCCGGCACCATCTGCGTTTCAATCCGGCGACGCAGCAGCAGCCAGCCGCGCGCTCGGCGTTCCGGGTGGACGGGACGATTCAGCATCCGGCGCATGAGCAGCCGTGGGAGTACTGTATCGTCGTCACGGTCAGGAACGGCAAGGGCGAAGAGGTCGCGCGCAACGTGGTGGACGTGGGCGCGCTGCAGAGGGCGGAGCAGCGCACATTCGAGTTGTCCGTGGACGTGCTGCCGGCGAATGGACCGCGGGCAAACGGCGGCGGCTGACGCAGGGCCGTTTTCAAACGGCCGCACAGGTTGGCCAAACGAGGTTGGCCGAAGGAATTCGGCCCTACCCGAACTTGATGCCCTGGGCGAGCGGCAGCTCGCGGCTCCAGTTGATGGTGTTGGTCTGGCGGCGCATGTAGGCCTTCCATGAGTCCGAGCCCGCCTCGCGGCCGCCGCCCGTCTCCTTCTCGCCACCGAACGCGCCGCCGATCTCGGCGCCCGAAGTGCCGATGTTCACGTTGGCGATGCCGCAGTCACTGCCGAGCGCCGACAGAAAGCGCTCTGCGTGCTGAACGCTGTCGGTGAAGATCGCCGACGACAGCCCCTGCACGACGCCGTTGTGCTGCCGGATGGCCTCCTCGAGCGAGGCGTGGGGGATGACGTAGAGAATCGGGCCGAAAGTCTCGGTCTGCACGATGTCCCAGTCGTTGACGGCGCGAACGATGGCCGGCTCGACGAAATGGCCGGGCCGGTCGAGCACCCTGCCGCCATGCACGATCTCGCCGCCCGCTTTGTCGACCGCCGCGAGCGCGGCGCGGAAGCGTTCGACGGCCGCCGCGTCGATGAGCGGACCCATGAGCGTTCCGGAGTCGAGCGGATCGCCGATGGCCACCTGAGAATAGGCGTGCCTGAGGCGCGCGACGAGCTCGTTTTCCAGGCTCTCGTGGACCAGCACCCGGCGCGTGCTCGTGCAGCGCTGCCCGGCCGTGCCCACGGCGCCGAATACGATGGCCGGCACGGCGAGATCGAGGTTTGCGTGCTCGTCGACGATGATCGCGTTGTTGCCGCCGAGCTCGAGAAGCACCCTGCCCATGCGCGCGGCGACTTTCTCGCCGACCCGGCGCCCGACCGCGGTCGAGCCGGTGAACGAGACCAGGTCGACCCGCTCGTCACGCACGAACGCATCGGCGAGCTCGTTGCCCGGATCGATGAATAGTTGAAATACCGGCGGGTAGCCGTGCGCTTCCATGACCTCGTTGCAGATGCGCTGCACGGCGATCGCGCACAGCGGCGCCTTGGGTGACGGCTTCCACATGCAGGTGTCGCCGCACACGGCTGCGATGAAAGCATTCCAGGACCAGACGGCGACGGGAAAATTGAACGCGCTGATGATGCCGACTACGCCGAGCGGATGCCACTGCTCGTACATCCGGTGCAGCGGCCGTTCCGAGTGCATGGTATTTCCGTACAGCATGCGCGACTGGCCGACTGCGAAGTCGGCGATGTCGATCATCTCCTGCACCTCGCCGTCGCCCTCTGCCTTGATCTTGCCCATCTCGAGGGAGACCAGGCTGCCCAGCCGATCCTTGTGCACGCGCAGCCGGTCACCGATCAGGCGCACCGCCTCGCCGCGCAGCGGGGCCGGAACGGTGCGCCATTCGGCGAACGCCTCCCGCGCGGAGCGAATGACGTTCTCGTAATCCTCGCGCGTGGCGCTGCACACGCGCGCGATCGTCTCGCCGGTCGCGGGGTTGACCGTATCGAACGTGACGCCGCCCGTGGCCGACCAGCCCGCCCGTCCCGACCAGGCTGCGGGATTCACGCTACCGAGACCCAGCGATTCGAGGATCCGTTTCATTGCCTGGCACCGGACGACTTGCGCTGGCTGCCGGTGCGGCCCGAGGCAATCAGGCGCGCGGAGATCTCGCTCGTGCCGCCGTGCGCGTAATATTTGCCGAATCGGTTTTCGATGGTGTCCTTGAGGCGGAATCGCTCCTGAGCCACGAAGCCGCGGTAGTCGCCAGGATTGCTGAGCACGAGGTCGAGAATGGCACAGATGCCCGCGGCGGTCGTGACCTGGATTGCCGACCAGAGCCGGCCCGCGATGACCTGCGGGTAAATCGAGTTCACGTAGTTCTCTTCACGGTACTCCCTGTCCTGCAATCCGCGGACCGCCACGTACACGATGACCACGTCCTGCAGCGTGCGCGGCACGGCGTGCTCGAGGATGCGCTTCAGCGTCGCGCGATCGTCGTTGAGCCGCAGATCGTTCATGAGCAGGCGCATCTGCCGGCAGTGGCCGGGATAGCGTATGGTCTTGTAATCCATGTTGCGGATGCGGTCGGCATACGTATCGCCGAGCGAACCCAGTCCGCCCGAGGTATTGAAAGCCTCGTAACGCCGGCCATCGATCTCGATGCCTTCGAGTCCCTCGAGCGGCTCCACGGTGATGACCTTGCCGCCGCGCAGGCACTGGCAGGGATTGCCGTACTCGTTGATAAGCCCATCGGTCGACCAGGTGAGTGAGTACTTGAGCACGTTGTTCGGGTTCTGCGGCAGCGCGCCGACCCGCAGTTTCACCGAGTCGATTTCGTCGAAGTGCGTGATGAGCTCGTTCGCGGCGATGCTGATGAAACCCGGCGCGAGCCCGCACTGTGGTGCGAATGCCGTGCCCGCATTCTCCGCGAGCTGGCGGATCTCCGCCGTGACGGCGACGTCCTCGGTGAGATCGAAATAGTGCAGGCCGAGATCGCGCGCCGCGCGGCCGACGGTGACGTTGCAGAAATACGGCAGGCTCGAGGCGATCGCATCCACCGGGTGCTCGCGCAGATGAGCGCGCAGGGCCGCCTGGTCGGTCGCGTCGAGCTCGAACGGGTGCAGGCGCGGCAGGCCGTGCGCGTCGACCACGGTAGCGGCGGCCTTGCCGTCGACGTCGGCGAGCTGCACGTCGTAGTCGCCCGATTCCCCCAGCAGGCCGCCGATCAGGGCGCCGATCTTGCCCGCGCCCAGCACCAGGACTCGATGCATGGAAGGATCTCCAGAAATTGCGCCGGCACCGGCAGGTGCGCATTTTGCCATGATTTTGCGTCGCGAAAGGGGGCCATGCATACTTCCGCCATGAACCGCCCGCTCCCGCACAGTGAATGGCATCCGGCGCTCTGGCAATCCCGCACCGCCAGTCAGCAGCCACTGTACGACGACAAGCAGCGGCTCGAAGCGGTAATCGGCCGTCTCAGCCGTCTGCCGCCGATCGTCACGTCGTGGGAGGTGGAGGCGCTGAAGCTGCAGATCGCTGACGCGCAGCGCGGGCAACGCTTCCTGCTGCAGGGCGGTGACTGCGCGGAAAGCTTCGATGACTGCACTTCGGAGAAAATCGCCAAAAAGCTGAAAATTCTGCTGCAGATGAGTCTGGTGCTGCTGCACGGGCTCAAGAAGCCGGTGATCCGCGTCGGCCGAATGGCGGGACAGTACGCCAAGCCGCGCTCCGCGGACACGGAGACGCGTGACGGCCTGAGCCTGCCGAGTTATCGCGGCGATCTCGTCAACCGGCAGCTTTTCACGTCCGCCGATCGCGTTGCCGATCCCGAACTGCTACTGCGCGGTTACGAGCGCGCAGCGCTGACGCTGAACTTCGTGCGTTCGCTCGCCGAAGGCGGTTTCGCCGACCTGCACCATCCCGAGAACTGGGACCTCGGTTTCGTCGGACATTCTCCGCTCGAGGCCGAATATCGCAGGATCGTCGAATCGATTTCGGATGCGCTGGATTTCTTCGAGACCATTTCCGGGCGTTCGATCCAGGACACGACCCGGGTAGACTTCTACGCCAGCCATGAGGGCTTGCACCTGCTCTACGAGCAGGCGCAGACGCGTTATATCAAGCGGCGCCAGCGCTGGTACAACCTGTCGACGCATTTCCCGTGGATCGGCATGCGCACCGCGCAGCTCGAAGGTGCGCACATCGAATATTTCCGCGGCATCGCCAACCCGATCGGGGTCAAGATAGGTCCGGCAATGACCGGCGAATGGCTGCAGCAGCTCGTGCACGTGCTCAATCCGAACAACGAGCCGGGCCGGCTGACGCTTATTCACCGCTTCGGCGCAAAGAGCATCGACGACTGCCTGCCGCCGCTGATCGAGGCGGTTCGCGCAACCGGCGCTCTGGTGCTGTGGAGCTGCGATCCGATGCACGGCAACACCGAAATCACCGCCACGGGCATCAAGACACGCCGTTTCGAAAACATCCTCTCGGAGCTCGAAGCGGCATTCCGAATCCACCATGAGAAAGGCAGCCATCTGGGCGGCGTCCACTTCGAGCTGACCGGCGAGAATGTCACCGAATGCACGGGCGGCGCGCGCGGCCTGACCGACGGCGACCTGAATCGGGCGTATCTGTCGCAGGTCGATCCCCGTCTCAATTACGAGCAGGCCCTCGAGCTGGCCATGCGGATCGCCGGACGGCGGGCGCCGGCACGCTGACATGGCAGCGGCAAGCCGCGCCCCGGCCGACGTGGAGATCCGGGCGCCGCTCGGGGACGGCTTCGAGGATATCCTGAGCCCGGACGCTCTCGCGTTCGTCGCGCGGCTCGCGCGCGCGCATGCGCCCGCGGTGACTGCCCTGCTGCAGGCGCGCGAGGCCCGCCAGCGGGCAATCGACCTGGGCGAAATGCCCGACTTTCCCGCCGCGACGCGCCACATCCGCGAAGCCGACTGGCGCGTCACCGACCCGCCTGCGGATCTGCGCGACAGGCGGGTCGAGATCACCGGCCCGACCGACCGCAAAATGATCATCAATGCTCTCAATTCCGGCGCCAGCGTCTTCATGGCGGACTGCGAAGACTCGCTGTCGCCGACCTGGACGAACGTGATCCAGGGACAGATCAACCTGCGCGACGCGGTCGAGCGCCGCATCGATTTCACCAACCCGGAAGGCAAGCGCTATGCGCTCAATGCCGCGACGGCGACGCTCACTGTGCGGCCGCGCGGCTGGCATCTGTATGAGAAACACCTGCTGGTCGACGGCGCCGCAGTGCCCGGCGCGTTCGTCGATTTCGGCCTCTACCTTTTTCACAATGCCCGCAGCTTGATCGAACAGGGCAGCGGACCTTACTTCTACCTGCCCAAGCTCGAAGGCCATAGCGAGGCCGCGCTCTGGGCGAAGGTATTCGCAGATTCCGAGGCATGGCTGGGCCTGCCGCACGGCGCGATCAAGGCGACGGTCCTCATCGAGACCATCCTGGCCGCCTTCGAGGTCGACGAAATACTTCATGCACTGCGCGACTACATCGTCGGTCTCAACTGCGGCCGCTGGGACTATATATTCAGCTTCATCAAACGATTCAGGCGATTCCCGGAATTCGTGCTGCCCGACCGCGAGGCCGTCACCATGACGACGCGCTTCCTGCGCGCCTATTCGCTGCTGGTCATCCAAACCTGCCATCGGAGGGGGGCGTACGCGATCGGCGGCATGGCGGCGCAGATCCCGATCAAGTCCGACCCCGGCGCGAACGAGGCCGCGCTCGCAAAGGTGCGCGCGGACAAGGAGCGCGAGGCGGGCGACGGCCACGACGGCACGTGGGTGGCGCATCCAGCGCTCGTGCCGGTCGCGCGCGAGATCTTCGACCGGCACATGCCGGGGCCGAACCAGCTCGCGCGGCTGCGCGAGGATGTCGAGGTGACTGCCGCGGACCTGCTCGCCGTGCCGGCCGGCGACATCACCGAAGCCGGCGTGCGCACGAACATCAGTGTCGCGGTGCAGTACCTGGCGGCGTGGCTCGGCGGTCTCGGCTGCGTGCCGCTCTATCACCTCATGGAGGACGCGGCCACTGCGGAGATTTCACGGGCGCAGCTCTGGCAGTGGATCCACCACCGCAGCCGGCTGGCCGATGGCCGCACCGTCACGCCGGAGCTGTTCGAGACCTTGCTGGCCGAGGAGCTGAGCTCGCTCGAGCAACAGCCCCGCGAGGCGGGGGTCGCAGCAGCTCACCTGGCCACGGCCGGAGGGCTGCTGCGCCGGATCACCCTCGACGACGCCTTCAGCGAATTTGTGACCTCGGCAGCATACGAACGGCTTGACTGACGCCACAATGGGGCGATCCAGACCCATACCCCGGAGAGCGAGATGGGCGCATCGACGGCAGCGGAACTGACGAAAGAGTGGCAGACCGACGCGCGCTGGCGAGACGTGCGGCGCGCTTACACGGCGGACGACGTCTTGCGCCTGCGCGGCAATGTGTGTGTCGAGCACACGCTCGCGCGGCTCGGTGCGGAAAAGCTGTGGGGCTATCTGCACGAGAAGGAATTCGTGGGTGCGCTCGGCGCGCTCACCGGCAACCAGGCCATGCAACAGGTCAAGGCCGGGCTGGACGCCATCTACCTCTCGGGCTGGCAGGTGGCAGGCGACGCCAACCTGGCCGGAGACATGTACCCGGACCAGTCGTTATATCCCGCGGACTCGGTGCCGGCGGTCGTGCGGCGCATCAACAAGACGCTGCAGCGCGCCGACCAGATCCATCACGCGGAAGGCGACGACCGTATCGACTGGTTCAAGCCCATCGTCGCGGATGCGGAGGCCGGCTTCGGCGGCGTGCTCAATGCCTTCGAGCTCATGAAAGGCATGATCGAGGCGGGCGCGGCCGGCGTGCATTTCGAGGATCAGCTCTCGTCGGCGAAAAAGTGCGGGCACATGGGCGGCAAGGTGCTGGTGCCGACCGGCGAGGCGATCAACAAGCTGGTGGCCGCGCGCCTGGCCGCCGATGTCTGCGGTGTGCCGACGTTGCTGGTGGCGCGCACCGACGCCGATGCGGCCACACTGCTGACTTCCGACGTCGACGAGCGGGACCGGCCCTTTGTCAAGGCGGGCGAGCGGACCAGCGAGGGTTTCTTCCAGGTGCGCTCCGGCATCGACCAGGCGATCGCGCGCGGCCTCGCCTACGCGCCCTACGCGGACCTCGTCTGGTGCGAGACCAGCGTGCCGGACCTGGCGCAGGCGAAGCAGTTCGCGGAGGCCGTGCGCCGCGAGCACCCGCAGCAGCTCTTCGCCTACAACTGCTCGCCGTCGTTCAACTGGCGCAAGAGGCTGGACGAGCCCACGATCGCGAAGTTCCAGCGCGAGCTCGCCGCCATGGGCTACAAGTTCCAATTCATCACGCTCGCCGGCTTCCATGCGCT
Organism: Gammaproteobacteria bacterium; assembly: GCA_035524935.1. GTDB lineage: Bacteria > Pseudomonadota > Gammaproteobacteria > Steroidobacterales > JACDCP01 > JACDCP01. The sequence continues at coordinate 14,704 of DATLFD010000026.1, read as the reverse complement.
CAACTTCAGCATGTTCCGGCTCGCGCACGAGTACAAGAGCACACACATGTCGGCGTACGTGAAGCTGCAGCAGGATGAATTTGCCTGCGAAGCGCTGGGCTATACCGCGACGCGCCACCAGCGCGAGGTTGGCGCCGGCTACTTCGACGCCGTCACCCAGGCCGTCTCGTCCGGCACCTCGTCGATCAGCGCATTGAGCGGCTCGACCGAGGAGGAACAGTTCCAGACCGCCGATGCGCCGGGCGCGGGGCGGGTCGGACGTCCCGCTTGACCGGCCGCGGCGGCGAAGGCGATACTGCCTCCCCATGATGCGTTCCAGGACAGTCGCGTTCGGTTGCTGGTGGTGGCCGGAGCCCCGGGAGAGGGTGCGCGGCGAGTAGCCCACGGCAACGCGATGACGCCACGAACCCATCTCCGGACCTCCGGGATGGGTTTTTTTCCGCCCGCCCGGGGATCGCACGACGCCCGCGGGGAAGGCATGCAGCCGCCGTTCGACATCGCCGCCGATCTGGACACGCCCGTTTCGGCATATCTCAAGCTCGCGCCATTTCGGCCGCGGTTTCTGCTCGAAAGCGTCGAAGGTGGCGAGCGCCTGGCGCGATACTCGTTCATCGGCTTCGGTGACGCGCTCGAGCTCGTGCTCGAGGGCGACGGCGTGTATGTCGACGGGTCGAAGATTGCGCAACCCGGCGACAAGGATGAGCTCCTGGACGCGCTGCGGGCGGCGCTGGCGGGCAGCCCCCGGCTGGAGCCTGCGCTGCCCGGGATTCCGTTCACCGGCGGTCTGGTCGGTGCGGCAGGCTACGATCTCGTGCGCCGGTTCGAGACGCTGGCGCCCGCGAAATCGACCGGTGTCCCGACTGCTGCCTGGATCGCGCCGGCGTCGCTGCTGATATTCGACCATCTCACGCGCCGCGTAGCCCTGCTGCACGCCGGCAGTGAAACCGATCGCCGCCATCTGCGAAGCGAAATCATGCGCGCGCTGCGCGGCGCGTTGCCGGCGCCGCAGGCCGGCATGGGCTTCGAACCACCTCGCGCGAGCTTCGACCGGCCGGCTTTCACCGCGGCGGTGCGCCGTTGCAAGGAAGATATTGCAGCGGGGGACGTCTACCAGCTCGTGCTTTCGGTGCGCTTTGCCGGCGCCTGCGCGACGGACCCGTTCGAGGCTTACCGCGCGCTCCGACTCGTCAACCCTTCGCCCTATATGTACTTTCTCGAGCTGGGCCCCCACAGCATCGTGGGGTCCTCGCCCGAGGCGCTCGTTCGCCTGTCGCAGGGACAGGCGATGCTGCGCCCGATCGCCGGCACGCGGCCGCGCGGCGCAGACCTGGCGGGCGATAGCCGGCTCGAGGCGGAGTTGCTGGCCGATGCGAAGGAAGCCGCCGAGCACGTCATGCTGGTCGATCTCGCGCGCAACGATCTCGGCCGTGTCGCCGAGCCGGGCACCGTGCGCGTCGATCCCTATCGCGCCGTCGAGCGCTACAGCCACGTCATGCATCTCGTGAGCGGCGTGAGCGGCAGGCTCGCCCCCGGCCGGGACGCCTTCGACCTGTTCGCCGCGGCATTTCCGGCCGGCACGCTGGTGGGCGCGCCGAAGGTGCGCGCCATGCAGCTCATCGACGAATACGAATCGCTGGGACGCGGTTTCTACGCAGGCTCGGTGGGCTACTTCGGTGCCGGCGGCGACATGGACCAGGCGATCGCGATACGCACCCTCGTGTTCGACGGCGGCGGCTACAGCTACCAGGCGGGCGCCGGTATCGTCGCCGACAGCGTGCCGGCCAACGAGCACGCCGAGGTGCTGGCGAAGGGTGCGGTTCTGCAGCGCGCGCTCGAGCTCGCGGAGGGCGGCCTTTGAGCGCGCGGCTGCTGTTGATCGACAACTACGACTCGTTCACCTATAACCTGGTGCAGGCTTTCGCCGCGCTCGGCGCGGAGGTTCTGGTACATCGCAACGACCGTATTTCGATCGACGCGGCACGCGCGCTCGACCCCACGCACCTGATCGTTTCGCCGGGCCCGGGCCAGCCTGGCGACGCCGGTGTATCTGTTGCCATGATCGCAGCCTTCGCCGACACCATACCCGTGCTCGGTGTCTGCCTCGGTCATCAGGCGCTGGTCTGCGCCTACGGCGGCCGAATCGTGCGCGCCCCGAGGCTGATGCACGGCAAGACATCGCAGGTGCACCACGACGGGCGGACGATCTATGGCGGCATGCCGCAACCGTTCCAGGCCGGTCGTTATCATTCGCTGACGATCGACGCCGACAGCCTGCCCGATGTGCTCGAGGTGACGGCGCGCAGCGAGAGCGGCGAAGTCATGGGCGTGCGGCATCGCTCGCAGCCGGCCGAAGGCGTGCAGTTCCACCCGGAAAGCATCCTGACGCCGGAAGGCAACCGCCTGCTCGGCAACTTTCTCGCGATGAGCCCACCGGGCGGCGCGACATGAGTCCTGCGCAGACGCTCGATCGCCTGCTCGACGGTCAGGACCTCGGCGAGGACCTCGCTGCCGAATTGCTCGTTGCGCTGACCGATCCGGGACTGGCACCCGCGATGGCCGGCGCGGTGCTCGCCGCGTTGCGCGCGAAGGGGGAAACGGCTGCGGAGGTCCGCGGCTTCGCGCGGGCGATGCGCAAGCTCGCGCGACGGCCCGACGTGCCCGGCGATCTGGCGTGCGTCGACACGGTGGGCACCGGGGGCGACGGCTCCGGCAGCCTGAATCTCTCGACCGGCTCTGCGCTGCTCGCGGCGGCATGCGGCGTGCCGGTCGTCAAGCACGGCAACCGCTCGATATCGAGCCGCTCGGGCAGCGCCGACGTGCTCGAGTCGCTCGGCCTGGAATTGCCGGCCGATGCAGCGGAGTGTGGCGCGTGCCTGCGTGAATGCGGTTTCGTATTCCTTTTCGCGCCGCACTTCCACCCGGCCATGAAAGCGCTGGCACCGGTGCGGGCCGCGCTCGGTGTACGCACTGTGTTCAACTTGCTCGGGCCGCTGACCAATCCCGTCGCGCCGCCTTTCCAGGTCATCGGCGCGTACAGCCCCGCGGCCGCGCGCCTCATGGCGGACTGCCTGGCCGGTCTGCCGGTCGAGCGCGCGTTCGTGGTGCACGGCGAGCCCGGTTGGGACGAGCCGACGCCGGTCGGCCGTTTCCTGTTGCTCGACGTGCGGCCCGGCGCCGTCCGCGAGGAGCAGCGGGATCCGGCCGGCTACGGTCTCGCGCGCTGTGCTCCGGAAGCGCTGGCCGGCGGGGACTGCGCACACAACGCGGAGCGCCTGTTCGCCGTGCTCACAGGCGACGAGCGCGGGCCGCACCGCGACGCGCTGCTGCTCGGCGCGGCCCTCGCGCTGGAAGTCAGTGGCCGGGCCGAAGCGGCGGAGCAGGGCATCGCCATGGCCGCGGCAGCCATCGACGACGGCCGCGCTCACGCGCTGATTCTCAAGCTGCGCCATTTTTTCGCGAGGCCGCGGCAGGCGCATGCAGGCAAACCGGCCCGCACGGGAGATCTCCAGTGAGCGACTTCCTCGAACGTATGCGCGCGGCCAGCGCGCTGCGCGTGGCTCGCGCGCAGGCGATCGTGCCCGAGGCGCTTCTTCTGGCGCAGGCGCGTGCCGGCGCGCCGCCGCCGAGATTGTCCCTGCACGGTTTCGATCTGATCGGTGAAATCAAGAGATACTCGCCGGCCGCGGGCGCGCTGGGGAATGTTCGCGGCGAACCGCTCGACGTCGTCGCGACAGCGCGGGCATACGCAGACGCCGGCGCGGCGGCGGTCTCGGTGTTGACCGAGCCGGCAGTCTTCGGCGGCTCGCTGGCCGATTTGCGCATGGTGGCCGACGCACTTCGGCCGCTCGGCGTGCCGGCGATGCGCAAGGACTTCCTGACCGATCCGTATCAGGTCGTCGAGGTGCGCGCGCACGGCGCGGGCGGCGTGTTGCTGATGGTCGCGCTGCTTGACGACGCGCAGCTTTCCCGCATGCTGGAAACGGCATTCACGATGAAGCTGTTCGTGCTGCTCGAGGCCTTCGACGCCGGCGAGCTCGAACGAGCGGCCCGCATCGTCCATTCCAAACGCCCCGGGCGAACGCTGCTGGTGGGCGTGAACGCGCGCGACTTACACACGCTCGCCGTCGATACGGAACGGCTCGGCCGCCTCGCGGACCATCTGCCTGCGGGCGCGCCGGCAGTCGCCGAAAGCGGGATCGAGGACAGCAGCGACGCTGCACGCATGGCCGCTGCGGGATACCGGCTCGCGCTCGTCGGCACGGCCTTGATGCGCAGCGACGACCCTGGGGACCTGCTGCGTTCCATGCTGCTGAATGGGCGCCGCGCCGCGGCGGAGCGGGTTCGCAACTCGGCGGCGTCCTGACCGAATGGCAATCTGGATCAAGATCTGCGGCCTCACCGATGCACGGGCCGTGTCGGCGGCCGCGGAGTGCGGCGTCGATGCCGCCGGCTTCGTGTTCGCGCCGTCAGCGCGAGAGATCGGTCCCGAAGCGGCCGCGGCTCTGGCCTCGGCCCTGCCGGCGAGCGTCAAGCGCGTCGCGGTGACCCGGCATCCGGACGCCGGCCGCGTGACGCTGATCCGCGAGCGCTTCCGTCCGGACATCTGGCAGAGTGATGCGGAAGACCTGGCGAAGATCGAGCTGCCGGAGGATTGCCGCGCCCTGCCCGTGTGGCGCGCGGGCTTCGACGAGAGTGCCGCGCCGCCCGCGTGGCTGCTCGTCGAGGGTCCCGCCAGCGGACGCGGCGAGCGTGTCGACTGGGCGCTGGCGGCACGCCTCGCGAAGCGCGCGCGCGTAGTGCTGGCCGGCGGCCTCGACGCGGGCAACGTTGCCGCCGCGATCCGTCGCGTACGACCATTCGGCGTCGACGTGAGCAGCGGCGTCGAGAGCGCGCCCGGTGTGAAGGATCCCGACAGGATCCGCGCATTCGTCGCCGCCGTGCGCGTCGCCGAGCGGCAGCTGTGAGCGGCGCGGCCGAAACCGACCCGCTCGCGGATCTGCTCGCGGGTCGCTATCCGGACGCGCGCGGCCGCTTCGGGCCCTTCGGTGGCCGCTACGTGCCGGAGACGCTGATGCCCGCGCTCGAGCGCCTCGAGGCCGGCGTGCGGACGCACCTGCGGGCGGCCGATTTTTGCAGCGAGCTCGAGCAGGAGCTCGAGGGCTGGGTCGGACGCCCGACCGCGTTGACCTATGCCCGCAACCTGAGCGAGCGCTGGGGCGCCAAGGTCTGGCTGAAGCGCGAGGATCTGGCGCATACCGGTGCGCACAAGATCAATAACGCGCTCGGCCAGGCGCTGCTCGCGCGGCGGCTCGGCGCGAGGCGCGTGATCGCCGAGACCGGGGCCGGCCAGCACGGCGTGGCGTGCGCCGCCGTTTGCGCGCGTGTCGGATTGCCGTGTCGCGTCTACATGGGTGCCGTCGACATGCAACGACAGGCGCCGAACGTCGACCGCATGCGCAGGCTCGGCGCCGAGGTCGTGGCGGTGGAGAGCGGCGACCGCACGCTGCGCGCGGCCATAGATGAAGCACTGCGCGACTGGGTAGGGGATCCCGACGGCAGTTACTACCTGCTGGGCTCGGTCGTAGGGCCGCATCCTTACCCGTATCTCGTGCGCGAGCTGCAACGCGTCATCGGCGACGAGGCTCGCGGCCAGCTGCGCGAGCGTGCCGGGCGGCTGCCCGATGCGGTGTTTGCATGCGTCGGCGGCGGCTCGAACGCCATCGGTTTGTTCCATGCGTTTCTCGGCGACCGGGCGGTGGCCCTCATCGGTATCGAGGCCGGCGGGCGCGGCAGCGGACTGGGCGAGAACGCCGCCACGCTCGCGACGGGACGACCGGGGGTGCTGCACGGGTGTTACTCGATGCTCCTGCACGACATGGACGGGCAGGTGCGGGAGACGCATTCCGTGTCGGCGGGCCTCGACTACCCGGGGGTTGGGCCCGAGCACGCGTTTCTGCAATCGATCAGGCGCGTTTCGTATGTGACGGCGTCGGACGATGAGGCGCTCGGTGCGCTCGACGAATGCTGCATGGCCGAGGGTATCCTGCCCGCGCTCGAAAGCGCGCACGCGCTGGCCGGCGCGCAGCGCTGGCTGCGCGATCACGCGGGAGCGACGGTGCTCATCGGCCTGTCCGGCCGCGGCGACAAGGACATGCCGGCGCTCGCGCAGGCAGGGGCAGGCGATGCAGCCGCATGAGCGGTTGCGCGCGGCCATTGCCGATGGCGGCCGCGCCGGGGGCCCTGCGCTCGTTGCGTTCCTCACGGCCGGCTTTCCGCGCAAGACGGCATTCCGCGCCCAGCTCGCCGCAGTCGCCGGCGAGGCCGATGCCGTGGAAATCGGCGTGCCTTTCACCGACCCCATGGCGGACGGTCTCACCATCCAGCGCTCGAGCCGTGCCGCCCTCGAGGCCGGCGTGCGGCTGCCGTGGATCTTCGCCGAGCTCGAATCGATGCGCGAGCCGCCGGATGCGCCGCTGCTGCTCATGAGCTATCTGAATCCGCTGCTCGCGTTCGGCTTCGAAAAGCTGGCGGCGCGCGCGGCGGCGACGGGAGTGTGCGGCCTGATCGTGCCGGACATGCCGTTCGAGGAAAGCGGGCCCCTGCGCGCGGCGCTGGATACGCAGGGCATCGCGCTGGTGCAGCTCGTGACCCCGGCGACGCCTTCGAAGCGGTTATCGATGCTATGCCGCGCGAGCCGCGGCTTCGTCTATGCCGTCACGTCGGCCGGCACGACGGGCGGCGGGCGCGACCTGCCCGCGGGTGTGGCCGTTTATCTCGACCGCGTGCGCGCCGCGTCGGCCCTGCCGGTGTGCGCGGGCTTCGGCATCCGCGACGCGGCGCAGGTGGCCGCGCTCGCCCCGCACACCGACGGCGTGGTCGTCGGTTCCGCGCTGGTCGAAGTGATCGAGGCCGGCGGAGATGCGGTCGCGTTCCTGCGCGGCCTGCGGCGCGCAAACCCGGGCTGAGCCTCACTGCCGCGACTGCAGGTAGCGGTTGCCGCTTTCCATGAGCGCCACGAAGCCGCGCTCGTCGCCGCTTTCTATCAGGGTGCAGACGCGCGCCACCGAATCCCTGAGCGCAGCCAGCGCCGCGCTGCCGTGCTCGTTGAGCGACTGGATCTCGAAGTAGAGATGGGGGTTCTCGCCGGCGACCCGGCTGGCGATCTCGAGCTGGGCGTCGAAAGTCGTGCTCGACATGGTAGCCAGACGCGGTGCCGCTTCACCGCTTTCGGCGAGCGCCGTGAAGAAAGCGATGTTGAGGGCGTGAGACAGGCCCAGCACGTAGGCGATGAGGCGGTCGTGATCGTCGAGGTCCATGGTGACCTGGCGCGCCATGGTCGATGCGAACATCGCCTGCAGCTGCCGGGTAGCCGCCGGGACGCCGACATCGATGAAGATCACGTGCCGGCCGGAAAGAAGCTCCGTATCGGGCCCGAACATCGGGTGCAGAGAGGTGACCCTGCAACCTGAACCGGCGAGCGCAAGCAACCCGCCGTGCAGCGGCCCCTTCAGTGAACCGATGTCGAAGACGAGCCCCGGCGGCCGTCGTTCGGCGAGCCGCGGCATGAGATCGCGGGTGACGCCGAGCGGCGTGGCAAGGACGATAACGTCGTGGGCCAGGTCGGAGTCGCGCCAGTCGTGAACGACTGCGGGCGGCTCTGCAACGGCCGCCGGATCCGCGATGTCGATGCGGTAACCCTGCGAAACCAGAAAGCGCGCGAACCATTGCCCCATCTTGCCCGCGCCCCCGATGACCAGGGCGCGTTTGCCGCTGCCGGTGCCTTCCTCGGCGACTCTCGCCCGCTCCTGGCTGGTCAGCGAAGCGCGAATCAGGATGCGCAGCAGATCCTCGGCCACCTGGCCCGGCACCCGCAGCTCGTCGGCCGCCCGTCGGGCGTCCTGCAGGACATCCTTCTCGCGGCTGAAATCGCGTGTCGGCTGGCCGGCTTCGCGCTTGCACCGGCCGATATCCTCGACGATGCGTTGTCGCCGGGCGACGAGCTCGAGGAGCTCGCGATCGATATCGGTGAGCGCAGCGCGCAATCTGTCCAATTTCATGGCGCGTCATTCTCCAGGCGTTACGCGGCGGCGCGTGCAAGTGCGCGCTGCCGCCGCCTGCGCTGCCCGGCAGGCGCTGCTGCTATCATGCATGACGGTATCTTCAGCGCAATCGAAAATCACGCATGCAATACGAGAAGATCGAGGCGCCGGCCGGCGGCGAGGCCGTTACCTTGAATGCCGACTGCTCGCTGAACGTGCCGGCCCGGCCGGTCGTTCCCTTCATCGAAGGTGACGGCATCGGCATCGACGTGACCCCGGTCATGCGGCGTGTGGTCGATGCCGCCGTGCGCGAGGCGTACGGCGAGGAGCGCGCGATCGCCTGGATGGAGATCTTCGCCGGCGAAAAGGCCATCAATACCTACGACGGCCAATTCCTGCCCGAGGAGACCCTGCACGCCTTGCGCAAGTTCGTCGTCTCCATCAAGGGTCCGCTCGCGACCCCGGTCGGCGGCGGCGTGCGCTCGCTGAACGTGTCCATCCGCCAGGAGCTCGATCTCTACGCCTGCGTGCGGCCGATCCGGTATTTCCCCGGCGTCTCGACGCCGATGAAGGAGTCGGAGCAGGTCGAGATGGTCGTATTCCGGGAAAACACCGAGGACATCTACGCCGGCATCGAGTGGCCGACCGGCTCACCGCAGGTGCTCAAGCTCATCAAGTTCCTGCAGGAAGAGCTCGGCGTCCGCGAGATCCGTTTTCCCTCGAGCTCCGGCATCGGCATCAAGCCTGTGTCTCGCGAGGGCTCGCAGAGGCTCGTGCGCAAGGCGATCAACTATGCGATCGCGAACGATCGCGTCTCGGTGACCCTGGTGCACAAGGGCAACATCATGAAGTACACGGAAGGTGCGTTCCGCAACTGGGGCTACCAGCTCGCCAGGGACGAGTTCGGTGCAATCGAGATCGACGGCGGGCCGTGGCTCGGCTTCGAGAACCCGGTCACCGGCCACGAGATCGTCGTCAAGGACGTCATCGCCGACAATTTCCTGCAACAGATTCTCATGAGCCCGGAGCAGTACGACATCATCGCGACGTTGAACCTGAACGGCGACTACATCTCGGATGCGCTCGCCGCGCAGGTCGGCGGCATCGGCATCGCGCCGGGCGGAAACATCGGCGACGGCGTGGCCGTATTCGAGGCGACCCACGGCACCGCGCCGGGCTTCGCGGGCAAGGATCGGGTCAATCCCGGCTCATTGATCCTGTCGGCGGAAATGATGCTGCGCTATCTGGGCTGGACCGAGGCCGCGCAGCTCATCATCAAGGGCGTCAGCCGCACGATCGCCAACAAGGAGCTGACCTACGACCTGGCGCGTCTGCGCACCGCCATCCGCCGGCCGAAGCGCGAAACCGCGCGCCGCCAGAGCGTCGAGGAAGACCTGCAGCGGCTGATCCCCGGCGCGAAGCTGCTCGGGACCTCGGGCTTCGGCGAGGCCGTGATCCGCCACATGCGGGATTGAATAGGTGCGGCCTCGCCGGGCTCGGAAAAACGATCCGCAGCGGGCCGATTGAGGACTTGCCCGCGCGGCACGGCGCACACACTGTGGGCCATGATCCGCGTGTTCCTCATCGAGCCGCAGGCCCTCGCGCGCGCGGCCCTGCACAAGCTGCTCGACAGCGCGCCTGACCTGCGCGTGAGCGGTCTTGCCGCAGACATCGCCGGCATACCACGCCGCGCCGGCATCGCCGACGTGATACTGCTCGCCGCGCGAACTCCGCTGCCCGCGATGGCGCTGGCGCGCCGCCTGCGTGCCGGACAGGGCAGCGCGCTCATCTGTATTCTCAGGGCCGGCGCCGCGGCGCTGGCCCGCCCGCTGCTCGACTGCGGCGTGCGCGGCCTGGTCACCGAGTGCTCGCCGCCCGATGAGGTGTTCGCATGCCTGCACCGCGTCCACGGCGGGCACGTGCATTTGAGCCCCGACATCGCCCGGCGCATGGCCCTGCGCGGCGGGGGGCGGCCGTTCGACGCGCTGTCGGCACGCGAGTGGCAGGTGATGCTCATGATGGCCCGCGGCGACTCGGCGCAGACCATCGCGCGCGCACTCTGCCTGAGCCCGAAGACCGTGAGCACCTATCGGTGCCGCCTCCTGCACAAGCTCGGCGTGCGCAGCGATCTGGACCTTCTGCGTCTCGCGCTGCACGACGGATTGCTGCCATCCGGCGCACCGCACGCGGGCACATGAGTTGTACAATTCGGGAACCGCGTTCGGAGCGCCGCTGCGGGTATTTAATATTTATAGAACAAATACATACGAACACTATGTAATCTGGTTTATGAACCACGTGCAGAGGCCGGCCGGCGGCGGGCGTCTGCTAGACTGCCGGCTTGCTTCGCGACCCTGTCATCTACGATCCCGATTGCACCCTTTGCCCGCGTCTGGCCGCGTTTCTGGCCCGCATCCGGCAGGAGTATCCGCGTTATCACGCGCGCCCGGTCGGACCTTTCGGGGATCCGCAGGCGCGATTCGTCATTGTCGGCCTGGCGCCGGGTCTGCACGGCGCGAACGCCACCGGCCGGCCATTCACAGGCGATGTCGCCGGCATTCTGCTGTATCAGACGCTGCACCGGCACGGATTCTCGAGCCGGCCGGTCTCCGTGGATGCCGGCGACGGCCTCGAGCTCACCGACTGCCGGATCACGAACTCGGTCCAATGCGTGCCGCCGCAGAACAAGCCGCTGGCCGCCGAGGTCAATACCTGCAACCGGTACCTGAACGCGGAGCTCGCGCGCCTGCCCGGCGACGCCGTGGTGCTGGCGCTCGGCGCCGTGGCGCACCAGGCCACTTTGCTGGCGCTGGGCCTTGCGCGGTCCGCGCACAGATTCGCGCACGGCGCGGAGCACCGGCTCGATGACCGGCGCATCCTGCTGGATTCCTATCACTGCAGCCGCTACAACACCCAGACGGGGCGGCTGACCCAGGCCATGTTCGACGAGATCGTGGCGCGCTGCCGCGCCCTGGTCGATGCCGCGGCCGCGCGGCGCAGGCGAGCGGGTTGAGACCACGATGAACGAGACCACGCAAAGCTTCGACTCGCGCTCCTTCGTGCGCAGCCTGACGCAGCGCCCCGGCGCCTATTGCATGCGCGATGCGGAGGGCGCCGTGCTGTACGTGGGCAAGGCGCGTAATCTGCGGAAACGCGTGGGCAGCTATTTCATGCGCACGGCGACGGACGCCAAGACGGCCGCGCTGCTCAGGCAGACCGCCGATGTGGAAGTCACGGTCACCGGCACCGAGGCAGAAGCCCTGCTGCTCGAGTACAACCTCATCAAGATCCACAAGCCGCGTTTCAACGTGGTGCTGCGCGACGACAAGAGCTATCCCTACATCCGCGTGTCCACGTTGCACGATTTCCCCCGGCTGTCATTCTACCGAGGCTCGCGCAAGCAGCCCGGGCGCTATTTCGGCCCGTATCCGGGCGCCCGCGCGGTGCGCGAGACCCTGAGTCAGCTCCAGCGCCTGTTTATGCTGCGCCAGTGCGACGATGGGTTCTTTCGCAACCGCTCACGTCCCTGCCTGCAGTACCAGATCCAGCGCTGCTCGGCACCCTGCGTCGGCTACATCGGCAAGGAGGACTACGCGCGCGACGTTCGCGACGCGATCCATTTTCTCGAAGGCCGCAATCGCGAGGTCACCGCGAGTTTCGTGCGGCGCATGGAGTCGGCCGCGGCGGATCTCGACTATGAGCGCGCCGCGCGCTACCGGGATCACATCGCCACCCTGAACAAGGTCGTCGCGCGCCAGTTCACCGGCCGGCGCAGGGGCGGCGACGCCGACATGGTGGCCGCCGCCGTCGAGGGCGGCGTGCACTGCGTGGCCGTGATGTTCGTGCGCGCGGGCCGTAACCTGGGCAGCCGCAGCTTTTTCCCGCGCGCGCGCGACGCCTCTGCCTGCGATCTGCTGTCGGCGTTCCTGCCCCAGTACTACCTCGAGCGGGAGGCGCCCGCGGAAATCATCACCGGCGAACCGGTCGAGGATGCCGACCTGCTCGATGCGGCGCTCACGGAGCGCGCCGGACACAAGGTGCGCATCCGCCATCGTGTGCGGGGCGAGCGCGCGCGCTGGCTGGACATGGCGCAGGCCAATGCACGCGAGGCCCTGGCCATGCGCCTGGCGAGCCACTCGAGCCTTGCCGCGCAACGGCAAGGCCTGCGCGAGCTGCTCGGCCTCGACGAGACGCCCGAGCGTATCGAATGCTTCGACGTCAGCCACACCGGCGGCGAATCCGCCGTCGCCTCGTGCGTCGTGTTCGGACCGGACGGACCGGTCCGCTCGGCCTATCGGCGCTTCAACATTGCCGGCATCGCTGCAGGCGACGACTATGCTGCGCTCAGCCAGGTGCTGACGCGGCGCTACACGCGCATCAAACGCGGCGAGGCGCCGTTGCCCGACGTGCTGCTCATCGATGGCGGTCCCGGACAGGTGAAACAGGCCGCGCAGGCGCTCGAGGAACTGCAGGTGGAAGGCGTGGTGATCGTCGGTGTAGCGAAGGGATCAGCACGGCGGCCGGGACAGGAACGGCTGTTCTTGGCAGGCCGAAACCGCCCGCTTATACTGCCGGCGAGCTCCGGCACGCTGCATCTCATCCAGCAGATTCGCGACGAGGCGCACCGTTTCGCGATCACCGGTCATCGTCAACGGCGCGGGCGACAACGCCAGGTCTCCGCGCTCGAACAGGTTCCCGGTCTGGGGCCCGCGCGGAGGCGGGCACTGCTCAGGCATTTCGGCGGTCTGCAGGGGGTCAGCCGCGCCGGTGTCGACGACCTGGCGGGCGTCAAGGGCATCAGCCGCAAGCTCGCGGAAACCGTGTATGACACCTTCCACAGCCAGGATTGAGGCGTGGCCGCGCCGCTGAACCTGCCGATCGCGCTGACCAGCGTGCGCATCGCGGTCATTCCACTGTTCGTATTCGTGTACTACCTGCCGGTGCAGTGGTCGCATCCGGCCGCAGCGGCGATCTTTGCCCTGGCGGCGGTGACCGACCTGCTCGACGGATACCTCGCCCGCCGGCTGGGTCAGATCACCGCCTTCGGCGCTTTCCTCGACCCCGTGGCCGACAAGCTCATGATCGCCATCGCGCTCGTGCTGCTCGTGCAGAACGATCCGAGCGTGCTGGTCGGGCTCGCAGCGGCGATCATCATCGGCCGCGAGATCACGGTGTCAGCATTACGTGAGTGGATGGCCGAGTCCGGGGCGCGTCACCGCGTGTCAGTCTCCATCATCGGCAAGGTCAAGACCATCATGCAGATGGTCGGCGTCGGCTGCATGCTGTACCGCATTCCGCTGTTCGGCCTGCCGATGTACGAGATCGGCGTGCTCTCGCTGGTGGCCGCGGCGGCCTTGACGCTGTGGTCGATGGTGCAATACCTGCGGGCGGCCTGGCCCGCGATCGCCGATCAGATATGACCTGCGCAGCGTCCCGGGTGCCTCATTTGCGCCGTTGCGTCGCCGTCATCACTTCGCCATTCCATTCATGCTGTGCCGCGACGATGAGGGAACGCAGGCGTTTGTAGAAGGCGATGGAATAGCTGAGATAGCTCACGGCCACGACCAGCTGCATGCAGCCGAGCACAATATGCGCGTGGCGCGCAATGAACAGATCGGGAAAGCGCCAGATCAGCACGGCGCACAGCGCATTCAGAAAGACCGTTGCGGGCATGACGAACCGGATGTTGAAAAGCTGCTCGCGCCTGACGGTGTCAAGCAGCGATCTGACCGCCGGCAGGTCGTATTCGGCGAACCGGCGGCTGATCATCCGCAGGTCGACGGCGAACAGCAGCCAGACCATGAGGGAATAGGCGGCGGTCAACGCAAACCATAAAGGCGGCGAGGCGACCTGTGTGAAGAGGATTGCCTCGAGTAAGGTGCCGGCGACATAGAGGAAGTTATGGCCGAACTCGAGCGGCCAGCGGATCACGGTAAAGGTGTGGAGCAGCGCGCGCGCCCAGAAAAGCAGAATGATAATCAGACCTGTCGCGACGTACGGAAAATAAGCCACTTCCATCCCGGTCACGACGGGAGCGCTCGACTCGGCAAGCACGGCGAGCGCGACACCCTGCATGATCGAGACGAGCGTCAGCTCGATCGTCATGACCAGCGAATCGAGCTCTTTGATCGTGAAGGATTGTTCTTTGATCGGCATGCGCGAGCCTTCGTTATTGTGAGATGGCGGGCCGGATCGCAGCCAAGTATAGGAAAATCAGCACGGATTTTCCCGTCCTCGTGAGCCCGCCGCGGCAGGGGCGTTCGATGGTGCCCGGGGCCGGAGTCGAACCGGCACGGCCTCGCGGCCAGGGGATTTTAAGTCCCCAGCGTCTACCTGTTCCGCCACCCGGGCGCGAATGAGCGAGTGTAATGGATGTCCGGCATTTCGGCTTCCCGCCAACTCCAGGCTCGACCTGCTCGAATGAGTAGTCCGCTGCGCGTCCTGCTGTATACCGAAGCGTTCGACCCGAAGGTGGGCGGAGTCGTGACCTCTACCCGGCTTCTCGCCAGCTACCTGCACGATCAGGGTGTGCACGTGACAGTGACGACAGGGACTGCAGGCGCGGGAACCCGTGTATATCCGTTTGCGGTAGAACGGTGTTGCCCCGCTGAACGGCTGCAAATGCTCGTGCGCGACACGGACGTCGTGCATCTCCAGACATTCCA
>DATLFD010000025.1:0-3166 GCA_035524935.1 Gammaproteobacteria bacterium | reverse complement strand
AACTCTGCGTCCTGCGCCCCCCGGCGGTTTTCGGTGCTGCCTCGGTTTTCGGTGCTGCCTCCATGCCCCCGGAAGACTAACAGACAGCCATAAAAATAGGGACAGTCCCCATTTTCATGGGGGACTGTCCCCGTTTTTTGCCGCAGGCTGCGGCGCGGCTTCAGGGCCGTCCGCTACCTGCGCTCAGCGGGCTCAGTGGCGGCGCTGCTCGACACCGTAATAGGTGTGCACTTTCTGCTGCCAGACCGGGCTCGCTGTATCCGGCCACTCGCCCTTGTCGAAGCCGGGCGCGTTCTTGAGCTCTTCCTTCGGCTTGTCGAGCACGAAGCACTTCTCTGCGTCGTCGAGCCGCAGTGCTTCCATCGGAACGGCGAACAGCTTGTCGCCGATGCCCATGAGGCCGCCGAAGGACAGAACCGCATAGGCCACGCGGCCGTCCCGCGTGTCGATCATCAGGTCCTCGATCTTGCCGAGATCCTCGTCTGCACGGTTGCGGACTTCGTCACCGATGATGCTGGTGGCCGAGAGCAGTTTGGGATTGGTGGTCATGTATTCCTCCCTGGAATGTCTCTGAAAATGCAAACCGACAAATCTCGCTTCATGCGTTCAATGCCGGGCCGCCTGCGAAATTCCGCAAGCACAGGAATACTGTAACAGTTCACGCTTTCAATTGCCTTAACCTAGGTTAACCGGCCCGCTGCTGCTATCCTCATTGCCGCGTGTCCTGCATTTGCATCGACGGCAGGAGAGTATCCGACCGGAGTGCCCATGCCGATGAAAATTGCCATTTGCGTGCTCGCTGCAGGTCTCGCCTGCAATCTTCCCGCCCATGCGGCACGGCCGGTGGACCGTGGCCCCGCGCTGGTCATCGAGCAGACGGCGAACGAGCTCGTGGCTGCACTTGACGGCCGCCGTGACGAGCTGCGCAATGATCCGGAAGGCCTCTACCAGATCGCCAGCGACATTTTCCTGCCGCGTTTCGATACGAGCTTCGCTGCGCGGCTGATTCTGGGACGCTATTCCGGCAAGGCGACCGCACAGCAGCGCGAACGGTTCATCGATGCGTTTTACCAGCTCCTGCTGCTGAGCTATGCCAAAGGCCTCATCCATTACGAAAAGGATCGTGTGCGCATCCTGCCCTACCAGGGCACGACCCCCGGTGGACGTCTCGCACACGTCCGCACCGAGATCATCCTCGATCCGAAGACACGCGTGCCCGTAGATTACAAGTTGCGACTGACCGGCGGCGAATGGAAAGTCTACGACGTGCTCGTTGAAGGCGTGTCCTATGTGCAGAGCACACGCCGGGCGGTCGGCGAGGAGATCGTCCGCAAGGGACTGGAGCCGTTCATCGTCGAGCTCGAGCGCATGGCGAGCGCCGAGCGCGCCAACGCCCGCATCGTGCGGCCGGATATCGCGCAATAACCGAACCGGTGCCCGGCACCGGGTTCGGTTATTCCGTCGGGTGGCGGCGCCGGGCGGCGGCGAGGGCTTCCTCGCTGGTGAGGTCGAGGCGCAGCGGCGTCATGGACACGTAACCGTGCTGCATGGCCCAGCGGTCGCTGCCCTCCTCCACTTCCTCGACCGGCCGCACGATGAACCAGAAATGCTCGCGGCCCTGCGGGTGCTGCCCGGGCACGACGGCGCCGTCGTAATGCCGCACCGATTGCCGCGTCCAGCAGAGCCCGCGCGGATCGTCGGGCAGGTTGACGTTGACCAGCGGCAGCTCGGAATCGCCGAGCAGCATTTCCAGCACGCGCACGACGTGCGGCTCGAGCCGGTCAAACTCGGGCTTGGCGTCGCTCGTCGGCGTGCTGAAGGCGATGCCCTGCATGCCGAGCAGCGCGGCCTGCTTGGCGGCCGCCAGCGTTCCGGAATGCCAGATCGCATTGCCGAGATTCGGCCCGAGATTGATGCCTGACAGGACCGCGTCCACGTTCTCCCAGCGGTAGGCGCCCAGCGCCACGCAATCCGCCGGGGTGCCGTTGACCCGCCAGGCCTCGAAATCGCCGATCTCGGTGCGCCGATAGGTCAGCGGGCTCGAATGGGTGATGGCATGCCCCATCGAGGACTGCTCGACGTCGGGCGCGACGATGTGCACGTCGCCGAAGCGCCGCGCCGCCTGCGCGAGTGCGAGAATGCCGGGGCTGTAGATGCCGTCGTCATTTGCGACGAGAATGCGCATGGATCCTTCCTTGCGTGTGAGCCGACCGAACCGAAATCTGCAACAATGCCGCTTCCGCCGGACTGCGGCGGTTCAGGGACGAACCCGAATGCGCATCCTGCTGTTGCACAATCCGAGCGCCGGCGACAGCGAACCCGCTGGCAGCGAGCTGGTCGACGCGCTCGAAGCCCGGGGTCATGAGGCAGTTTATCGCTCTCTCGACGAGCTGTCTCCGGCGCAAGCGCTAGCTGAGGCCGCGGATCTCGTGGCCGTCGCCGGCGGTGACGGCACGGTCGGGAAAATCGCACGGCGTCTCGCCGGCTCCGATCGCATCATGACCGTGCTGCCGTGCGGGACCGCCAACAATATCGCCCGCCATCTCCGCTTCACTCGCGACCCGATTGAAATCATCGATCATCTGGACGACCTCGAGCCGCGCGGCTTCGATATCGGGATGGCCAAGGGCCCCTGGGGCAACCGGGTGTTTCTCGAGGGCGCGGGCTTCGGTCTTTTCCCCCAGCTCATGCCCTTTCTGAAGGCGAGCGCCAAGGCACAGGACTTCGACGATCCCCGCGAGCAGGTGTCGGAGTTGCGCACGCTGCTCGCCGACCTGCTGGCGAGCTTCGAGGCCAGGGAATGGCGCATCGAGGTCGACGGGCAGGTCGTCGAAGGCCGCTTCCTGCTCATCGAAGCGCTCAACATCGGCACGGTGGGGCCGCGGCTCGAGCTCGCGCCCGACGCGGACTCGGGCGACGGTCTGCTCGACCTGGTCTGCCTGACCGAGGACGACCGCGAGCCGCTGCTCGCGTTGCTCGAAAACGAGCCGGACGAGACTGCTAAAGCGCCGTTCCAGGTGACACGGGCGAGCCGCGTGACGCTCGAGTGGGACGGCTCCGCGGCGCACATCGACAGCGACGTCTGGGCCGCCGGCAAACAGGGCCTCGGCAAGATCAAGCGTCCGAAGGAACCGGTGCCGGCGCGCGTGCGGCTGGCACTGCATCC
>DATLFD010000024.1:0-31777 GCA_035524935.1 Gammaproteobacteria bacterium | reverse complement strand
TCCTGTCCGAAATTGAGCTCGTCCGGCTCGGCAAAGCTGGCGCCGCCGTCGATGGAATAACCGATGTCCGTGCCCGGTCCGGCAGCCGAATCGGCCACGTAGCGCATGCCCGGGGGGATGGTCACGGTGACGGTGGCGTGCTCGAGCGGCTCCGCTCCGGTATTCGTGAAGCGGACCGTGTAGTGCATCTCCGCGCCCGGGCTCACGCCGGTGGCCGGCACCAGCGCCGGCTCGCGCTCGCTTCGTGCGTTCACCGCCTCGATCAGCCGCTCGGCGCGCACCTCGACGCGAAGCGGCTGCGGCTGCGCGGCTGCGCCTGTCATGGCCAGCAGCAGGGCGCCGGCAACCGCCGTCGGATACGGGTTCACGGCCCGCAGTGTGCCGCAATCCCTGATCCGGTGCGATTCCGGCGCTCTTTGCCGGTATAATTTCGGATGTTAAACAAAATCAAGAGACCGCCTCATGAGCTCGCAGAACCCGGCCTTGCGTGAATGGGTGTCGGACGTGGCGAAACTGACCCGTCCCGGACAGGTGCACTGGTGTGACGGCTCGCGCAAGGAATTCGACGATCTGGTCGCGCTCATGCTCGCCAACGGCGATCTGCTCGAGCTCAATCCGGACACCAATCCCAACTGCTTCCTGCACCGCTCCGATCCCTCCGACGTCGCGCGCGTCGAGCACCTGACCTACGTCTGCACGCCGCGAGAAGAGGACGCGGGACCGAACAATCACTGGATGGCCCCCGCCGACGGCCACCGCAAGCTCGACGCCCTCTTCGACGGCTGCATGCAGGGCCGCACGATGTACGTCGTGCCCTACTGCATGGGTCCCGTCGACTCGCCGTTCGCCCGCTGCGGGGTCGAAATCACCGACAGCCCCTACGTCGTGGTCAACATGAACCTGATGACCCGCATGGGCGCCGAGGCGCTGGCGCGCATCGAGCGCGAAGGCAGCTTCGTCAAGGGTCTGCACTCCATCGGCGATCTCGATCCCGAGCGCCGCTTCATCATGCATTTCCCCGACGAGCTCACCATCAAGAGCTTCGGCTCCGGCTACGGCGGCAATGCCTTGCTCGGCAAGAAGTGCCACGCCCTGCGCATCGCGAGCTGGCAGGCGCGCGACGAGGGCTGGCTGGCCGAGCACATGCTCATCGTCGGCGTCGAGAGTCCGCAGGGCGAAACGCATTATCTGGCCTGCGCCTTCCCTTCGGCCTGCGGCAAGACCAATCTCGCCATGCTCATTCCGCCCGAATCGCACGCCGGCTGGAAGATCTGGACGCTCGGCGACGACATCGCCTGGCTGCATGTCGACCGCGAGGGACGGCTGCGGGCGATCAACCCCGAGGCCGGTTACTTCGGGGTCGTGCCCGGCACCAACGCCAGGACCAATCGCAATGCCTTCGAGATGATCCGCCACGACGCGATCTTCACCAACGTCGGGCTCACGGCCGACAACGAGCCCTGGTGGGAGGACAAGCGCGTCGGCGAGCCGGCGTACGACTGGCAGGGCCGGCCTTACCGCCCCGGCAACGGTCCGGCGGCGCACCCGAACTCCCGCTTCACGGTCGACGCCCGGCAGAACCCGAGCTATTCGACGCTCGCTGACCACCCGGACGGGGTTCCGCTGTCCGCCATCGTGTTCGGCGGCCGCCGCCGCGAGCTTGCGCCGCTCGTATACCAGGCAAAGGACTGGGCGCACGGTGTGCTGGTCGGCGCGAGCGTGGCCTCCGAGACCACGGCTGCCGCCACCGGCGAGGTCGGCGTGGTGAGGCGCGATCCCATGGCCATGAAGCCGTTCTGCGGCTACAACTTCGCGGATTACTGGTCGCACTGGCTGTCCTTCGAGGATCGCGCCGACGACCTGCCCGCCGTGTTCCACGTCAACTGGTTTCGCCAGGATGCGCAAGGCCGGTTCCTGTGGCCCGGCTTCGGCGAGAACCTGCGCGTGCTGCGCTGGATCATCGACCGCTGCGAAGGCCGGGTCGGCGCACGCTCGACGGCGATCGGCCTGCTCCCGCACCCCGGCGACATCGACACACGGGGACTGGATATCAGCGAAGCGACGCTCGAATCGCTGCTGGCCGTCGATGCCGGCCAGTGGCGCCGCGAAATGGACGACTTCGGCGGCTACCTGGACGCTTTCGGCGACCGCCTGCCCGAGCGGCTCAGGGAAGAGCACGAAGCCGTCCGCGCCGCCCTCGGCTGAGCCATAGGGCGGAGCCGTAGGGCGGACTTCAGTCCGCCACGCGCCGGGGCCAACGGGCCGGCCGAATGAATTCGGCCCTACGCCTATTCGCCACGCGCCGGGGCCAACGGGCCGGCCGAATGAATTCGGCCCTACGCCTATTCGCCACGCGCGCCGGGCCAACCGGCCGGCCGAATGAATTCGGCCCTGCGCCTATTCGCCACGCGCCGCCCCAACGGGCCGGCCGAATGAATTCGGCCCTACGCCGCTTCGTGGTGGAAGTGAATGGCCAGGTTGGAGCCCGGCTGCTCCAGGCGGCCGAGGCCGATGACCCCCTCGCCGCTCAACTGCATGCTGTCGCGGCGCACGAACAGCTCCTCGCCCCTCCGCGTCTGCACGAAGGTGCCGTTGGTGCTCTGATCGATGAGCAGGAACTTGTTGCGGTTGACCTCGATGCGCGCGTGCAGCCTGGAAATCAGGTTGCCCTTGACCACCAGGTCGTTCTCCTCGGCGCGGCCCATGGACACGCTCGGACAGTCTTCGTCGACGTAGAGCTCATGGCTGTGAAAGCGCAGGCTCAGGCGGCCGATCTTGCGGGCGGTATCGTTCCAGCGGATGGTCGGCAGCATGCTGGTAGCGTCCTCCGGCTGCCAGATGACCTCGAACAGCGCGACCTCGTCGCTGCGCCCCTTGACCGTGGCGACGTCGATCTGCCGCACTGCAGAGCGCCAGTCCTCGGAAAGCCGCTCGACCATCGGTGAGGTCGTGATGATCTGCCGCGCCTTCGCCTGGCTCGTCATTCGGTTGGCCGTATGCACGGCCGAGCCGAACACGTCGCGATTCTCGAGCACGACCGCGCCGTAATGGCAACCGATGCGGATCGACACCGGATAGCTGCCGGCCGACAGGGTCGGATCGGTGGATATGGTTTGCTGCATCTTGCAGGCGGCGCCAAGCGCGTTGTCTGCGGTCGGGAACGTGGCCATGACCTCGTCGCCCATGGTCTTGATCACCGTACCGTCCTGTTTCTCCGTGGCTTCCCGCATGACGTCGATGCAATGCGCCACGGTATCCCGCGCCTTGAGCTCGCCCATGAGCTCGTACAGATTCGTGCTGCCCACGACGTCGGCAAACAGGATGGCGAGTTCGATGTCTTGTCCCATATTCCCGACGGGCCCGAAGTCTCACGCAGCGCAACATCGCTTGCCGAACGATTATACGAGACGGCACTCCGCGACGGTACCGAGGGCGGTCGCCCGTGTTGCTAAGGCTCCGCCACCACGTAAGCGATCCACGCCGGATCGGCTTCGCCGCGCTCGACCGCGGTGAACTCGCCGTCGCCCTCGCCCTCCTCGTCCTCTCCCTGCCAGTACACCGTCGAACGGCTGAAGCCCGCCTCGGCCAGCAGCTCGCGCAGCTCCGGCAGTGTCCACAGGCGCCAGTCGTAGCTGAAGGCCTTTTCGAGCCGCGAGCCGTCGGGAAAGCGGAAATGGATATGACACAGGTAATCGCCGCTGACGGGGTCGTAGCTGGCCTGGTCCCAGACATAGGTGAACCGGTCGTAACGGGTCGTTTCCTTGCACTCGTCGAAGGCGTCAGAGCCGCCGAAAACGTCGATGAAGAACAGGCCGTCGTTCTCGAGACCGTGGCGGACGGCACTGAAGTACGCGCGCATTTGCTCGCGTGTCTTGAAAACCCAGTAACTGAAATTGAGCGCGATGACGATGTCGGCCCGTTCCGTGCGAACCGACAGGACGTCGTCGCGCAGCAGACGGATGCGTTTGCGCGCACCCGGCCGCAACCGCGCAACGTTGCGTCGCTGCCCCCATTCGAGCACGTCCCGGCTGATGTCGACGCCGACGGCCCGATGCAGGCGATTCACGCGCACCCATTCACAGGCGGCGCCGGCCGTGCCGCAGAAATCCTCGCGAAGGACGCGCGGCTTGCGTCCTCTCACGGCTGCATAGGTTTCGTCGAGGAAAACCATCTCGTCCTCGACGCTCTGCACGGATCGCTCGTAGAGGTCGTGTCGATCCGCCCGTTCGGCCATCGTCCCTGCCCGCGCGCCTGCCGCGCGTTTCCTTTTCGCCATGCTTCGTTCCTTCCCGGCACCGGCGCCGCGCGGCGGCAAAACGTAGCATTGTAGGGCCGAATACATTCGGCCTCAAAGACCGGCAGTGTGAATGCGCGCTCACCGATCGGTCAGGCGCACGCCATTCGTTTACAATGCCGCGTTTCGCAATTCACGGAGAAAGCGCATGCGTTCGACTGCATGGGCCTGTCTGCTGGGTGTGCTGATCGCCGGCAACGTGCACGCGGCCGAAGAATCTCCGCTCGACGAGGAGGCGCTCGCGGCCGCCGCCGAACTGCGTGACGACGCGCTCGAAGGCACGCGCGCCTGGGACATCGTGCGCTCGCTGACGACCGAGGTCGGCCCGCGACTTGCAGGCTCGGCAGGAGACCGCGCGGCTGTCGCCTGGGCCCTGCGCAGCCTGCGCGAGCTCGGCTTCGAGAACGTTCGTGCGGAGAATGTCGAGGTTCCCCGCTGGGAGCGGGGTACGATCGAGGTGCGTATCACCGAGCCGTTTCCCCAGCCGATGATCGCGACCGCCCTGGGCGGCAGCATCGGCACGCCCGAGGAGGGACTCGAGGCGCCGGTGCTGCAGGTCGCCGACATCGCCGAGCTCGAGGCGCTGAGCCGATCGCAGGTCGCCGGAAAGATCGTGTTCTTCAACAAGCGCATGCGCCGCAGCCGCGACGGAGCCGACTATTCAGAGGTCGTCAAGGCACGCACCGACGGCGCTGCGGCCGCCGCCCGGCTCGGCGCCGTCGGCGTCGCCATACGCTCGGCAGGCACTTCCATCGCCCGCGTCGCCCACACCGGCACGACGAAGTACGCGCCGGGGGAGCGCAGGATCCCCGCCATCGCACTCTCGAACGCCGACGCCGACCTGCTGCAGGCGCAGCTCGAGACCGGCCAGCGCGTCGACGTGCACATGAAGCTGACGGCCCGCCAGTTGCCGGCGACCCGCTCGGCGAACGTGATAGCGGAAGTGCCCGCCGCAACCGACGACGCAGGCATCGTCGTGCTGGCGGCTCATCTGGATTCCTGGGACCTCGGCACCGGCGCCATCGACGACGGCGCGGGGGTCGCCATAGTGATCGAGGCCGCGAGGCGCATCGCCGAAGCAGATCGACCGCTCAGGCGTACCCTGCGCATCATCCTCGCCGCTAATGAGGAATTCGGCCTGTCGGGCGCCAGGGCCTATGCCGCCTCGCGCGAAACCGGCCGGGTCGGGCGTCATGTCGTGGGGCTCGAAGCGGACTTCGGCGCGGGAAAGGTCTGGCGTCTCGAGTCGCGTGTCGCCGAGGAGGCGCGGCCGCTCGTCGAGGCCATGCACGCGGTGCTCGCACCGCTCGGCATCGAGCTCGGCGGTAACGAGGCGCACGGCGGCGCGGATCTGTCGCCGCTGCGCAAGCTCGGCATGCCGGTGCTCGGCCTGACGCAGGACGGCAGCCGCTATTTCGACTATCACCATTCAGCGAGCGATACGCTCGACAAGGTCAGTCGCGCCAATCTCGACCAGTGCGTCGCGGCGTACGCGGCGACGGCGTACCTGGCGGCCGTGGCGGCAGGTGATTTCGGCCAGCTCGAGCCTGAACCCGAGACTGCCACGGAAACGGAGACGCCCGGCCCCGATGACACCGGCGAATCAGACACCGAAGGGTCGGATCCCGTCCGGTTTCGCTGAATCCCGAAATCTCGCGCGCAACGGGCCTGCCCCCAGACCGCGGAATCACGCCCGAAAGCGGTCTGCGTCAGTCCCCTGGTCCACGAGCGCGAGAGACTCTATCAGCACTTCGCAACCCGCGCCGGGCTCGTGCGCACGCTCGGCGATGAACCGCCGCCACCGGCGTGCGCCCGGCTCGCCCGCGTACAGGCCGAGAATGTGCCGCGTCAGGTGGTGCAGCCGCGCACCGGCGCGGAGCCGCGCCTGCACGTAGGGCAGGAAATCGATCAGAACCTGGCGGCGAGGCGGGGGATTCGCACCGCCCAACAGCGTCGCCTCCAGCTCACAGAGGAGATAGGGATTCCGGTAGGCTTCGCGCCCGAGCATGACGCCGTCGACGCTGTGCAGATGTCCCTCGACCTCGCCTGGGCTCGCGATGCCACCGTTGACCACGATAGTCAACTGCTCAAACTCGGACTTCAGACGATAAACGCGATCGTAGTCGAGCGGCGGCACCTCGCGGTTCTCTTTCGGGCTCAGGCCGCTCAGGATCGCTTTGCGCGCATGCACGATGAACACGTCGCAGCCCGCCTGCGCCACGGACTCGATGAAGGCGCGAAGGAACTGGTACGAGTCCTGCTCGTCGATGCCGGTACGGCACTTGACTGTGACCGGCAGAGCCACGGCATCGCGCATCGCCGAGACGCAGGCGGCAACCCGATCCGGGACGGCCATGAGACAGGCGCCGAAGCGCCCCGACTGCACCCGGTCGCTCGGACAGCCCACGTTCAGGTTGATCTCGTCGTAGCCCGCCGCAGCGCCGACGCGCGCCGCGGCGGCGAGCTCGCCCGGCTCCGCTCCGCCGAGTTGCAGCGCCACGGGATGCTCGGCCGGGTCGAAGGCCAGCAGCCGGCTCGCGTCACCGCGCGTCAGCGCCGCCGCCGGGATCATCTCCGTGTAGAGGCGGACGTGCGGCGCGAGCAACCGCATGAAGAAACGGCAGTGCCGGTCCGTGCAGTCCATCATCGGCGCGACCGAAATTTTCCGGCTGCTCGTCGACTTTCTCAAGTTTTACAGTCCCGGGAAGGGCTCGATTCGTCCGCTGCCTGACTGCAGCGCCCCGCCGCGTTGATTCCTGCCGATGCCCCTCGTTTGACACTGAAGAGTACACCGGAAAATAGTCAACCATCCGGTTGACAAGCATTCAACGGCGGGAATATAGTCAACCACATGGTTGACTATGCCTCCGCGCAACTGGACGCGGTCTTTCATGCCCTGGCCGACCCGACCCGGCGCGCAATGCTGCGGAGCCTTACAGACCAGGATCAGAGCATCAGCGAGCTGGCGGCGCCGTTCGACATGTCGCTCGAGGCGGTATCGAAGCACGTCAAGGTGCTCGAGCGCGCCGGCCTGGTGCAGCGCACCGTGCAGGGCCGCACGCACCTCTGCCGGCTCGACGCGCGACCCATGCATGGCGGCCTGGAATGGATGCGTCATTACGAACGATTCTGGAACCGGCGGCTCGACAGACTCGACGACCTCTTGCAGGCCGCGGACCGCGCCACCGGAAGGACACGTAAATCCGGGAAACGACGGAGCAAACGATGAATCAGCAAGCCAAAACGAATCGATCCGAATCACATACGCAGGACTACGGCGTGATGACCGCACCCGATACCGTGCGATTGGAACGCCTTCTGCCCGGTCCGATCGAGCGCGTGTGGAGTTATCTGACCGAATCTGAAAAGCGGGGACAGTGGCTCGCCGCCGGCGAGATGGACCTGCGCGTCGGAGGTCGGGTCGAGCACCTGTTCAGCAACTCGACGCTGACCGGTCACGACGATCCGCCGCCGGCAAAGTACGAACGGTACACCTGCGCATCCACCATGCAGGGCCGCATCACCGCCTGCGAGCCGCCGCGCCTGCTGGCCTATACCTGGGGCGAGGATGCGGGCGGCGAATCGCAGGTCGTTTTCGAGCTCAGCCCGCGCGGCGACAAGGTGCAGATGGTGATCACCCACAGTCGCCTTGCAACACGCGACGACATGATCAGCGTATCCGCCGGCTGGCACGCGCATGTCGGCATCCTGATCGACCGCCTGAGCGGCCGGCAGCCGGAAAGCTTCTGGCCCACGCATACGCGCCTGGAAGCGGACTACGAGGCAAGAATTCCGGTCAACTCATAAGCGACCAGGGTCGCATCGCCCTGGCTTTCGCCGGGGTCACGAGCCGGTACCCGGTCCTCGCTGACTGTCGTCGTCAGGACCGGGCCCGGGTGCTCCCGTGCAACGCCGCGAGCTGCACCCGCGGCGCGTGATGCAACCTGCTGCTCTGCTCGACGCGCAACGCGATGCCGAGCAGCCGCGAGCTCAGCTCGAGGCCGGCCCGGCTCGCGGCCGGCAGCGAGATCTCGAAATGCACCCGCTGGCCGACCAGCGCGAAATTGATGACCGCGCCCTGATCGAGCGCGCCGTTGGCCTCGGTGACGGTGAGCACGGGACGGCCGCGTACCGCCTCGAGGTGGCGCGAAAGGTCGCCAGCCGGCTCCTCTCCGATGAACAGGATCTGCGCGTCGCCGAGCTCCTCGATCGAGGCGATCTCGCGCACGAGAACAGGCCACTTCTGCACCGTCCGGCCGGGCACCATCGCCTGGAGCTCTGCTGCCACCGAGGGGTCGCCGAGCACGGCGATGGTGATCGCCTCTTCCGGTTGCGCGCCGGGCGGCCACTCAACGAACGCGCCGAAGTGGTACAGGTACGCGGCCTTGACCTCGTCGGACGCATACGGCGTATCCTGCGCCAGCGCGGCTGCGCCGGGCCATCCGCTTCCCGCCAGCAAGACCAGCATCGTCGCCCGCGCGGCTGTCCGCCGCTCCGGGCGTTTCGTTTTCATGCCTCCTGGCATAATCGCACCTCGTAGCAGTCCTTTATGGATGCCACACAAGATTTACAAACACCGCGCGCTCGAACTCGCTGCGCGTTGCCTCCGCGCCGAACTCCGCGTGGCTCGAATCGAACAGGTCGCGCAACAGCAGCGACACGTCGAAGGTCCGCGTCGCCTGCTATCCAAAGCGCACATCGACGGCCGTATAGGACGGCACGGCCGGGTCCGGAAGGTCGTCGACGTGCCGGAGCATCACGTCGAGCTCGCGGTACGGTCCGATGTCGAGCGTCGATCGCAGCATGAGTTGAAAGTCCGGGTCGTTGCCGAGCGTCCTCGGTCCGAGCATGTCCGTGCTGCCGCCCTCCTGGGAGATGTCCTGGTCCATCACGAATCCGCCGAGGTTGAGCCGCCACGCAGTGGTCACCTGCCAGCTTCCCCAGGCCTCGAGCCCCGTGATGTCGCCCTCGAAACCGTTGCCGATAACCGTTGCCGCATCGCTGCCCGCCGGCGCGAGCTCGAGGCTGCGCAGTACACGGTGCGCCCGTCGATGAGCACGAGCAGCTTGTTGGCGGTGCCCGACTGGAATCCGCGCGCAGATATCGCGTATTCGCGCGCATCGGTGCGTGCCACCTGCAGGTTCGGCGCGAGACGCAGCGCTTCGGGGAGCGTGACGGCACCCGAGCGGCGAATCTGCTCGCCGGTGATGACATAGATCGAGGCCGCCGCCACGGCGAGGGATTCCGGCCGCCGGGAGACCGACGATACCTCGATGTTGCTCAGCTCCTCGATGGTCAGCTCGGTGAGCACGTGCGCCGGAGCGGGCTGGGCGATTAGAAAAAACGGCATCAGCGTGAACGCGAGTCGAAACGCCGCCCCCTGCGCAATCTTGCGGCCCGGCGCGATCATGACGCCGCCCCGTTCATGCCCCGGGAAAACGCGCGCGCGCGGCCGGGCGCCAGGGTGTGGAGCACCGAGCGTATGGTCGCGAGCTCGACCGGCTTGACCAGGTGCCGGTCGAAGCCGGCCTCCTCCGCCCGGCGGCGATCCTTGTCCTGTCCCCAGCCCGTCACGGCGACCAGCACGGCCGCAGCGCTGTCGGGCGACTCGCGCAGGCGCCGCGCGAGCTCGTAGCCGCTGACTCCCGGCAGGCCGATATCGAGAAAGGCGAACTCCGGCCTGAATCGCCCCGCCGTCTCCAGCGCGCTCGGCGCGTCGTGCGCGATGCGGACTTCATGCCCCAGGCTTTTAAGCAGCAGGCCCAGGCTGGTGGCGAAATCGACATTGTCGTCGACGAGCAGGACGCGATACTGCGCCGGCGTGCGCCCGTCGCAGTCGGGTTCCCGGTCGCGTGCCGGCTCCTCCGTCGCGAGCACCGGCAGGCGCACCGTGAACGTGCTGCCGCGACCGAGCCCCGGGCTGCCGGCCTCGATCGTGCCGCCGTGCAGCTCGACGAGCCGCCGAGCCAGGGACAGGCCCACGCCGAGCCCGGACTCGCGGCGTTCGATCGAATCGTCGACCTGCGTGAACATTTCGAAGATCGCAGGCAGCATATCCGGGTCGATGCCGATGCCGGTGTCGGCCACTTCCAGGACCAGGGTGTCGTCGCCCTCGAGGCGCGCCGAGAGCGCGATGCGGCCGCCGCCGGTCTCGGTGTATTTGGCGGCGTTGTTGAGCAGATTGGCGAACACCTGCGCGAGACGCGTGGCGTCCGCGTGCAGATGCACCGGCCGGTCCGGCAGGCTGCACGACAGCTCCTGCCGGCGGCTTTCGAGCAGCGGGCGAACCGTATCGACGGCGCTGCGCACGATGGTCTCCAGCTCGACCGGGTGCCTGCGCACTGCGAGCCTCCCGGTCGTGATGCGCGACACGTCGAGCAGATCGTCAACGAGGCGCACCATCTGGGCGAGCTGCCGCCCGATCATGTCGCGGGCGCGCTGCGACATCCTGGCATCGATTTCGGGGTTGCCGAGAATGGTCAGGGCATTGACCATGGGGGCGAGCGGATTGCGCAACTCGTGCGCGAGAGTGGCGAGGAACTCATCCTTGCGCCGGTCCGCATCGCGCAGCGCAGCCTCGGCGGCGCTGCGCTCCTCAGTCTCGTGCATGAGAGACCGGTTGCTCGCTTCGAGTGCCGCGGCGTGCTGCCCGACCTCGGCAACCATCGAATTGAAGGCATCCACGAGGATGCCGATCTCGTCGTCGGTGGTCTTCGGCACGCGCAGCGAGAAATCGCGCGTCTGCACGACCTTGCGCGCGGCATCGGTCAGCGCGAGGATTGGCCGGGTCACGCTTCCCTGCATGCGGCCCGACAGCAGCGCGGCGACCAGCAGGCTCATCGCGAGGACCGCGGCGAGAATGAATAGATAATCCTGGATCCGCCCCGCCAGCTCCGAGCGGCCGCGGAGATAGACCGTGCCGAGCTGCTCCCTGCCCTCGATGATCGGCAGGGACACGAGCAGGTTGCCCTGCTCGATTCTGTAGAGCTCGCCCGCGGGCGCGCTCGGAAACGCCTCTCGCTGCGGATCGACGCTGTAAGTGGCAAACAGCTCGCCATCGGCGCTATAGAGCGCCGCCGCCTGGATGCTCTGCCGGCCGCGCAGCGGCGCGAGGTCCGCCTGCGCAGCATCGCGGTCGCGAAATGCGAGCGCGGGCGCGCTGGTGCGTGCCAGGATGTCGGCCTGGGTGACGAGATCGCTGATCCAGTCCTGGCGGTAGATGCGCACCTCGTACAGCAGCAGCGCGACAGCCGTCACGAGCAGCGCCACCAGAGTGGTGCCGAGAATGATCACGGTGAGCTTATGCCGGATGGAGCGGGCGATGTCGAAGCGCATCAGCAGAGGCCCCTGTCGGCCGCAGGATAGGCAGGCATTCTACCCGCCATGCGCAATCCTGACGCCCGCGGTCCGGTCCATGGGGCGCAATGATGCGTTACGGGCCGCGAAACGTCGAGACATTTGCGCTCCGTAAGGGCGAAGGCCGGCCCCGTATAATGCCCGCCATGTGCGGATCGAGGCTTTCGCCCGCGGCGCTCGGCTATCGCCTGCCGGCCGAGTGGGAGCCGCACCAGGCGACCTGGATCTCCTGGCCACACAACCGCAGCACCTGGCCGGAAGTGTTCGAGCATGCCGAGCCCGTCATGGCCCGCGCGGTCGCGGCGCTCACTGCCGGCGAGACCGTGCGCATCAACGTCCTCGACGAGACTCACGCGACTCGCGCGCGGAAGTATCTCGAGGACGCCGCGGCCGACCCGGCGCAGGTCGTGTTCCATTCGATTCCCACCAACGACGCCTGGTGCCGCGATCACGGCGCGATCTTCGTCGTGCGGCCGCCCGCGCTCGGCACGCCGCTGGCTGCCGTGGACTGCGGATTCAACGCCTGGGGCGGAAAGTATCCGCCGTTCGATCTCGACCATGCGGTCGCGCGGCGGATGGCCGGCACGCTCGGAGTGCCGCGCTTCGAGGCCGGAATGATCCTCGAGGGCGGTTCCATCGACGTCAATGGTGCAGGGACGCTGCTGACGACGGAGCAATGCCTGCTCAATCCCAACCGCAATCCGGGCATGGATCGGCAGCGCATCGAGACGCGTCTCGGCGAGCTGTTCGGAACGAACGAGATCCTGTGGCTCGGCGAGGGCATCGTTGGCGACGACACCGATGGCCATGTCGACGATCTGACGCGCTTCGTTGCGCGTGATGCCGTGGTCACGGTCGTCGAATCGAACGCCGCTGACGGGAATTTCGCTCCGCTCCGCGAAAATCTCCGACGGCTGCGATCGTTCAGGATGGCGGACGGCGGCGCTTTGGAGGTCATCGAAATGCCGATGCCCGCGCCGCAGTTTCACCGCGGCGAGCGGCTGCCGGCCAGCTATGCCAATTTCTACGTGGCCAATGCGGTTGTGCTGGCGCCGGCGTTCGCCGATCCTGCCGACGATACCGCGGCCGGCATACTCGCAGAGTGTTTCCCGGGCCGGAAGGTGCTGCCCATCGACTGCCGCAAGCTCGTCGTCGGCCTCGGCGCCTTCCACTGCCTGACGCAGCAGGTGCCGGCCCTGCCGCTTGCGCGCGGCCGGACCATGTCCTAAGGTGCGGTCTCTTTTCTGGCCTCGCTCGGAAAAAGCCGCTCATGAGCAAGCGCCCCGTTGCGGATTTCCTTCGCCATCACTTCCGCCATTTCAACAGCGCGGCGCTGATCGACGCCGCAGACGCGTACAACCGTCACCTGGAGAACGGCGGCCGCATGCTGATGACCCTCGCCGGTGCCATGAGCACGGCGGAGATCGGCTTGTCGCTCGCGGAAATGATCCGCCGCGGCAAGGTGCACGCCATCTGTTGCACCGGGGCGAATCTGGAGGAGGATATTTTCAACCTGGTCGCGCACGATCATTACCTGCGCATCCCGGGCTATCGCGACCTGACCGCCGCCGACGAGGAGGCCTTGCTGGCCAGGCATCTCAACCGCGTGACCGACACCTGCATCCCCGAGGAGGAAGCCATTCGCCGCATCGAACGCGCGGTCCTCGGCGAGTGGACCGCCGCCGACCGCGAAGGCCGGCGGCTGTTTCCCCATGAGTTCCTGTACCGCATCCTCGACAGCGGCGCCCTCGTGCAAAGCTATCAGATCGATCCCGCCGACAGCTGGATGGTGGCCGCGGCGGAGCGCAAGCTGCCGCTCATCGTGCCCGGCTGGGAAGATTCGACGCTCGGCAACATCTACGCTTCGCACTGCATGACCGGCGAGATCCGCAATGTGCACACCGTGCGCGGCGGCATCGAGTACATGATCGAGCTGGCCGGCTGGTACCGCGGCAACTGCGGCGACGCCGGCATCGGCTTTTTTCAGATCGGCGGCGGAATTGCCGGCGATTTCCCCATCTGTGTAGTGCCGATGCTGCAGCAGGACCTCAAGCTCGCCGATATCCCGCGCTGGACCTACTTCTGCCAGATCAGCGACTCTACGACGAGCTACGGGTCCTATTCCGGGGCGGTGCCCAATGAGAAAATCACCTGGGGCAAGCTATCCGCCGACACGCCCAGATTCGTCATCGAGTCCGACGCCACCATCGTCGCACCGCTGATCTTCGCCTGCGTCCTCGATCCACCCACCTGAACGGAGGAGCAGCCATGCCCGAAGCAGCCGATCGACAGGACGCGGCCGGCGCCGCCGCGATCGCCGACGCATGGACCACCGATCGCGCCGCGGAGCTCTACCGCGTGCATGCCTGGTCGGACGGCTTCTTCAGGATCGATACCGCAGGACATCTCGCAGTCACACCGCTGCCGGACAGCGACCTGACGATCGATCTGCCGCGCGTCGTCGACGACATTCGTGCGCGGGGCGTTTCGCTGCCCGCCCTGATCCGGTTCCAGGACATCCTGCAGGCGCGGGTCCGCCGCCTGAACGAGGCCTTCGCCGAGGCGATCGCCGATGCCGGATACGCAAACCGTTATCGCGCCGTATACCCCATCAAGGTCAACCAGCTCCACGAGGTGGTCGAGGAAGTGCTCGAGGCCAGCCGCCCATACGGCATGGGACTGGAATGCGGCTCGAAGGCCGAGCTGGTCGCGGCGCTGGCGCATCTCGAGGACGACGACGCCCTGCTGATCTGCAACGGCGTCAAGGACGCCATGATGCTCAGATCGATCCTGTCGGCTCAGCGGCTCGGCAAGCTGGTCATCCCCGTGGTGGAGAAGTTTTCCGAGTTCGAGGAAATCGTGCGCCTCGGCGCGGAAATGTCCGTCGAGCCGCGATTCGGCGCGCGTATCCGGCTGGCCACCGCCGGATCGGGCCGCTGGGAAGCCTCGGGCGGCGACCGCTCGAAGTTCGGCCTGTCGCTGCCGGAGCTCGTCGCGCTCATCGAGCGGCTCGACGAGAGCGGCAGCCTCGCCGGCTTCGTGCTGCTGCATTTCCATCTCGGCAGCCAGATTGCCGACATCCAGATCCTGAAATCCGCAGTCAAGGAAATCGCGCAGTGCTATGCGCAGCTTGCCCGGCGGCAAGTGCCGATCCGCTACCTGGACGTGGGCGGCGGACTGGGCGTCAGCCACGATGCCCCCGACAGCCCGTCGGGCTATTCCGTCCATTATTCGCTGCAGGAATATGCCAACGCGGTCGTCTTCGGCGTCAAGGAAGTGTGCGACGAGCAGGACGTGGCGCAACCGGTGCTCATCTCCGAGAGCGGCCGCGCAATGACGGCGCATCATTCGGTGCTCGTCGTCGAGGTGCTGGGCGCTTATCCGAAAGATCTGATCGCCGCGGATTTCCGCCCCTCGGCGCACGATCATTTCATCGTCCACCGGCTGTTCGACGTGTTGAGCCGGCTCAGGCGGACGCGCAAGGGTCGCAGGACGAAGCCCGCCGCGGCGCGGGCGCTGGACGAACTGCTCGAGGCCTATCACGATGCGGTCGAGCTGCGCCGCGACTCATCGGCGCGCTTCGGCTTCGGCTACCTGCCGATCGAGCAGAAGGCGCTCACGGAGCGGCTCTACTGGTCGGTCAGCACGGAGATACTCGTGCGTCTCGGCGAGCATGAGCCCGACATCGTACCGCCGGAATTCCAGGTGCTCGAGGAAGAGCTCGCCGAGCACTATCTGTGCGACTTTTCGGTCTTCCGCTCCATGATCGATCATTGGGCAATCGGCCAGACCTTTCCCATCCTGCCCATCGACCGGCTCGACGAACGGCCGGAGCGGCGGGCGGTGCTCGTGGACCTGACCTGCGACTCCGACGGCAAGGTGTCGCACTACGTATCCGCCAACCCGGACAAACGCTTCATAGAGCTGCACAGGCTGCGCGCCGGTGAGCCCTACTATCTCGGCTTTTTCATGATGGGCGCCTATCAGGACATCATGGGCGACGCCCACAACCTGTTCGGCCGCGTCGCCGAGGCGCACGTGTATGCCGACGCCGAGGAGCCCGGCGGCTATTACATCGAGAAAATTCTGCCGGCCATGACTATCGAGGAGATGCTCGCGTCCGTGCAGTATTTTCCCAACGACCTGCAGCGACGCATGAGCCAGATTATCCGCCAGAAGGTCGAGGCGGGGGTGATCCGGCCGCGCGTCGGCACCGAGCTGCTCGAGCAGTACATGCGATGCTTCTCGCAGAGCACCTACGTCGACACGCAGAACGCGGCCGCGGCGCCGGCCCGCGCCGAGGCCGATCGTGCGCGGGAGGCGCAATCGTGACCGGCGGCGATGAGCCGCGTGAGCTCCGCGTCGGGCTCGTGCAGATGCGGATGGGCGACGACGTGGCGGAAAACCGGGACAAGGCGCTGCGCATGACCCGCGAGGCGGCGGCCGGCGGCGCGCAGGTCGTCTGCCTGCCGGAGCTGTTCACCTCGCGTTATTTCTGCCAGACGGAGGACGCCGGGCGGTTTGCGCTCGCCGAGCCAGTGCCCGGTCCGCTCACCACGGAGTTTGCCGGGCTGGCCGCCGAGTTCGACATCACCGTCGTGCTCAGCATCTTCGAGCGCCGCGCAGCGGGGCTTTATCACAACACCGCGGCCGTCGTCGACCGCGACCGCGGGTACATCGGCAAGTATCGCAAGATGCACATTCCGGACGATCCCCGCTATTACGAGAAGTATTACTTCACGCCGGGAGATCTCGGCTTCAAGAGCTTCGCGACCGATCGGGCCCGGCTGGGTGTGCTGATCTGCTGGGATCAATGGTATCCCGAGGCAGCCAGGCTCACCGCCCTGCAGGGCGCGGAGATTCTCTTCTATCCGACCGCCATCGGCTGGCACCCGGAGGAAAAGGACAAGACCGGCGCGGCCCAGCACGAGGCCTGGGAGCTCAGCCAGCGCGCGCACGCGGTCGCGAACGGCTGTTTCGTCGCGGCCGTGAACCGCACGGGTTTCGAGCCGGCCGGCGGCGGCGACGGCGGCATCGAGTTCTGGGGCCGGAGCTTCGTCGCCGCACCCGACGGCTCGCTGGTGTGCCGCGCGCCGGCCGACACCGAAACCGTGCTGATCGCCGGCATCGACCTCACGCGCATCGAGACTCAGCGCCAGGGCTGGCCGTTCCTGCGCGACCGCCGCATCGATGCCTACGGCGCCATCGCAAAGCGCTTCGACGACAGGTAAATAGGGACATTCCTGATTTTCGGTAAATAGGGACATTCCTGATTTTCGTTTCCGAAAATCAGGAATGTCCCTATTTACCCCTATAGGCCGCGCGCGGTCTCTTCGATGAGGAAATCGACAACGGCTTGCAGCGCTTCCGTCTCGGCGGCACCATCGGCCTTGGCCTGCTCGTAGATCGCCACCTGGCGATGCGCGCTCGTGCCGCGCCCGAGGATGTCCCGTGTGCGCAGCACCTCCTGCGCACAGCCGAGGTGCTCGGCATCATCGAGCACGAGCTCGATGAGCTCGTCGAGCAAGGTTTCGAAAGGTACTACCTGGCCCTTGGCGAGATCGATGAGACCGTCGTCGAAGCTGTACCGGCGCGCACGCCAGCGGTTCTCGTTGACGAGCATGCGCGCATAGATCCGCCAGCGCTGGTTGCTCCGCCGCAGGCGGAACAGCATGCGCAGCAGGCAGACGACCAGCGCGGCGAGGCTTACTGCATCGTCCAGCCGCGTGCAGACGTCCATGATCCGGGTTTCGAGCGTCGGGTAGCGCGCACTCGGCCGCAGATCCCACCATATCTTGGTTGCATCCTCGAGAACGCCGGCCTCGATGAGCACGTTCACGTGGCGCTGATATTCGGCGAAGCTGGCAAAAGGTTCCGGCAGCCCGGTTCGCGGCAAGGCATCGAACACGGTCAGGCGATATGACTTCAAGCCCGTGTTCTCGCCTTCCCAGAACGGCGACGAGCAACTCATGGCCAGCAGATGCGGCAGGAAATACGCGAGCTGGTTCATGAGATCGATGCGCAGCTCGTCGTCGTCGATGCCGACGTGCACGTGCATTCCGCAGATCAGCAGACGCCGGGCCGAAGCCTGCATCTCGCGCGCGAGCGCACGATAGCGGTCCTTTTCTGTCCGTTTCTGCATGAGCCAGTGCGCGAACGGATGAGTGGACGCCGCGATCGGCGCGAGACCGTGCCTTCCGGCGACTTGCACGATGACACGGCGCAGGCGCGCGAGATCCCAGCGCGCCTCGTCGATGGTGTTGCAGACGCGGGTGCCGACTTCGATCTGCGCACGCAGGAACTCGGGGCTCACCTGGCCCTCACACAGGTAGGCGCACTCCTCGAGCATCGCGGCCGGTGGATCGTTGGCCAGGTCGCGGGTCTCGCGATCGACGAGCAGATGCTCCTCTTCGATGCCGACCGTGAAATCAGGTTCCTTGTTCGCCACCATCTCCGCTGCCTTCAGGCCCCAGGTATCGCTCGCGAAGTACTGCATCGCCGAGAATGTCGGCGAGCGCCGCGCCGAGCCTGCCGACCCATTCGCCGACGCCGGCCGGCGACTCGAGCAGATCCTGGCGCACCTCGATGGAAACATTCGGCAGGCGGGCGCTTTCCGCGTGATGATCGACCGTGAAGTCCGCCGGCAGTCGGCCCGAATAGGGCTCGTTGTCGCCTACGCACAAGCCGGGTTCGCCGCGCAGCCGCTCGAGCAGCACGCTCGCCATGCGCGGGTCCTGGTCCCAGAGAATGCCGACGTGCCACGGCCTGTCCCCGTCCCGCAGGAATGGCGTGAAGCTGTGAATCGAGATGAAAGCCGGCACGGCGCGGCGCGCGCGAAAGCGACCGAGCATCTGCGCCACGGCATCGTGATAAGGCCAGTAGAAGCAGCGCGCGCGCCACGCCTTGTCGGACTCGCTGAGCCCCGTGTTGCCGGGCACGCGCTCGCCGTCACTGACGGCGGGAAACGCGGTCGGATCCTCGAGCGCACGATTGCAGTCGACGACGAGCCGCGAATAGCCGGCCAGCACGGCAGGCGCGTCGAGGCGCGCGGCCAGGCCGCGCGCAAGATCGCCGGCGCCGATGTCCCAGGCGATGTGGCGCGCGAGCGCGAGCTCGTCGAGGCCGAGCCCGTGCATGGCGGAAGGAATGCTTCGGCTGGCGTGGTCGCAGACCACGAGAGCGGGCGCGCAACCGTGCGGGTTGAGAATCTCGAAAGGCGGTGGATCCTGCGGACCGATGAGCGGATCGGGGGCAACCGGCCCGGGTATGGCTTGTAGTTGGGTGTTTTGTCTGTTCAAGATGGCGGAATCGAGCTTCACCCCTCCTGTCGCAGGGTCGGGGCAACATATACTCCGCGCGCCGTCGTTGTCCAGTAGGGCGGACTTCAGTCCGCCTTGCACGGCGGGTTTCAACCCGCCCGACGTGCGCCGTGCACGGCGGGTTGAAACCCGCCCTACGCTAGCTTCAATGCCTGTGCGCAACCGCCGTTGGCGAAGGCCGCGAAGCCTGCTGCGGGCTTGGGGCGGGCGATATGGAAACCCTGCGCGTATTCGACGCCGATTTTTGCGAGCGTCTCCAGAACGGCGCCGTCCTCGACCCGCTCGGCGATGGTCTTGATGCCCATCGAGCGGCCGATCTTGCTGATCGCTTCCACCATGCTGTGGTCGATGCGGTCGCGGCTCACGTTCTTGATGAAATAGCCGTCGATTTTCAGGAAATCGACCGGCAGGCTCTTGAGATATGCGAATGACGACAGCCCGCTGCCGAAGTCGTCGAGCGAGAACAGGCAGCCCAGCTTACGCAGGGCGTTCATGAAATGCACGACGCGCCCGAGGTTCGCGATCGCGGCCGTCTCGGTGATCTCGAAACAGATGGACCCGGGCGCCACGCAATGCGTCTCGAGCTCGCGCGTGACGAAGTGCAGAAAATCGTCATCGCTCAACGAGTTTCCGGACAGGTTGATCGCCAGCGTATAGGATTCGTGGGGTTCGGCATCCGGCCGCTGGGCGAGGTGCTCGAGTGCGTGGCGCACGACCCAGCGATCGAGCGTCGACATGAGGTTGTAGCGCTCGGCCGCGGGAATGAACTCGCTCGGCAGGATGGCCTGGCCCTGCGCGTCGCGCATGCGCAGCAGCAGCTCGTAATGGCCGCGCCCGCCCGGCGTCGCGCCTATCGGCACGATGGGCTGGAAGAAGAGCTCGAAGCGGTCCTCCTCGCACGCCTGGGTCAGGCGCGAGACCCACTGCATTTCCTTGTGTCGCTCGGAGGTATCGCCGGCCTGATAGACGTGCAGCCGGTTGCGGCCGAGATCCTTCGCCGTGTAGCAGGCGACGTCGGCGGCGCTCATGGCGGACTGCGCGCTGGCGGTCTCGGGCGTGATCGCCACGATGCCGATGCTGACGCCGATGCCGAACGCGCGTTCCTCCCACACGAACCGGTAGTCGCGGATCGCCCGGCGCAGACCTTCGGCAATCCGCACGGCTTCCGGCATGGCGCAGCCTTCGAGCAGGAGGCCGAACTCGTCGCCGCCGAGCCGCGCAATCGTGTCCCGCGCCCGCACCTGCGCCTGCAGCAGCGTGGTGACCTGGCGGATGAGCTGATCGCCGGCGCCGTGGCCGCTGGTGTCGTTGACGACCTTGAACTGGTCGAGATCGAGATAGAGCAATGCGCTCTCCGCAGGACTTCCGGTCCGGGCTGCGACCAGCGCATCGGCCAGCCGATTCTCGAACTCATGGCGGTTGATGAGGCCGGTCAGCGCGTCGTGACGGGCCTGGTAGGACAATTGCCGGCGCAGCCGGCGGTCGCGGCCGACGTCGTGGAATACCATGACGACGCCCGTGAGCCGCCCGTCGCGGTCGCGGATCGGCGCGGCCGTGTCCTGGACCAGGGTCTCGTTGCCCTCGCGGTCCACGAGCAGGGACGGCTCCGCGAGCGTGATAGGCCGCTTTTCCTGCAGGCAGCGGAGCACGGTGTTCTGCGCCTCGCCGGCCTCGCTCGAGAGCCGGAAGACCTCGCCGATCAGCCGGCCGCGCGCCTCCCGGCTCTGCCATCCGGTGAGGCTTTCGGCCATCGGGTTCAGGTAGTCGATGATGCCTGCGGCATCGGTCGTGATGACGCCGTCGCCGATCGCCTTGAGCGTCACTTCGGCGCGTTCTTTTTCCTCGAACCGGGCGCACTCGGCCTGCTTGCGCTCGGTGATGTCGTTGATGGTGCCGAGATAGCCGTTGATATTGCCCTGCTCGTCGTGCAGCGCGCGGACGTTCTCGAGCACGTCCAGCACGGACCCGTCCTTGCACTTGAGCCGGTACTCGAAGTTGTGGACTTCGCCGTGCCGTTTGAGTTTTCGCATCAGGCGGTCGCGGTCGCGTGGATCGACATAGTGCGCCACGGTCGGCCCGGCCTCGCGCAGCTCCTGTTCGCTGTCGTAGCCGAGCATCGCCACGAGGGCGGGATTCGCCGACAGCAGCTCGCCTTCGAATGTCGTGTGGTAGAGACCGGCGGCGACGTTCTCGAACAGGCCGCGAAAACGCGCTTCGCTGCTGCGCAGAGATTCATCGGCCTGCTTGCGATCGATGGCGATACCGGCAAGCTGGGTCAGCCGCCCGAGCAGCTCGATGTCGCGCTGCGCGGGACTGCGCGGCGTCCGGTAATAGACGCTGAATGCGCCGAGCGTACGATCGTCGGCGCCGGACACGATCGGCATGGACCAGCAGGCGCGGATGTCGTAACGCGAAGCGAGCTCGCGCAGCTTCGCCCAGCTCGCGTCGCGCTCGATGTCGGAGACGACCGCCACGCCGCGGCGGAATACCGCGAGACCGAACGACCCGGTTCCTTCACCGGGCTCGATGCCGTCCACGGCGGCCATATAGCCTTCGGGCAGGCCGCGGGATGCGGCGTGCCACAGTTTTCCGCCGCTCTCATCGAGCAGCATGACCGTCGATGCCGCGCCCGGCAGCGCCGCATCCGCGGTCTCCACCAGCGCGGACAACGTCTCCTGCAGGCGCGCGTTCGCGGCGATCCGCTCCAGCACCTTTTTCTCGCCGGCGGCGAGCTGCTCGGCGCGCTTGCGCTCGGTAATGTCGATGATGCTGGCGCGGATCAGCTCGCGATGCGCGGCCGGCAGCCGCACCAGCCGGATCTCGCACGGCAGCTCGTTGCCGCAGGAATCCTTGTGCAGCCATTCGAAGACCGGCGCCTCACCGGCGAGTGCGCGCTTGATGTGTCCGCGCTCGACGCCGAAGCTCGGCTTTCCGTCCGGTTGATGCGGCGGGCTCAGATCGTAAGGCGTGCACTTGAGCAGTGCAGCACGGCTCATCCTGAAGAAGCGCGCTGCATTCTCGTTGACATCGACCAGCCGGTCGTGCTCGACGTCGAGCACCACGATGATCTCGGGCGCGTTCTCCACGAGGGTGCGATAGCGGGCCTCGCTGTCACGCAATGCCTGCTCCGACTGCTTGCGCGCGGCGATGTCCCGCAGGCACAGGATGAACAACACGCGGCTGCCGACGCTCGTCCTGCTGACGGCGATCTCGGCCGGGAACCAGGAACCGTCGACGTGACGGGCATCGGCCTCGCGCGACGACAGGTCGTGCTGCGTGTCGTCGACCTGCCGCGACAACTCTTCGAGCCAGCCGGTCACGGATTGCCGGCCCGCGACCGGCAGCAATGTCTCGATCGATTGGCCGACGATGGCCTCGGACGTGCAGCCGAACAATCGCTCCGCCGTGCGGTTGACGCTCGCGATCCGTCCGGCCGCGTCGAGCGTCAGGATTGCGTCCTTGACATTGTCGAGGATGACCTGAAGCTGCGCGTTGCGCGTGCGCTCGCGTGCTTTCACGGCAATGCCGACGTCCGAACTCATTTTACATAAGCCCCGTTATGCCCGGCCCGCGCAAGAGCCTCGTCTGAGGCGGCGAATCTCGGTCGATCATAGTCACGCGTCGTTGTGACGAGTGTGATTCGACTCTCGTTTCGGCACATTGAGCTGGGAAATTAATCCCGCCAAACTTGTCCACGGGAGTGATCCACCGGGGTTCGGATCCGTGGATCCACTCCGGCAGACAAGGTCAGGGCGTGGTGGTCGTCTCGACGGCCGGCAGCGAGATCAACGGGCGGCCGGATGCGTCAGTTTCGACACGCGCGTGCGCGCCGGCGGACGCGGCGTCGCCGACACGCACAGGGACCGAGAACGCGCGGGATTGCGGCACGCCGTTGCGCACGAGAGTGGCGATCACGGTCAGGTAATAGTGACCGTCATCGCGCGGCACTACGACGACACGCCGCGTGTACCGACTGCCGGCCGAGGCATCGAACTGCGGGCCGGTGACCGACACAAGGGCGAGCGCGTCGTCGTTCGGCGCGACCTCGATGCGCAAGTCGTCCGCGGCGACTCGCGACGTGATTTCGAGCTCGATGGTCAGCGGCCGACCAACAGTCGGCTCGCCCTGCAATGCATGACGCAGATCGATGGGCGCGGACGGCTTGGCGGTATGCGCCCGCTGCTCGGCCGCCACCAGCGGCGCGGGCGCGGCGCCCGCCGCGCACTGCAGGCCGACCACCAGCAGCCCGGCTGCCGCTCCGACAACCGTCCTGCGCATGCAGGTCATGCGCATTCCCGATCAGTTGATGGACACATCGAAGCAGGTCTCCCCTCGCGGATCGTCGGTGATGTTCCGGAACTCATAGACCTCGAGCACGTAGTCGCCGGCAGCGAGCTGCCTGCTGAACGACTCGAGCCCGCCGGCGGCGCTGTCCGACACCGCGATGATGCCC
This sequence comes from Gammaproteobacteria bacterium, assembly GCA_035524935.1. Lineage (GTDB taxonomy): Bacteria > Pseudomonadota > Gammaproteobacteria > Steroidobacterales > JACDCP01 > JACDCP01. The sequence goes on along the minus strand of DATLFD010000024.1, from coordinate 8,355 downwards.
ATCTGATGGAGCACCAGGTCCGGGTCGGTGTCCGGCTCGCCCGCCGCGGCGAACGTGTAAAGCCCGGCGGCGTTGGCCGTGAAATGCAGGAAACGCGCATTGCCGAGCTTGTTGATCGAGCCGTAGTCCTGCGGCGGGTTCTCGTTGCCGCCCAGGCTGCACACGTTGACGCTGCCTGCACCGATGGCTATCGGCTGGTAGATCGGCAGGATATCGGGATTGCCGGCGTCGTTGGTCTCGCTGCTGCCCAGCTCGTCCATGCCGACGCTGTCGATCCCCTGCCCCATCACCAGCGCGTCGATGTTGGCGGCGAGCGAGGGATTGGCGTCCTTGAGCGCCGGAATGAACGAGAAGATGCTCGTCAGCACCTCGCTGGTGCGCTGCGCCGTCGTCAGCACGTCGTGGATGGGCGCGAAACCGAGGGTCAACGAATCCATGCCTTCGTTGTCCGCGTCGAACAGGTCGTACAGGATCGCCTGCACCGAGAATTCGCTGTACCAGCCTTCGTTGTTGCCCGCCGAATCGTTGTTCTCGACGTCGAACGAGAAGCCGGTCGCCTGGCGGTTGCCGAGCGCGTCGCGATACACGGAATCGTCCAGCGACATGGCCGAGAAGGCATTGCCCCAGCCCTCGCCGAACGCGACCCGCATGTCGAGATAGTCGCCGATGCCGTGCGGGCCGCCGATGCTGTCCGCGCGGGAGAACTCATTCTCGTAATAATGACCCCACTCGTGGGCGATGACATGCCGGTCGTATTCGTCGGTGTCGTTGTCGGCGGCACCGAGCAGATAGATCTCGCCGACGCCGTTACGCACCACATACGACGAGGTCACGATGTCGCCGCTCTCGGGATCGAACGGGCTGACCGGCCGATTGTCCGGGCTCCAGTTGATCTCGAGCGGGGGAAACTGCGCGCCGGGCTCCGCCCCCAGCACGAGTTGGAAAGACTCGTAGACGGCATCGAGGATGGAGAACGGCGCGGCTGCCCGCGGCCCGGTGTAGGACGTGCCGCCCCAGCCGGACGGGGCGTGCAGATTGCGCACTACGCCCTCCGTGCCGGTGTCGAACGCACCGCCGTCGAGCACGTACAGCGCATCGTTGCCGGTGTTGTCGACGACCATGAAGTTCCAGGCTGGCGAGCCGATGCGCAGCGCCTGCGCTTTGACGCGCACGAACACGGCCGTTTCGGCCGGGACATCGAGGCTGTAGTTGCCGTTCGCGTCCGTCTCGGTACTGGCGAGCACGGTGCTGCCGCCGGCAGCGTCGATCGCCTCGACCACGGCGCCGCGCACGGGTGCCGCAGTGGTCGCCGCGTAGTCGAGACCGCCGGTCAGCATGTTGTGCGGCACGCGGTCGAAGGTGACCTGCCCGGAAACGGTCCCGTCCGCGCCGCCGGCCGGCGGCGGATCAGGCGGATCGACGACACCGCCGCCGCTGCCGCCGCCGCCGCCTCCGCTGCAGCCGGCCGCAAGCAACGCGACAACCCATACAGTCCACAGGCCCGTCCTGGTCCGCATCCGGTGATTCACCCGTCGTCACGCGCCGCCACTGCGGCGGCAGGCATTGTGCCCTGACCGGTGCGGCAATAACACCGATTGCGTCACATCAGGTCACGCTCAGGCGCAGGCCCGGGCCTTCGAGCAGCGCCGCCTGCTCGCGGAGCTCGAGGATGTGGCGCTCCCAGTAGCGCGGCTCGGCGAACCACGGGAAAGCGCGCGGAAATGCGGGATCGCTCCAGCGCCTGGCGAGCCATGCGGCGTAATGCATCATGCGCAGCGTGCGCAGCGGCTCGATCAGCGCCAGCTCGCGCAGATCGAGCGCATGGAAATCGCTGTATCCCTCGATGAGCTCGCCAAGGCCTCGAGCCAGCTCCTGCTCGTCGCCCGACACGAGCATCCACAGGTCCTGGATGGCGGGACCCATCCGGCAATCGTCGAGGTCGACGATGTGCGCCCCGGTTTCCGTCCACAGGACGTTGCCGGGATGACAGTCGCCGTGCAGGCGGATGACCTCGAGTCCCGGCAGCGCCGCGAACTGCGTCTCGATGCGCTCGAGCAGCTCCGCGGTGAGCGTCGCATAGGCCGGCTCGAGCTCCGGCGGAATGAGCGAGCCCTCGAGCAGCCATTCGCGCGACGCGGTGCCGAAGCTGTGCGGATCGAGGGTGGGCCGGTGCCGGAACGCCCGCACGGCGCCGACCGCATGCAGTCGGCCGATGAAGCGGCCCATGAGGCGCCGGTCGTCGCGGGTGTCGAGCTCCGGCCAGCGGCCGCCGCGGCTCGGATAGACCGCGAAGGAAAACCCGGCATGCTCGTGCAGGGTTTCGTCGCCGGTGCGCTCGGGCGCCACGACCGGGATTTCGCGCTCGGCGAGCTCGGCTGCGAATGCGTGCTCCTCGAGAATGGCCGCGCGCGGCCAGCGCCCGGGGCGATAGAACTTGACGACTACCGGCGCGGCTTCCTCGAGCGACACCTGATAGACGCGATTCTCGTAGCTGTTCAGCGCCAGGATGCTGCCGCTGCAGCGCCGGCCCGTGCTCTCGACGGCTCCCAGCACCACGTCCGGCGACAGATCGTGATAAGGCGGCCTGGCCGCGGCGTCGTTTCCGGGCTCCGAACGCATGGCGCGCATCAGACCGCAAAAGCGCGACTGTGTAAAATGCCGGCCACTGTCGAATAACCGAATAACCGGTGCCCGGCACCGGTCCAGGAGGCTTGATGGGCGCAGCACCCGTTCTCGTCACCGGCGGCGCCGGCTACATCGGCAGCCACGTGGTCCGCCAGCTCGGCGAGGCCGGCGTGCCGGTTACCGTGCTGGATAATCTGTCGACCGGATTCGACGACGCGGTGCTGCACGGCGAGCTGGTGGTGGGCGAGACCGGGGATCGCGACCTCGTCACGCGGTTGCTCGGCGAGCGCGGCATCCGCACCGTGCTGCATTTCGCGGCGCATACCATCGTCCCGGAGTCGGTCGAGAATCCGCTCAAGTACTACGGCAACAACACCTGCTCGACACGCAACCTGCTGGAAAGCTGCGCGGAGGCGGGGGTCGGCAATTTCATTTTCTCGTCGACGGCCGCCGTGTACGGCATACCTCCGGACGGCATCGCCGGCGAGGACAGCCCGCTCGCGCCGATCAATCCGTACGGCACGTCCAAGCTCATGAGCGAATGGATGCTGCGCGATCTCGCTGCCGTGGGCAGCCTGCGCTACGTGATCCTGCGCTATTTCAATGTCGCAGGCTCCGATCCGGGCGGACGGATCGGGCAATCCACGCGGCACGCGACCCTGCTGACCAAGGTGGCCTGCGAGGCGGCCGTGGGCACGCGCCCGCACGTGTCGATCTACGGCACCGACTATCCGACCGCGGACGGCACCGGCGTGCGCGATTACATCCACGTCGAGGACCTCGCGTCCGCGCACCTGGAGGCGATGGATTACCTGGACGAGGGGGGCGAGTCCACCGTTCTCAACTGCGGGTATGGCCACGGCTACAGCGTGCGCGACGTGCTCGAGGCCGTGCAGCGCGTCAATGGCCGCCCGTTGAGCATCCGCGAGGAGCCCCGCCGCGCAGGCGACCCGCCGACCCTGATCGCCCACTCGGAGCTGATTCGCACCACGCTCGGCTGGAAGCCGAAGCACGACGACCTCGACTTCATCGTGCGCACTTCCCTGGAGTGGGAGCGCAAGCTCCAGCGGCGTCGGGTATCGGGCTGACCCGTCCGCTCCCGGCGCCTGCCCCGGCCCCCTCGCCGCCGGAAGGGGGTTGCAGCAGGGGAAAATTGCTACCATTCCGGGTCCGGATCCCCCGCCACGGGCCGCCATGCGGATCGCACGCCCCAAATCGCTGTTCGGCCTCATCCTGATCGGCTTCGCCCTGGTGGCCGTGCCGCTGCTTGCGGCCGTGCTCTGGGCGGCGGTCTACATGGACCGCCTCGCGGAACGCAGCGAGGCGCTGATCGTGAACGGCGTGCAGGCGACGCGCGCGAGCCGGCTCATCGTCGAGCAGATCACGTCGCTCGAGCGCAACGCACGGCTCTATCAGGTGCTCAACGATCCGGGGATGCTGAATCTCTACGTCGCCAAGCACTCCGAGCTCAAGGACACGATCGAGTCACTGTCGCGCCTGCTGGCCCACGCCGCCGTGACCGAAAGCCTCGTGCAGCTCCGCGCGACGAGCGAGAGCATACTCGCCGACCTGCGCGCCGGCGAAGGCACCCCGGAGCTCATGCCGGACCGCTTCCGCGCGCTGTCCGCGCATGCCGGGGTGATCGCCGGGGCCAGCAACCGGCTCATCGACGCCGAGCTCGGTCTCATGCAATCAAGCGCACGACGCGCGCAGCGCGGTCTCGCCTGGATGTCGGCCGCGCTGCTGCCCGGCACGCTGGCGCTCGTGATCGTGTTCACGCTGCTGGTCGCGCGGCCGATCCGCCAGATCGATCGCGCCATCAGCGAGCTCGGCAAGGGCACCTTCTCACGGCCGCTCGTGGTCACCGGGCCGCGCGATCTCGAGCTGCTCGGCCAGCAGCTCGAGTGGCTGCGCTTGCGGCTGCTCGAGCTGGCGCAGGAAAAGAACAAGTTCCTGCGCCAGATGTCGCACGAGCTCAAGACGCCGCTGGCCAACATCCGCGAAGGCACCGAGCTGCTCATGGACGGCGCCGTGGGCGAGCTCGCGCGCGATCAGCGCGAGGTGACCGGCATACTGCGGGACAACGGGCTCAAGCTGCAGCAGCTCATCGAGAATCTGCTCACCTTCAGCGCCTGGCAGAGTCGCAGCGCCCAGCTCGAGCTCAGCGATTTCGAGCTCGGCGGGCTCATCCGGCAGGTCGTCCGGCACCATCGCCTGGCGCTGGTCAGGCAGCGTATCCGGCTCGAGCTCGACGTCACCGAGATGGACCTGTATGCCGACGCCGAGAAGCTGCGCATGGTGATCGACAACCTGATCTCGAATGCCACGAAGTTCACCCCGGCCGGCGGCGTGATCCATGTCAAGGCCGTCGCGAGCGACCGCGACGCGATCATCGACGTGGCGGATACCGGGCCGGGGGTGCCGGCAGCGGACCGGCCGCACATTTTCGAGGCCTTCTACCAGGGGCGGCTGCCGCAGGGCGGGCACGTCGGCGGCACGGGCATCGGCCTTTCGGTGGTGCTCGAATGCGTGCGTGCGCACGGCGGCATCGTCGAGCTCGTCGACGGCGAGTATCCCGGCGCCCATTTCCGCATCCGCATGCCGCGCGAGCAGGTCCGTCCGCGACGCCCGGTGGCGGTCAATGCGTAGGGCCGATCTCAATCGGCCGTTCCCTCGCGGATTGAAATCCGCCCTGCGGGCATCGATGGTGCCGGCCCTGCTCACGCTGGCCGGTTGCGCCGGATGGCCGTCGCCGGCCGGGCGGGCCGACGGGATCGACCCTGCCGGAGTCGGCGTCTACCTGACCGAGCTGCGCCGGCTGAAAGAGGCTGACCCGGCGACCCAGGCCGAGATCTACGCACAGGTGCGCGAGGCCTTCGAGGACGTGCCGACCACGACCCATCGGCTGACGCTCGCGCTGATGCTCGGCCAGCCGGGGCACCCCTGGAGCGACGACCAGGCCGCGCAGCAGATGCTCAGCGAGCTTCTGGCCGCGCCCGAATCGCTGCTGCCGGACGAGCACGCGCTGGCCGTAATACAGCGGCTCGACATCGAGCAGCGGCTCAGGCTCGAAGCCGAGAACCAGCGACTGGCGGCGCTCGCCGCCGAAGCCGCGAGCCGGCAGGACACGGATACCGAGCGACGGCTGCGCGACGCCCTCGCCGAGAACCGGCGCCTGCGCGCAGCGCTCGAGGAAGCGCAGGCCAAGCTCGAGGCGGTGACTTCCATCGAGCGGTCGATCCGCGAGCGCGACGGCGAAGGCGGGACCACGCCGTGAAGCCGGCGGCGTCCGACAGCCCGCGCGGGCGGATCCTGCTGGTCGACGACGACCCCGGCCTGCTGCGTCTGCTGAGCATCCGGCTGCGCGCAGAACGCTACGAGGTCGAGGCCGTGGAAAGCGCGGAAGCTGCGCTGGCCACCGCGGCGCTCTTCCGCCCGGACCTGGTCATCAGCGACCTGCGCATGGACCAGATGGACGGCATCGGCCTGCTCAAGGAGCTGCAGCGGCGCTGGCCGAGTCTGCGCGTGCTCATGATCACGGCGCACGGCACCATCCCGGACGCCGTCGAGGCCACGCAGTCGGGCGCGTTCGGCTTTCTCACCAAGCCGATCGAGAAAGAGGACCTTCTCGATCACGTGGAGCGCGCGCTCAGGGTGTCCGGCCTGCCCGACTCCGACGAGGCCTGGAAGGACGAGATCATCACGCGCAGCCCGCTCATGCACGAGCGCCTCGCGCAGGCCAAGATGGTCGCCGAATCCGAGGCCCGCGTGCTCCTGACCGGTCAGAGCGGCACGGGCAAGGAGCTGCTCGCGCGCGCCATTCACAAGGCCAGCCCGCGGCGCGAGCGGCCGTTCGTGGCCATCAACTGCAGCGCGATGGCCGAAAACCTGCTCGAGTCGGAGCTCTTCGGCCACGAGAAAGGCGCCTTCACGGGCGCGACGCGCAGCCACAGCGGCCTTTTCCAGGCCGCCGAGGGCGGCAGCCTGCTGCTCGACGAGATCGGCGACATGCCGATGCGGCTGCAGGTCAAGCTGCTGCGGGTGCTGCAGGAATCCCAGGTCCGCCCGGTCGGCAGCACGCGGGCCGTGCCGGTGGACGTGCGGGTCATCTCCGCGACCCACCGCAACCTGACGGACATGATGGCCGCCGGCGACTTCCGGGAGGACCTGTACTACCGGCTCAACGTCGTGCACATCGATATCCCGCCGCTCGACGAGCGCCGCGAGGACATCCCGCTGCTGGTCGCGCATTTTCTCGACCTGCTGGCCAGGGATTCGGACGGCTCGCGCAAAGTGTATGCGCCCGAGGCGGTCGAGCTGCTGGTCGCGGCCGACTGGCCGGGCAACGTGCGCCAGCTCTACAACGTCGTCCGGCAGAACGTCGCGTTGTCCCGCACGCCGATCATCAGCGCCGAGCTCGTGCAGAAGTCGATCGGCGGGCACCTCGCGAAGCTGCCGTCGTTTGCCGAGGCGCGCGACGAATTCACCCGCAATTATCTGTCGCAGATCCTGCAGATCACCGGCGGCAACGTCAGCCGCGCGGCGCGGCTCGCCAAGCGCAACCGCACCGACTTCTACAAGCTGCTGGCCAGACACCGGCTCAATCCGGACAGCTTCAAGGGCGCCTGACGGACAGAAATGGGGACATTCCTGATTTTCTGAAATGGAAATAGGGACATTCCTGATTTTCTGAAGAAAATCAGGAATGTCCCTATTTCTGTCCGCAAAGGTGAGGCGCGTCACAATTCCGGAACTTGCCCGGTCGCGCGGCTTGCCAGATGCCTGCCGACTGCGGCATAGTCACCCCACTGCAAGGGCAAACCCATCGAAAGGTGGGGGCGCAAAGCCACCGGTCTAAGGGCGTCGGCCTAGGATAGCGGGGTTGCCAGAGAAGCAGCTGCGATCGCGCGGCGCTTGCGGCCAATCATGGCCGGCTCCTCCAGCTACCCCCTTCCGCATTCGACGAACTTCTTCCGCCGGCTCCTCGCAGATGCCGCCGGCTCGCCGGCGTAACAGTCGACGGGGTTCGTCTTGCGACGTCCCGTCCCGAGAAAGGCAAACCCATCGAAAGGTGGGGACGCAAAGCTTCCGGTCTACGGGCTCGATGCCTACGACAGCGGGGTTGCCACACTGATGGAGCGGCACAGCACCAACTGTACCGTGAGTCCGCCTGCCAATGCGGCAAGCCGGGCTGTATCGCTCCGCGGCATCCCCTTGCACCGGAACTTCCTTCCTCGAGACGGCATTCGAGCCGGGCCCCCTGTAACCGCGACCTTAAAGGTCCGAGAGGGAACCCGGAATGAACATCAAGCTCACACACCGGATCGTTACGAGCTTAGCGATTCTCTGCGCAGGCGCTCTTCTGACTGCCTGTGGAGAAGACGACAGCCGCTTCGAAGAGTCGATCGCCGCAGCGCAGGTCGCGGACGACGGCCTGGCGATCACGGGCAAGCCCGGCACGGCCGCCGTGCAAGACAACCCGTACGACTTCCAGCCGGAAGTGCACAACCCGGACGACAAGCTGCTCACGTTCTCGATCACCGGCAAGCCCGAGTGGGCGACTTTCAAAAAGCGCACCGGGCGGCTGTCGGGTCAGCCTGGGCAGGCTGAAGTCGGCATGGAGTACTCCGTGCAGATCTCCGTCTCCGACGGCGTACGCACGGCGAAGCTGCGGAGATTCAGGATCCGCGTCGTTGCATTCGGCACGGAGCAGGTCACGCTCGCCTGGCA